>JBGPCF010000159.1:0-13939 GCA_041481635.1 Terriglobia bacterium | reverse complement strand
TTGCTACGGATTCGAAAGGCAACATCTATACGACCGAAACCTACCATGGGCAGCGCTTGCAGAAGTTCGTTTACAAGGGTCTGGGGCCGGTCACGAAAGAAGACCAAGGCGTCGTGTGGCCGAAAAAGTAGATAGGTGTGCCTGATATTTCTTGCGGCCGGTCCAGAGGCGTCATTGCGCCGCACCGGCCGCTTGTTTTCTGCCCTCCCGTCCGTGGATAATCACCCGATCAAAAGATACGCGGACTGACATGATCTTGCGTCTGGCTGGATGCACTGATAGACTCCGCCGGTCCAAGAAGAATCGCTGGGTATTCCCGGTGCCGGCCGGCTCGAAAAATTAGGAGGCCTCATGCGTAAAACGCTGCCATTTCTGATCTCTGCCGTGGTGGCTTTATCATGTGCAATCACCTGGGCGCAACAGCGCAAGGGATTGGACGTTTATTTCATTGATGTGGAGGGCGGACAGTCAACTCTGTTCGTCTCACCCTCCGGACAATCGTTATTGGTCGATACCGGCTGGGCCGGCGCGCGCGATGCCGACCGCATCGCCAGTGTCGTGAAACAGGCGGGTATCGCCCAGATCGACTACCTGGTGCTCACGCACTATCACGGCGACCATGCTGGCGGTGTGGTTGATCTCGCAGCTAGAATCCCGATCAAGACGTTTGTCGATCACGGCCCAAACGTAGAAGAGGCGTTGGGCACTCCCAAGAATTATGCCGCCTATCTCCCGGTGCGCGACAAAGGCCAGCATATCGTGGCCAAGCCCGGCGACCGCCTTCCGATTAAAGGCGCCAACTTCCAGGTTGTGTCGGCAGCCGCCGATACGATTGCCAAACCATTGCCTGGCGCCGGGGCCGCCAATCCATTGTGCGCTGATTTCCAGCCGAAGGATGAGGCGAAAGAGCCGCTTGTCGGCGGGGAAAATAAACAATCCATCGGGATGGTCATCTCCCTGGGAAAATTCCGCATGGTCGATTTCGGCGATCTGACGTGGAACAAGGAACATGATCTGGCCTGCCCGAACAACCTCGTGGGCACTATCGACTTGTATGTCGTGTCGCATCACGGGCAGGACATTTCCAGCCTGCCGATGCTGGTCCAGGCGATGCGTCCGCGCGTGGCCGTGATGGACAACGGCGCGAAAAAAGGCGGAGCGGTTGCTACGTTTGAAACACTCAAGAAATCGCCGGGGTTGGAAGACCTATGGCAGTTGCACTACGCGGTTGACGCCGGGGACCACAATTCGCCCGAGCAGTTCATCGCGAACTTGGGGGTTGGCGGCACGGTCGCGACAGGCGTCCCGGACGAAGGAACGGTGAATTACATCAAGGTAGCGGCCCGGGCCGACGGCAGTTTCACCGTCACCAACACGCGCAACGGACAACACAAAGACTACGGGCCGCATAAATAGCAGCGCGTCTGCCGCGATATGGATTCGGAGCATACGTTCTTGCCCCTGGCTGGATGCGCTGATAGACTCTGCCGATCCATTAAGAATCGCTTGGCATTCCGGGTGCCGCCTGGCTTGAACATTCAGGAGACCTGATTGCGTAAGACGCTGTCATTTCTGATCGTCGCTGCGGTGGCTTTGTCGTGTGCAATCGCTTGGGCGCAACAGCGCAAGGGATTGGACGTTTATTTCATTGATGTGGAGGGCGGACAGTCAACTCTGTTCGTCTCACCCTCCGGACAATCGTTGTTGGTCGATACGGGCTGGCCCGGCGCGCGCGATGCTGATCGCATCGCCGGTGTCGCGAAGCAGGCGGGCATCACCCAGATCGACTATCTGGTGCTCACGCACTATCACGTGGACCACGCTGGCGGTGTGGTTGATCTTGCAGCCAGGATTCCGATTCGGAACTTCGTCGATCACGGGCCAACCGCGGATAAGACTTTGAACATTCCCCAATATTATGCGGCTTATCTCACAGTGCGCGACAAGGGCCAGCACATCTTGGCCAAACCCGGCGACAAGCTTCCGATCAGTGGCGTCGAAGTCCACGTCGTGTCTGCTGCCGCCGAAACCATCACAGAACCGTTGCCTGGCGCCGGGGCCGCCAATCCATTGTGCGCTGATTTCCAGCCGAAGGATGAGACCAAAGATCCCATGGTCGGCGGTGAAAATAAGCAATCCGTCGGGATGGTCATCTCCCTGGGAAAATTTCGCATGGTCGATTTTGGCGATTTGACGTGGAACAAGGAACATGATCTGGCCTGCCCTAACAACCTCGTCGGCACCATCGACCTGTATGTGGTATCCCATCACGGAAAGGACACTTCCAGCCTGCCGATGCTGGTGCAAGCGATGCATCCACGTGTGGCCGTGATGAACAACGGCGCGAACAAAGGCGGAGCGATTGCAACATTCGAGACAGTCAAGAAATCGCCCGGATTGGAAGACCTATGGCAGTTGCACTACGCGGTTGACGCCGGGGATCACAATTCGCCCGAACAGTTCATCGCCAACACAGGGGTTGGCGGTACGCTCGAGACAGGAGTTCCGGACGAAACAGCGGTGAATTACATCAAAGTTGCGGCCTGGGCCGACGGCAGTTTCACTGTCAGCAACACGCGCAACGGACACCACAAAGGCTACGGGCCGCACAAATAGCAACGTGCCGGGCCGGACTTTTGTCCGCAGTTTTCTGAGGCACTCTAATCACTATCAATGCAGCGGGGGAATGCGCAATGAGACGGTTTCAATTACTGGTTCTAGCGGGCGTCCTGTCGATTCCGTCGCTGGCCGCGGGTCAAGAGGCGGGCACAAAAACCAGCAAGAGCCCGGGTTTGGAAAACGTGCTGTCGGACGTCAATCAGCAATGGCTGTGTTCCGGACCCTATCAGAAACCGTATAAAGATTGCGTGCAATTCCGGAGTAAGTATTGGGTCGACCAATTCTTTGAGATAGGCCGTACCGGCTTCGTTCAAGACAAAGCCCAGATGGTGGCTGCACAATCCGCGGTGGATAACCCGCTTGGCGTCGGACCCCATCCGGACGCTTTCAAGTTGAGAGCCGTTTATGGGGACTTTGCGCTTGGCACGGATTACACTGCTTTTACGACCGTTGGCACCAATGGGCAGATCACCTTCACCTCGAGTGCCCGGGTGCTCCGGTTGTTCGTTAAGGAAAATGGGGAGTGGAGACCCGCCGGCGCGGCTCTGGTGCCTGTCGTCATGCCTCCGGGATCCGTTGGGATTGTGCCGCCGCCTGCGGTCCACTCGACCAACGCCCTCGAAATCAGCAGCAATTGGATGGACACGGAAAAGCAACTCGCCGCGATCGATAAGAAATGGTTGGTTTCCGCGATGACCAAGAAATTGGACTTCTTGAAACAATTATTTACCGATCAGTGGTTTGAGATCCTCGGCTGGGATACCACGGGAAACACAGTCAAACTGTCGGCGTTGAAAACACTCGCAAACGCAAATCGCAAGCCTGGTGAAGGGGTCGTTCCGGACGAATTCAAGCTGCGGGCACTCTACCTGAATACGGCGGAATACGACCAACGGTTGGTAATGGAGTGACAGAGATGCAATCGATTTTGACGAGGAGGAATTTTCACATGAGATACGTGTGGGTGCTGATTGTGTGTGTGCTTGGCGGTTTTACTCTGCCCGCTCTAGCTCAGCAGAAGAGCCAAAAGGTCACTGGGAATGCCGCGTTGGAAAAAGAACTCTTCGCGCTCGAGCTGAAATGGATGAAGGCCGAATTTGATAAGAAAATGACTGGTCCGGATAGTATGGGAGAGCTGTGGATGGATGACTTCTTCGACGTTCTGTCGAGCGGACAGGTGGTAAATAAGCAAGAAATGATGGCCCAGATGGCCAAGGCTGATCGGAAGCCAGGTACGGGCGCCTTCCCAGATAATTTCAAGATACGTGCGGTATACGGAAACGTCGTATTGGCGACCGATCACACGATTATCAAGGGCGTTGACGCCAGTGGCAACATCGTCGTGGTCAGGGAAATGGGGGTGCTCCGCATGTTTGTGAAGGATAAAGGTAAGTGGAGGGTGGCTGGGGCAGGATTGGTTCCAATTATCTCTCCAAAGAATTGAACTCTGGGACTAAACACGCTATATCTGCAATCACACGGTGCGAGATTTCGGTTACGATGGGGCGAGGGGACGCATGGCGCGTAGTTTTTAATTTTGGCCTGATCCTCCTAGCAGTTCTTGTCTCGCTGGGAGGCGGGTTTACCTTGCACAAGAAGAGGTCGGTTGCCAAGTCCATACCGCGCGAGGAAGACTGAATTCGCCGGGACTGAAGGAGGAACGGGCTTATGAAACGTAATCTCTATGTTGGAGCGATATTTCTGGGGCTCTTGGTCACGCTCGGAGTTGGATCCACGCTGCTCGAGAAGCGGGCCGCAGTCGAGGCGGCCGCAGTTCAGGCGCCGATGTTTGAAGTGGACCCGCTGTGGCCGAAGCCGTTGCCGAACCATTGGCTCATCGGAATGACCATCGGTGTATCCGTCGATGCGCAGGATCATGTCTGGATCGTCCATCGCCGGGGCTCGCTCGAACCAGGCGAGCTCCACGCCGCGACAAACCCGCCCATCGCGATGTGCTGCGCAGCGGCCCCGCCGGTTTTGGAGTTCGATGCGGCGGGCAACCTGCTGCGCCACTGGGGTGGACCAGGCAACGGCTACGATTGGCCGGACTCGAACCACGGAATTACGATCGATTACAAGGGTAACGTGTGGATTGGTGGCAACGGCCGGGGCCGGCAGCCCGCCGCCCGGCCTGCGGTGGCTGGCGAACCTGACGAATCGGCTGCGTCCGCAACCGCCTCCTACCTGGACAACCAGGTTCTGAAATTCACGCAGGACGGTCAATTCCTGATGCAAATCGGCAAGCCGAGTCATAGCAAGGGCAGCAACGACGTCGAGAACCTGAGGCTGCCGGCCAAGACGTTTGTCGACAAACAGACGAATGAAGTGTACGTGGCCGACGGCTACGGCAACCATCGTGTGATCGTGTACGACGCGGAGACCGGCAAGTACAAGCGGCACTGGGGCGCCTATGGCCACAAACCCGACGACACCGACCTGGGCAATTACAACCCGGATGCGCCGCCTGCCCAGCAGTTCCGCAATCCGGTCCATTGTGCCGATCTCTCGGTCGATCGCTTGTTGTATGTCTGTGACCGCGCGAACGACCGGATCCAGGTGTTCAAGCCAGACGGCACCTTCGTGAAGGAAGGATTCATCGCGAAGAGGACGCTGGGTTCCGGTTCGGCCTGGGACATCGCTTTCTCGAAGGACCCGCAACAAAAGTACATCTATCTGACCGATGGGGAGAACGACCGGGTGCACATCCTGCTGCGCGACACTCTCGAAGTCTTGACGACGTTCGGGGAAGGTGGACGCCAGCCCGGTGAATTCTACGGCCCGCATAGCATCGCCACCGATTCGAAAGGCAACATCTATGTAACCGAGACCTATCGCGGGCAGCGCCTGCAGAAGTTCGTTTACAAAGGCATCGGGCCGGTCACGAAGGAAGATCAGGGCGTCCTGTGGCCGAAAACTACGAAAAAGTAGCCGAGGTCTGTCGCACGTCAAACATCGTCACTCTAGGGAGGAGACTCGTAATGAGAAACATTCGCGTGCTGTTTGTAGTAGCGCTCATGGCCTTTTCGTCCCTGGCTATCGCTCAAGATTCCATGAAGAAAGGCGACAAGAACTGGACAGATTTAGAAAAGCGGCTTGCGGACATCAACGACCAGTGGGTATGCGCCCATAAGTATCACAAGGACCACGCTCAAGATTGTGTAGACTTCAAGAATAAGATTTGGCCCAGCACATTCTTCGAGATCAGCCGCCAAGGCGAAGTTACAGACAAACAAGAAATGGTGAAAAGACAGACCGCAACGGCCACGGCTCGCCCGGTTTCCCCAGGAGATGCTGGACCTAATCCGCAGGACTTCAAGTTAATGGCAGTCTACGGGAACGTCGCACTCGCGACGGATCGCACGGTTTTCAAAGCCGCCGACGCCAGTGGCAAGATAGTTGTCACGGACCAAGCGACGGTGCTCAGGATGTTTGTGAAGCTGAACGGCAAGTGGGTGCCTGCAGGCGCGGCATTGGTGCCCGTGAAATAGCGGCAACTGTTCCTCCGGTGGAAGCGGGTTCAAACGAGCTTGTTTTTGCTGAGCGGCAACTCGCGAATCCGCTTGCCTGTAGCGGCAAATATGGCATTGCAGAGTGCGGGAATAAAAGGCGGGACACCGGGCTCGCCTACTCCTGCGGGTGGAGCACTGCTATCGAAGATATGCACGTTCGTCTGATAGGGAGCTTCGTTCATCCGAGCCACGGGATAGTCATTGAAGTTTGTAGTAGCGATACCTGGCCGGGGACGGGAGGCGTGTTAGGACTGACCAAGGTACAGATCGCGGAAGCCAAGGCTAGGGCGTTGAGCCACGTGGGGGGAGCTGGCTTCGCCTACCTGCAAGGCCCCGACCGGGCCATCGTGGAGTACCGGGGAGATATGCCGGTGGAGCGTTTTAATCACGTGCACATGTACCAGGAAGACCCGTTCTGTGCGCAGCTCTGGTACCAGAAGCACCTCAACGCACCGGCGAGTCAGGGCGCCGCCGGGCAGGCGTCGCACACCGAGGCTAACTGTAAGGTGGAGCGCGGCGATCGGAGTTGGCCAGCGCTCGAAAAGGAAAGGAAGGGATGATCCGCCAGCCTTCAGCGGGCGTCAGCTTCGACGATGTGGCGATGAATTGGTACGAGCGTCAGGGAGACCATCCGCTCGTGAGCACGCGTGGACATTTGGCCGATCACATCGCGCTCAGTGTCAGCAACCTCGACGCCTGGATCGCCAAGCTGCGGGGAGAAGGCGTCAAGTTCCTCGAACAGCCCTACAAGTTTGGCGATACGCGCGCCGTGATGATTGAAGGTCTGAGTCGCGAGGCACTGGAACTGATCGAGATAAAATAATGGCCAACGGGTATGTAGACGCGTTTGCGCTCGGCATCTTAAAGGTCATCGTCTGCGTGCAGATGCCAATCGGAATGACTTGCCCGTGCCCATGAGAAGCAAAAAGTGGCGGACAGTAGAACTCCGACTTTCTCGTCGCTGTTTGCACTGCGCCTTTCAAGTCAGGTGAAGTTATTCATAGGGACAGGTTTACGGGGATGGTCGGCCGGCCCAGGAAATTAATGGATGACCTGAGGCCTGATAGTCTCTGCCATGGAGCGATTTGTCTCCACTACAGCTAATACCAGCGCACTTGTCGGACACTCCTTAACGCAGTCGCCACAACCATCGCAGAATTCCGGCTGAGCCAAATAAGGGAACGTCACCTTCGGCTGCGGTGGCATCTCCAAATTGTGTAGCGTCTGAAGCAGGACGAACGTAAGGGTATCTCCCTCTATGGGTTTTGATTTGTTCAGCCGCATCGCAATTGCATGAGTGTGACATACATCCATGCAGATCCCGCAGGCGAGGCATTCTTTCCCCTCCAGTCTAAGGCTAAACATTCTTATCTCCCTCACTCCTTGCGCTTGTTTCGTTGAAGAGACGCATGGCCCTCACAAAGGCTATTATAACAATTACGCACAGCATCGGAAAGGTTATGTAGAAAACAACCGTCGAAAGGCCGGGATTTACATCCGATCGCCAGGAGTACAATGTCTGCCAAAACGCGGTCTTGCTGACGGTGTACTCCTCCCCTGGCGATTCCATGACGAAAACGTATCCGAAGGTATTCAGGACGGCTCCCAGAGCCACAAGGTAAGTGCTGAGGCGATATGAGGCGTTGATGTCTTCGGCGTTTCGAATTGTCTTGACCAGCAACGCCGCGGCCAGGGCGATGGTACCCAAAGGAACAAAAGGCAGGCCCACCTTGATATCCGCCATGATGTCCAGATTCAGATGCCAGAAACCAAGCAACATGGCGCCAAGAAGAAAGCCATCGCGCAGGACGACGTAACCAACCCACCATAAGTCGGCGGCGGCGCGGAGCGTGAGGCGGCCGAGGATACGTTCGAAGTAAGGACGACCAATATGAAGTAAGAATGAGATGATGGAGAAGAGAATCCCTATGTCGCACAGAGTTTGAACCGACCAGATTTCCAATGATTTCAGTGTAGTCATGATATTGGCCTTTTTCTTATTCGCCCCCAAGCCGGAATTTCCTTTTTGATCTCGAAAACGGCACCATAGTACACCCGTCTCGCTTGCTCGCGACACTGTGAAACGATTTTTATCGGGAGCACTCCCGACGGTCTGCCATCCGCACCAGCACAGCCCGAAATTGCCCTAGATTCCAGCCCGCTTTTGCAACACCTCTCCTCATACCCCGCCAAGCGGCTGTATACCGATTGCCGCAGCAGGTCGGCGAAGGGCAAGCGCGCATTCTTCATCCGAGAGTCCGTCAGGTATTGCTCGATGAGTTCGCCGAAGCCCAGCCGTTCGTCCAGCTCCCGGATCAGAATCAGACCTCCGTCGGAAGTGACTCGCAACCACTGAAAATCGACGCTCAAGGAAGCGTTGAACGAGAGATGAAAGGGCTGATTCTGTGTCTCACCCGCTGGGTGTCCACCTCCAGAAGGCTTCCCTGCGCTCAGTTCACGCATGAACACAGGCGATGCATATCTTCATACACGCTTATCACCGATTCTCAAATCGGAAATCCGGGCTTGATGCAGATCATCCCTGTCCTGGACGCTTCGGAGCACGACAGCCATGCGGCCCGAGGTCGTTTCAAACAACGGCAGGCGCGGTGGCATGGCCGCTCTCTTCAACTTCATTCCTGGACGGTATACCACCACACGGCTGCTTCCTTACCTGGGGTAGCCGGAATGGCGACGTAAAAACGGTCGCTGCCCTTTTTGCCCGTTTTGGCATAACCTGCGGTGCGTGCGCCTACAACAGTGGGAACTTTGGCGAGATGCTCAAAATGGTCGGCGTCTTTCTGTTGAAAGACATCGATAAAACCCTGCCCGCCCGGGATGTAAACGCGCTTGCGGTTGGAATCATAATACACGTCATCCACGTCGGCGACGCACGGCAGGGCGGCAACGACCTTACCGGAGTTCGTGTCAAGCACCGCCAAGCGAGGTGGAGTGCGGGTAACAATGAATAACCGGTGATCGGCCTCATCGAGCGCCATGGGGAAATTATCCTCAAGAGTGAGAGGCCACTTCGACACCTGTTTTGTGTTGCGGTCAATTACCCCGACCTGCTTCAAGTCCGGCAAGTTTACAAAGATTTTGGGACCCGACGTTTCCAGTTGGAACGACTCGGGATGGGCGCCGGTTTTGTACACCTCATCCAGGCGTTTATTGGTTGTTGCGTCAATCATTCCAATTGCCGCTTTGTCGCCGTCGCCATAGCCGACGTACACGCGTTTCGAAGCCGCGTCGTACCGCAGATTGTCGACGTCGGCGTTATACGCAATGCTTGTGATGAGGTTATAACTGGCTCCATCGTAGATGTAGAGGGTGCCCTTGCGGCTTGCGACAAAGATCTTGTTGAGTCCGGGAGCATAGGTCACACCCTGAGGTTCCGGGATGCCAGTGATGCGGTGCACTTCCGTTCCCTCGACTAGATTTATCACTTCGAGTGAATTGTTCCCCAGCGCGGAGATAAAGATCCGGCCCGGCTCAACGGGATCGAAAGCGAAATGGTCGAATCGGCCGTGAACACCCGGGAGAGGAAGTTGCGTTGTCAAAATGAGCGGTGGATTTCCCTGGGGCGCCGCGCTCTTTTGTGCGCCCAACAGAGTCGCAAATGTGACCATCAGCGTCAGTGCCAGACAAGTGCAGCAGACTTTTTTCAAGATTTCCTCCTCGTCAATTGAGCGTGACTATTGATCTCAACCTGGCCCCGCATAAACTGGCGTGCCCCCCAGGCATGCAATGAGCATCGTCTTTCGCTCTCCTCCAGCCGCCGGTTGTCCCGAAATATTGGAGCGCGCACTAACTCGCTTCCGGCAACAGCGATTACCGTAGGAAGCACTCCGGTCTCACTGAGCAAGACAGCTTAACGACATAACCTGAATGAAACCTGAAAACAATAAGATTCTTTCTCAGGAACCAGGGTGGGCTGACCGAAATATTAAACCGAGTGCGTGAGACTCTTGCGGCCAGGGTCTTCCGACACTTGGATTCGGTAGAAAGAACAGCCTAAAGGCCACCCGGCGGGTGGCCCGCAGCCAAACTCACAGCATAGGCGCTTCCTAGCGACAGAGGATCAGTAGTCTACAAATTGGGAGAGCCATAATTCCGCTCCTTGGTTCGAAGTCGCTGGAACCGCAATGACCATCCCTTGACGTGCGCGATACTCCCCCCAGATCACGCTGGTACGCGCTCCCGTGAACGTCGGGATCTTTCCTATGAGCTCATAATGGTCGGGATCGAGCTGATGAAATACGTCAACAAACCCCTCCCCTCCGCTCAGGTATATACGTTTCGTGGTGGGCTCGTACCAAATGTCATCAACGTCCACTACACACGGGAGTTTCGCAACTATTCTGCCGGACTCCGTGTCAAAGACTATGATAGTCGAGGGATTTCTAAACACGGAGAACAAACGATGGTCAGCCTCGTCAAGCATCATCGCGAAGTTTGTCCGAGCGTCGGTGACTTTCCACGTCGCGATTCTTTGTCCGGACCTACGGTCAAGGACCGCGATGGAGCTGGCGATGGGCAGGTTCACAAAGATCCGCGGCCCCTTCGTCTCCAGCTGGTACGATTCGGGTTGCTCTGGAAACTTGTAGACGGTCGGGAGGCGTTCCAGGGTCTTTGCGTCAATCAGCCCTAGACCCTCCGCGTAGGATACGTAGATCAGTTTTTCGGCGGGATCGTATCGGAGGTTATCGGCGCCGTCGAAATCGAGTGCCTTCACGAACTCGTATTTGTCTCCCTCATAAATGTTGACCTTGCCTCCCTCGTTCGCGACCAGGAGCTTGTCGATTTCTGGAACGTAAAGCACCCCTTGCGGTCCATCCTGTCCCGGGATGCTGTGAATGTCCTTCAAAGTGAAGCCCCCCACTATTTCAACTGTGTTGTTTCCCAACGCGGCAACGATGACACGGCGATGTTTGTTATCGACCGTGAGATGATCCATGCGCCCCATGACGCCGGGCAGCGGAACTCGATTCGTAATCACCATAGGCTCTCGTCGGTGTGCGGCCTGCTGGGCTGATACGTCACCCATTAGCAATCCACACATCGCCAATCCCAAAAGTACAGCGGCGATCACGGACAGAGACGTTTTCATGGTTTTCTCCTTTTGAGAAGTGGGGCAAATGGCCGGGCTGAACCTGCGCAAATCTTGACTCTTGAAGCAGAGAATTCAGGGAAATAGTGTTGCCGAATACGCCCTCGCACGGTTTCACCAGATCAATTTGAGCGCGAACTGAATCTGGCGGGAAGTGGTCTGTGTGGACGTGATGAGTCCCGCGCTTGGAACGGGCTGGCCGTTCTGGTCGAAGACTGTAAGGTTGTCGGTGGGCGAGGCAAAATTTGCTTGGTTGAGAATATTGAAAAACTCGCCGCGGAATTGAACGTTGAAGTTTTCTGAGATGCGCTTCACATAATTGTTCTTGAAAACGGAGAAGTCCAGCTTCGACAGACCTGGCCCAATCAGGGTGTTGCGGCCGAGATTCCCCCACCGGGTGCTTGGAACCGGGAAAGCCAGGCATTGAGTCTTGATGTAATGGTTGGGGTTTCCTGGGTTGGTTAGCGTTTGGCAGCCCTGGCCAGCGAGCCGGTCCAGCGGCTCACTGCTCTCTTCCAATTTCATCCCCAGAGGGTCGCCACCGAGCATCGGTGTAAACGGCTGCCCAGTGCTTATCTTGTAGAGACCGCCTAACTGCCACCCGCTCAGAATCCATTTCGGAGCCATAGAGCTCCAAGCCGGACCGGGTATTTCCCATGTAAAGCTCACCACGGCGGTCTGCGCGACGTTGAAGTCTGAAAGACCGCGCGTCGTCCGTTGGTCAAAAAAGAGCTGGTTATATAGCCCGTTCGGAAACGTGTCATTAGCTCCGGTAGCCGAGAGCGTGTCAATGCTCTTGCCCCAGGTGTACGCACCATGGAACTGAAAGCCATGGCTTACGCGTTTCGTGACATCCACCTGCAGTGCGTCGTAGAACGAGCTAGCCTGCCAGAGGGTTGCACTGATCCGGCCAAAATTCGGGTTTAGTGTTTGGCTGGTTGCCGCTGGAGGAAAAACATAACCCGCCGCGGTTAGCGTGGGGAGAACCATATCGATGTTGTCCATCCGGTAGGGCTGGTGGACCCCCCGCGATCCCACGTAGCCGACGGTTAGGGCCAGCGTGGATGACAGCTCGCGCGCTACGCTCAAGTTCCATTGCATCACGTAGGTACGCTTGGGATTGTTTTCGACGTAAACAGAACGGGAGGAGGTCGATTCCGTGATGAGTTGCTGATATGCACCCGTCGGAAATGAACCTGCAGGGAAGGTAGTTCCAAATATCTGGTGCACGAACGGCACACCATGCTGAATGGTAATCGTAAATTCGTACGGCAGCGGCAACACATCGAAAATGCCGAATCCGCCGCGCATGAGAGTCCTGCCGCTCCGCGGATTCCAGGCGAAGCCTAAGCGCGGCTCGAAATTCCGAAGCGTAGGGTTTCGGAACAATTGTGTTCCAACACTCGGCTGGGCGTCAGTGAGGTTGCGCAAGTTGGAGATCCGATCATGCGCCTCGTTTGGCACTGTCACCACTTCGTAGCGCAAGCCTGCATTGAACGTCAGATTCTTTTCCAGCCGAATATCATCCTGCACGTAAGCGCCGAGCAGAGTCTGACGCATACCGAAACTAGGTGCAGATGTTTCGCGATTCCCCTGAAAAGCTAGCGGCTTCTGGTTTGTCAGAAAACTTGAGAGCGCATCGAAGCGGAAAGATCCGTTTACAGTGGCCAATGACAACTGGTTGTCTTGCATCCGTTCGACGAGGCCACCGAACTTCAGTGCATGCGTTCCCCTAGTGAGGAAGGCGTCGTCACCTGCCTGGAAGGAATTCCAGGAAAGAGATCTGCTTGACTGTAAAGTTCCACGAGTGCTCGGAGCACCACCGAAGTTGGTCAGCCCCGGTACACCCTGAACGGACCCGGAAAGTCCTCCGGTCACGAACGCATACGAGGGATCCAACATGAGAGGGTTCAAGACTTTGGATACTCCTCCTTGAATCCCGACGGCGCGGCTGAAACCGAGTCTAGCGGCATTCAGGAAGGTGGGGCTGAATATGTGCTGTTCATGAAGAGTGACCACTTGACGGCACGATACCACATTTGTGAGAAGTTCGTCGAAAGTGCCGGGCTGCACGGTCTTCGAGTTGTCGCGCATGTAAGTGCCCGCGAGGCTGTCTTTTTCTGAAAACTTGCGATCCACCCGGATGGTGAAATAATTTTCGCTGGTAACCTGCTGTTCAGAGAACGTAAAAATTCCGATGTCTCCGGCTCCGAGCAGCGGCCCATTAGGCAACGGGTAGAACGCGGCGAGAAAGCGGCTTACCGCAGGATCCACAGTGACCGATCCAGAGGAAAGCTGGCCGTTGCGCGCTGCGATGGAAGGAACGGTGTTCACGGTCGTCTCGCCCAGGGACTGGCGAAGTCCTTCGTAGTCTCCAAAAATGAACGTGCGGTCCTTTTGGATTGGCAATCCCGCAGACCCACCGAACTGGTTACGCTTGAAGGGCGGAATGGTGGGCCCGTCAAAGAAGTTTCGCGCATCGAGAGCGCTGTTGCGCAGAAACTCATACACGGTGCCGTGGAAAGCGTTCTTCCCCGAACGGGTCACCGCGTTAATTACGCCGCCCGAAGTTCGCCCGTACTCGGCTGGATAATTGCTTCCCAGCACAGACACTTGCTCCACGGCGTCGATTCCCAGATTGTCACCGAGCACGCTGCCCGGAGCGCCGTTCGAATAGTCGTTGATGCTGATTCCATCCAGA
>JBGPCF010000158.1:0-13963 GCA_041481635.1 Terriglobia bacterium | reverse complement strand
TTTGTGCCTACAAGCATCATCTAACATTTTCACCCTGGAGTTCTCGTGTAATTGAAGACTTTAAGGTGAGGTTGGGGAAGTTTGTCCTCTTTAAGAACTGCTTTCAGATCCCTGTCGATTGGGAAATCGATAGAGAATTAGTGAAGGATTTGGTCCGGGCCAGAATAGCCGAGCTGGATTAGTCTCCCTCGAGTTTTTTAGATCCACGCTAGCATTGTCTGGGTTCTTTTTTTACGTGGTGAACATCCTCGCCTTCGTCAACCAACCTCCTTGGCACATCAAGGCAGTCATCATCGCTGTTTTCAGTATTCCGGCGGTTGTATTCCTTCTGCTCGGAGCGTTTTTCAGGGGTTTAGTCACACGCAACGTGATACAGGCATTGTGTTGCTGAGTGCTTCAGCACTTTCTGCGCTTGCGATCCTCTCATTCTTCTGCGTTTGGGCGTCTTCCGACATGGCAAGGTATTTTTCCGCAGGCATATTTCATTTCTTTAGCGACACTGTATCTGGCATTGTTTGCCTCAGCTTTTATGTCCTCATTGGATTTGGCCTACTATTCATTCCCCACCAAAGCGCCTAACCATGCGATGCAGCTAACAGGCTCCGCGCGTCACGGTAGCTGCTCCCCGCATACCCCCACGCAGCTACCGCGCCGCGCTCCGCCTGTAGCTGATCTTGTTCTCGTTAGGCCGCTTCACACCACAAACATAAACACATCATGCAAATCAAACTCGCAAGCATCACAGTTGACGACCGAACCAAGGCGCTCCACTTCTACACGACTGTATTGGGTTTCACCAAGCAGGCGGACATCACGAATGGGCCTTTTCGGTGGCTCACCGTTTCCTCGCCTGATGGCGTCGCAGGCGTTAAGTTAGTATTGGAGCCGATGGGCTTCCCGCCCGCCGGCATTTATCAGAAAGCTAGGTTTGAGGCCGGAATACCATCCACTGCCTTTTTCACGCGAGACATCGCAGCCGAATTCCAAAGTCTCAAAAGTTTGGGAGTGCGCTTTCGTGGCGAACCGACCAAGATGGGTCCGGTCACAGCAGTAGTTTTCGAGGATACTCGTGGAAATCTTATCAATTTGGTTCAACCAGCGGCCTAACAAGTCGCCGGAGCCAACCGCCGTTGGCGCTTGCAGTTCCGCTGTTGCGGTTCGCAGCCACTCCCGAAGCCGAGTCCAAAGAAGTCGAATTACGGATGCCTTTGGGGATTTATTGTCCTTCTCGGCATCGGATTTGTTTCCAGTCTCTCCAAACAGTCGAATTCCCCTTCCTATACTTCAAATCCTCAGCCCTCCTCGCCGCCCCCTGAAAGCAAGGATAATTTCGGTTTTACCGACTCCTGTAGGCCCGACGAAAAGGAAAGAACCTTTCGGTCTGTGCGGATGAGCCAGGTTCAATTCTCCTCGCTGGAGCACGGAACAGATGCGGGGAAGAACATGATCCTGTCCCTTGATGTTGGCTTTAAGGTGATGCTCCAGATGACGGAGCCTGGTGAGAAAATCTGACGAAAAAGTATTCATAATGGGCGGACTGTACGGCGCAAAAAGACCTATTTCCAAAGCCTAAAATTCAACTCTCTCACTTTCCTTATTTAGGATAAGAGCACTTGTGGTTCTGCGGGCTTCTGCTTCGGCTGTCTTGATTTTCCGGGTTTTGGTCCCCCCAAAAATCGATGCTCAAAACGACGCTTTCCCCTTAGGAGGATTCCAATTGGAACCTAGTGCGCGACGGGCAGGCCCGCCTTTTGCCAATCGGCCAGGCCGTCCTGATAGACTTTCACTCTTTCCTTGGCAAAGCCGTGGGCCAGCAGAACGCGGCCGGCGGCGCGGCTGGAGCCGCAAATATCGCCCGGGGATTTCCCACTTTCGTAGAGGACAATGGTCCGATCCTTGGGCAACTCGGAAAAGCGGCGTTCGAAATCATCCACCGGGATGTTGATGGCAGCGGGGAGGTGTCCAACCGCATAATCCTTGGCCGCTCGCACGTCCACGAACAGTGGCTTGGTGGCGCCTTCAAAAAGCTGGCGGGTTTGGGGCGTGCGGATCAAATCAGGTTGTGCCTTCAAAGCTTCGTCGTTGCTGCAGGCCATCTCAGAGCCCTGGGAACTGGCAAATATATTTCCTCCGGTGGAAAAGGGACTTCCCGAGGATGCCGTTTGTGTAGCGCCGCCGGGTTTGGTCCCCCCTCGGGCCGCAAGCTCTTTGTCCAGGAGTTGGGAGAACTGAGTGAGGTCCATCGGCTGGGCAATCTTTTGCTGGCCCACAAAAAACGTAGGAGTCCTGTCCACGCCCAATGCATGGGCGTCGGCCATGTCCTCGCGGATTCTGGCCAGCGTGGCATGACTCGATAAACACTGGCTGAAACGGGCCTTGTCCAGCCCGAGTTGGTCGGCATAGAGATAAAGAGCGGGTTCGGTCAAGTCGGTCTGGCCATCGTAGAGCTTATCCTTGGCCGGCCAGAATTTTCCCTGCGCGCCCGCGCATTCGCTGGCTTCGGCGGCCTGCATGGCATTCATGTGGATTTGTTCCAGCGGGTACTGGCGGAAAATGAAGCGAACCCGGTCGCCATATTTCTGCATAACTTCACGAACCACGGGATCCTGGCGGCCACACGCGGGACATTCAAAATCTGCAAACTCAACCACCGTGACGGGTGAGTCAAGTTTGCCAGTCGCGTGGCTGTCCGCGCGAATCAAATTATTTCTTAATGCATGCTCCGAAGCCTGCACTACATCCGGAACTTCCCCGTGGCGCGACAAAAAAATAAAAGCCGGGATGCCAATCACAATGGCGACCAGCATCGTGGTGAAAAGATTTCGCAGCGTGGCCAGCGCTGCGGCAGCATCGGGGCGGCGCGCGGGCCGGATCAATTCCAACGCTGTGATTCCGAAAATGAAAGTGACAGCCACGGCCGAACCCACGCACCACGCGCACCAAGCGTGAATTACGAAGGCCTCGAGGCCGGTCAGGTAGAGGGAAAAGAGGAATCCGGCGGCTGCAATCGCGGTGAAAGCGTATCGGACCTTACGCGCAAACTCGGTGGCGATCAATTGCTCGGCAAACAGCAAGAGCGCCAAGGCCGCGTACATCGCCACACCCAACACGGGCATGGGGAGCCCCAGAATTTCCGCATACCGGCTGAGGCGCACCGTGTCACACCCCGTGCCCAGACACACCAGCGCGTGCAAGGGTGAGGTGTAGACCCACCAGAGGTAGCTGGAGATAAAAAGTCCCACCAAACTTAAGGCCATCAGCAACTGCTTTCGCATAGACCTCTATTGTACAACGGACCGGCCCTCCACGAGTCAAACCGAAGGAGTGTCTCTAGAAGGTTGCTGGGCGCCAGGAGTCCGATGAACCTTAAGCACTGTGGATTCTCGTAGGGTCCTGCGGTGCTGAGCCTTGCAGGCCAAGCGCCGTCTGGCCCAGCCTCTTTCAGTCCTCCGGCCTTCCCACGCCCACTTCCCACCTACTTTTTTATTGTGTCCACTTGATTCCCGTCGTTGAGGTCGCATACATTTTCAAGCGCGAAAAGAGTGCGACCCTGCGAGGAGGTTTGATGGCCGACGTGAAGATTCCCAGTCCTTGGGGTGAACTGCCGGCCTATGTGGCGACGCCCACAAAGAGTAGGCCCTGGCCGGGCGTGGTGGTTATCCACGACGTTGGGGGAATGAAGCCTGACCTGAGGAACCAGGCCGACTGGCTGGCGAGCGAGGGATTCGTGGCCGCGGCCCACGACTTGTTTTATTGGGGCGTGAAGATTAGATGCCCGCGTTCCATCGCCCGGGATTTTGCTGCCCGGTGCGGCAAGTCCTTCGACGAGATCGAGGCGGTCCGCACTTGGCTGACCCAACAGGACGGGTGCTTGGGGAAGGTCGGCGTGATCGGTTTCTGCATGGGCGGCGGTTACGCTCTGCTGCTCGCGCCCGGCCGCGGATTCTCGGCGTCGAACGTGAACTACGGCGGCGGGCTTCCCAAGGAAGCCGAGGAATTTCTGTCCGGCGCGTGTCCCATTGTTGGCAGCTATGGCGCCAAGGATCACTTCCAACGAGGAGTCGCTGAAAAACTGGAGAAAGTGCTCACGGCGGTTGGCGTGGACCACGACGTGAAGGAGTATCCCGACGCCGGGCATTCATTCCTCAACGACCACCATGACTCTATGTTCCGGATGCTGAAGGTGGTTGGGATCGGCTACCACGAGCCCTCGGCTCAAGACGCCCGCCGCCGCATCGCCGCCTTCTTCAACACGCACTTAAGATCATAAGGAGCGGTTGGAGCAGAGTCTCATTGTTCAGAGACTCTGCAGTTCTTGGTTCAGAAAGCTAGAAGGGTTCCGATAAGATCGGGATTTTGCGCTACCACTTTGCCCTAATCTGAAATCTAGAACCCCTTCACTGCAGTGCATTTTCTGAGACCAGTTTACCGTCTGAGAGAAAAATAATTCGGTGGGCAAAACGTTCGGCGAGCCCGCGTTCGTGGGTGATCATCACGACTGTCGTGCCGGATGCTTGATTGATCTCGCGGACCAGGCCAAGGATCTTGTCGCCTGTTTTGCTGTCGAGATTACCCGTCGGCTCGTCGGCGAGCAGCAGGCTGGGCTTGTTGACCAGGGCGCGAGCGAGTGCCACGCGTTGTTGCTCTCCGCCGGAAAGCTCGCCGGGGCGGTGGGTGAGGCGGGCGTCCAATCCCACACGAGCGAGCGACTCGCGAACCCGCGAGTCGCGCTCGCCCCGATCGACCTCCGCGAACCGCATGGGGAGCTCGACGTTTTCCGCCACCGTCATGGTGGGAATCAGGTTGAACGATTGGAAAACCATGCCCACCGTGTGGCGCCGGTAAGCGGCCAATTCCTGCGAACTCATCTCAGCCAGATTGCGCTCGTGGATGCGGATGGCGCCGGAGGTGGGGCGATCCAGCCCCGCAATCAGGTTGAGTAGAGTCGATTTCCCCGACCCGGAACTTCCCAGCAGGGCGAGGAATTCGCCCACTCGAACTTCCAACGACACGCCGTCGACCGCCCGAATTTCTTCTGACCCAATTGAGTAGTAACGGCATACGTTTTCGGTTCGGACCGCCACGCCATCATTCTTTGCGCTTTGCATGGGTTCATATATTACGACGATTTGCAACGAGCTAATTCCGCAAATTGCTAAAAGCAGCGGTTTGGGGCAGGGAACTAGGCAAAGTTGCGTCCATCTTTTCGGACCATTGGGACTTCAGCTCTTAACCTTTATCCCTTAACCTTCAAGTCCAGACCTCTTGTCCTCTCACCCGTCTATTTCGGTAATTTCTACATTCCAAGTGGAATTATTGGCCCCACCAGATGAAGCGGGCGACGCGAGGAGTTTCGTCAACAAATTAAAAACAAAAGACTTAATTTACATGCACGGATGGCATCCTTCTTGCCCGCAAGACAGTGGGTGCCGCGATAGAAAGGCAACAGAAGGAGTGTCGATAGATCCTGGAAAAGTACCCCGGAAACCTTGCTTCGTTGTCCGAGGGTTTGGCGAGCGGAGGGTGCCCTTGTGAACTTTTCGAACTCGGTCCGCGGCTGTCTTCATAACAAATAATAGAGAACTTTAACTTGTTCCGGCCATTGGGGAGTGCCGGGATGCTCGCGTGAAGAGGCGCCAGAATTTGATTCAAGGAGAATCTCAATCATGATTGCAGATACTGCAGAAAGGCGCCGGTCAGACAGGCTGTGGCTGACAGTTCCGCTGAACCTGGAAGGAGTAGATACCACCGGACAAACGGTTGAACACAAAGGACGCGCCACCAGCCTGAGCCGCCACGGCGCTCGCATCCAGTATTCATTGCCCCTCAAAGTAGGGCAAACCATCCGAGTGAAAAGTCCGGTAACCCACCACGAGGCGGAATTCCGAGTGGTGGAACTGATTTCCCCGCCGGGAGACAAAGACGGCGAGTACGGGGTTGAGTGCCTCGACGACAATGAGAATTTCTGGGGCATCGATTTCCCGATTCTCTGCGACGGCGAGAGGGCGGATGCCAAAGCGCTCCTGGAATGCAGGATCTGCCGAACCCTGGCGCTCCTGCCCCTGACCCTGACCGAAGTGGAGGCTCTGAGGTCGATCGGTAAAGTGGGTAAACACTGCCAGAACTGCACCACGGAAACCCCCTGGTGTTACGCGGAAGGCCGCGTGCCTCCCACCCACGTCATTGAACAAGCCGCTCGAAACTCCTCAATAGGGGAGTCCAGTTGGATGACCTCGGTGATGGGGCCGATCGGGCGGGGCCACCGGAGGATCATCATGCAAGTGCCGCTGGGCGTGCGTGATTCCCGCGGTAGCGCGGAAGTGACTCGCACGGAAAACATTTCCAAATGTGGATTCTGTTTTACCAGCGACAAGAGGTATCGGCTGGGCGAGGTCATCATGTCCGTTTTTCCGCTCGACCCGGTCACGCGAAAAACTGAGTTAGCGGCTCGCATCGTCCGCGAGCAGTCTATTGAAGGCTCCGGCCGAAGATTCTACGGAGCTACTTTTGAAGCCGTTTCAGCCCCCGAACCTTTGGTGGCTTAACACAGGTCCTTCCAACCCAATGGCGCAGAGCCACCCGGTGGCTCTGCGCCCCCACCTCCAAGCCGGTCGATATCCGCCTTATAAAATTATTAAAGGCGCGCCTTCTCGGGGTGTCCGGGTTCTGGGAGGCACCATTGGGTTTTACGCCGGACGCGCGCGGGTCTCATAGCACGTCCGGAAGGGATGGGTAAATTCCCATCAATCAAATGAGACCATAATTTCAGTTTGGTGTAAGATAGCCGACCGAGCAGTGGAATTTCCCTCATGACTTTGCCAGGAATAGAACAACGCCGATCTGACCGGCTGGCGGTGACCATACCGGTGCGCGTGGAAGGCGTGGACCCCAATGGCGACACTGTTGAATACGAAGGGCGCGCCCAAGGCCTGAATCGACACGGCGCGCGCCTGAAGATTCCCTGGCCGCTCGACTGCGCCCACCCGGTTCGTGTGCGGACAGCCCAGCGCGCGCCCAAGGTGGCGGAATTCCGCCTGGTTTCCATCGGCCCTCAAGAGGCTCAAGATGGCGAGTATGGAATCGAGTGCCTGGATGAAAACAAGAATTTCTGGGGCATCGAGTTCCCTCCGGCAGAGGAGCAAGAGGAGGCGGACGCGCGGGTGCTGCTTCAATGCACTCTTTGCCGCACCATGGCCCTCTTTTCCATGTCGGTTCATGAGATTGAAACTCTGCGCACGCTTGGGATGATCGGCAAGCCTTGTCGAAATTGCGCCAAAGAGAGCCTGTGGCGATACGCCAGTTTGGCCGCCCTCGAAGGCCGAACGAATCGGATGCTCTCCACCGCACGGCCGCCGGACCGGAGCTTTCAACGTGTCTATATGGAAGTGACAGTCGAAGTGCATGACCGGGAAGGGAATGTGGAAGTGACGCGAACCCAAAATGTTTCGAAGACCGGCTTTTGTTTCACCAGCATCAAAAGATACGCGTACGGCGAAATGGTGATGACGGTTTTCCCCTTTGACCCGATCACCAAGCGGACGGAACTGCCGGCTCGAATCGTTCGCGCACGGCCCATCGAAGGATCGAATCGAAACTTTTACGGGGCGCGGTTCGAAGCCCTGCCCGGGTCTAAGAATCGCATGGCGTGACAGGCATTTGAGGATTCCGTGATAGCTTGTTCTCGCGGAAATGAATTGGCGCGGTACCTCCGCCTCGGCCGGCTTTCGCTTTTTGTTCGTCTATTGGGAGAATGGGGTGCCCGCATCCTGGGGTTGGAATTTGACAATCCGAACAATTCTCTTGAGTGCGACCATATCAGGCATGTTCATACACGCCCATGATTTGATCCATGAAAGCGCCTGCATTCCATAAGGCGGAACGTAGGCGCCACCCGCGATCATTTTTAAAAGGAGGGTCAAACAATGCGAGCTAGAACGTGGGCCTTTGCGGTTCTGCTCATGATGATCTTCTCACTCCCCTTTCCCGGCGCTTCGACCAAGGCTGAATTGGGTGATTTCAGGCGCGCCTTGAACCAACCCGGGCTGACCGAAATGGACATATTTTCAATCCCGGTAGAGATGGAATTTCAACATGCGATTCAACCCGATACTTTATTGAAGGACTATGATTGCAAGTTTATTGTACGAGCCCATGTGGTCAGCATTCATGCATCGCAGTTGGCTCAGAAAATCGAGAAAGCCGTCGCCAGGCGGACTTCGCGCCAGCCTGATGTCCGATGGGCCGTGCGCGTGACGGATGGTCATTCCGAGGAATACCTATTTGCCGACGGTTTTGGTACTCGGTTGGTATACAAGAAGGAGATCTTTGAAATCCGCCCTCCTATCTTGGATTGGTTCCGAAGTAGAATCCCTAGCTGCTTGCCCGAATAATTTTGCACCCTGAAAAGCCCTGGTACTCAGCGAGCCACCTCATGGTTTTTGTGAGGTGGGCCTACAGGGCGCACGCTGACGGAAAGCTATGGTTACGACGCCGCCTCGAACCGCACCAGCTTCACCGACCCGGAGGGTGGCGTGACCAGCTATGCTTACGACACGCTGAATCGGCTGACGGGCCTGACGGACTTTAGCCACGCCAATTCCACTTTTGGCTACGATGCGTTGAGCCGGCGGACGAGCCTGGCACGGCCGGCCGTTCGGAGTGGATACCTGCCCCGTGATAACCTACGCCACTTTGAACCGGCTGGCCACGGCATACAGCAACGCGAACTCGGGCGGGGACTGGTGGGGGCAGAGCTTTAGCTATGACCGCTACGCGAACCTGACCGGGATCGCGTCCACCAAATGCTCGTCCCCAACCATGAGTGTGACGGTGAACGCGAAGAATCAAGTAACCAACTCGGGGTTCACTTACAACGGCGGCGGGAACCTGACCGCCGATGGCACGTACACATACGCGTGGGACGGCGAGAACCGCCTCGCTTCCACCAACGGCGTGACGTACACGTATGACGGTGACGGCAAGCGCGTCAAGAAATCCAGCGGAACACTCTACTGGTACGACGCGGGCGGGAACGTGATTGAGGAAACCGACCTGAACGGGAACCTGGTGAACGATTACATCTACGGTGCAGGCATGAGGCTTGCGCGGCGGAGCGCTTCGGGCTTGATTTTGACCTACTTCACGGACCCGCTAGGCTCATCGCGATACGTCCAGGGGGCGGGGGGCCTCACGCACGCCGAGTCGGATTATTATCCCTTCGGTGGGGAGCGGGTGATTTCCAACACGCTCGCGAGCGCCAACAATTACAAGTTCACCGGCATGGAGCGCGACACGGAATCCGGCCTCGACCATACGCTGTATCGGCAGTTTACTTCGACCTATGGCCGCTGGATGAGCCCCGACCCGATGACCGGCGACATCACCAATCCCCAGTCCCTCAGCAGATATACTTACGTGCTGGATAACCCGGCGACGTTGGCTGACCCCGACGGGCTCTCTCCGCTGTGCGATAAGAATCCGGATGCGCCAGCTTGCAATCATGACCCGAGGGCAGCGGGGGTGACTGACATCGCGGCCTTGGCAATGACCTGCCTTGAAGCCGGACTGATTAGCACTCCTTTCGGATGTGGCGGCGATCCAACTGTCATCAATGACCCTGAAATGGGGGGGATTCCGGGCCTTCCCCAATCTGGCTCTAGTGGGCCACTAAGCGGCGATTACGGAACGAATTTGCCGCCACTAGGCTCCACTGGGTCTGGATTGCCGTGCGACTTTGGAAACTGCGGAGGGCCTGGGCTCGGCTTCCAAGCGGGCGAGGAGGTTCTTGGCGGAATTGGCTTGTGGGAACTCATTAAAGATGCGATTTTTTGGGGAGGCTTCGTCTTAGCCAACAGACAAGCACAACCAACCAGTGGGTGCCCGGAATGCGTCCCGGCGGTCGGAACCTTGGGCTATCGTCTTGATGTAGTTGCACCAGGAGGCAGGGGGCACTTTCCTTATCCTGGAACTCACTGGCATCTGTACGTAAGGATGCAAAATCCAAAGAATTGCCAGTGTTGGTGGAGCTTTCTGCGGGTCGGGGACGGGCCGCCGCCTGCCGGTGCCATACGTATCCCCTAGACCGCTAAGAAAGGACTTTCATGACTTCTTATCGTTCCAGGTTGCTTGGGTTCGATATTCGGCTCTCTCCCGATGATTACTTGGAGTCTGCCTGGGACAAGGAGAGGCGCCTTTCATACCTTCTAAGACCAAAGACCGAATGGCCATTGTCCGTCGACACGTTGGTCTGGCCCTCAGTATTCTTCCCGAAGATCTATGGAACGCAACCTCTGATCGCGGTTGATCCGGAAACGGCGATCTCCGGCTTCTGGCTCAACCTTCAATTGATGGGGGCGGCGTTCGCAAGCGCGTGGAAGCGGCAGACGCTTGGAATCCCTATAGGAATTCATCTCTTTGCGGAAGAGGGCCTCTCCGCGGATCAATTCGGGTCTCTGGTGCTCGAGACACACCCAATCCCAGAGGAGTGCCCGGAAGGCAGTGGTTTCCTTGGGTATGACGTAGCGGATTCTGGCTTAATAAGCGGCTTATGCAACTGCGGCTTCTTGCCAGGGCCGGAAAAGAATCGGTGGCAAGCAGAATGGGAGGACCATTTGAACGAGTTTGGCCTTCTCAGAACTCTGGACGCAGCGCTTGGATTTCGAGACGCTACTGATCAGCGTGTTCCTGAACACGCTCCATTCTACGTTTTCGGCATTTCTAGGTTGCCGGCTTGAGACCAATTACTTTGGGCGGGCTGGAACGGAGGCGCTCAAGGTTCTGCTTTTACGGGTGTGAATTACGGGCACCTCAATGCAGACAACATTGGTTAGCGGGTAGCCACGGTCAACGCTTTTTTGACCGTTCTATGAAAGGGGATGTCAAGAGAAAGATCTCTCCTATGACCTGGCGTCCGGAGTTTTTTCTCTCGGCGTCCAGCCCTTGTGAATTCTCGGCAAGCTTGGTGCGGGCGTTTTTGCTGGCGTTGACTAAAGGTGCTTGCGAGGTTCGGGATCTCATCCTGGGATCGTGACAACGTCAGCGGTGGCTGAAGCGCGACAAGCTAAACCGGTTGGAGGGTGCCAACCATGGTTCTATCGGAGACTCGTGGCCTATAGCTTCATGGGGTTATCCGAGGGGGCCTAGAGTGGGCTGTGAGACTGGCCCCGGCGAGCCGGGAACCGAGACTAACGGTCAAGAGGAGACTCACCCTCGAACCCGAGCGTCAGCGGAACCGCGGACTGAATCTGGTTTCAAAACCCGATCCTGTAGCCAGCTCCGACGCGACGCTCAAGCGGCTTGTGGTTTCAGATGTTGAGCGTTGAAACGTTCTCCTTTCTTCCACAGATTTAAGGTCAGCGAAGCAATCTTGCGCGCCAGAGTCAGGCGTGCCAGCTGCGGCTTGACTCCCTGGGCGACGCGGGCCGCGTAGAATTCTCGCAGTGGGCCGGGGTGCGCCAGGGTGCTGGCGGCAGCGTCTTTGAAGATGGCCTTGAGCACGTGGTGATGATTGGTATTGAGGCCCAGGACCAACACCGGCTTGCGCGAACGCGTGAGCTGGCCGTCCACCAGTTGGTAGTCGGAGCTGGATCGCGTCACCAGCGCCAGGCCGGCGTAGGTCCATAACTGACGCTTGCCGCGAAAGCGATGCGGCGTTTGCACAATGGCCATCAGCAAAGCGGCTCGCACCGGACCGAGCGAGGGGATGCTGCACAGAATCTTCTGGGCGGGCTGCTGCCGGCTCTCGGCCACCATCGCCTCGCGCGCCTGCTTGCGTAACGGCTGCAGCAGGTCGAGTTGTTGATAGAGCAATTCGGCGCGACGTCGTACCCCGGACTCGCGCAATTGTTGCAGCCACTCCGACCGAAGACGCGGCGAGTAGACGCGAGTTCCTTTACAGGCGATGCCCCGGGCGCGGTACAGAGCTTTCAACCGATTCATCACTCGCGTCGTATCACCCACCAAGGCGAGGTAACTCTTCGCCAATTCCTTCAAAGCACGTCGTGCCGCATGGCCATGATAAACCGATTTCAGAGTTCCCACCCGCAGCCACTCGGCAAGCTGTCGGGCATCAATCCGATCACTTTTGTTTTCTCCCCTTCGCCGTGGAGTCTGGCGCGGATCGCACACCACCACCTGCGCCACCTGTGGCAACAGCAGATCATAGAGCCACTCCGCGTAGGTCCCTTCTTCAAAGGTGACATGCAGGGTCCCGCTGACCCCGCGAATGAAATCGAGAATCGCGGCCGCCTCAGTCGCAATCGTGAGTTCCATCACCAGCTTACCCGCCGCATTCAGCACCACAATACTGACGGTCGCCAAATGAACATCCATTCCGATATACTTGACGCTATTCATGGGTGCTCCTTTGCAGGATGTGTTCGGTGGCTGTCACCACCGAGCACACTTTATCCTCAAAGGGGCGCCCTTTCATAATGCGTGGGCTTCTCTACCCTCGATACGAATCGGGCAACCGGACGGAGTCAATCTGAATCGGGCAGGCGGCCACTGAGGCCTTATCCAAGGCAAAATTGTTGTAGCTGGACCATCGCCAATCCTCCGGACGCTTCACCAAGCCTGCTTTGACGGGATTTTGGTGCATATAATCCAATCGCTCTCGAAATTCCTGGGCGTGACGTACGAATCGATCCCAAAATTGATGTTGCCAAAATGGGCCGTGGGTGTGGCGCTCCGCGTGGAGGCGGAGCGTTGAAATCCTTTTCACGTCGTGCAACACTTGCGATATGGGCAGCGGGTAGGGGGGCCAAAAGAGCGCGTGCCAATGGTTGGGCATCAGCACATAACCGCAGAGAAGAAACTCCAGGCGGAGAGAGGCATCTTTTATCGCGGCTATCACCAGAGGGAACTCGTCCACCCTGAAAGTTTTGATCCCAGGCCGGAGATTGACGTTCACAAAGAAAAGGCGGTCGGAAAGGATAAGGCGGTGAACGTGGGACACCCGACCAGCATATCACTACCACCCAACATGTTGAAATTGCCCACGGTCAGAAAAACACTGACCGTGACTACCCACTTACACTTACGACGGCCTTTCGCGGGTGACTTCGGAAACTTCTCCCGAGGAAGGGCCATCCGGTTTCCCCTCGGGCACGACCACCTATTCCTATACGGCTTCGGGCGGCGGGCTGTGCGCCGGCGCGGCGAGCGCCGTCTGCTCGCGCACGGACGCGCGCGGGACCACTACCACTTACACCTACGACGCCGAGAACCGACTGACGGGAAAGAGCTACAACGACACCCCGCAGACTCCGGCGGTAAACTACTATTACGACCAAACGAGTTACAATGGCCTGACGATCACCAACGGCCTGGGTCGCCGCACCGGCATGGGCATGGCTGATGGTTCCGGGCAGACAGCATGGAGCTATAATACCAAAGGGGAAGTTTTGACGGAGCAGCGGACCATTGGCACGGTGACCAAAACCATTTCCTATACTTATAACTCGGATGGATCGCCGACCAGCATCACCTACCCGAACGGCGGCGCTGTGGGTTACGGCTACAACTCGGCGGGACAGCTCAATTCCGTGAGTGGACAGCTCGGCTCGACGCCGGTCACTTGGGCGTCAGTGTCGGCGTTCGCAGCGAACGGCTCTGTCTCTACGGTGAACCTGGATGGAGACACGGGCTCTTATGGTGATGCGGTCAACTATACCTACGACGTCCGCTTCCGTCCCAGCCGGGTTCAGGTGACGAACCTGACGGGCGGGGGAACGCAGATGGACCTGTCCTACGCTTACTACCAAAACAGCAACGTCCACGTGGTGACCAACAACCTCGACAACACGAGGACGGCGACTTACGCCTACGATAATTTGAATCGCCTTTCGACAGCCTCGAGCCAGGCGACTTCGGGAGCTAACTGCTGGGGGCAGAGCTTTGGCTACGACCGCTACGGGAACCTGACCGCCATCAACTCCACCCAATGCTCCTCGCCCACCATGAG
>JBGPCF010000157.1:0-14061 GCA_041481635.1 Terriglobia bacterium | reverse complement strand
TTGCTGGTCTATCCCGCGATATACGAAATCTGGAAATGGAATTTTGAGCTCAAGCCGGAACTGAAGCGCGCGGGCGTGCTGGCGGATGTACCGGACCCGGCTCCTGAAGGGCTGGCTGCATAGGGAGAGGTTGCGGAGATTCGTGAGTGGAATTGCGTTATGACTATTAAGACCGGGTTAGTTAATTCGATATGGAAGAAAGTGGGCAGCGGCTGCCTTTTATTTTTCCTGATTGCACCGGTGTTTTCGACCGCGCAACAGGCGCCCGCCAGCTCTCAATCATTGGACGCATGGCGCGCCCCTATGAACGAGCAATTGGACCGGTACCTCTCTGATCTTGTGCAAGAAGCTCAGCCCGGGGGCGTGCCCCTAATTCGGGCGGAGCGAAATAAAGCAACAGTTCCGTCTGCAGAAGCCTCCGCAATCACTTCGAAGCCGGCGGGAAGCGTCGGGCCGTTCGCTCAAAGCGTTGACGAAATCCTTCGCTCGCAGGGATTGCCAGCCCAACTGATCAGCGTGGTATCTGTGGAGAGTGGATTCAAACCCTGGGCGGTTTCTCCCAAGGGGGCGCTAGGCTTGTGGCAGTTGATGCCGGAGACGGCTCGGCGATACGGCCTGGTGGTGAACGGCGCGCGTGACGACCGGCGCGATCCGGCCAAGTCAACGGCGGCGGCGGCGCAATATTTGAAAGACCTCTACGGACAATTCGGGAGTTGGCCGCTCGCCCTGGCAGCTTACAACGCAGGCGAAGTGCGGGTGCAAAATGCCATCGACCGTTTCCAAACGCGCGATTTCTGGACGCTCAGCGCCAAGCTCGCGCTCCCCGATGAAACCCGCCGCTACGTTCCCGCCGTGCTCTTGAAGGCCGGCGGTGAAGAAGGCCTCGCGGTTCCCGCTCCGCCTCTCATGCCCAGTTTGAAGCCACTCAGCAAAATTGACGGCCACTCATTAGTGGTGTTTGCGACCACCGCGCAGGCCCTCTTGCTCGGCCAGAATAGCAACTAACGAGCCTCCCATTCCCTTACCACGTTGCCTCTTTTTTTGCTCCGCCTGAACAAGCATCAATGTCTGCCTCACTTGAGCAGCAGCGCCCAATCTCCGCCGGCATCGGGCTCCTCCGGAGTCGTCCACTCCTGTCCTCCATGAACGACGGATATGGGGGTTGTCTTTCCCGAGCGCGGATTAAACCAGGACGCCTGGTAGGTGCCCGGGTCAAGTTTTATCTTCGTCTTCCCGCCGCGAGGCAAGTAGATCGCATAAATGTGGCCAGGGGCCGCCAGGCACATGGCTCCATCGCTCACGAGTTCATCGTGCGGATTGGTTTTCCACCACTCAAAGCTCGTGAAAAAGTCCACCATATGCGCGTAGCCCGCCAGCATCACCATGCTGTTGTCGCCCCTGCCGTTCACCCAGCCGCCGCCCGTATTGGGCCAAACGTTGGTGCCGCGCTTCGCCGTTTCGCCCGTGGTCTGGTAGCCGCCCGCCATGGACATTTCCCAGGCCGCGCGCCGGTCAGCGTCGGCCGAGGCGCCGTCGGGATAGCTCGGGCTCCAAATTGGATAGTGATCCTCGTACCCATACTCTTCGTTCACTTGCGGAATAATGCGGCCCGTGGCTGATTGCTCCTTGCGTTCGGAGAGCATCCAGTCGTGCAGCGGGCGCGCCCAGTATTGTTGCAGAGTCATATCGAACCACGGCGAGGTTCGGTAAACGTGAATGTCGTTGGTGGGGTGCGCGGACGTCAGGTGCTTGTAGGGGTCCCATTCTTTCACGTGCGCGCCCATCATGTTCGCCCACTCGTTGGGCTGCTGGTGATAAACGTCAAACTCGTTCCCGAGGTCCCAGGTGACATTGGAATAGGCTGCAAGCCGCGCGACACAGTAGCGGTAGAAACGAAGCTCATCTTCACTCCCCGTGGCGGGATGCGCAGGGGAGTCGGCGATGTCGAACACCACCGAAATCACCATGTCGCGGGCGCGTGCGTATTCGAGCATGCGCTCATACTTCTGCCAATAGGGGAGATTGAATCGAGCGTAGTCGAATTGAGGGTCTTCGGTGCTGTCCGGTTTGCGGGCCGTCCAGGGATTCAGGTTAAAAGTAAAATTGTCGCCGGGAACGATAGGCTCGCCCCAAAAACTGCTTGCCCGGCTGGCAATCAGAACGCGCATCCGATTTACTTTGAGATTGTGCAGGCGATCGATGCTGGAGCTGACGACGGCCTCGTCCTTCCAACCCATCAGCCAGTATGTGGTGGTGCCGTTCCAGAAATAATGTTCGCCGGTCCCGGACCAGAGAAAGTGCCACGGATACTGGGTGTCCACGCGGACCACGCCGCGGCGATGGGCATCGGTCGCCGTGAACTTCCCCGAAAAAGTCCTGGTGAATTCATCCTGCTGATAGGTGACGGAATAGGAATAATCGCCCGGAGCTTCGGGCATGAAGCGAATGCGGAACATGCTGCCGTCCGCGGCGTCACAGAAACCGTCCACGGCGTACGATAGGCCGACCGCTTTCTCAAATTGGCCTTTGACCGTGGCATCCGTAAAGCAGTTCGCCGCATCGGGCGACGTGACAGCCAGGGTCACCTCCACGAATTCGTAGGCCGGCACTGTGGCGGCGGATTGCGCCAGCGTGATGGTCTTTTGCGCGAGACCATTCTCGGAAGTCATCAGGCTCGCCACAATGATCAACGGGATGAAGCGAACATTACGGGGCACGATCAGCCACCTTTCCGGGAATAGATTGAATCTCATAGATTGTTAAACCCGCGAAAATCAATGCAAGGTACACTGCTGGGGTCGCCTTCGCACCCGGTTTTCTGACTTCTGCCCTGCCCCGCGCACTTCTTCATTGCGAGATCCCTAGCATCACAACCACTCGTGGCTTGCTCGATGTCACGGTGAGAATTTTGTTGCTTGCATCCCACTCCATCGTCCCACCTTGGACTTGCTTAGGCATGGCCGCGCCGATTTTGAATCGCTCGACTGAACTCAAATTGAATTTTCTGTAGCTAATGCGATCCGTTGCGTAATGAATCTCGTGGATCACCGAAGAAGTGCGTAGCAAATGATTTTGGTTGTCGGGCGCCAGTTCGGGCAATGAGGCCATGGCGCGCAGGTAGTGACGCACGTAGTCCCCGTAGCCGTCGGTCAGCCAAATGTCGTCGTTGGGGTAGCGATTCTTTCCGTCGCTGTCCACCGAATAGGTGGCCCAGTTTAAACCTCGAATGGCCTGATCTTTATTAGTGCAGTCGCCGGTCTTTTCGCAATAGAGCAACTCCACCGCGGCGTGGCGCGAAGTGTGGCTGTTGCCGGAAACCAGGTAGGCCGTCTGCTCGTTGATGGGTATAACATGGAGCGCCTCAAAGTTGTGGTTCCCAAATGTCTCGTAACTCCACTTTAGGATACCCTGCGCCTGCTCGCGCCAGTGCGGGTCCCAGTCGGGATGCTCAAGGATATAATCTGCCATGGTATCCGCATTAATTTCCGTGTCCGAATAGGTTGCGGTGGGGATGTCCTCGAAGAATGGTCCCCATTTGTTCGTTGCCAACGGAAACGTCTTGAGCCAGCGGATGACCAAATCCTCCGCCCTCTGATACTGCTCCGCACGGCCCTGGTGCATGGCCGTGAGATTGTTGAAGAGCCGCAGGGTGGGCGTCCAGTTCGTGGTGTACGCTGCCATGTAAAACTTGTCGCCTTTCTGGTCTTGCGCCACCTGGCCGGTGGATGCATTCACGCGGAAGGGCCACGGCGATTGCGTGGCGCTGCCCGGCGTCACTCTGGCAGCCAGCGTGTCTGCGATGGCGACGGCGGCTTCAAGATACCGTCGATGGCCCGTCATTCTGTAAAGCATCACGAGTTCCGCCCCGAAACTCCCCGCCTTGTCGGGCTGAAGAAAACCCTTTCCCGCGCGCATATCTCCGTCGTATTCGCCGGAATGAATTTCGAGATTGTAAGGATAAGGGAGATTGGCCCACAGGAGATCCGGTTTGGACATGCCGTGCGCCAGCCAATAGTCCGCCATCAGGATCATGTTCTGCTTGATGGCCGGATCACCCAGGTAGCCGTAGAGCAGGTTCCATGAATCGAGGGCCATATTAATCTGGTCGCCCCCCAAGCCGCGGGGATCGTCCTCGCCGGCTTTCCAAACCTGGTGCTGGAGATAATATGGAACACCCTTGGGGCACTTCCGCATATTCTTCCAGAAGTTCCAGATTAGCCGGATGTTGTGGTCGTAAGCCTCGGACGGTTTATCGGAGGACCAGGGCACGATGGCGCCGGAGGTGTCAGTGCGCACGTCGTGGTAGACAATGTGGTGCGCATTGACGGGCAACTTACTTTCTTGTTGCGCGGCGCCGCTCAAGCACACTGCGAAGACCGCCGAGGGCATGCTCAGGCGTACCACATTTGCGAGATAGGCACGGACTTCCACTTCTTCACTCGTCGCGACTATACACCGGCTAGTTTCCCTGCGAAAGGTTTCGCCGGAAATTGTTTTGAAGAGAGTCGCCGAAATGTCTCGATGCGTGATGCAAAGATTTTCCGTGCGTGATATGTTGTTTTCGGCGCGACGTAATCATCGCCGCTGAGAAAATCCCGCAGTATCCACAAAGCACAAGGCGCGATGAATTTTAAGGAGAAAACTTTCTGGCTCGACACGGTCCAGATGCCGGAGATTGAGCCCGGGCTCCCGCTGCCTGAGCGAGCCGACGTGGTGGTGATGGGCTCGGGATTCACCGGACTCTCCGCCGCACGCGCGCTTGCCCGGCGGGGCGCCCGGGTGGCGGTTTTGGAAGCGGAAACCGTGGGCTGGGGCGCGAGTTCGCGAAATGGTGGCATGGTCTTGACCGGCCTCAAGCTCGGCACGCACACCTTGATAAAAAAATATGGCCGCGAGATGACTCACCGGCTTTACGCGGCGTCTTTGGAATCCATCCAATGCGTTGAGCAGATTGTCAATGAAGAGCAGATTGAATGCGACTTTGCCCGCACCGGCCATTTGGAAGTGGCGTGCAAGCCCTCGCATTTTCGCGAATTCGCCAAATCGGCGGAAGTGATTGCACGCGAATTCAATCGCCAGGTGCGCGTCGTGCCCAAAAGCGATTTGCGCCAGGAAATCGGTTCGGACATTTATCACGGCGGGTTGGTGGACGAGGCCAGTGTGGGAGTGAACCCGGCTCGCTACGTCGCGGGCCTCGCACGCGCGGCGCGGAAAGCAGGCGCGGAGATCCACGAGAACACACGGGTGAGCAGCGTGCAACCCGAGGCGAAGCAAGGCAGCAAGGGGTTTCGCTTCACCACTTCCCGGGGGCCACTTTGGGCGCGCGATGTTTTCGTCGCAACCAGCGGCTACACTGGCGCGGCCACGCCAGCCCTGCGCAAGAAGATCATTCCCATCGGCTCGTACATTATTGTCACGGAAGTCCTGCCCGCAGAGCTGGCGCGCGAGGTCAGCCCGCGTGACCGGATGATCTATGACTCGAAGAATTTTCTTTACTATTACCGCCTCACCCCGGACCGTCGCATGCTGTTTGGCGGGCGCGCCGCTTTTTTTCCCGAGACCGGCGACACCATCCGCCGCAGCGCGGAAATACTCCGCCGCGGTATGGTGAGTGTTTATCCCCAACTGCGCAACATCAACGTGGAATACGCGTGGGGCGGCACGCTCGACTTTTCCTTTGACATCATGCCCCACGCCGGCCAAATCGACGGCATGTACTTCGCCCTCGGATACGCCGGGCACGGTGTAGCCATGGCCACTTATCTTGGAACCAAAATGGCCGGGATGATTTCAGGGGACAAGGAAGAGATTCCGTTTGCCCAGGTGCCGTTCCCCGGCGCCCCGCTGGGACTCTACAATGGTTCACCTTGGTTCCTGCCCTTCGCCGGACTTTGGTACAGGTTTCTTGACGTCGTCAGTTGAGAGCATCCTCTTCCCGCCACAAAGCTGAGTGGCGCCCAATTCACGGTCCATCACTCGGAGGTGCGTGACGAAGTTCGAACGCAAGAAGGCCAGCCTTTTTTATCTCGTCTTCGTCATGTTCTCGTACACCACGGGAGGCCCATTCGGTCTCGAGGACGTGGTCACCAAGTCCGGGCCGGGAATGGCGCTCATTTACATTTTGATTCTCCCCTTCTTCTGGTGCATTCCCATGTCGCTGGCCTCCGCCGAGCTCACCACGGCGATGCCGGTGGAAGGCGGGTTTTACCGCTGGGTCCGCGTGGCCTTCGGTGACTTCTGGGGATTCCTCGCGGGCTGGTGGAACTGGTCGGCGGCATTCCTGCTTTGCAGCGCCTACGCCGTACTCTTCGCCGACTATCTGCAATCCTATTTCCCGAGCCTCGTCGGCTGGAAGCACTATGGCGTATCGGTGGCGCTCATCGCCGTCATCGCCTACATCAATATTCGCGGTATCCGCATGGTGGGTGTGGTCGCAACCATCCTGGAAATTTTCGTGTTTCTGCCGGTCATTGCATTGTTCGTATTGAGCGCCATGAAGGTTCGCCACAACCCTTTCCTGCCACTGGTGCCGCCCAACCGCCCGCTGTTTGAAATCTTCGGAGTGGGGCTGGCGTTGGCGCTGTGGGGCTATTCCGGTTACGAGCAACTATCGACCGTCGCCGAAGAAGTGGAGAATCCGCAGCGCAGCTACCCCCGGGCACTGGCCTGGGTGGTGCCGCTCTCAATGCTCACCTATTTCCTGCCCACTTTTTTCTCGTTGGCTGCACTCGGCAACTGGCAGGATTGGAAGACGGGCTACTTCCCCACTGCGGCTTACGCGGTCGGCGGACCCTGGATGGGAGTCTGGATGACGCTCGCCGCCACCATCACCACCATTGCCCTCTTGAACAGCACTGTGCTGTCCACCACTCGAATGCCCTTCGTATTGGCGGAGGATGGCTACCTTCCCTTCGCCATCAGCGGACTTCACCCGCGCTATGGAACGCCCTGGATTGCGATTGGCTTCTCTTCCGTCATTTACGCGCTATTTTCCTTTCAAACTCTGACCCAGCTCATCAGCGTTTACATCTGGCTGCGCATTGCCACTTCGGTGATGACGTTCCTGGCTGCCTGGCAACTGCGGCGCAAGTTGCCTGATCTCCCTCGCCCGTTTCGAATTCCCTGGGGCCGCAAGGGATTGGCTTATGTGGTGGGCGCGCCGCTACTGATGAGCGCCGTCGCCATGCTGGGCAGTGACAAATTTGGACTGCGCTGGGGGCCGGTGGCGCTCCTCCTCGGGCCCGCTGTTTACTACCTGCTGGTCCACCGCAGTGCGCGGCAGCTTAAGTGAGGCAGTGCGCACGGCGAAGCGGCCGTCACCATTCCTTGATTGACCCTTTGCGAAAACACGTCGTATGATGACGCCCGTTGTGGTTGTCCCGTCTTTCGAAGTTCTCTCTTATGCCACCTGAAAAAGCCTCGCCCGCGGCAATCGCTGCCGTCGACAGCAAGCCCCAACTCTTGCGGGCGCTTGGGCTATGGCAGGCCACAGCCATCGTGGTCGGCATCATGATCGGATCCGCCATTTTTATTGTGCCTTCCGAAATTACACGAGAAGTGGGTAGTGCGCGCGCCGGCCTGGCAGTTTGGCTGGTGACGGGAGTGCTCAGCCTGTTTGGCGCGCTTTCCTTTGCCGAACTGGCGGCCATGATGCCACAGGCAGGCGGACAGTACGTTTACCTGCGCGAGGCTTACGGGCCGCTGGTCAGCTTCCTCTGCGGGTGGATGTTTTTTCTGATTCAGCAGTCAGGGGGAATTGCCACACTGGCGGTGGGGCTCACTCAATACCTGGCGAACTTCTTTCCCTTCTCGCTATGGGAGCAGCGGGCGGCTGCGGCAGGGATCATCATTGTGCTCACCGCCATCAATTACCGCGGCGTACGCGAGGGTGGTTGGGTGCAATCGGTGCTGACGGGGATGAATGTGGGCATTGTGGTTTCGCTGATTGCGCTCGGATATTTGCTCGTGCACGGGTCAGCGGGCGGCCCACACTCATTACCCGTGCCTGCGGGAACCCGCTATTGGGCGTCTTTTGGCGTGGCCATGGTGGCGGCGCTTTGGGCTTATGAAGGCTGGAACAACGTGACGTTTGCCGCCGGCGAGGTGAAACGTCCGGAGCGCAACCTGCCCCTCGCACTGATCATCGGAACTGGGGCGGTGATCGCCATCTATGCAGGGCTTAATTTGGTTTATTACCACGTGCTGACTTTGCCCGAAATTGCGCAGTCGCAGCGCGTAGGTTCCGACGCGGCGGGGAAAATCCTCGGCGTGCATGGTGGGCAGTGGGTAGCGCTCGCCATCATCATTTCGGTTTTTGGCAGCACCAACGGGTCGATTCTTGCGGGCGCGCGCGTCTATTACGCGATGGCCGAGGACAAACTCTTCTTTCGCTGGTGTGCCGCGGTGCATCCGCGCTTCCGCACCCCGTATCTGGCTCTGGTGGTACAAGGCGTGTGGTCGGTTTTCCTGGTTTTGCTGGCGGGCTATGAAGAATTGTTCACTTATACGATCTTTGCAGCCTGGATTTTTTACGCGCTTACCGCTCTCGGGGTAATCGTGTTGCGCCGCAAGATGCCCGATTTGCCTCGGCCCTATCGCGTGATCGCCTACCCGTGGGTACCCATCATCTTCGTGGTGACGGCGACGGTGTTTGTGCTGAACTTGCTCAGGGAAAAACCGGTTGAGGCAGGATACGGCGCCGTGATTATCGCGCTGGGCGTGCCGGTTTATTACATCTGGAAGCGGAAGTCAGTGCGACGGACAGTACCCTAGGGCGAACTTAGTTTCAAGCCCTGAGCAAATGGCAGCGTTTACCTGCTGTCCACGACCTTCCGTGCGTCACGCAGATCCATTGCAAAAGATCTAACGGTGCTCTGCCTTTCTGACCTTGGCGAGAAGATCTTTCGCCTGCGCCTGCCACGGGCTGGCAATGGCAGCGGACCGGCTTAGGGCATCATCAGCGGCCTTATGGTTGGCGGGAGCAAGGACTTCATAAGCATAGCCCATGTTAAAAAGTGCCCGCGCCTGGAGCGATGGGTTGATATCCAACAAATCGATCGCAGATTTAAACTCCTGAATCGCGGGCGCCACTTTGTGCGACGCGGCCCCCTTCTGAAACAAGACGTAGCCCAGGGTGATGTGGGCCAGACCCAACTGGCTGTTTTGATTGGTTTTGAAATCCGCGTCAGACATTCCCTCGGGTTTCTTCATGGCAGGCGCCAATTCCAAAACTTTCTTGGCATAATCGGCGGCCTTGTCTAAATTAGTTTGCCGTGACGAGTAGTCATCCGCCACAAGGTTCAGGGTGGCCACGTTGGTGGGGTCTGCGGCGATGGCCTTTTCGCCGTACTCACCCGCTTTGGCAGGATTGTTGGCCTCTTTGTAGGCGACGAAGTACTGGAAATTCACCTGAGCGACATTTGGCGTATCCGGATAGGCCTGCATGAAGGCGTCGAGTGCTTGCACGCGCTTGTTGGGATCTGCAACCCGGGGAAGCAATTGGAAGAAGGCGTATTCCGCATAGGCGCGCTGATCTTTAGCCGTGGCAGCGGCGTCTTCCTTGACTTTCGCGAAGTCGGCGTCGCTCATATTAGAGGGCCGGGTGGGGTTGGATTCCACCGCGATTTCGCCGGCAGATTTGTTGATCACGTCGAAGGTAAGGTCCGTCACTTTGCCGCTCGCCACGTAGGCTTTCATCAGATTCAGCATCTGATTGACGTCCAATTGGTTGGCGGTAATGTTCTTCTCGCCATACTCGATGGCTTTATCGAAATTGTTCAGCTTCACGTACGCCGTCGTGTAGGAATTATTCACGCAAGGCATGAACTTGGAGTCCGCATGGGCCTGGGCGTATTTGTCGAGCGCCGTGACCTGATCCTGTGGGTTATCTGTTGCCCCGTTCACCGCCAGCATCAGTTCGTCCTCAGGCGTGTTGACCACCACCGAGCACTGCAATTGCGCGGCCAGGGGCAAGGCGTAAAGCAACCAGCCGGCCAGCACAGCGGCTGAGAATAGTTTGCGCATGGTGAACCTCCAGGATGGCGAATCTTATTCTTGTACCGCCTTGGATTCCTGCCCAAAGCAGGAAAACGTCGCGACCCTTATTGAGTTAGGCTCAGAATTGGACGCCGCACGGGTTCCCGATCTCATGCGGCTTGAGGGACGCGAACATTAGATACATCACTCCGTCTGGAAATACCAGCAAAAACTCGGGCCTGTCGGGGGACAACCCTTGCGCAGATCCACCCTCCGCAGTAGAACTGCTACGGAGGACGGGTCACACAGATGGCACAGACCAAGTGAGCGGTTAGCAACAACACGACTTTTGTGTCGTGGGATCTTTGGGATCGATTCGGGTGGTAAGATGCCGCCGTGTCGCCCGTCCATCGACTGCTGGTGTCGAACCGTGTTCCTTCGGCTGCCGCTCAGGACGGTGGACGAAGGGCGAACCGCTTTTTTGTCAGGTTCAATCTCCCCCGCGCCCTCGCACGCCTTTCGGATTCGGAATATAAGCGGGTGGCGCCGACCGCCGCCGGAATCGTACCGAGGATGAACGAAAAGCCCACGGCACAAAAGGCGTGTTATGGATATCCGCTCAATTATTCAGTAATGTGAATATGTCTTTTCAGTTATTGAAAATTCTTGATCAACACCACGTCGGTCTGGTCCGTGCCACGGGAGAGTGCCAAGCGGCCATCGCGCGACCAAGCGAAGTTGAAGATTTGCTCCGACTTGAATTTTGTCAATCGCTTTGCCGGGCCGCCGCTTACCGGTTGGTTCCAAAGATTGCCCACGCCATTGCGTGTGTCAATGAACGTCAGCGCACGACCGTCCGGAGTCCAAGAGGTGGGCCAAGCGTTGCCGGTGCTTGGCAGTTCAAAGGTCTTCGTGGGCGTGCCGCCATCAAAAGGAATGATCGCCAGTTTGGGGAGTTTTTTGGGGTCAGGCTGGTAGGAGAAGGCTATCCACTTGCCGTCGGGAGAGAAAGAGGGATTCGCAGACCATTCCTTACAGAGCTGCACAGGCTGGCCGCCGTTAATTGAAACTTTCCATATTGTCCAGTCTCCAGTCGTCGTCATAGACTGATAAACGACCCACTGGCCGTCTGTAGAGCAATTGGGACCCAAGTCCACAGTGCCTTTAGTAAGCTGCAGGGGATTTGACCAGTCCGCCTCGAATCTCCAGATATTCAGTCGTTGCGCACGAGCGGAGTGGGCCACCATGTGCCGGCCATCTCCGCACGCGCCGAACTCCCCATCCGCGGACGTCTCCCCGCTCATGACCATGAGTTGCTTTTGACCGTTCCCGCTAGGTCCGACGCCCCAAAGCTCGGCGTTGTCCCCGGAGACCGAGGTGTAAGCAACTTCATTGTTCGCCGACCAGAAGAGCCAGTCCACACCGTTGCGTTTTCCTGGGACTGCAATTTCTTCGTATTCCCCGGCCCCGACCTTGCCGGATACCCAAAGCTTGGCATCGAACTCATCTTCTACAGTCACAAGAAAACTCCCATCGGCAGTCACTCCCATGCCGTGATAGGAATTCAGGTCGTTGGTAATTCGGCGGACTTCGCCGTCCGGAAAAGAGACTTCATAGATTTGGGCTTGATTCCGGGTGGTCAGTTCGGAGGCGGCCATTACCAGAGCGCTGCCGTCCGGAAGCCATACGGGACGGGCAATGCCAGCCCAGCGATGCGTTCCAATAGGCTTTTCTGCCCCAGTTGTTGCATCGACCGCCAGAAGGCTGGCGAAGATGGCGGGCGAAGTGGTCGTGCCCGGCGTGGCAATCCACTTCCCGTCGGGCGACCAGGCCGGTTGACCGTCGAGGAATTCCGGTGGCTTTCGAATGTCCAGCGGCTTTTCCCCGCTGCCATCTTCGTTAGCCACAATGATTGCGTCCACGCCTTTATCCGTGAGGTGCCGCCCGAACGCCAAGCGCTTACCGTCGGGAGAAAGGGTCACAGCGGTATCCAAGTGTTCGAGAATTTTTTTCGGATTCCCTCCGAGAATGGGGAGCTTAAAGAGTTCGGCCTGTGGATGATCTTTATCGGATCGGACGTAATAGACGTAATTGCCGTCGTTGGACAGCGTAACCGCGTTATAACCGACTTGCGCCGGTGGCACGATTTGCGTGTGGCTGCCCGTAGCTACCTGGTAGAGCCAAAGGCTCGCTTTGCCCGCATCATCTTCCTCATAGACGACGTACTTGCCGTCCGGCGAGATCGCGGCATTACCGGCCTTACCGCTCGAAGTGAGCGGGGTGATTTTCATGGCTTCGGCCGAAGGCACGCCCCTGCCCCTGTCCACCAGCCGATAGATGGCATAGACCGCGGCAAGAAGCACGGCGAGAAGCACCATGGACCCTGCCACGATGCCTTTCCTGTGCCGCCTCACCAAGCCCGCGATCACCTGTGAATCGGAGCTGTCGCCTTGTAGCGCCGGTGTCCTCACCGGCGTTTGAGAAACCGATGTCCCCACGGGCGTTTCTATGGGATCTGTCCCAGGTGCCGTCTGTGCGTACGTGGTCCCGGGCGGCGATCCGCCCGATGAACCACCAATGCGCGAACCCGCCGGTGGGGACACCGGCGCTACAGAAGAGTGGGTGGAAACCGTGTCCCGCTTTAGGCGCTTCAAGTCGGCGCGCAATTCCGCCGCGAATTGGCAGCGCAGGTCGCGGTCTTTCTCCAGTGTCTTGGTGATAATTTCTTCAAGCTTCGGGGGCAATTCGGGATTCAGCTTTAGCGGGGGGGTTGGAGTTTCGTGTAGTATCGCGCCAAATAATGCCCCCGAGGTGTTCCCGCTGAATGCCTGCTGCCCCGTCGCCATCTCGTAGAGCACTGCGCCGAAGCTGAACAAGTCCGTGCGCGCATCGAGTTCTTCGCCACGCGCCTGTTCCGGGCTCATGTAAGCCACCGTGCCCATTGCTGTGCCCGGGCTGGTGAGGTGCTCAGGCTCGATGGATGCTGTAGCCATGGCCGGGGTCCCCAGTCCATAAGACGGACCCAGCCCTACAGTTAATTTCGCCAGGCCGAAATCAAGAATCTTCGCTATTCCGCGGCTGGTTACAAATATGTTGGCCGGTTTGATGTCCCGATGGATGACGCCTTTTGAATGCGCCGCGTCCAACGCGTCGGCAGTCTGGATGGCCATGTCCAGCAGTTTGTCAATCTTGATCGGTCCGGCGGCAATCCGGTGCTTCAGCGTTTGTCCTTCCAGCAATTCCATGGCGATGAAAGGCTGGCTATCGTGTTCATCGATTTCATAAATCGTGCAGATGTTGGGATGATTGAGGGCGCTGGCGGCACGAGCTTCGCGCTGGAAACGCTCCAGCGCTTGCCGGTCGCGCAAGGAGCCTTCAGGCAGGAATTTGAGCGCGACGAAGCGGCCGAGCTTGGTGTCCTCAGCCTTGTAGACCACACCCATCCCGCCGCCACCCAGCTTCTCTAGAATGCGGTAGTGCGATATTGTTTCGCCAGGCATGACAGATTGTGGGTTGATTCGCCCTGACCATCTTAGAGGTCGTCGATAGGCAAGTCAATTAGCAAGACGGTGGCAGAGATTTGCGATGAGCGGCTAACCACCACATGACTTATGTGTCGTGGGTTCTTCGGGATCGATTCGGGTGGTAAGATGCCGCCGTGTCGCACGTCCATCGACTGCTGGTGTCGGACCGTGTTCCTTCGGCTGCCGCTCAGGACGGTGGACGAAGGGCGAACCGCTTTTTTGCCAGTGCCAATCCTCGGGGCGCCTTCGCACGCCTTTCGGATTTGTAATGTGAGCAGGCGGTGGTGGCTATTGAGCAGTTCCGGGGCAATTCGGTGCCTCTTCGCGTTCCCGACCTCGGCTTTCTTCCAGTCCCGACTGTCACTCAGGCTTGTGTCCGGCATCACGGCAAACGGCGGGACGATGTGATATAGGTAAGAAGGAGTCAGGAGTCAGGAGTCAGGAGTCAGGAGTCAGGAGTCAGGAGTCAGGAGTCAGGAGTCAGGAGTCAGGAGTCAGGAGGCGGGAGGCGGGAGTCAGGAGTCAGGATTGAGCGCTTAGTGCTTGTTTTTGGACTCTCGAG
>JBGPCF010000156.1:0-14121 GCA_041481635.1 Terriglobia bacterium | reverse complement strand
GGCTCGGCAACTTCCGCCGCCTCGTCGTGCGCTACGACCGTTCCCTTACCATTTACCAGGCCTTCTTTCATATCGCCTGCTTCATGATCGTCTTACGGAGGGTTTTGAAATAGCTTCTAAGAACTCCCAATAATTTCATTCGCCCACAATGTGGAACTTGATTGCCCAATTTATTCCCCCGTCTGCTCCGCCACGAATTTGCGAGTGGGCTCGGCAATTTCACCCAGATCTTGATTTCCGTGGTGAACTTTTTTTCTACTGCCGGCCCGTCGGCTCAAGAATCAATTGGTGGACGGTCCCTTTCTCCACTTCGCGGTCGCTGAACAACATGGGGAAACTGCTGCCGGTATACCAAGATTCAAATTGGTCTTTGTAGTAAGGGCTGAATACCTGGCCGGATTCGCCCAGAGTTATATTCTGGACCGATTGGTCGAAGTTTGAAAAATCCACCACCATGCGCATCGAGGGCCCCACGGTCGGGGTTGTCTGCTTCACCGTTGTTCCAGTCCCTGCCTGCGGCACCGGCCCGACGTTCATGAAGCGGCCCAAAATCCCCAAACCGCTGCTCAAGCGGTGAGTAAAGGTCAAAGGAATGGTCTTGCCCCACTGCCACGCGGTCCGGTCTGTCGAGCCGACGAGGGCGGGAATACTCGCTACCCCTTCTTGAAGGCTTTCGATCAGAGTGACGTTAAAATCCGCATCGCCAGGCGGCAGCCATCGAGTCCAATGGTTGGTCAAAACGTTCTGAAGAAAGATCGAACTCATCGACCAACTGTACCCGGAGAGATCGTCGCCCAACTTTGGTTTCAGGATTCTTTTGAGCAATGCCTGGCGCGTGACCTCGCACACCAGCGTGGCGCCGGAATCGGCGTGCGCTTCACCGTCCCAGGCACCCAGCAAAGTCAACGCGTACTGCACGTCCGCGCTCGACGGCGGGTTCGACTGGGCGGCACGCAACAGTTGTTTCGCCAGCCATCCGTCCTGGAGCGCGTGGATATCGGTTTGAATGCGTAGCATGTCCTCGACATCGAACTGCTTTTTCGCTTGGAGAAGTTGAACAATGCGGGCGGTGCGATACCCGGGGTCCCAGTGGTGTGTGATGAAGTACGGATAGTTATCCGGAACCACTCGACCGTTCGCGGTGGCAATTATGCCGCTCACGGGATTGTAGGCGTGGGGAAGGCTTTCAAAGGGAATGTAGCCTGTCCAATCGTAATCATCAGTCGACCCGACGGTCGGGGTGGTTCCGTCATCTTTAGCGCGAATCGGAACCCAGGCGGCCGCGTAATACCCGATGTTCCCGTCCGCATCGGCATACACGAAATTCTGCATGGGGCCGGTAAAGTCGCACAGGGCATTAGTGAATTCGGCCCAGTTCTGCGCTCGATCGATTCTTAGGAATGGGAACCGAATGGCGTGTGGCTCGAGCTCGGTCCAACGCAAAGCCAAATCCCGGTGGCCGTCGTGAGAGATTACCGGGCCGTGCCGCGTGATCATGACCCTGAATCCGTAATCCACTCCGTTGTGGACTTTGATGACTTCATTTCTGGTCGAAGCGCTCACCCATTCGCCGTTATGCAGATACTTGCCAGGCTCGCGCAAGTTGAAACTTTCTTCGTAGAGGTCCTGGACGTCAGGCCCTGTATTCGTCATGCCCCATGCAATTCGTTCGTTGTGGCCGATCACCACCAGGGGCAAGCCGGGGAAAGTCACACCGGACACATCGAGCCCGGGCGCTTTCAAGTGATTCATGTACCACACGCTCGGGATGCTATGACCCAGGTGAGGATCATTGGCCAGCAAGGGCTTGCCCGACTGCGTATGGGCGCCGCTCACCACCCAATTGTTGCTGCCCAGTCCTGTGGGCGATGAGCCCGCTTCACCCAGCAATGAGGCGAGGACCGGATTAAGCTCCTGGGGTTTGGGCAGCGGTTCAGCGTGGGTCAAGTCAAGAGCCTTGGGAGGGGCGGGGACCGGCTCAGCAACAGGATGGTCGTATGGCGAGTGGTCCGGGAACAAGTCCGCGTAAAGGTCTTCCGAGACTTTGCTGCGGATATGCTCGCGCATTAATTTGTCGGGCCAGGAAAGGTTGAGGTATTTGGCCATGTTTATGGCAACGCCAAAAGTATCGATCGGCTGCCACAGACGCGGCTGGTAGCGGAGAAGCAGAAACTCCACGGGCAGGCGATCCATGTGTGTGGAGATGAATGCGTTGACGCCCTGGGTATACGCCGCAAGCAATTTCTGCGATTCCGGATCCATTTCCACAACGGCGCGTTCGGCGACTTGTCGCAATCCCAGCGTCCTATTTTCGATATCCAACCTCAGTGTTCGTTCTCCAAATATTTCGGACAGCTCTCCAAACGCCAAGCGCCGGCTCAGGTCCATTTGCCATAAGCGGTCCTGAGCGGTCACGTAACCCTGGGCAAAAAGCAAGTCTTGCAGCGACAGGGCGCGCAGGTGCGGTACTCCGCGCGCATCCCTTCTTACTTCCACTCGGCTCGCGAGTCCCGTCACTTGGATAGTCCCGTCCAGTTGCGGAAGGCTGTGGCGAATTCGCCAGTAGCCATATCCAGCCGCCCCTGCCGCCACCAGGAGAGCCAGGACGATCGCGTAAATTAGTAGTCGAAGGAATAAGCGGCGAGTACGATGAGGTTCTTTCTGAGTTGTCCAGGAAGATGTTCCCATGCGGAGAGACGGGCCAGATCGCGACACTCGAGTTGCACTGATGAACTGACTTGAGGATATTACTAGAAATTGAGAGGACGGGCAACAAACCCAATCCGGAGTGTTCGGCGTCCGATTGCGGTGGAGATAATGTTCTGCGCAACCTTCCTCATGAGCGAGCCTGTTCGACTCAACTAATCGGCCGCTTACTGCCCCCGTATTTTCTGGGCTTTTGTTTTCATGTACATAATAGGTTCGTTTTGTAAAAAACGGCTTGGCGGCTGCATTCAACTGATTGGCGTCAGTTAAACCGGACGGGGTTCCGATTGGGTTTCGCTCTCGCCCGGTGCAGTGTGAATTGAAGTTGGCGTGCTGTCCCGACTCGAAGCGAGACTGAAATTTGTCCGGATTATTGCTCATAAGATTCCCGTTGTTCGCAGGAAGTTTCGAGAGGTCTCCGAATGTTGACGGTGGCCTTCTGCCTGCGGCGTTCGTAGAGTTGTTGCATCTTGAGTTCTATCAGCCTCTCCAGGTGTGCCTCGTAACGGATAATCCGATCGAGGTCTTCAGTGGGGGGAAGCAGTTGAGCGTCGCTCATTTCGCCCGGCACTTGCACTTCCCGCTGAAGATACAATTGGAATTCTCTTTCGAAGTACTTGATTTCTTCATCGAGCGCCTTCAGGAAATATTGGCTTCTGTAATCCTGATCCTCCGGAGTTTGCTTTTCGAAGTCGCTCCGCCAGGTTTCGTGGGCGCTGATCAGGTTGATTCCGAGGGATGAAGCGTGCACGCCAAAGATTAACTTTAGAGTTCCTGACTGATCTTTTATGAAACCATCGCGCAAATGGAGGTCCCGCACGTTGTTAAGTATTTCCAAAATTTCTCTAAATTTGGCCGGGCAATCGGGAGAATTCGCGAGATCTTTAACTGCGCTGGGCGGCTGCTGAAAGGTGTCAACGTGCGTTCGTCTGGCGAGGTGAACCTTCCATTCGCGCTCGGCCTGGAGGGTTCGTTTGCGCGAGGCGAGAAATCCTGCCTCGCCACGTTGGAGCCTGAACAGTCTCCAATAAAGCTGCGCGATGCCCACGACGAGCACCCGCTCGACTCCGTCTTGCGGATCGAACGCCTGGCGCAGATCGGTGAGGTGTTTGGTGAAGTCGGCGGGGTCTTCGCCGAGCGCCTGCATGCGGGCCATGGAAACTTGGGCAAAAGTTCCTTCCTTGAGTGCGTTCAGGCTGGAGTTGCGCTTGCCCAACTCGGTGCGAGGCCCGTGTGACTTGTGTCCGTTGCTCTGAGCGGCTAAGAGCAATTTCGGGGTTACCTTTTTTTTGACAAGGCTCATCGATTTCCTCCTTGGGATAACGTCTGTTGTGGCGGCGGTCTGTGACCGCTCGTGCCGATTTTTCAAACCTTCGGCGGTCCCCGCCGCGCGGGGCAGGCGCCGAGCGCCGCTACAGCGCGGGGCGAAGCCGCCTCCGAAAGCTGAATCAAAAGCCGAAGTACCCGACTTCAGCGTCGATCTCATCCAGTCAGGTATGCGGGCAGGAATGGTTGCCGCCCGAATACCAAGGGCCGGGGCGGAACTGGACGTCCGAGAGATTTTCAACAGACATGCAACGCCAGTTGCTGAACGCCCCCCGGTGCGACAAATCACTGCTGCTGCCCCCGGCCACCTGATAGAAAAGCGCCTGGGGACGGCCTTTCTTTGTCCCCAGCGCGTGGGGGCACAACAATCGCCGGGCACCGTTGTAAGTGGCGATGACCGGGACTCTTTCCTGGATCGCCTGGAATATTATTGAATAGCTATCGGACATGTTATCTGTGTCTGTTTCCCAGCCAGGCAAGGTCGCAGCGGTTAAATTGCCTGGCCGGAGTGCCCCTGATGTTGAACGGGGTGCCGTGCAGAGAGTCAAACGCGGTCCCCCTGATGTTGAAGGGGGTCCCGTGCAGAGAGCGAAGCGGGGTTCCCCGGAGAATTGTGCTTGCATCAACTTGCGAGGCTCCGTTGATGATTTGGTCTTTGAGTTTTCGTTTGAGGCCAAGAGCCAACTGTTGAATCTGAGGATTGTAGGGAAATTTGGACAGCCGTTCGTCCACGACTTTTTCCATTTTCGTGACCGCAGCTTGCACTTGTTCTGGCTTGGTAGGGTCAAAACGGAGTTCGCAAAGTCTGCCGGAAAGGTCCGCGAAAGCCGCCTCGGCCACTTCGAGCAGATTGGTCAATTTGTCGAGGCCTTTGATTTTGAATTCGAGCATCGCATCCTCCCTTGAGAGTTTGGTTTGTGTTCCGAAGCTGCGCGTTGCTGCGCAACGCCGTTTGCGCAACCCTGCTTGGTTCGTTCGCTCGCTGTTCGCACTCGCCGCGCGGCTCCAGCAGTTCGCCGGTTGCCGCGCGTCGCTCCAGGTACTCGCGGTCAATCAATACCCTGCCCCCGGCCCGCACACAGCTCAACCGGCCTTGGGAAACCCAAAGGCGGACGGCTGAACTGCTCACGTTGCAGAATTCACTTGCTTCCCTCACTGATAAGTATCTCTTCCTCATTTTTCACTGCTGCGAATGAAATCGTGCATAACCTTGTGACAGCTTGGCATCACAGAGTCATCTTTGGAAGTCAGGAAAGTCGTTTGAGGGTGGGGGTAAAGAAGAAATTCTACCTAACTGGATAGTTAAGAAAATGGATGGGCTTATTCACCTTCTAGTTAAAGATTCTCGGCTTCTTCTCTAAAACCGGCCATGGGCCATGGCCACCTGCCGTCGGGAGACATAAGCCATTTGCCGCGAATCAATCCGACCAAAATCCTGTCCATCGTGGCCTTAACATGGGGGTGTAGAGTGTTCACCTGCCAATGCACCCTATCGACCCAATCGTCATTTGGTGGTGTCCGCTTGACGCGCTGGCAGTCGCGTTCGAACTTACCAATCCGCTGAAATGCTTCTACTGACTTTAATCCAGCGGACCGCGTGAACACTCTGTAGAGTGCGTAGGCCACTGCCTTCTGGCCGAAGAAGGCGTCCATGCACTTCTTGGATGCCCGCTCTCCTTCCTCCGATAATCGACGCGGCACCCAACTCTCCATCACAGAGACGGATTTTTCAATCATGTCAACTCCCTGGATGAAGTCCCGGAAAGGGAACATGTGGCGACCACCAATGAGGCGACCGCCCTGATTCGCGAGATCGATTTCCCGAATCTTTCTCCTGAGCTTTCTGAGCCTGGGGAGCAAGGACCGCGCCGCAGAGACGGCCCTTGAGCAATCAGGGCTGGGCTTCGACTTCCGTTGACACATGGCACAAAGCCATGTCCCTGCCAACAAAATATTTCCCTCCAGGCCATAGAGAATTCCGCTCTCAACGAACTTGTGCCGCAACATTGGAAAATCGACACGCCAAAGTTGACAGCGAAGGCGAAAGCCAGTTTTCGGATCGACCAACTGAGTCGGTTCTGACATGCCCCAATAGGGTAGCGCTACAAGGCCCTCAGGGTCGCGTGGGGTCTGGGCTCCACGGCTGACGACTATAGTCGGCGTCAGCGGAAAGATGTCATGACGAGTAGGCCCCGGATTTTCGCCGTCTGATTTTGCCATTGCGTTTCCCGTCGCACTCTCACTCAATCGGCCACTTGGGGATGGCCGCGTCGATTTCCGCCATGAGGCGGATCGTCTCGCTCAGGGCCGTGACGACTTTCGAGTAGTGCTCCAGGTCCTGATAGGTGAGAGTCCGGCCCCGGCGGTCCTTGAGCCACTTTTCGCAAACTTGATAGCCGCGGAGTTTCAAAAGATGAAACTCCGCGCTACCAGCTGGCAGTCGCGGCCTGCCTCCTACGTGTTTATTTCTGTTGTTCAACAATTTGGATCTCTTCTTCTGTCAGTCCGTACAACTCATAGACAAGGCGGTCGATTTGGCGGTCGAGGGCGGCGCACTTATTTTCGTAGTAGGCCTTGTCCTTGTCCGTATTCGCCTTCGCCAACCGCTTATTTGCCTCCAGCATGGCGTCTACCTTCGCCACAATCTCGCCGTGGCGTGCTTTGTCGGCAGGCTTTGACAAGTCAATCGCGCGAATGGGAACTTTCTCCATGTATTGATAAATGAGCCGGTAGCGGTATTCGCCGGCGCGAATTCCGAACGGAATGCTGATATTGCTGATTGCGAACCAAAAGAGGCGGCTGTTGAGAATTCCTAGCAGATAGCGGTTGGCGGTTCCGAGGCAGTATGCAGTGTTGGCGAGATAGTTGCCCTCTGTATCAAGACAGAAGCGAGGCCCCTTGGCGATATCAGGAAATATTATCTTGGGTGACTCGAATATCTGATAGTAGGCCACGTCATCCTGGATCTCGTACCACTTGTAGCGACCTGGTTTGCGGCCAACCTTAACCGACAAATCCTTCTTTGGGCTTAGTTCTGTTTTCCATTTCGAGAGGTGCTCACGAATGGCCGGATACTTATCAATCTCAATTCCTCGCCTTGTGAAGATCATCCAGAGGTCCTTGGGCTGAAATACCCAACGCCGAATATCCTCTCCCCCTAGAAGAGGCTTAATCAGGTCGGCGCTGCGCCTATCCTTCCCAATCAGAGCCTTTCTTGTTTTACCGTCAATCATGAAGGCTTCATTCAAGCCGCTCGTGACGCCTCGGAAGAACCTCCTCTCAACATAATCTCCCAAAGGCTGTCCTAGCTTCATGATCTTTTCAAAAACACCGGCTTCCGCGTTGCTCTTTAATGACCACGCTTCGGCGGAGAATCTCTCCTGCGGGATGTTGAACGAATGCTCAGCAACGTAGGGCGTCAGCTTCGTGACCTTGAGCGAAGGCACTTTACACACTTCAATTCGTGACGGCTTCGGCTCCGTGGCCTTCTCAATGAGTGGGATGCAAACGTATGTGTCTTTCGCGCTAGGAAACACCGGCAGCCCTCCAAAATCTACCATTCGCCGCACGGTTCCAACGGTCTTTAAGTGTCGGCGCAATGGCTCCCCATACGTCGCGCGGAGAAAGCTGCTTGACACGATGTAGCTGAATAGTCCTCCTTGTCTCAGAAGCGATAGGGATTTTTCCATGAAGTAGGTGTAAAGATCGGCGACGCCATTGAAAGATTTATAGTGCCGTTCCAGATAGACTTTGATATTGGAAAGTGATTCTTGCCGCACGTAAGGCGGGTTACCGACAATGGCGTCAAAACCGCTTTGCTTCATCACCTCCGGGAAAGCATCTTCGAAGTTCATCGGGTTGAGTTTGCGTTCTTCTCCGAAAAGATCACATTGAATATCACGGCCAATGAGCGAATTGCCGCAGACGATGTTCTTGCTGAGGTCGGGTAGGAGCTTCCTCATCTGGGTAATGTGGACGAAGTCCAGCAGATACTGATGGGTGCTGGCTTCCGTCTCTTCCTGGAGAAGCTTCAGGTAGAGAGAGAGTTGGCAGACCTCGACGGCTTGGGCGTCGAGGTCCACACCGTAGATGTTGTTGAGCAGAATTTCGCGTTTCTTGCCAAGCGAAAGGTAGAGTTTACCATCGTGCTTTATGCAGTCGCCTTTGCGGGCTTTGTTAGGGTTCTCGTTGTAATAGTGGCCGTGATAAGTCAGCAGCAGATCGAAGACGCCCAGCAGGAACGAGCCACTGCCGCACGCGATGTCGGCAAAGCGCATTTCAGCGATTTGGTCGGGTGTCTTGCCCGCGATGAGATTGCCGACCGTGTTCTCGACGATGTAGCTGACGATGTATTCAGGTGTGTAATAGACGCCGCCCGCCTTGCGAACCTCGGGTTTGGGCTCGACCCGAACGCGTTTGTCCGTAGCGACAATTACGTTGCCGAGGAAGCGTTCATAGATCGAGCCGAGGATGTGGATGGGGATGGCATTGAAGTCGTAGGGCGAATTGATGTGCGCGAGACTCTCGCAGATGTCGGCAAAAGTGGTGTCATCCACGCGGAATTTGTCATCATCGAGGGTGTCGTGTTCCTTAAAGACAATGCCGTTGTAAATTCCGTCGAGGCGCCGGCTGGCGGCGATAAAGTCCTCCCACGCTGTGCCTTTATCCCCAAACTTGTCTACGAGGCGTTGGGGTTCGATGCCTTTATCTTCGAGAAAGCGAAGGAAGACAAGGCGGTCTAGGGTGCGTTGGGCCAGCTCGGTGAGCATTTCGCTGTCGAGCTTGGGGTTTTTGTTCTTGAACGTGTGGGCCAGGGTGATGCGGTATTCGTCGAGTTCCTTGAGGAAAGATTCGTCAATGCTCTGGTAGCCGCCGGGGAACAGACCGTGTTGGACGGCTTTGCCGCGCGGCTTGGGCAGTTCCTTGGCGCGTTTCTCCAATGAACCGTCGGCGACGGCCTCGCGGGAGAATAGCCAGTAGATTTCGGCAAACTTCTTGGGGTCGATGTATTCGCTGTGGTGGTACTTGCCGACATGCCGGTATAACGCCGTGCCGATATCAGGCCTGTAACGGCAGTCGAGAACATGGAATTGCTCGAAGTCAGTCAGCACAGCCAGCGGCGTCTCGCTGTTCCAGGCGTAGCGGATGGTCTGAAAATAGTTGTCGGCGGTAGCAATGTCACCGTGCGGTTTTTTGGCTTCGACGAAAAAGCGGACATCGCGATAATTGGGGGCGAGGTGAAAGGCGTAGTCGGCGCGGCGCTGACCGCCTGCCGAGACGGCTGGCTCAACCTTCACTTCCTGCTCATAGGGGTTGGTTTGTTGGTCGTGATTTACGTCCCAGCCCAACGCGATGAAATACTTGTCGATGAAATCCTTGCGCGCTTCGGCCTCTTGGTAGTCGGGGGACAGATAGCGGGCTTCGTTGGCTTGAAAGGTGGCCGCAAGTTTGCTGACCTTTTCGAACGCTTCCCCGAAGGCAGGTGTGGGCATGGCGGCACAGTTTAGCAGGGCGCAGCAGTGCGGGCAAGGCGTGCCGTGTGCCGGCGGTGTCCTAAATGTGTGTTGCTCTGGTGGCGGCCTCGGAAGGACGGGTCGCCAGTTTTTCATTGGAAATTGGGGGGAGATAAATCAGGGGCAGTCCACGGAGGCCTTCTAACTCCCAGGTATTCAAAAACCTGATCATATCGACCTGACATTACAAGGCTAGCGAAGATTGGATAGGGGTCAGAATATGATCCGTCACCGCCTAAGACATGCGAAATGTGGAAAATTGTCACCGTGGGATGAGATAGTGCGTAAAAAATTCGAGTTCTATCTTTTCCAGCTTGATATATCCACGACAAAGGGCCACGGAGGGTGTGATCCGAGGTCATAAGATGACCCTCCTTGAGCTGGTCGATTAGACCGTCAAGCACACCCATTGCGCGTTTTGTTTTTTCATCTTTGCTGTCGCCGAAAGCCTTCGAGTAAGCTGATTCGGCACTAGGAGTTAACTTCACGATCCACTTTCTGTTCATACATTCTCTCCGGTGGCGCGAGTTTAACTACTTGGTTTTTGTTTTCAAAGCAGCGCGTATTTCATCGACATTCTTTCCTTGGCCTGCTTTGAACTGTTCTATCCCCTTTGCGATTTCCGCCCTTTCCCCTTGGCTCATTAGGACGTAGATCGTTTGGAGCAGCGAATCAAGCTCATTCTGCATAATCAAGAACTGTTCGTACTTAAGCAGAACTGCCAAGGGCTTGTCGTTGTCCTGAATGACGAGCGTCTTTTCCACGTCGCGCAACTCAGTGGAATTGAGTTGCCGCAATTTGGTGACGCCCACATATTCAACATTGGGGTCGATGCGCGGCACTCTATTCAGTTCCATTGCCATTGACTCTCCTCTTTTGGTTATCTCTATTGCCGATTTCCTCCCTCTATTTACGGCAATTGGTGCTCCTTTAGGAGAACATGGTATGACACAAAACATACCGTGTCAAGTCTTTTTTGTGATATTTTTATGTCATTATTTACTTGACATGACGGCAGAATAATGCCATAATTACGGCGTGATTATGAACTGCCACTTCGTAGGGCAAAACAAATGGGGCACCGAAGCAGAAAGTTTGCGACGAGTGCCCCTTTGTCTTTCTGCTTGTGGTGAGCGTAGCTCAATGGTAGAGCGGCTGGCCGGTGTCCAGATTGTTGGGGGTTCGACTCCCCTCGCTCACCCCAAGTTTACTACCCCGCTGTCAGCGCTAACTGGCAGCGGGGCAAATCCAAGCGCGGTCGAAGCCCGCACTCAGACCCTAGCAGATTGTCGGGCTTCTTCTTGCCAAAGTCAAGGAGCCCTTTATGACGTGTCATAATTGCCAGACTCAATGCAGGAAATTCGGAAAGACTCGGAAGGGCCAACAGCGATTCCGTTGTTGCAAATGCTGCAAGACTTATTCTGAGCCTTACAACGGGAATTTCTTCGGTATGTACACATCGACTGAAAAGGCGACTCTGATTCTCAGGATGCTTGTGGAAGGCGTCAGCGTGCGCAGTATTGAGCGTCTTACAGGTGTTCACCGCGATACTATACTCCGCGTCCTGGTTGTGGCCGGTGAACGCTGTGAGCGATTGCTTGAAGAAAAAATTCGCGCTGTCCCTGTGAAGGATGTTCAATGTGATGAAATTTGGGGCTTCGTGGGCTGCAAGGAAAAACGAAACGTGAGCGGTGACCCGCGACGCGGTGACGCCTATTGCTTTGTCGGGATGGAACGAAACACTAAACTGATTATCTCTTGGCATCTCGGTGGGCGCACGGCCCGCGATACGGTGGCCTTCACCGAAAAAATCAATGAGGCTACCGCGGGGCAGTTCCAGATCACCACGGACGGCTCCCGGCCTTACGTCGATGCTGTTCAATATAGCCTTGGAACTCGCGTTGACTTCGCGCAACTCGTGAAGGTCTACGGAGCATCGGGCGAAGGCGAGCATCGTTACTCCCCTGCCGAAGTAGTAGACTTCGTGCCTGTCCCACAATGGGGCGAACCAGACCCGCGAAAAATATGCACGTCACACGTTGAAAACCAAAACTTGCAGTTGCGTATGTGTATCCGCAGACTGACAGGATTGACGAACGCTTTCAGCAAGAAGTGGGAGAATTTGAAAGCGGCTCTCGCTCTACATTTTGCTCATTTCAATTTTTGTCGCGTGCACGGGGCATTGAGAGTCACGCCCGCAATGGAAGCGGGAATCTCAGACCATATGTGGACTTTTGATGAATTGTTGGGGGCGTAGCGTTTCATGATTTCCGCAAGATATTGTGGTTTTTTTGTTTTCCCGACTATGTGTTGTGGGGGGTAAGACTCTTGACAACCGGTTTACCGATATGCTCAAATAAACGGGCCACATTGGGCAACTCCCTTGGTTGCCCTCTCTATGTGGACTTGATGCGGGAAAAGACGAAACTTGGGTGGACTCCTTCGACAGATTCCATCCTAGGAGTAAGCTTCCACTTGTGTCAAGCGAAAATAAGTCGAAGGGTGAAGTTTACCTAGGAGGCAGTATGAGTCAAGTAGCTCCATTCTATTCCATCAACGAGGTTAAAAAACTTCCTGTGCATAGGGTGCATCACAACAACAATGCGTGCCCTCCGGGCCGCGACATACCAGCATGGGAGCGTAAGCCAGGCACAGGCAATTACAGGCTGTGCGAAGACTGCGCTAGATTGAACCAGCAGGGTCGTTAACCTGGGATGACTGCGCAGCATATCTCTGTGATGTGTCTCGCTGCGCCCATTGGGGCGAGTTCTTTGGGGGATCAAAGGTCATTTCCCACCAAGGACCATGAATCAGACCATCAATGATTCCCCAAACTCGCCTTAGTCTAAAAATCGGAAGCCCATTTTCCAAAGCTACTGAAAGTGCTCTTAATCCTTCTGACGATGCACCCTCAAAACGCACAGTCGGCTCTGGGAAGCTATGTCCAGGCCCACCCTCACATGATTCAAACGTTTCCACTCCGTTCGCAATGAGCGCAATTACGATTTCGCGAATGCCTTCATCCAATGGCGGATCAAAGCAAAGTTCCTTTGCGCGTTGTAAATTTTCCGGGTCTGGCCGCAAGGGAGTTCTACTGGGGCATTGAGTGCACCGGATTTCTTTTTGTTCTTGGCAAGTTAAGTCTGGCATAGGGGCACACTCCTAGTGTAGAATGTGGAGCGTATCCCCCCCGCGATATTAAATCTTTCCAACCCCGACTGGCGTCGGGGGTAGTACGTCTAGTAGACTATCATGCTTCGTCAAGCCATAAAATCAGAATCGAGAGGGCCTAAAACTTATGACCATACTTATTGGGGCTGTGGCCTACCGGGAAGATGGAATGCAGGAATACCAGAATGAGATCAATTCTTGGGCGCTATCTAGGGAGTACCAGCATGTCATAGCCTGCCCGAAGGAGGCCAACTGCGAAGCAATATACAGATTGGTGATGCCTTTGAATGAGTCCGACCAGCGAGGCCAAGAATACGTGCTCTTGGTGCATGAAAGCATGGAAAAAGAAGACTGCCATAATCATTCGCCTAGAATTAGACTTAATCCCCCGGAATGACAACACACATTTAGGACACCGCCCGTGTGCCGGAGTTCTCCGCCCACGTACCGGCGGAATTCCGGGTAATCGGTTAAGGCCAAATTGGGAAGGGCGAGAAGATATCGCTTCATCTGGTCGGGGCGTTCGATTTCGTTCAGGTCCTTGCCCACGCGTTCGGCTTTGATGTGCCCAAGCGTTACCGTGCCGTGGGCCGCTTTGCGGGAAATCACAAAGTCGGGAGCCCCGCATTCAACGCGCCGGGGCTCGTTTGTCGCGGTCACTCCAGTTGCAAGCGATTCAAAAAGAGCTTTCAGCGCGGGCCTGTGCGTGTGCTCTGTGGCATTCCCGGCTTGCAGCTCGCGTTCTATCTGTCGGCGGTATGTGTCAATCGGGTTGGCTGCCATGAATTCTCAGGGGCGAGACCTATCTGTCCGAGAGAATAGTTACCACATCGGAAACGGGTGGGCAATACCTATCTGGAAGGCTTTCAACGCCCCCACGACTCCGCCGAAGGCGGGCAAAGTAGGAAGGGGTTCTCTGTTAAGTCGTTTCACGGCTTTTGGGCTGTCGCCTTGCCAAGTGTCTTTTGATGACGGATTGATTGTGTCCGGTGTATCTCCCAGTTCACCCGCCATTGTGCATCCGTCATGGGCCTGAAAAAATGATGACAATCCGGGCATTCTCGCTGCTTTGCACCTACCGGGAGTTTCCTTTTTTGAGCCATGATGGTTCACCTCGCTTGGGTGTGCTCTCTTCGCGAGTCATTGACACGGCAGAGAATATTTTACCCAAGTGAATTGACCGGGGCAATCCTGGTCTGCGGCCCGCGATGAGCGCAAGAGGAGTGAAGCAGTTTCTCGGCCGCGTCGCGAATGGCAGGACAATGAGTAGAAGCCATTTCAAAACCCTATACAAGGGGCTGAATTTAGGGTAGATGTTTTTCTGTGGAGGGGGATCGCCAAAGTGGACAGCGCCAGGGGGAGGGCCGATGGCGCGATACGGTCGGTTGCTGACCGACGCCCAGTG
>JBGPCF010000155.1:0-14205 GCA_041481635.1 Terriglobia bacterium | reverse complement strand
AGGGGAAAATTTGCCGAGGCCGGGAAATTCATGAGTCAGGGCGATCTGGAAATCGCCCGGAATTCGGTGATGGACGGACTGAAGTCCGCCCCGCATAGCTCTGAAGGCTACAATCTACTTGGTATTATCTATAATCAAGAGAAGCAATACGAGCGGGCTGTGGCGGCCTTTGAGCAAGCCTTGCGCCTGAACCCCGGGTTGGCTTCCACCCACGTGAATCTGGGGAACAGTTATTTCGCCGAGCAAAAACTCGACATGGCCGCCCAGGAGTTTCGCGCGGCGTTGCGCCTGGACGTCAAGAATCGCGACGCCAACTACAATTTGGGGTTGGTGCTGATGGCCCAGGGACATCCCGGCCAGGCGATCAGTTTCTTCCAGCACGTTCAGCCGCCCGATGCAAGCACCTCTCTGAACTTGCTTCGGGTCTACTTCCGCGGCGGACAAACTGCCCACGGACAAGCTCTGGCCAAAACGATTTCAGACCAGGCCAAAGGCGATCCGCGCATTCATTTCTCTCTGGGCCTCTTACTCGCTTCCGAGAAGCAGTATAGTGCCGCCATTCACGAGTTTGAGTTAGCCGACTCTTTGCAGCCCGGCACTTATGAGATTTTGCACGACCTTGGCCAAGCGTATTTGCGCGTCCAAGAACCCGCCCGCGCCGTGGAGATTCTGAATCGCGCCCTCCAGCTTCGACCCGATTCTGCGGACACGCTGTATCTCCTGGGTCAGGCGGAATTCGATCAGCGCAAAAACGCGGAGGCTTTGGAACTTCTGGTTCGCGCCCACAAGCTCGCTCCCCAGAACACGGATGTCATCTTCCTCATGGGGCGAATCAGCATGTTGCAGGACTATTTTGAAGACGCCATCCAGGTGCTCGAGGAAGGGGTGAAAATCGCCCCTCAACGCCCCGACCTGCACGCCGCCCTGGGCGAGTGCTATTTCACCACGGGCAAATTGGACCGGGCAGCGCAGGAATTCCACACCTTGATCCAACTGGACCCCTCGGCGCGCTCCTACCTGTTCATGGGATTGTCCTTCCGGCATCAGGGAAAGTACGACGAAGCTAAGCAAGCGTTCAATGAGGGTATAAAGAAGGACCCGCATTTCTCGCCTTGCTTCTACAACCTGGGCTTCATTGCGCACAAGCAGGGCGATTACGTCCAAGCGGAAAAATATCTCGCCCAGGCACTCAATTTAAATCCCAATTATGATGACGCCTTATATGAAATGGCCGGGGTCCTGATGGCGGAAAAGAAATACGCGGAGGCTATCCCGATGTTGCGCCATGCAGCACAGTTGTTGCCCCGGCCCGCGGAGGCCTACTACAAGCTGGCGACTGCCGAACGCAATCTCCATCAGGCTGAGGCGGCGCAGAGGGACTTGAAGATTTTTGAAACTCTGTCAAAAGATCCCCAGCCGGGGCCTTATCCCCTCCAACATTTATTTGACTTCGTCGGTCAACGGGCCAGCTTGCCCCAAGGCGGGAAAGAAGCAATTGACGTGGAAGAGTTGCGCCACGAGGTCAGCTTGCATCCCGACCGGCCGCGCGATCTGTATCTGTTGGCGGAAGCCTATTTGAAGCTGGCTCGCACTCCGGAGGCTCTGCAGACCGTGGCGCAGCTCGATCAGGTGAGTGGCGGCGACTTTCGAACCACTCTCGGTGTGGGCGTATTGCTGGCTCGTTACGGTCAATACCCCGAGGCGATTCGCCATTTCCAGATGGCGCTGCAGGCCGACCCTTCTTCCGATGACGCCAAATACAATCTGGCCAATGCCTACTTTAGAGCACGGGCCTACCCGCAGGCGCTCGAAGTGATGCAGCAAGTGGCGCAACCGGACCAGCAGGATGCGGCCTACGGGGAGTTGCTGGGCGACGTTTACCTGCATCTAGGGCGCTTAGAGGAAGCAACAAGAATCTTTAAAAATGTGTTGGAGAAGAATCCCGATAATGATCAGTACTCGCTTTCGTTGGCGCTCGTCCAGATGCGCTCCGGGGACGCTGCCGCTGCGGATGCAACATTGCGCCGCGGCTTGGCACGCATTCCCGATTCCGGGCGGTTGTGCTGGGGCATGGGACTCCTTTCGGTCTTACAGGGCAGAAATGAAGGGGCAGCGGCATACCTGAGTCGCACTCTCGATTTTCTCCCCGAATGGGAAACCGGTTATTCGGCTCTGGGAGTCTTCTATTTTGAGACGGGACAGATTGCCCAGGCTCGCGAAACGCTGGACCGCTACAACAAGCTTTTCCCCCATGGCGCATTAAACGTAAATCAGATTCGCCAAGTTCTGGCCAATGCGCCCCAGGCCGCGTCTCAATCGGCTTCTTCGAAAACCCTCTCGCCGGAAGAACGCCAGCAGTTTCTGCAAACCGCGATGTTGATGATCGATCAAAACCCCTGAGGCCAGGAGTTCCACGCCTGACCACTCTTGGGCTGCGGCGCCAGGACGGCTTTGCCCGCGCTCACTCGAGCCAGTCCCCCTCATTCTTGAAATGAAGACAATTGAGAAGTGTTGAGGCGCTGAGCGTGGATGCGATGGGCGGGTGCCCGGGCCGTGGACCTGCGGACCACGAGCTTGGTATCCACTTCGTATTCGGAGCCGCGCCGATTTTTGTCGCGAAGTATTTTCTGTAGAGCATTGAAAGTCAATTTTCCCAGGAGGTCCCGCGAGAGATTGACCGTAGTGAGAGGTGGGAAAGCAATTCGAGCAAAATCAATGTCGTCGAACCCCACAACTGAAATGTCTTCGGGAACGCTCAAGCCTGCCTCTCGAAGGGCGCTCATAACTCCAATCGCCGTCAGATCGTTGCTGCACAATATGGCGGTGGGCAGCGGGCCATTTTCCAGCAGGGTGCGGGCACCAGCGATCCCCCCCTCCACTTTATGATTTCCTTCCACGAGCGAGTGCGCAGACAATCCCCGCCGCCTCAAAGCGTCGATGAAAGCTTCTCGACGGACGATTGCGGATCGAAGGGTCTGCGGGCCGGAAATAAAGGCGATATCCTTGTGGCCGAGTTCGTGCAAGTGGTCGATGGCCTGGAAAATGCCCACAGAATAATTCACGCGGATGTTGCTCATGAAGGGGCCTGCAACCCCAAGGTCCAGATGAACCACCGCCACTTGGTTGGCTGTCAATTCCTTCGCCAGGGCTGTTCCCAACTCTGACGTCATTACCGCCACGCCCCGCACCTTGTTTTCAATCATCTTGTGCACAGCGGCCTGGGCTCGCTTGGGATTGTAGTCCGTGTTGCTGAGTAGGATATCAAATCCGGAATCCAGGGCGGCTGTTTCAAAACTCTTGATGAGTTCGGGAAAGAAAGGGTTCTCGATATCAGAAACGATCAGCCCAAAGAAATCACTGCGACCCACTGCCAGCCGGCGGGCGTGCGCGTCCTTGTGGTAATTGAGTTCGCGGATGGCTTCCAGAACACGCCGCCTCGTCTCCGGGGCAACAAAGCGGGTCTTGTTCATGACATGGGAAACGGTCGTAACCGAAACCTCGGCCTTCCGCGCAACGTCCTTCATCTGTAGAGCCATCTTATTCAGCCCTTAGTTTGCCGAATTGGTTCGCATATTAGTCTCGTCGGCATGGTTGCCAGCGAAGTGCAAGTCAAGACTTCGGCAGGGAAGCCGGCGGACCAAGGCTCCGGTCTGTTTGGGGCGACTCATTTTGGGGCTCTTTAGTCAGTCTAATTATTTTCGCTTCCCTCGACACCATAGCGCGGCCCAACTAAAATTGCAAGCCGGTTGCGCAACCGCTTGCAAATACCTTTTACCCACCTCGAGTTGATCCTAAAATATGTCGGAATCATCTAATTGATTTCTGCGGACTTCCTAATACAAATTAATGTAGCGAATCTACAAAACCACAGTAGGGGGAGAAAGAAATCCACACGATACCCAAGATATCTCGGTGAAATCGCATTGAAATGAGGCTATTAGCTGCTCGCTGATTTCGCTGCAAGTTTGGAGGCCTGCTTGCTCGCTGGTTTTCTCTTCGTAGGGGCGAATTCATTGAGTGAGATCTGAGCAAGCACGAGCTTGGGCGGAGGCACTGATCAATAGACCGCCCGCAAGGACCTGATGATCGTTAGCCGGAAACGTCTTGTGTGGCGTGTGGGCTCTCCGAGCGCTGGCCAGCTTTTTCTGATCGATGGCGTTTGCCCGTACACGCTTATGACTAAAGGCGCGAGAGAAATACATTATTTTTCTCTTGACAAGATGCTAGGCCTTGTGGAAACTGCTAGCTTCTGCGCAATCGTTTGCGCAAGCGTATTGCGTCGGGGCGAAATCGGGTCTCTCTGAGTTCCACGAAGAACTTAGAAACTGGGCTACTAAATAAAACAGAATATCCGCGATGAGGAGACGAAATCCTATGGAGCGAAGGAATGCTTCCGTTCGTTTGTTTGCACGCCTCGTCCCAGTCCTGCTATTCGGGCTGTTGGCGACACAGGGGCTCTACGCCCAAATCGACACAGGGACCGTTCTCGGTACCGTGAAGGACCAGACGGGCGCTGTGATCCCGGGCGCCAAAGTGAGCCTTACCAATGAAGGCACCAACCTGACTGTCACCACCACTTCCGGACCTGACGGTGGTTACATTTTTACGCCGGTTAGAATCGGGACTTATTCGGTGAGCGCAGAATCCGCCGGCTTCTCGAAGGGCGTTCAAGCCCACCTCACTCTGAACATTTCGCAGCAATTGGTGGCGGACATCACGCTGAAGCCTGGCGTGGTTACCGAAATCGTTGAGGTGACCGGTGCCGCTCCCACACTCCAAACCCAGGACGCCTCCGTGGGACAGGTGGTGGGCAGTCGGTCAGTTAACAACCTCCCTCTGAACGGACGCAACTTTACCTTCCTCGCTCAAGTGGTGGCCGGAGTCAATACGCCCCAGGCTGATACACGAGGCAATGCGGCTTCCGGCGCATTCTCGGCGAACGGAATGAGGCCCGCTCAAAACAACTACTTGCTTGACGGGATTGACAACAATTCGAACACGGTAGATTTCTTGAACGGTACCAATTTCATCGTTCTACCCCCAGTAGACGCGGTGCAGGAATTCAAAGTGCAGACTTCGGACTACAGCGCCCAATATGGGCGCTCGGGGGCGGCTATTTTGAACGCCTCCATCAAGTCCGGGACCAACGACATTCACGGCGACGTTTTTGAATTCTTCCGCAACGATAAGTTGGATGCGGCCGACTTCTTTGAGGACTCCGGCGGTATCCAAAAGGGCGAGTTCCGGCAGAATCAGTTTGGCTTCACGGTCGGCGGTCCCGTTGTGATTCCACACGTGTACGACGGACACAACAAGCTTTTCTTCTTCGGGGACTTTGAAGAATTACGCAGGGTGCAAGGAGGCGTCTTTACGACCTCGGTCCCCACAGGCCTCGAGAGGAGCAGCGGGTATGCGAATCTCGCTGATCTCATTACCGGCCAGGCGGGTAGCGGTACGCACACCGACCTGTTGGGCCGCACGGTGCCCGCTGGGACAGTTTTTGACCCGGCAACCACCAGGGCGGTCACTAACGGAGCGGTGGACCCGGTTACCGGATTGGCGGCTACGGGGACGGGTTTTGTTCGCGATCCGTTCTACAATGTCGGAGGTGTTGCGACTCCCGTCGGCAACATTACAAACTTTACCGGCTTATGTGCCGCCAACTCGACTTGCCAACTCAATCAACTTCCGGGCGGCCGGATTGATCCCAACGCCGTGGCGCTCCTAAACCTTTACCCCGCTGCCACCGGTTCGAGCCTTTTCGGCAACTTTACGTCGTCGCCGCCTCTCACTGAAAATCGCCCTGCGTTCGACGCCCGGCTTGACTTTAACAAGAGCGATAGGGACCAGATCTTTGGCCGCTTCAGCTATGTTGATGATCCACAATTCATCCCGGGTCCGTTCGGCGGACTTGCGGATGGCGGAGCGTTCCAGCAGGGCCTTCAAGGCGCACGCTCGATTCAGGCAGCCCTGAGCTGGACCCATTCGTTCTCGTCGAGCACTATCAACGAGGCGCGACTTGGAGAGAACCGCATCCACACTTCGCGGTTTGGCCCTGTCGCCACTCAGTTCGGGATTCCTGCCAAATACGGTATCCAGGGTATGGAGGCCTTGCAGTGTTGCGAAAATGGCGGCCTGCCGGCATTCGGCATCAGTGGCCTGAACACGCTGGGAAGCAACGCCTTCCTGCCTTCCGACGAAATCAGCCAGACCACCCAGGTTACCGACAACCTCACGAAAGTATACGGAAAGCACAACTTCAAGATGGGTATGGAGTACCAGCACGTGAAGTTTTCGACCCTCCAGCCACCCTGGTCACACGGCGAGTTTGACTACGGAGGGCAATATACCAACATTCCCAACGGGGCGACTGATAACATGGGTCCAGCTCAGATGGTCCTTACGCCGACTACGACCTCCGTGCCGGGCGGGATCAATTACGTCGGGGGAGCGAGCTCGGTCTTTACCTCCAATATTTCACTGACTGATGACGGGAAGAATTATTGGGGCGGTTATTTCCAGGACGATTGGAAGACAACCTCCAAACTGACCTTGAACCTCGGAGTTCGCTGGGACTACTTCGGCCAAACTTATGAGCACTTCGGCGCCCAGGCCAACTGGGTTCCGGGGGCGCCAGGCACTGGCTCGGGCGCGGCGGGCACAGGGGCTCAGTACTTGATTCCCACCAAGCGACAGGGTGACGTTCTATCCGCAAGCTTCACCAGTCTCATGGCGCAGGACGGCATTTCCGTTAAGTACCTCAGCAATCCCAGCTTGGGCGTTTCTCAGAAGGGGAACTTTGCGCCACGCCTCGGCTTCGCGTATCAGGTTAGCCCGAAACTGGTGGCGCGCGGTGGCTTTGGGATTTTCTACGGTGGGTTTGAAAACCGTGGATTCTCCCCCAACATCGGCGAGAACTATCCCTTCCAGTTCAACTTCTCTTTCTTCAATCCCAACGGAGAAGCACCGATTACTGTCCCGGGTGCGAGCGCCCCAGGCTGCACCCAGGCTTATACTTTTGAACTTGGCTTCACTTGCACACCCCTCCAGACTTCGCTGGTCAACGCGTCGGGCCTCGGCCTTCGGGGCATCGAGTACAACTACAAAACCCCATACACCATGGGCTATAACATGACCTTTCAGTACGAACTAACGCCCACCATGAGCGTGTCGTTGGGTTATATTGGGAATACGGCCCGCCACCTGGAGGTATTCCCGAGTGCCAACCTCCCGTCGGAGATACTCCCACCGGGCACTTGCCAGGAGGCGCCGACCTGTCCGGGGACCAATCCTGGCAATGTGAGCTACGTTCCGTTCCCTGATTTCGGAACGGGAGGCAGCTACGCGGCAACTGAAGGCGACAGTTACTATCACAGCCTTCAGTTGTCTTTGGAGAAGCACTATTCTGACGGCTTGAATCTCCTCGCCACTTACACGTATTCAAACTGCCGAAGCGACTCTGGCGACCTGCTCAACGGCGGCTCCATCGGGTATCGCGCTCCGTATCTCCCGAATTTCGGAATCCAGGGAGACTACGGTATATGCGATTTCAATATTCGCAATGTATTTCACTTCAGCGGTGGATATGAGCTTCCGGTCGGCAGGGGTAAACGCTTCCTCGCCAACAGCAGCCATGCAATGAACTATGTGGTTGGCGGCTGGAGCACTCAGTGGATTACAACACTCGAGGGTGGCCAGCCGATGACTATCGGTTGTCCCGTTGGAACGACAACGGGGATGGGGTGCAACGCGCTGTTGGTTCCGGGGGCGGACCCGCACGGAAGCAAGGGAGTTGACGGCTTCCTTAACGCTGCCGCCTTCGCACAGCCCGTTAAGGCTACCACGATCGGGCAGTCCGATTATGCCCCGCTCGGCGGTGCGAGCAGCCAGACGACGGGCCCCGGCATCAGCCGGCTGGACTTCTCGGTGTTCAAGAACTTCCAAATAACGGAGCGCTACCGGATGGAGCTCCGGAGCGAGTTCTTTAACATTCTGAACCATCCGACCTTCAATGCTCCCGGGTTTGGTGGCAACGGCGTGAGCGCCATCGGTGGGTCAACGGACTTCACAAACTCAAACTTCGGCAGGATTGGTTCTACGCGGTTCCCGTTCAACGACCCGCGCCAGATCCAATTTGCACTGAAGTTTTACTTCTAATCTGGATCGCACGCCTCAGAACCAGGGCGCCCCGATGCATTGGGGCGCCCTTTACTTTTTCCGGCTTATGCTGCGGCGAAACACGGCTCTGTGATTTCTTGGAGCAGCCCGAATGGGTCGAGGATGTTCCTGTTGAGCTACAGTTCCCCTCTGCCACGTGCCGGTGCTAAAATATGCGTTATGTCAGGAATCCAATGGGCAGTGGCTGCAATGTCGGGAAGCGCAGCGTTGTGGGCATCCATGGTCACGAGCTCTTACTGCCAGCAGAACCGCGACGCCCTCGATCGCCAATTTCAGTCTGCCGTTTCTCATTACAATGCCGCGCAATACCAGGAAGCGGTCAATGAACTGGAAGAATTGGTGGCGCGGGTACCCTTGAATTTCGACGTTCAGGAACTCCTTGGGCTCGTTTATTCCGCAGAAACCAAAGATCAAGAGGCGCGATTGCACTTTGAGAAAGCCATCCAACTAAGGCCGAATTCCGGGCCGGCCCGGGCCAACTTGGCGGTCAACCTTTCAAAGCTCGGAAAGAATGACGAGGCAGAAGCGCAGTTCAAGAAGGCGATCGCTCTCGAGCCCAGCAACTACGACGCCAACCATAATTTCGGCGAATTCTATGTTCGCGCGGGAAAAATTGCCGCGGCCATTCCTTTTCTGGAAAACGCTCAACACGCTGACCCTTCCTCTTACAACAACGGGTATGACCTATCTTTGGCCTACACGAATAGCAGGCGTTTGGGAGATGCCCGGCGGCTGATTACCGACCTTCTCAAGCAACAGAATACCGCCGAACTCCACAACCTGCTGGCTGAGGTCGAGGAAAAGGACGGGAAATTTGTGACGGCGGCCAATGAATATGAGCTCGCCGCGCACCTCGATCCCAGTGAATCCAACCTGTTCGATTGGGGCGGGGAACTGCTGGTCCACCAGACTACCAATCCCGCCATTGACGTTTTTTCCGAAGGGCTGAAACGTTTTCCCAACTCCGCGCGCCTCTCGGTCGGGCTCGGGCTTGCCCTGTACATTCGAGGTAGTTACGACGATGCCGTGAAAGCCCTCATGCATGCCACCGACCTCGCCCCCGCTGACCCGCACACCTATTTCTTCCTGAGCCGGGCCTACGATCGCTCCCCCAGCCAGGCGGACGAGGTGGTGGAGCGCTTCCGCCGCTTTGGGAACCTCCGCCCGCAGGATGCGGAAGCCGCTTATTATTACGCGATGAGCCTTTGGAAAGGCCGGCGATCGGAAACCTCGCAGGAGTACCTGGACCAGGTTCAGTCACTTCTGAAGAAAGCCATTGCTCTGGATGCCTCTTCCGGTGAGGCGCATCTTCAGCTCGCGAACCTTTATTCTCAGCGACGACAGTACGCGGAGGCAGTGCCAGAGTATCAACTGGCGCTCAAGCTTTCTTCGGATATCGCTGATGCCCACTTCCGTCTGGGCCAGGCCTACGTGCATTTGGGAAACAAGGATTTGGCGAATGAGCAATTCAAGCTCCACCAGGAATACCGCGAGCGGCATCTGGCGGAAATTGATAAACAGCGAATGGAAATCCAGCAGTTTATCTATTCGACCAAGGGCTCTCCCGCCGGACAATAGTGGCGCGCAATTCGAACTGGCGGGGCTACGCCAAATGTATTCAATGTTGGATGTAGGTCGACCTGAAGAGATGGCCCATCCTTTCTTTAAACCGAGTGGCTGGCTGACGCGCGCGCGCACTGCCGCCCGTCGGGTGACCCCGGCGCTGATCGCATCCTCTCTCGTGTTGCTGACGGGTCTTCTCTCCGGGATTCAGGGCGTTTCATTGCAAGGAGCCCCCGCGACTATATCTGGTGACGTCCGGAGCCTATCCGGAAAAGCGTTGGCCAGCGCCAAGCTCACTCTTACCAATGAAGATAATTCTTCCACTCAGTCTGCGCAATCTTCGGAGGACGGAGAATTCGTTTTCACTTCAGTGGCAATCGGCACGTACGCTCTGACTGTCACCTCTGAGGGTTTTAAGCCCGCCACTCGCGCCCACATTGACGTGAAATCTGCGCAGCCGGTGACGTTGGGCTTCACTCTAACGCCCCTCGGCGCGGCAGGTTCCATCTCCGCCCGGCCCAGCTATGATGACAGCACTCCCATGAAGCCAAGCTCTGTGGACAGCACGGTGGATGCCGGCGGGTATTCCTCGCCCGGACAAGCGAGAACTTCCAACCGTTTGCTTCAAGGTGTCACAGGTATGAAGAGGGGTTCTGGCGCCGCTCGCAATGGGCCTGGCCATGCCACAGAGGGGATGGATCCCAAGGCGCTGGCTGCAATGGAGGCTCACCTTAAACAAGAGATTGAAAAATCACCCAAGAGTTATGAGGCCAATCACAACCTGGGAGAGTTCTATCTTGAGGTGAGGAAATCAGCCGCGGGCGTTCCCTATCTCGAAACCGCTGAGCACCTTGGTGGGTCGCACTACGACAATGGTTTTGACTTGGCGCTGGCCTACGTCGACACCGGCCAGCCGGTGAAGGCTCGTGACCAAATCCGCCAGATGATGGCGCGTCCGGATACCGCCGACCTTCACAACCTGCTGGGGGAGGCGGAAGAAAGCGCGGGAGATTACGCGGCGGCGGCCCACGAATACGAGCGCGCCGCGCACATGGACCCGAGCGAAGAAAACATTTTCGATTGGGGAAGCGAGTTGCTCCTGCATCGAGCCTTCGACGCCGCAATCCAGGTTTTCACTGGCGGAGTCGAGCGCTATCCCCACTCGGCCATGCTTCAGATTGGCTACGGCGTCGCGCTGTATTCGCGCGGCCGCTACGAGGAGTCGATCAAAGCCATGTGCGTTGCCGCCGACCTTACCCCGACTGACCCGCGGCCCTATATGTTCCTGGGGAAGATGTACAACGTCTCCGCCAGCAACGCGGGCGAAATCCTGGTGCGCCTCGAACACTTTGTGAAGGTTCAGCCGCAGAATGCTCAGGCGTTCCACTATTACGCCATGAGCTTGTGGAAAGGGCAGCTAGGTGAGGGGGGCCGTGCGAGCTCACAGCAAATCGAATCTCTGCTGCGGCAAGCCCTCGCGCTCGATCCCAAATTCGCCGAGGCGTATTTCCAGTTGGGGAATCTTTACGCCGAGCTAAATCAGTTCCCTGAAGCGGTCAAGGAGTATAAGCAAGCGACCGCCCTTCAGCCCGACATGGCGGACGCGCATTACCGCCTCGCCCAGGCTTACACCCGCACCGGAGAGCCGGCTCTGGCCAAGCAGGAACTCGAGATTCACGACCGCATGCGCAAACAGCAGTTGGCGGAATCGGAGCGACAGCGTGCGGAGATCCAGAAATTTGTCGATTCCCTAAAGGAAAACCCCAAGCCTTAGGCCGGATTTCCCAGTGAGCCACGCTCGCTAGATGATTTGGGCGAGCAGGGTTTTCATGTCGACCGGGCTGTCGGACTCGGTACCTCTGGGGAGAGAAGGGGCGATGGCCAAAGCTTCGTGGTGGCCTTCAAACCAGACGAGGAAACTCGATTGCTGGCTGCCCGGCAGACGCTGTTGGTTTAGCCAGGTATAGAACGCGCCCATGTCCGCATCGACGAGTGAGCCGGCGGGATCGAGTTCCACCTTCTGTTGTTTTCCGGAAAGTAATTCATTCATGGGCCGCTGGCGCTGGCGCGGCGCAAAGCGGGCGAGGAGGGTGTTGGGTTGGGCGCGCCTCAGTGCCTCGCGCGCCGCCCACTGCACAAACGTGGTGCTGAAGATTTGCGTGCCCGAGCCCTCCGTCAACACGCTCACCTGAAAGTGGCTCAACACCGCATCGTTCGCGGCGACGCTGAGCCCCACTTCTTCGGGGCGCATCTCAGCCATCATCGTGCGCAGCGCTTCCGGCCCCCCAATGCCGGCCTGAATGGCTTTCTCCATCTTCTTGAGCAACTCGCTGCGGATGGAATCGAGCGCGTTGTAGGAGACGCTGGTGACCCCCGCGCCCATTGCAGTCTCGTGCGCGCCGCCATCGATATACCAATGCGCGAACGGAATGGGATGGGCCGCAGCTCTTGCGGAGACGGTTTCCAGGAGAGCATTCAATCCATTCTCCGGCTTGACCTGCTTGAAAAAAACTCCGTGTGGGCGCAGCTTGCGGAAAAGTGGGTATTTGTTTTCTTCCACTCCTTTGCCCACCACCGCCAGTCCCAGCCGCGGGACGGGGGGCGGCTCGGGCGGCAGTGCGGCATCGACTTTCTGGAGGTACTCCGTCGCAGCCTCGTGGAATGCGTCTATCTGATGTGTCGCCCACAGGTGAGCGCTCAATTGCTCCGAATACTGTCCGGGCGAATTCACCCAATCGACTCGATTGAGGTCGCTGGAGAGGCGCAGTTGCGCGAAGGGCGCCATCGATCGCTCGCGTTGCTCCTGCGACAGTGACCCCAGGTAGTTTAACTGTCGATCGAGATCTTTGCATTCCGCCGGGAATTTCCAATCGTATGAAATCATCTCGCGCAGCAGAAGCGGCACAAAGCTTTCCGGCAATTGGCGAAGTAATTCAATCTGCCCGGCAGCGAGCCGGCGGGCCTTGGGCGGATAGTTCTTGAAGTGTCCGCTGGTGAGTTGGCTGGGAAGCATGGCCCTACAGCACCTCCGGCAGCGGCTTGCCTTGCGCCGATCCTGTGGCGAAACCGAGCAGGGTGCCGAGAGTGGGCACCAGATCCATGGAATCCACGGGGCGATTGACCACCACGTTTTCCCGAATGCCAGGACCCATCGCCATCATCCACGTGGTCCGGGAAAGCGCGTCACCAGTGCGGTGGTGCTGGAACCCGTTGCCACCCGCATTGGTATCCGAGTCACGGCCAAAATCGGGCAGGATAAACATGGTGGTCTTGCCGGCGTACTCGGGCTCGCTCTCAATCATTTTCCAGATCTCCGCGCACAGGCGGTCCGAGCGCTGGATACCGTCAATATAGAGCGAGTAAGTTCCCGAATGGGCGATGTCAATATCGTGGAGAGTAATCCAAAGCAGGCTGGGCGCCAGTTGGCGCATAAGCTGCCGCGCCACATAAACCGAAAGCTCGTCGGGGCTCGACAGGGTGCGTGCATGCGTGGTGAACTCCTCCACCGAGAGCTTGAGCAGCCCGGCCAATTGATGCATCTCCACCTCGTTGCCGCTCACCTGCGGGGCGTAAAGGGGCGTCTCATAATTGTCGCGAAGGAGGTGTTCGTAGTGGGTCCCCGAATTGGATTCCAGAGCGCTCGCCAGCAGGCGCTTGGGGAGAATCACGCCGGCCCCGTGGCCGGGGCCGTACGAGCGGTCGCCACTCTCGCCAATGCGGTTAAAGCCGTTGCTGGGAGCCACCACCCAAGTGTCTGTGGCTGGACGCTTCAAGTCCCGGCGGAAATATTCAAACACCGTGGGATTCTCGGGAGGGACGGCCGCAAAGTTGTTGAACTTTTCATACACGCCGGTGGCCAGGCTGGCCGTGGCCACGTAGTGCCCGAGGATGCCGCGGTTCACCACCTGAGTGAAGAATGTAGCGCGGGGAATCAGTTCGGTTAGGAGGTGAGGGATGTTTTCCTGGCCCTCGGGCATGAAGGTCTCTTCGTCGCGTGCCCCACCGCCAAACGTGACGACGACAGCCTTCTGGATTCGCGTTCGCGCGAGTGCTCGAAGCGGAGCGAAACTGAATAGCGCACTGGCCGCGGTCGTATGGGTGGTGGCGCGGAGAAAATCCCGCCGGCTCCAGGCAATCGCCTGCCCGACTTTCTGCGGATCGCGAAGGCTTCGGCTTGGGCGGCCCAGACGAGGAATGGGTCCTCTCCTTTCAGTCGAGCGATGGGGCGGCATGCCCGAAACTCTTTTGTGTGCGATAGCCCTGGTGTCGCCAGATGTTATCCACTGTCCGTTGGCCGCCCAGCAATTCACATTCTAGCACCGTCACCTCGCGAGGTCGAGGCCGGTTGCTCGCACCTTGTCAAAGCTCTTTAGAAATGTCCCCTTTCTTACCTCGTTAGAAGTGTCCCCTTTTCTTGTTTTTGGTTTTTGCCTTTCATTTTGTTTTGGTTCTTACTTTTGTCGT
>JBGPCF010000154.1:0-14623 GCA_041481635.1 Terriglobia bacterium | reverse complement strand
GATATCGATGCCCTGTGGAGGGAAATCGGGGAATTGCTTAATACTGTCTCCCCAAGCGAATGCACAAACTTCTTCGCCTCTTGCGGGTATGTAAGCACTTAAATCGAAACCGCTCTAAGGGGACTGATCCATCTGCCACCTCGAAACGCGAGCATCATTTTCACACTCTAAAAATAAAGATGGCGGGCTTCGGCGGTCAGGGTGTTTTGCTGCTCGGCCAGTTGCTCGCCGAGATGGGCATGCGTGAAGGGCTGGAAGTGAGCTGGCTGCCCTCTTACGGCCCGGAGATGCGTTCGGGCAGCGCGCATTGCCACGTATGCCTCTCCAAAGAGCGCATCGGCTCGCCGGTCATCTCCCATCCCAACGTGCTGATTGCCATGAATGAGCTTTCGCTCCACAAGTTTGCCGCCAGCGTTCCGCCCGACGGGCTCATCCTCTATAACGGGGAAAAACTCCCGGCGGATTTCGAATTGCCGGAGGCGAAGGTGGTTTGCATCCCAGCCTCGGAAATTGCGGACAAGCTCGGCTCCGCCAAGACGGCCAATATTGTGATGATGGGCGCGCTGCTGGAAGAGACCGAGTGCCTCGCCCCCGAAACCGCGCTGGGCGTGATCGAAGACAAAGTCAAAAAAGTGGCCCTGCTTGAAACCAACCGCAAGGCGCTGGCCGCCGGCCGCGACTTCATCGACCATGAAGTCTGGGTCGGCGCCGAAACCCAACCCGATGGATTCGCGTATTAACCCTACGAGCGCAACCACTCGCCAGGATACGAGCCAGCTTGCAGTTTGTTGAAGAACTCGCCCAATTGTCATTCCGAGGAGCCTTTGGCGACGAGGAATCTCGCATTGCCTGTATTTTCAGAGCGAGATTCCTCGCTTCGCTCGGAATGACAGCGGAGGGCTCGGAATGACATTGGAGAAAACGTTTTTCAACAAACTGCCAAAGGAATTTATGAAACGGCCGCATTTTTTGGCTATACTGGGCATCTCCTGTTTGGCTTATAGAGTGGAGAATGGGCGCCGCGAAGAAGCGGAATTGCTCTTGCAGGAGAAGTTTGAAGTGACCTTCAGCCCGCAGTTCGCTGGGTCTCAATTTTCACGTTTTCTGATGGAGGAATGAAATGGCAAAAGGAAAAATTGGATTTTACGGCCACGTTCGGCAATATCGCAGTCTCAAGAAAAAAATTGATGCGGCCTATTTTGAAGTTATGGAAAGCGACACCTACGTGCTCGGGCCCAAAGTGAAACAATTTGAGCAGGAGCTCGCGACTTACTGCAAATCGAAAGAGGCGGTGGGCGTAAACTCCGGCACCGACGCGCTTTGGCTGGTGTTTCTGGCGCTGGGGATTGGGCCGGGAGACGAGGTCATCACCACTTCGAACACCTTCTTTGCCACGGCGGAAGCCATATGGCTGGCGGGGGCGACACCGGTCTTTGTCGATTGCGACCCGAAAACCTGCAACATCGATGCGAACCTGATCGAGGCAGCCATCTCGCCCAAAACCAAGGCGATCGTTCCCGTTCACCTCTACGGCCAACCCGCCGACATGCCGGCAGTGGCGAAAATTGCCAAGGCTCACAATTTGCTGGTCATTGAAGATAACGCCCAGGCGCTGGGAGCTCGCGGCGAGACATTCACGCTCGGCGAACTTTCTGACGCGATGTGCACGAGTTTCATCATCCAAAAAAACCTGGGCTGTTTCGGAGACGGTGGCGCCGTGGTCACCAATCGAGCCGACCTGGCGCAGGAGATTCGCAAGCTGCGCAATCACGGCTCGCTCAAGCGATCCCATCACACCATCGGTTACAACAGCCGGCTGGACGAGTTCCATGCTGCGGTCCTGAGCGTCAAACTGAAGCAATTGGACAAGTGGAGTGACAAGCGGCGAGCATCGGCCAAATTGTATGACAAAGGACTCGCGGGCACTTCGCTCAAGCTGCCCTATGCCACTCCGGGCTACCGCCACGTCTACCATTTGTACGTCGTCGAGACGCCCCACCGCGATGATTTGCAGGCTTACCTGGAAGCACAGGGAATCACGGCGCTCACGCACTACCCCATCGCCATTCACCAGCAGGAGGGCTACCCGTGGGGGCGCCCGGCGCGCATCTCCGGGTCACTCGAGCACACAGAACGCTCTGCAGCCAGCGTGCTGTCACTACCGATGTACCCCGAGCTGACTCCGAAGGAAGCGAAGACGGTGATCAAAACCATCCGGGCATGGGAGAAGGCGTGGACCGCGAAGCAGAAGGCCGCATGACAGACACTGAACTCTGAATCAGATGCCGCCCAACTTAGGTGGAGGAGAGGCTATCGATGAGCGTCGACAAGAAGTACACGGTGGTGGTTGCCGGCTGCGGCAAGCGGGGAATTCATCACTCTGAGGAATTCTTCAAGAACCCGCGCTTCCAGCTCGTGGGCCTGTGCGATGTTGATCTTCCGCGTGCCGAGGCAGCAGCCCAAAAATTTGGCAATCCCCCGACGGGCACCGACGTCGCCGCAATGCTCGCCAAGACCCGGCCGGACATTTTCTGCTTTTGTACGCCGCCCAATATTCGAATTCCTCTGGTGCGCCAGGGCGTGGAAGCGGGAGCGAAACTCATCGCGTTTGAGAAGCCCATCGCTCTTTCCACCAACGAGGCGCTGGACATCATGGAGTTGACGCGCGCCGCAAAAGTGAAAACCGTGGTCAGCCACCAGCATCGCTACGGCGAGCACTATCAAAAGGTGAAGGAAATCATTGCGAGCGGCGCCATCGGGCGCGTCCACACCGTCTACGGCACGGCCACCGGGTGGATGATGCACATGCTCACCCACCTGATTGAGTACACGCGCTGGTACAACAATTACGCCGAGGCGGAGTGGGTGGTGGGGCAAGCGTCGGGAACGGAGAAGTTCAAGGACAATCACCCTTCGCCCGACTACGTGGCGGGCCTGGTGCAATTCTCCAACGGAGTGCGCGGCATCGTGGAATCCGGCGATGGTGCGCCCGATGTTCCCGAAGTCGATTATTGGTGGCGCAAGTGCCGCGTGGGCGCGCAAGGGACGGAGGGTTTTGCCGAAGTGCTGACCGGCGGAGGGTGGCGCGCTATCACTCGCGATTCCGGAGGCGTCATCTCCGCCCCCGGATGCATGGACTACGTTCACGACATGGTTCCTTATATCCAGGAAATGGCCGATTGGCTGGACGATCCCAATCGCCTGCATCCCTGCAACGGCGAAACCGCCTACAAGGGTTTTGAAATTATGATGGCGATTTGCCGCTCGGCCACGCAGAGCGGGAAAGTAAAACTCCCATTAGGCCGCGGCGAGCCCGAGCTCCCTGCCCTCCAAAAAGCGCTGTCGCGCTCCGAGAGCGCCGTCAGCACCGTGGCTTGATTGGGAGCGGTTGACTCGCCCACGTGTGAAGGTGGACAGCGCGAGGGGGGCAATTCCTCTGTCTCGCGGCTGCTCTTCCCAGTCCGCCCTCTGCACACTACCTACCCTGCAGAGCTGGAACCAAAGAAAAAAGTTTCACCACGGAGAACACAAAGTGACGCAGAGACGATTTCTCTGTGCTCCTCCGTGCGCTCTGTGGTGAACCTCTTTTGAGACTTGCAACTGGGAAAAATTCACTGCAGAGTTCCACCAAGAAATGGCAGAGCTCAAAAATAATCTGCGACAAGTTATCAGAATCCAACTCTGAAGGTCCTACTTTCCACCGGCTACTTTCAGCCGTATTCTGTCTACAGTTTACAGTCTATTGGTTTGCGGCCGCCCGCACTCCCCTACATCGACTATCGGCAATTGGTGATTGAAGCGTGAAGGAATTTGGCACGCGCCCGTCGATTAGATCAATTCTTTCGCTGACCCAGGCGCGTCCGGGTCGATTTCCGAAAGGTCACAAACAAAAGACGAGACAGACTCCGCCGGCTTTCGCTCCCAGCTCTCCGCTGCCTACGGTTTTCTGGTTTCAGGGCCTTCACGCCCTGGTGAGGAAAATAGGCAGGCCCAGTTTATTGGCGTAGATGGGGCGGTAGCGTTGGGTGTTGTACATGGTTTCCACGTCCACCTTACGCGGCCCCAGTTTGGGGTCGGGAATCTCAACGGCGGCGTAGCACCCTTTGGAAATGGCCATCATCAGGTCGTGCTCGCCCTTCTTGATGCAATCCATAGCCATTCCGGCAAATGTATTGGCCACCATCTTGTCCACGAAGTCCGGGCTGCCGCTGCGCAGGTCGTACGTGAGGTCACTGACGATAGTTTCCTCGCCCGTGGATTTCTTGATTTCCGCGCTCAGGTCTTCGCCCACGTTGGCCTTGTGACGATGGCCGAACGCGTCCGCTTCGCCATACTCGCGAACCTGGTAGCCTTCCCATTCGGCGCCTTCGGAAACGATCACCAGGGCGTAGTTGCTGGGGTTGGCCGCCTTGTCGGTCATCAGCAGTTCGATCATGTGTGGGAGGTCGAACTTGTATTCCGGAATGCCGCAGCGCAGTGAGGTAACGTAGGCCGAGTAGAGCGCGGTGTATCCGGCGTCGCGCCCGAAGATGCGGAAGATGCCAATGCGCTCGTGCGAGCCCACCGTGGTGCGTTGCCGCTCGATGGCTTCCGTGGCGCGAGTGATGGCGGTGGAGAATCCGATGCAGTACTCGGTGTTGCGCACGTCATTGTCCATGGTCTTGGGGATGGCAATCACCTTCATGCCTTCCTTGCCCAGGCGCGACGCATAGCTCAGCGTGTCGTCACCGCCGATGGCAATCAGGTAGTCCAGGCCCAGTGTGCCAATATTCTTCAGCACCGCCGTAGTGATGTCATAGTTGGATGACGTCACTCCTTTCTTGGAACTCTCCACTTTGGGGAATTCACCCCCCTGGAGAGTGGGCGGCACTTTCTTCATCTTGGCCGGGTTGGTGCGCGAGCTATGCAGGTACGTTCCACCGGTGCGGTCGATGGTGCGCGTGTTCTCGCGGTTCAAGGGCAAAATGTAGCGGGCCTTGCTTGCGGGATCTTCCAGATTCACGTGCGTCAGGCCTTCCCACCCGCGCCGGATCCCAATCACTTCCCCGCCCAACTCGCTGGAGCGATAGACCACGGACTTGATCACCGAATTCAGCCCAGGGACGTCCCCGCCGCCAGTTAAAATACCAATGCGTTTTGCAGACATGATCGCACCTTTGATGAGGGAACTCAGGATTCATTCCCGAATTCCAAGATAGTCTTCTCCTCTGGCGGCTCGTTCAGCGAACACGGGTTTCGTCCCCTACACCCACTCTGGCCGCGCCATCGAGCTTCACTTCGAGGGTACTCTCCCTCCAAGCTCACTTAGCTTGAATTGACTTGATATAATCTGTCAAGTTGTGCGAGCGCAAGCGGCCCAAGTTTTGGTCGCCGCCGCCTGACTTACGGAATATCGGCCCCCACACGGGCATTTCCTTCGAGCCGTGGACGGACTCCTGACCTTCGTTGCTCAGCACGTAGAGCACATGGTCGGAGGGGTACTTGCCCCCGTTTTTCTGGCTAAGCATTGTCAAGTCCGCCGGCTCGGCCTTCAAGCTGGCGGCCACCGGGCCATGCCCTTTCCCGTCCGCTCCATGGCACGAGGCACAATAGTAGCGGAAAGTTTTGGCGCCTGACACATCGGTGGAATCGCGTGGCGTGGTTTTTTCAGTTTTATCTTTAGTCGTCTGATCCTGGGATAGTGCCGGCCTCAGAACCGCTATGGCCACGCCCATTGCTAAAAGCAGCAGGAAAATATTCCTGGCCGTATGACGGGAAGTCTGCGTACTCATAAAACTCTCCTTTTCGCACCCCTTAGGCGGGATGCCGTTCTCTCTCGGGCTTACCGCCCCTGGTTCAGCTACTTCTGTTGCTTGATCTATTTCGGCCGGAGTCTACACCCTGAAACCTTTCAATACAACATCCGGCCGTACCAAGACCTTCAGCGGGCACTTCCTATCGCGCCCTGAACCCCATTTCTGACCGCTCATGCCGATGATAGGTTCCCGACCGGTCCGATAACTGTGACAAGCGTCACAAGTAAGGGTGAGCCCCGGCACTGCCGAAAACGGGCTTCCGGGGCGAAAATTGCGGCATTGTGGGGCACTTGCCATGGGCAGGCTGATCGCCCCAAGAGCACAGATTGACCATCGATGTTAGGGAGGCAAGCCATGCAAATTCGGAAACAGGACGCGCTGGATTATCACCAGAGGGGCCGGAAGGGCAAGATCGAGGTGGTGCCCACCAAACCTTGCCGGACCCAATGGGATCTGAGCTTGGCTTACACCCCGGGCGTGGCCGAACCGTGCCTGGAGATCGAGAAAAAACCGGAACTCAGTTTTGATTACACGGCGCGCGGCAACCTGGTGGCCGTGATTTCCAACGGTACCGCCGTGCTGGGCTTGGGTAACATCGGCGCGCTGGCGGGCAAGCCGGTGATGGAAGGCAAGGCAGTGTTGTTCAAGCGCTTTGCCGATATCGATGTTTTTGACCTGGAAGTGAAAACCGAGAATCCCGAAGAAATCATCAAGTTTTGCCAACTCCTCGAACCCACTTTCGGTGGCATCAATCTGGAAGACATCAAAGCGCCGGAGTGTTTCCTGATTGAGGAAACTCTGCGCAAAACCATGTCCATTCCCGTCATGCACGACGATCAGCACGGCACGGCCATCATTTCCGGCGCCGCCTTGCTGAATGCCACCGAACTGGTGGGGAAGAATTTGGACAAAGTGCGCGTGGTGATCAATGGCGCCGGGGCGGCGGGCATTGCCTGCGCTGAGCACTATATCCGCCTGGGAGTGCGGCGGGAAAACATCACCATTTGCGACACGAAGGGCGTGGTGTACGAGGGCCGCAGCGAGGGCATGAATCCTTATAAGGCACGCCTGGCGGCCCGCACTTCGGCGCGCACCCTGGCCGACGCATTGAAAGGCGCCGATGCATTCGTGGGACTCTCGGTCGCCAACTGCGTTACCCCGGTGATGGTGCGCTCGATGGCCGATCAGCCCATCATATTTGCCATGGCCAATCCCGTTCCGGAGATCAGCTACGAGGAAGCAAAGGCCGCGCGGCCAGACGTCATCATCGCCACGGGGCGGTCCGATTTTCCCAATCAGGTGAACAACGTGCTGGGATTCCCTTTTATCTTCCGCGGGGCGCTGGATGTGCGCGCGCGAACCATCAACCACGAAATGGAAGTGGCCGCCACTCACGCCCTCGCCGCGCTGGCCAAGGAGGACGTGCCCGATTCCGTCCTGCGCGCCTACGGCTTGCGCCGCCTGCAATTCGGCCCTGACTACGTCATCCCCAAACCCTTTGACCCGCGCGTTCTGGTATGGGAAGCCGCGGCGGTGGCGGAGGCCGCCATGCGCACCGGCGTTGCACAGCTCAAAATCGATATCGAGGAATATCGCGAACAACTTTCGGGGCGGCTGGCGCGCACCCATGAAGTGATGCAGGGCATCTGGCATCGCGCCAAAGCCGCGCCCAAGCGCATCGTGTTTTCGGAGGGCGAGGATGAGAAGATTATCCGCGCCTCCTATCACCTGGCGGAAGAGGAGATGGCGCAGCCCATCCTGATTGGCCGGCCGGCGATCATTCAAAGCAAGCTGGCCGAACTGGGCCTGCATCCCTTTGCCGCCGAGATTGTCGATCCGGCGTCCGCACCAAATCTGGAGGCGTACGCGGAGGCTTTCTACCAGCTCCGTCAGCGCCGGGGGATCACGCGCAGCGAAGCGCGCGACCGGATGTTGAAAAATTTCAACTATTTCGCCGCCATGATGGTTCGCCGGGGCGACGCCGAAGGCTGGGTGGCCGGGGTGACCCAACCTTATGGGGACACGTTGCGCCCCGCTATTGAGGTCATCGAAACGCGCGAAAATGTTCGCCGCGTTTCCGGGGTTTACTTGATCGTTTCAAAGCAGGATGTGTATTTCTTTTCCGACACAACCATGAACATCGAGCCCACGGCGGAGGATCTGGCGGAAATCGCCGTGCTGGCCGCTGAAGTGGCGCGCGATTTCAGCATCGAGCCGCGGGTGGCGATGCTCTCCTTCTCAAATTTCGGCAGCGCCAAACATCCGCTGTCCGAAAAAATGCGCCGCGCGACAGAATTAGTGAAGCGGCAGTGTCCTGAAATGATGGTGGATGGCGAAATGATGGCGGACACGGCCGTGACCCCGGAAATTATTCAGGAACAATTCCCCTTCTCCAGCTTGAAGAATGGCGCGAACGTGCTTATCTTCCCCGACCTCGGCTCAGCCAACATCGCATACAAGCTCATGATGCGCATTGGAGGCGCTGAAGCCCTCGGCCCGATTCTCGCCGGCCTGAGCAAGCCCGTGCACGTATTGCAGCGCAACGCGACGGTGGAGGAGATAGTCAACATGGCCGCCATCGCTGTGGCCCACGCCGAAATCAGGCCGGGGGCCACGACAGCGCCCGATCGCCCAGCGCCTGTGGTTTCATTCCAGTGTAAAGCGTCTTGAATCCAGAGTCTGTTGGACCTTGCAGGGAAAGTGATAGCGAGGGAAGAGCACATAACGCAAATCCCCCTAAAGGGGGATTTGTGAAATAAGGGAATCCTGAAGGCCGTCCGCGGAAAACTTCTTTCCAATTACTTTGTTTTTTCAATCAAGCCACAGGCGATTCGTGCCCCCGCGTTGCCCGCCGGGTCGGTCATCTCGTCGTCGGCTTTCTCGTGGACCACCAGCGCCGTGCCACCTTCGTGGAACACCGAGTTGGCCCCTTCGGCCAGTGTAACCCGCGTGTTCAGCACTGTCGCTTTGCCTTTTCCATTCGCTCCCACCGTGATGTTGGGCATATCCCCGGCGTGCGGCCCCTCGGGATTCTTCAGTCCGTGCTTCTTGCTTTCTGGATTGAAGTGTCCACCCGCCGTCTTGAAATCGGGCGCCTCGCACACGCCCGCGTTATGAATGTGGAAGGCGTGCGTCCCAACGGGAAGCCCGAAGACCTGAAGTGAGATTTTCACTCCGGTCGAGGTCTGCTTAAGTTTCGCTGTGCCCGCCGCTTTGCCCAACCCGTCCTGCAACTGGGCCTGGGCGGCGAGCTTGGGAGTCTTTGCGGAGCCTATTGCCGTGCCCAGGGCCAGCGCCAGCAAGGCACACATCAGAGACAATTTCTTCATGGATTGATCCCTCCTTGAACTTGCACCTTCGGAAGAATTCTCGCCGACCCGTCCAGCGCGGCAGGCATGGGTCTCAGCGATGCGAGGTGGTTGGGGGCGATCGAACGGACCGCCCCCGCCACAGTATTACTTCATTTCGCCGCTGTAAATCTTCATGATCGATTCGAGGAACTTAAGAGCGTGTTCCTTCGGCCGCTGGAACGAATTGCGCCCGATGATTGAGCCGAAGCCGCCGCCGTCGCGGATGGCGCGTGCCTCGTCAAACACATCCTCGTCCTTATCTTTCTTGGCGCCGCCGGAGAAGATCACAATGCGCCGCCCGTCAAAGGAGCTCTGCACCACGTGGCGCACGCGCTCCGCCAGCGTCCCGATGGGCACCGCCGCCTTGGTATAAGCTTTCTGCGCTTCCGGTTGCTCGATGTGCGCGCTGGGCAATTTCACCTTGATCACGTGGGCGCCGAGTTGCGCGGCGATCTGCGCGGCGTAGGCGGCCACGTCGATGGCGGTCTCGCCCTCCTTGCTCAGGCTCGAGCCGCGCGGGTAAGACCACACCACCACGGCCAGTCCGTTCTGCTTGGCCTCTTCGGCGGCGGCGCGCAACTGCGAGTACATGGTTTGGGCGTGCGCTGAGCCCGGATAGATGGTGAAGCCGATCGCCACGCAACCCAGGCGCAGCGCGTCTTTCACGCTCGCCGTGATGGCCGGCATGGGATCTTTCTCATCGTGGAGCACATCGTGGTTATTCATTTTTAGGATGAGGGGAATTTCGCCCGCATGGCGTGCCGCGGCGGATTCAATAAAGCCCAGGGGCGCGGCGTAGGCGTTGCAGCCCGCTTGGATTGCCACTTCAAAGTGGTAGTTGGGATCGTAGCCGGCGGCATTCACGGCAAAGCTGCGTGCCGGGCCGTGCTCGAAGCCCTGGTCGACTGGCAGGATTACCAACTTTCCGGTGCCCGCCAGATGGCCGTGGTTCAACAATCGTGAGATATTGGTTTTGGTACCGGGATTGTCGCTTTCGTACCAACTCAAAATTTCGCGTACCCGGTGCGTCATATGACTGCTCGTGGTTCGAGGTGCTACTGTAGGCGTTGCTTCTAAGACTGCCATTTCATCTCCTCCTTGGTATTGAAAAATTCATTATACCTCATTCGCCGACCTGGGAAGAATTCTTCGAAGGTTGGGTAGTGTTGTCATTTGCGAGGCACGGGCTTGTGTCAGCCGGTCGACATGGTATGATTTACAAAGAATGAGTCTCGAATTTGAATGGGACGCGAAAAAGGCGGAAGCGAATCGTGCCATTCATGGGATCGATTTTGAAGAAGCGTTGACGGTCTTTCGAGACCCGCTGGCTAGGATTTTCGAGGATGAAGATTAGTCCATGAGTTTGGCCCTCCCGTAGCGCCGATCTTCAGATCGGCATCCTGATTCTCTTTGACTTGCCGACCTGAAGGTCGGCGCTACAGAAAACAGTGGCTCATTGTGGCCTGTTTCACAGTTCGCACTGCAAGAATTCGAATCATTAGCGCCCGCAAAGCCACACGGCTGGAGCGAAAAGATTATGAAGAAAACGTCCGCCCCTAAGAAACATCACGTCCTACGCGACACAATGCGAAAGGAGTATCGGTTCGATTACACCCGTGCCAAGCCGAATCGGTTTGCAGAAAAGATGTCAAAAGGTGTGGTTGCCGTTGTCCTCGAACCGGACGTTGCGGCGGTATTCAGGTCGTCGGAAGCCGTCAACGCTCTCTTACGTTCCGTAATCGCTGCGTTGCCGGAGCCCAAACACCATCTGGGCTAACCGGCGGCTCGCCGTCCGGTTCAAGTTTTCAGTAATCACTTTCCAGTCAAACGCTCTGCCTGCAGTTTTTACTGACCACTGATAACTGAATACTGCCGACCTCTTTCGAATGCCCTCGCCCCCATTCTTCGGCTGCAACATCGAAGCGCACCAAAGCGGAGGACCGCTTGACTACTCGCCTCAGGCGACGCCAAAATGCAAGAAAGGCTCATGGGCAGAAAGACTCGCCGCAGCGAGCACGTGACTATCACTGATAATTGAACAAGCCGGAATGCCATGCTCGATCTCGACGATCTGATCAAGTCTCTCGCAAGAGCTCGACCGGTATTTCACTCCGAGGCGGATTTTCAGCACTCTTTCGCCTGGGAGCTTCACCGACTGTACGTGACTGCAGAGATCCGCCTGGAACGAGCACTTCACACAACGTTGGGGGTTCTTCACATCGATATATTCTGTCTGGTTGGAGAACAATCGTATGTGTTCGAACTGAAGTACAAAACTCGCGCTGCTGCGGTACTGGTTGGCGAGGAAGCCTTCGTCCTTCAAGATCACGGTGCACAACCACTCGGTCGGTACGACGTCCTGAAGGATGTTGCAAGAGTAGAGACGGTTCTGAGCGAGTCGCATGCTCTTGGCGGATATGTGGTTCTTCTTACAAATGACAGCGCCTACTGGTCCGAACCGCGAAACAGCATGGAAACCTCGGCCGAATTCAGCCTTCACGATGGCAGGCGGATTTCGGGCGAATTACGTTGGGCAGCGACGGCGTCTGCAGGGACAAAGCGCAACCGGGAGCAGGCGATTAAGCTCGCGGGACAATATGAGCTGCAATGGCAGGACTACTCCCAGATCAAAGCCCAATACTATTCGCGGTTCCGCTATCTCGTAATGGAGGTGAAAGGGCCGGCTGGTTCAAACCCTCGCGGTGTTCTGCGACCCTAAGGCGCAATCAGTACAATAATCGCAGGCGTGAAGACGGGCGCCAGTCTGGGGAGCAATTTGAATACCTAGCCCTCTCCCATGGGGAGAGGGTGGCCCGCTGCCGGCGCTCTAACCAGCCGGACCGGGTCAGGTGAGGGATATTTTAGACAGTATCCGAGTCGTGCCACACTCGCGAACCTTCTTCACAAACTGCTCCGGATCTTCCGCTACCAGTCCGTTCGGCAATCGCAGCACTCGAATTCCGAGGCCTTTCAGGTAAGCGTCCTTGGCACGATCCTTCTTAAACTGGTGCGGTTGAGCGTGAACGCTGCCGTCGAGTTCAACCGCCAACCGAAGTTCGAAGCAGTAGAAGTCGACGACATATTTACCGACTGGAAACTGTCGCCGGAACTTGAGTCCGGCGCGGCGGTCGCGCAGAAGGTGCCAGGCAAGTTTTTCCGCTTCCGTTTCTTGCCGCCTCAGCTCGCGAACTTTAGCAGTTGGAATTTTCACCGACGAGTGACCCCTCACCCGCCCTCCTACGTCGGACACCCTCTCCCCACGGGAGAGGGCTAACTATTCCACATCCCCAATATGTCTGACCGTCGGACGGTTTCAGCATCTCACCCTCTCCCGAATGGAGAGGGCTAATTATTCTACCCCCCAGATGTCCGACCGGGGGGACAGTTTCAGCCCTACCGCCCCTGTTGTTGACCATGGGAGGCATATTTCGAAGGGGCAGGTTTTGTACCTGCCGTTTTCGATTCGAGTGTTGCGCCTGCCGCCCGTCTGCGGGCGAAGCCTGCCTCGGACCGCGGTCCCGCCCAGCGAGACCGCCTTGTGGGTCTCCCGCACTCCACGGCGCCTGCGGTGCATGGTTGTTCTTGACTTCCGGCGCAACCAGTTCTACTCTTGGCCCCATAGTTCGCCATGGGGGCAGCCGTTAGTCCAGTCTTGGATTCGCGATCCGGCAGGAGGGCACTATGAGTTTGCTTAAAATCGCGCACGTTCCCCCGGCCACGGTTGAGCCCACCGCCACCGTGCTGGAAGCCGTCCAGGTAATGGCAGAGGAAGGCGTGGGCGCCGTCGCCGTGGTGGATAATGACTCCGTCGTCGGCATATTTACCGAGCGCGACTTGATGCTGCGCGTGGTGCTCCGCGACCGCGGCACTCACAACACCAAGATGAGTGAAGTGATGACCTCGCCCGTCGAGACGGCCACCGACGATACACCCGCCCAGGAGGCCCTCAGCCACATGCTCGAGCGGCACTTGCGCCACCTGCCTATCGTCAAGGCTGACGGCCACCTGCTCGGGATGCTTTCCATCCGCAACCTGCTCGAGCACATGGTGGAGGGCCTCTCGCGTGAGGTCGAATCGCTGGACCAGTTCCTGCTGAACGATGGCCCGGGCGGGTAACCCGCTCATCGCCCGCCGAGCCGCGACCCTACCGAACCCACCTGCTAGCGCCGCCCGCCGCCGTCTCCCGATGACAGTGTCGGATATTTCAGCCTTCTCTGCCCAAAACCCGGTGCCAATCGCGGCGATGGGGTGAGCTTTATCCCTCTGTATTTAGAATGTGTTAATGCCCTCTTCCAGATATCTGACAATGGCATCAGGCATGCTCACCCAGAAGTCAAGAGACGCGACCCAGAAATGATTGCTTGAACGCGCCGGCCTTCGTATCTGAAACCGTCACGCGTCCTTTGAGGTGAGATCATGCGACAAATGGACAATGCACATCCCCTGAGCGCAGTGCGCGAGCGGCCATTCCCGGCGGCCAAGACAGCGGCTCGCAAACCAGAGCGAAAGCCCGCGGAATTCCGCAATGCGCAGCGCGAGCAAGTGAGCATCCTCACTCCCTTGGAGAAGAAGTGCCTGCGATGGCTGGCACTGCGCGTGCCGCAGTGGGTGAATTCCGACCACCTCACCGTGCTCGGCTTCCTGGGCATGCTCGGGACGGGGATGAGCTTTGGCCTGGCGCGCTGGAATTCTCTCGGGTTTCTGCTGGCCGTCTTCTGGCTGGGTGTGAATTGGTTTGGCGACAGCCTGGATGGCACCATCGCGCGCCTGCGCAATCAGCAGCGGCCGCGTTACGGCTTCTATGTCGACCACATGGTGGACACTTTTGGGGCGCTATTCCTCCTGGGCGGGATGGCGCTCTCAGGATGCATGAGTCCAGCCGTCGCCGCGGGCCTGCTGATTGCCTATTTCATGCTGGCCATTGAGATCTACCTTGCCACTTACACGCTCGGAACCTTCCACCTCTCTTTCTGGAAATTGGGCCCGACGGAGCTGCGCGTTGTCCTGGCCGGGGGATGCATCGCGCTCTATCGTGGGTCGGCCGTCCACATTGCCGGAACGCACTACGCCCTGTTCGATGTTGGGGGTGTGGTGGCAATAGCTGGCCTTGTGGTGACTGCCGTTGTAGCGACCATCCGGCACACGCTAGACCTGTATCGCGCCGAGCCCATCCCCTCCGCGAACCAGCCCACCAGCCCGGGGAGCGCCTCCGCCTCAATCAGATAGGCCCCCGCCCCTGGCCATGGGGGCCATGGGGCTGTTGTGCCTCGATGATAATGTCCCCTTTTGTGCTCGATAGAAATGTCCCCTAATGGGACCTCCGAGAGGAGGTCCGATTGGGGAGAACCGAGATGAGCAAAAGGGAGTTGGCAAGGGTGGGAGTACTGGCGCGGGTGAAGAGTGGAGAGCTGCGCGTGGTGGACTCGGCACGGCTGATGCGGTTGAGTTATCGGCAGGCGAAGCGGCTGTGGAAGCGAT
>JBGPCF010000153.1:0-14702 GCA_041481635.1 Terriglobia bacterium | reverse complement strand
GTTATGCGGGCTACCTTCCTCCACCGATTTCTCGATGGGGCGAGGACGGTTTCTCCAGTTGCTTGACATGCCCTTGTCACCGTGCTGCCCCTACCACCCCGCCGGAGTGTCATAACGTCTCGGTCAGCCCACGTCATGCCATGCTGCCTTCGCCCCGCACCAGGGGGCTCGGCCTCCGAGGTTTATTTTTTGTCGAGGCCACCTGTGGGTTCACTTTCGTTGCGGCCCGGTGACTTGCTCACCATCCCGAGGATGGCTTTGTCGGTCGGCTTCATCCGCTTCGTTTCCTTTACGGATGCGACCCCAGCTACAAAGCTTCCGACTGTTGCCTTGGTGGGACTGACTCCCACTGAACATGCCTGCCTTTCTGGACACACTGGTGCGCAAAAACCTCATCGGCCTCATATGCGTCCTAAAAATCATCTCTTGCATGGTTTTGGCACTTCCATATTTTCCACAATGATTGGAGGTGGCCTTTGGCTGTTTCGATTATAGAATCGCGCTCCCATGACCCCGCGACTATCCTTATTCCTTTACCACATTCTCTCCATCACCAACGGCCTCCTCGCTGAGGCGCTTCGATTTGTACAAGTCACCTTACGCTCCCGAGCCTCCCTGATTGCTGAGAACCTTTGGTCAGGCTGGCGCTCTGCCCTCGCCATCGTCAAACCCGGTGGGGAAGATCGAGAAACTGATTCTCTTCCCATCCAAAATGAGAGTGGAAAACTAAAACTGTGAATCAGTTGTGGCCCGATGTGGCCTACCCATTGGTAGGTAGTGTGGTTAACTTGCTGAAAAAAATGGGAAACCCGGACTTGTTTAAGCCCTTGAACTCATGCCGGACATGCATGAGGTCATGACCCCTCAATACGAGCCAATTTTGTTGATCTAACATATTTAGAATCAAATGAGTAGTGGTGGACCTGGAGGGGTTCGAACCCTGTATGCTCATTGACTACACGCAACTTATTGATTCTAAGAAACAGTAGAAACGGCAGAAACGGCCAATACGCCAGTTTGAGGTACACGGCGGGTACACGGACTCAGGTCGCTAGGAGTCTGTCGGAGATAGATTTCGACTCCCTATTTGGTAACCGTCGCGAAATTGCTCAAGGATCGTTTTGTTTCGAGTTGACAGCGGCGCGAGGGCCTGTAGGATTGGGCCATGAGCAAACAGTTCCGGAGTTGCAATTTGAATCAGCCTTACTTGCTGCCTCCGTCGCTCGATGATTGGCTACCGGAAGGGCACTTGGCGCGGTTTGTGGCGGAGGTGGTGGAGACGTTCGACCTGTCGGAGATCTACGCCACGTACGAAGAAGGAGACGGTCGAGGGTTGGCGGCGTATGATCCGCGGATGATGGTGCGGCTGCTGATTTATGGATACTGCCGTGGAGTCGCGAGTTCGCGGCGGATTGAGCGGGCGACCCATGAGGACGTGGCCTTCCGATATTTGTCGGCGGACCAGCATCCGGATCACGACACGATCGCGGCGTTTCGGCAGGAACACTTGGGGAGTCTGGCGCAACTGTTCGTACAAGTGTTGAGGCTGTGCCAGCGGGCGGGGCTGGTGAAGCTGGGACACGTGGCGCTGGACGGGACGAAGATCAAAGCCAACGCCAGTAAGCACAAGGCGATGAGTTACGGGCGGATGGAGGAAGCGGAGAAGAAGTTAGAGGACCAGGTGAAGGCGTTGCTGGCCGAGGCGGCGCGAGTGGACGCGGAGGAAGACGGGCAATACGGGAAAGGGAAACGTGGCGATGAACTGCCGAAAGAATTGGCGCGACGGGAGAGCCGGATAGCGAAGATTCGGGAAGCGAAGGCGGCGCTGGAGCAGGAAGCGCGAGAAGAGGCGAAGCAAAAGCAGGCAGAGGTCAAGGCCCGGCTGCAAGAGCGCGAAAAGCAGGAGCAAGAGCGGGGGCGGAAGTTGGGCGGGCGGCCGCCGCGGGCTCCCGACCCGGAACAGGCGAAGCCGGAGCCGACCGCACAACGCAACTTTGCCGATTCCGATTCGCGGATCATGAAGGACGGGGCGACGAAAGAGTTTGTCCAAGCCTACAACGCGCAGGCGGCGGTGGACAGTGAAGCGCAGGTGATCGTGGCCGCCGCCGTGACGCAGCGGACGAACGACAAAATACAATTGGTTCCGATGCTGGCTCAAGCGGAAGAGATGACGGGAGGCCAACCGCAGCAAGTGACAGCGGACGCGGGGTATTTCAATGAGAAGCAGTTGAGCGATGCGAAGTTGGAAGGGATCGATCTGTTCGTTGCGCCGGACCGGCAGAAGCACGGAGAGGAAAAGCCCTGGGCGACCGGACCTCCACCGTCGGACGCTTCGGTGGCGGAGCGGATGCGGCACAAACTGCGGACGGCGGAAGGGCGGGCGGTTTACAAGCTGCGCAAGGCGGTGGCGGAACCGGTCTTTGGACAGATCAAAGAACAGCGAGGATTTCGGAGATTTCTGCTGCGCGGCTTGGCGAATGTGGAGGGGGAATGGAAGATGATCTGCGCCACGCACAACCTGTTGAAACTCTTCCGGTCCGGATGGAGGCTCCAAAGCGTATGAAGAAGCATGCCCAGCCCACAAAACTCACTTTCCGGCAGACTCTTCCAGGGCCAAAAGCTCAAGACGGGATGCTCACAAGACGGGAGACAGAAGAAAGATAAATCTCAGAAGGTTTATCTCCGACAGACTCCTAGGCATTCCGGATCCGAAGTAGGACACCAGCCGCCCTTATCTTATGCGTAATTCACGCACAGTTTGGCGGCTCCCGACTCGTCAGATATTGCTCCGCTGTTCGTCCCAACTGGTTCTGGACGAGTGATAGCCAACTTGTGTATACCGGATCGTTTCGAGTACCGAGCACGCCGTCACTCGAGCATAATTGCCAAGGACCTGGTGCGGACGACATCTGCGGTTTGCCGACTCACACTCGAGTGAGAGTTCCGCACTCAAGGCTGACTGAGCTTTGGTACAAGTTTGATTCGCTTTTCTGTCGCGCCCTCCACCGCTTTTCGGGTGTATAGCAGTGGGAAGTACTGGCCGCTGCACCACCATGGAGCGCTATTGAGAGATGCCTGTCAGGTCTCGAGGCTTCTGGCGCAGCTTTGCGATACCGCTCACAGGGGATGAGACTAATACTTCGAACAGCGTTTGGGGAAGAAATGTATCGCGCCGGTAGCAATCAACGCTGTGCTCCCCTTTCCATTGAGTCCAGAATTGGATTGTGACTTAGCTCCGCTTTCATAACATTCACCCGGTCTTTAGCGGAAAAAGGAAACTTCGCATGCTCCCGCAAAAACTCCCTGGTCGCTGCCCATGGCCCGCGCCGTCTGCACTCTCCGAGCTTTTCTCAATTAACTCTTTCGAGGGTCCGCTTCGGCCAAAAGCCTGGCCCCGCGTTCAAAAATCTCTCGCGGCAGCCCAAGCGAGCGTTTGATTTGATAATCTCGTTCGATCAGGTTCCGCTCCGTCAACAAATGGCCCATCTCCCAAGGCCCGATACGATTCCAGAAAACGAGCGCGTTTGACGGAAAGGGAAAATCGCTGCCGTGGACACCTCTGGCCCACAACTCTGGCTCCTCCAGCAAGCGAGGCAAGTTTCGCCAACGAAACATCGAAGCTAGCACAGCGGTGTCGTAGTAAAGATTTCGAAAACGCCGCGCCAACGGGAGAAAATTAGGGAAGAAATCTTCCCGGTCAAAGAACGCGCTCATGCCAAGGTGAGCGGCGATGACCGTGCACCCTTCCTCCAGAGCCGGAACCAACCTTTGAGGATCACAATAGTCGAGTCCAACGATATCGGCCGAGTGCTCTGCCCCGGTGTGGACCATGACAATCATCCTCTGCTCAGCACAGCGGCGAAAGAACGGACGAAAGCGCGGATCGCCCGGATCGACGTCCATCGTCGGTGGGTGCACTTTCACGACTCTCGCCCCGAGCTCGACGCAGCGGTCGAGTTCGTCCCGCCAATCGCGGCGTTTGGGATTGAGGGAGGCGCAGGGGATAAAGAGGTCGGGAAATTCCTTCACCACGTCGAACAGGTAGCTGCTGGGAACGTAAAGCGACGTTGTGCGCTCCCAGTCTGGCCTGCCGCTCTCGTCGTATCGGCAGTCCCAAGACTGCAACACGGCCCGCCGCACGCTGGAAGCGCGTAACTGAGCGACCAGCCTTTCCACGTAGTCGCGATCCAGGCGGCCGTTCTCCGAGAGACCCAGAAGCTTCAGGAGGTAGCGGTAGTTCACGTGGCGGCGCTGTTTGGCGGAAAGCCTGCAACCGGTGTTTTCGTCGCCGATTCCGAACAAATGAACATGAAAGTCAATCACTGTGTCAGCAAGCTGGTCGTTCGCCAGACTGGATAGCGAAAGCCAGCGCGGCGCCAACGCTGCGAACGTAAGCGCGCCCAAGCCAAGTACAGACTGACGACGGCCTATCTTCATCTGACTGGGCCCCGCAGCTTGCTGGCGAAGAAACGCAAGGCTACCGCCTGGAATAGAAAGGCTACTGCCGTTGCGCACAGAATGAAGGGCAGCAGGCCCGACCCGCCCGGAATCCTCCCCCAAGCCGTAGCTACCAACAACACCGCGAGCGTGGTCGGTAATCCGACAGTGGTCAACCAGAGGAGCAGCGGCACAAACATCCAAAAGGGGGCGCCGAAATCGGCAGAGACTAAGGCGCTGGCTCCTGCTACCAGAGTTAGAAGAGTTGTTGATGCGGTCCAGAGCTTCGGCCATTTCAGCACGGAGTAGGCTATTCGTTTCACCAAGTTCAAATCGCCTCGCTCGGAACCTGTGCTTTGCTGCCTAGCTTTCATGGGCGCAATCCTACTGGTGTCGGTAGCTTGATTGCTTTCGCGAGCAGTGTTCGACCCAAAAGCGCAGTCGTTGCGGGGGGCCAGCTGCGGTGCCAGGCGGCTCCCTTCGTGCTAACCATCCCGCCTACCACCGGACGGTTGGCATCAGCGCGATCGAGTGTGAGTTGCCGTCGTAGCTGCCATAACTGTGATTACGTACTCTAGCGCCGGAAGGAATGTTAAGCGATGCATTCCGCCCACCCGTCGCTGTGGGGGTGAACGTAACGCTGATCGCGCGGCTCATCCGAGCCGCAACACTCGTCCCGCACGGATGAGCAAAGTCGCCGGCGCTTGCGCCGCTGAGAGCAAGTCCGGAACTGGTCAGTGGCGCGATCCAACTGTTGGTTACCGCGACAAATTGCACCGCGCCGGATGGGGCGTCCTTGTAACAACGTTTTCGGGCTTTGTGCATGGCAATCCTTCGGGGTTATCATCGTACACCCCACGTATGATCGGTCCAAGGGGACATGTCCGTGAGATCTTCTTCTAATTTCAAACTGGCCCGATACCAAAGCCTTGGCTTTACTTTATAGCTCTTATATATTGTCCGGAATTTCCATTTCCTCCCTCGAGCACCTTGTATTCATATTTCAGCCATCGCAGAATACCTGTTGTGTACCACCTCGAAAATCGCCGATCTGATGGCCCACCAGCAAGCGACGTGTGCGCTTTCGTTTCAGCAAGATCAGTGATGAACCGGTACGAGGGAGCAAAAGTTGTGGTGCGGCCCATCGATTTGTAGATCGCTCCTTGTACCACAGTGGCGCGATTCCCTTCGAGGGTTAATGGCCCGTAATCGAAGCCCAGGAAACGAGGCAGTTTTCCGTCAAAGAATAAGTTGGTCATGATAACTTGACGGGCGCTTCCCCAAGTCGGGACTAATTCGGGGATGGGATGTATGCGCAGGACACGCTCAACTACAGACCGCAAAACTGCATCCCTCCCGGAGACGCCAAACCACGGGGGGTCATCTCCCAACAGCGCTCTGTCAAAGAAATGGTAGTAATCCACCAAGAGGCCCGTTTCGGCAACTTCGCGGCGCCAAATCTCCTCGCCGAAAACCCCTTTCTCGAAAACTTCTTCGAGGAGGCCACGATAAATCTCTTCAAAGAGAAACGCCCCGCGAGACTCCTTCGTATATCGGTAGTCCCATTCCTTCAGGAGTCTGCCAGTTGGAGTCTCTGGCAGCAACAGACGGAGCAATGTCATGAAGCGCTCAGCTTGGAGAGAGTACAAGTCTCGCTGAATGGTTTTCATGTTCTCGACTGTGCAGCTCTCCAATGGTTTGAGCAATTGAGAGATTCGTTCGGCCCGTTCAGGGCCCATCGGTAAGTTGATCGACAGAGGTTTGCCTTGCTGGTTCAAGTCGTTATTGGCGGTGACGAGGTATCCCTCGGGAGGATTGCTGATCCTAGCCAGTTGGTCTGCTGCGGCGTAGCCATTCCAATGATAACTTTCGTCCCATGCTGGCAGGGGAAAAAGCCCGGAGTGCTGACGCAAGGGAAGGCGGCCGGATTGCTGGTATCCGATATTCCCTTCTTTGTCAGCCATCAGCCAGTTGCAGGATACAGTGACTTCAGCGAGGATCTGCTGCAGCGCGGAAACGGTTCCCGCACTTGTGGCTTTTAGGAACGCGTTGAGGGCTTGGGCAGCTGCCGCCCGCTCGGCGCTCCAGGCTCGACACATGTAGAGTCCGTCTTCAAGAGTGTCGGTCCCCCGCGGTGGCTCAATAGCTCCCAGGCCGGTTTCCCAGAGTTTTACAGTGATTCTCTGTCTGGGCTTGCACAAGATGAAATCCTTCAGATTCCGCTTCGGCGAAATCACTTCGGTGTGGAATTTCAGCTCCTCAAATCCCTTGCCCCGGCGACATCGGCCCTCCCGCACCTCTTCGATGAAGTAGTCCACCATGTCCATGAAACCGAAAGTGAAACCATAAGAAATGTTGCGCGTGCGCCCCATCACCATGCAGGGCATACCGGGGCTGCTCACGCCGATGCGAAAATCGTCCGGTGTGTGCTGGATGAACTCGTACCAAAACTTGGGTAGCTGGTTGACAGGAAGGTGCGGATCATGGCACTCGAGCGGAAGACTGGACACGGTCCTGCGCCCTGCGACAACCCAGTTGTTACTTCCTTTGAAGCCGGGAGGTGTGGCTGAAGGCGGCGATGAAAAAGGCGCAATCCGAGCCCTCTTAATGAACCCGACGATCTCCTCTGTTAGCCCGTCGAGATGCGGGCGAAAGAGTTTTCGAAGCCGGTCGGGGTCCACCCCGGACTTGATGCTCCGGAAGATGAACTGTTCCATCGCTTGCTGTGACTCAGCGAGGGCTAAATACGAAACCACTTTTAAGCACAGAAGGCAGTCCGCCGGACACCATGGCTCAAGCTCGGGACGATATCTTGGGAGCCTGAATTCCCAAGGGGAGCCGTACTTTTTGAGACAGTAGTTGAGGCCGCGGCAGTAATTCTCAACAATGCGCCGCGCCTCGTCCGAGAGGTTTGCGACATCATCCTTAGCATCAGCGTCAAAACGAAATTCCCGAGCTCGGCGGTCCCATTCCAACGTCTGCTCATCATTTTGCAAGCATTCGCTCAATCGCCCTTGGCCGGCTAACCGCACCAACATCAATTGCAGCATTCTGTCCACGCCATGCGCGAATCCCAAGGCCGTCGCCAGCGCGAGGTCGTCCTTACCCCACATCTCCATTACGCCTTCAGCCGTTCGACGGATGTCGAATTGTGTTCCGCTAATCGTCACGGTGCGGATGGATTGATCGATCTTCAAAGGGCGCCTCGTTCATTCTGGAATTTCGAATAATAATTACGCTAATTCATTCCAGTTGGAAATTGGAAGTCAATCAAGTCAATGCCTGTTGTAGCGCCTTCGCGGCGCTTGACCTCGTTAAATTAAGCTACACTCTAGACACGCTGCGAGGATCTCCAGCAGCCGCTTCGAATGTAACTTATCGCAGTTGTTGCAGGCTCCGTCCATCCCGGTATCGTTCATAAGTTTTCCTCGCCTTCGACGCTGGAAGTGCGCTCCGGGTATTGCTGCCGAGTCCGGGACGCATGATAAGTTACGCTGGAACATCCTGCAACGGCGCTTGTGGCACTTTCTTAGGTGCCACAATGACGACTCCGGGCGAACCTTAGGGATCGGGCTGCGCGCGTGCTTTCTTTTGGAGCGTGAGCACGCCCAAAAACGAGTAGAATGCGGACCAGCGGGCGTGACCTCAGGTCTGACACAGACGAGCAGCATTCTTTTCTTGTGAGGCCATCGGGATGGACGTGCAGATCAGCCGCGAAAGCGGGGTGCCCATTCGGTTACAGGTGGGGCGGCAGATCGCCATGCTGATTATCAGTGGGAAACTAAAACCAGGGGAATCACTTCCCAGTATCCGCGCTCTGGCGAAGCGACTGAGGACTCACTACAACACTGTCAGCCTGGCTTACCAGGACCTGGCGGCCTATCATCTGGTCGAGAGGCGCCGGGGGAGCCGGATGGTGGTGCCCTTTCCCGGGAGGCGTTCTGGCCCAAACGCCCGGATGGACCTCGATGATGTGATCAACGCGGCGATCCAGTTGGCTCAAGATCACGGCTATACCCTCCAGCAACTTGGCCAAAGAGTCCAGGAGCGACTTTTCGCACAGCCACCGAACCATCTCCTTGTGGTTTCGGACGATATCGGCCTTCCTGAATTGGTCCAAGCTGAACTCGAGCAGGAGGTCGAGTGCCCTGTTGCCACGTGTTCTACAAGCGATCTTTCGGCGAACCCGGCGCTTGCCATTGGGGCGCTCGTGGTGGGTCTCCCAGGAGACATACAAATAATCGCACCGCCGTTTCCCAAGGACCGACCGCCCTATCCGGTTACATTTAGCACCGCCGATGAGCTCGTCGCGATGGTGCGAAAGCTTAAAGAACCGTCCGCAATTGCGGTGGTTTCGGTGTGCGAGATCTTCTTACAAACAGCGCAAGGCGTGCTGGCTCCTCTGCTAGGCCGCCGTCATACGCTCCGAGAATACTTTCTGCCATCGGAAAAGCCGGGCGACCTCAGTGCTTTCAGTATCGTGATCTGCGATTCCATCGCCCGCCACAGTGTTAAGGCGAGAAATCTGGTTCACTACCGATTAATTTCACCGGAATCCCTCGTCCACCTCGCGCGTGCGGTAAGGTCCCAATAGCATTCGCCGAAATTGGGGGCAAGAAGTTGCAACTGCCGGGATCACCTCGTTCCTGGACGGTGCCCCAACCGTGTCCGTACGGTGAACCCGGTATGTGTCCACCGGACGGACACCCATGTCGGAAGCGATCGTTGCAAGTAGGGCATCCCTTCGCCAACTCCCAGATTACGTTAGTGCTTTATCGGAGGCGCGCTTTCGCGAAAAAGTCGAGGCGGGCTGGGCGTTTCGGCGCGCGTTCGATAAAGCCGTGAGAACGAAGCCGCCCGTGGTTGCGGCTTTGGTTAGATGCCCTGCGGCAGCTTCAGCGCCGCTCAGACCCTGCTCTTCGGGTCGTGGTCTCGTTCCAGTGACTTGCGATCCCACTTGGCCAGATTGGCCGCGGCTTCATACGTTGACTGCAGAAAGTCCAGCAGGGTGTGATCCGGGTTCTCCGACTGCCGCACAATGTCATGCGGCAGGATGAATTCCCGAAAATCGGCGCTGTAGAACGCCCCGTGGGGCTTGACGGACGCCGCCGGGAACCCGTCCGGCTCCGGATAAGCGTAGGAATAGAATGCGGCGTAGGGGATCGCTCCGCCGCCGGGCCAAAACCCGCAGCTACTCACTTCGTGTGAGTACGCCTCCCGAGTGACCCAATCAGGCAGGTTGGGTATCCCCCCTGGATGTTGCGGAGCTCGTCGGCCAGAAAACCGCGTCACCGCCAGGTCCATAGCGCCCCAGAAAAGGTGGACAGGACTGACCTTACCGATGAACTGGGCGCGGAACTCCTTAAAGACCCGGTCGGCCTGCACAAGGATTCGCCAGAACCGATTGGCGTACTCCCGATCGTATTCATAGTGAGATTCGTCCTGGTCGAAGTCGATCGGCTCGGGAACTTCGTTAGGTCGCTTATGAATAGCCACGGGCAGATCGAGTTTCGCCATCTCATCCGTCAGGCGCCGATAAAACGCCGCCACCGATTGAGGCTCCAGGGGAAGAGTTCCAGTACGCCCGTCGCTGGTTTGGATAAGCAGTTGATGATTGAGGAGATCGAACTCGATTTGGAACGTCCGGGCGAGATACGGAATGGGGGAAGTCGTGAGCCCTCTGGAACTCACATAAAGCGTGACATGCCAGGAGTGATTGACCCAGGGACTTTGGACGAGCCGAATTTTGCCGACGATCTGAGTCCACATATGCAAGGTCGCGAAAGTGCCGCTCCACGACTCCAAAGGAAGGCTCGGCCAAGCTTCTTCACGCGAATCCGCCAAGCGTGTCATCAATCTCCTCCTTCGGCGCGACTGCCTTTGCGCAGTGGTACTCATGTTCAGGCTGGCGTGGACAAAACCGCTCCTGGGAAGCCCAAGACGAAAGCGCTGACAGCCCGTGCAGGAGAGTTGTTCATGAGGTCCTCGCTCCAGGAAACTCTTTGCGCTGAAAACCAAGAATAATTCTACTATCACGCTCAGTCAAACGGCGATTAAACGGCACCGCACCTCGCACGGCTATTTTTGCATCGGGTGACGGCAAATAGAGGCCGACATCTGAGATACTGACGCCGCAGTGTTTACCCACGGTACCGCCGCCGATTGCTGGTGGTAAATCCCCTTCCCAGCAGCGATTTTCGGGTGATTGACAGCACCGCGAGTGGATTGGGAATGAAAAGTCGCCTCTCCGTTTACATCATAGAACCTGACTCTCAGGCGCTAAGGTGATCCCTTTCGGGTTCAATCCCGATGCAGTCGTTCACCGCGTTTTTCAATCTCTGTCTGCAACCAAGATACTGTTCTGTCGTCTGCACGCTGACATGACCGAGCAAGAACTGGATCTGCTCAAGCTCTCCGCCTGCGACGTGACACAGTCGAGCGCACGTGCGGCGTAGATCGTGAGGCGCCAACTTCGCTATCCCAGCCTTGGCCGCACACTCCCTGACCACACTCCAGACGACTTTCTCTGTGATCCCCGTTCCCCAAACCGATCCCGCTTTATTCACGCAACGAAAAACTCGTCCACTGAAGATTTTCGCGCTTGCGGTCCATTCGTCCACGGCCGATTTCACCCAATTCGGAACCGGAACTGTTCGGATGTGCCCGCCCTTTCCTATCAGATCGACGATAGCCCAATGGTCTTCCCGTCTTTGAAAATGTTCGATCGTAAGGTGCGCAATTTCTGATCGGCGAAGGCCACACCCCAGTGAGAGCGCGAGCAGGGCTCGACTGCGCTTGCCCCGGGCCGTTTGGATGTTAGCGGAATTAAGCAATGCTTTGGCCTCATCAGTGGTGAGCCAATTACCAATCCGAACGCCTAGCTTTTTCGCGCCCTTCACTCGTCGAATGCCGGCAGCCAACTCTGGGCTCAGCAGCCCGGTGTCGGCGGCTTCATAGGCCAGTCTTCGCACGGCGGCCAGTCGCAGATTAATCGTCGATGAGGCTAAATGACGGGATTCCAACTCCAGCCTGTAACGCAGGACGACGGTCTTGTTGAAGGCCAGTCTGGGTTCGGAACAGTACCAGCTGATGAAATCTTCAATTGCGAACCGGTACGATCGTTGAGAATCGGGTGAACTCAACGTATTCAGGACGGCTATCTTGGTGTGGTCCAAATCCGGAAGGCGAAGAACTCTCTTTGGGCGGCCAAGCTTCTTCTTTGAAGTACTGCTCTTCATGGCTAGCGGTCTCCTCTCCCGCTAACCAATGATGTGTTGGAATTCAAAAGTGGATGACGTGTAGGGCGTTTTTCATTCCCAATCCGGGGATGCACTCCCTCATCATTGTTTCCGAGTTCCGACCGCGCTCGGCGACATGCGCCGATAGAGCTTCCAACTTCGCACAAGCCGATTTATGGAAAAGTTGACCTGATTCATCCGGAGCGAGGCCCGGAAAATAGTTCCTTCACATTTCGCATCAACCGAGCTTACGGTGGGATGCCGACACGTCGAAGCAGCTCGGCGAACCGAGGATCGAAGCGCAGCGGGTCCCAGAGCGCCTCAACATTAAGGTAGGCGAGACGATTGAACCGCTCCTCGCAAGCCTTTTCGAGCCACGTGAATGCCTGATCGTTGTCTTCCAGCCCAGCATAAACCAGGGCGAAGGAAAAGGCGGGTACAAACCTCCGCTTCGCCAGCGCCCTGAGTTCCTCGAGCATCCGTAGCGCCTCGTTTCGCTCTCCCAGTCGAGCGTGCGCGTACCCAAGAAGGGCGAGGGACGCTGGGTCACCTCGGCTCAATACCGAAAACTTATCCAGATGGGGCAGCGCTTCCCTGTACAGCTCTTTTGATGCATAGGCCTGCCCCAGCATCGAGTAAGCAACGGCATAGTTCGGCTCCATCTCTAGCGTCTTATGGCACTGTTGAATCGCCTGATCGAATTCCCTTGCCAGGTAAAGCTGTACCGCAAGGACATGGCTCACCGCGGGGGAAGCGGGATCGAGATCGAGGGCGCGTGTCGCCACTGCCCCGGCTTCCTCAAACCGTCCGAGAGAGCTGAGATAAAGAGGGTAAAACGGGTGGTTCCCGACATACGAGGGATTCACAGCGAGGGCCTGCTCAAAATGCCTTCCGGCTGCGGCCCAGTCCCAATCGTAGGTGAAGCTGGCATACCCCAACGAGACGTGAGCTTCAGCCAGACCATCGTCGATTTCCAAGGCCTTAGCGGCTGCGGCCTTCGCTTTCGGCATCACCTCTCCAGGTGGAAACACATTCAAAAATGAAGCCAGGTTGTAAGCGTCAGCCAACCCCGTATAGGCGAGCGCGTAGTCGGGGTCTTTTTCGATGGCCTCCTGGAAGTATTCAATGGCTTTCCGTAATCCATCCGCGGCCCGTTTGTTCCAGTGGAAGCGACCCTTGAGGTAGAGCTGGTAAGCTTCTAGATTCTTCGTGCCTGCCCTCACGAGCGGCTTTTGTCGCTCGGCTCCGAGGGTAACCTTCAACCGGTCTGCGATGGTTTTTGCGATTTCATCCTGAACCTCAAAGATATCTTGTAATTCGCGGTCGTAGCGCTCAGACCATAGGTGGTAGCCGTCGGCGACATTAACAAGCTGAGCCGTGATGCGAAGACGATTGCCCGATTTACGGACGCTGCCCTCAAGAACGGTTGTTACGTTTAAGCATTCCCCAACGGTGCGCAGATCGACATTCTTCCCTTTGAAAGAGAATGCGGAACTCCGCGCCACGACACGAAGATCCTCGATCTGGGCAAGGGCGTTGATGATTTCTTCGGTAATGCCGTCTGCGAAGAACTCATTTTCAGGATCGGAGCTTATATTGGTGAATGGGAGTACGACAATGGACTGACGCACAGCGCCAGCGGGTATAGCCGTGAGCGTTTGTGCCACTGGTGCTTGCGCTCCACCAGATTTTCCCGAATCTGCGTCCCGCATCAGTCTCTGTAGGTCGGCCCGCATCTCCGAGGCGTGCTGGTAGCGCAGGGCGCAGTCCTTCTCCAACGCCTTGTTGATGATGTCTTCTAGTTTGGGCGGCAGGTCGGGGTTCAGCCGCACCGAAGATACCGGAACACGGTTCAAAATGGCGTCGAAGATTACGCCTGAGGTCTCACCCCGGAACGGCAACTCACCCGTCGCCATCTCGTAGAGCACGACTCCGAAAGAAAAAAGGTCGCTGCGGGCATCCACGTCCTTTCCCCGCACCTGCTCCGGTGACATGTAGGCAACGGTTCCCAACGCAGTACCCGGACTCGTGAGATGCTCGGCATTATCCCCCGCCGTCGCTACTGTCATTGCTGCCGCTTCAGCAACCCGGATAGCGGTCGGCAAAAGCTTCGCCACTCCGAAGTCGAGAATCTTGGCATGACCGCGCTTGGTCACGAAGATGTTGGCAGGCTTGAGGTCGCGATGGACGATGCCTTGGGTGTGGGCGGCATCGAGCGCATCGGCAATCTCGATGGCCAAACCGAGCAAGACCTCGGTCTCCACGGGCTTTCCGGCGATGCGGTGCTTCAGCGTCAAGCCTTCGAGATACTCCATCGCGATGAAGCGTTTCTCGTCTTGCTTGCCGATTTCGTGGATGGTGCAGATGTTGGGATGGTTGAGGGCGGAAGCAGCACGGGCTTCGCGACGGAAGCGTTCTAACGCCTGTGGGTCTTGCGCTACATGATCGGAGAGAAATTTGAGCGCAACAAAGCGGCCGAGCGAGGTGTCCTCCGCCTTGTAGACGACACCCATGCCTCCGCCACCGAGTTTCTCCACGATGCGATAATGCGAGATGATCTGGTCGATCATTTGACGACGCCGGACGTTAGGTTTGGTCGCTCCATTTTAACGACGCGGCATACTCTAGTCAATGAATGAGGGCCCTCGTACGAGCCTGTCGAACGCTTGCCTGTCCCTCGCCAAAATTAAAAACGCATTTCAAATAAATGGCTTACAGGGGGCAATGTAACATGTTACATGGGTGATATTCAGGCTGTTGCGGAGTTTTGGCGAACGAGTGCGTCCAGTGAAGGCTGACATGTTCAATGGGAGTCAGTCCCATCAAAGCAAGAGTCGGAAGCTTTGTAGCTTGGGTCGCATCCGTGGAGGAAACGAAGCGGATGAAGCCGACCGACAAAGCCATCCTCGGGATGGTGAGCGAGTCACCGGGCCGTAACGCAAGTGAACCCACAGGTGGCCTCGACAAAAAATAAACCTCGGAGGCCGAGCCCTCTGGTTCGGGGCGAAGGCAGCATGGCATGACGTG
>JBGPCF010000152.1:0-14943 GCA_041481635.1 Terriglobia bacterium | reverse complement strand
TATCCCCCGCGCAAATCCGAGTTCGTCGCGGAAGAAAATATCCTGGTGGGCAATGTCTGCCTTTACGGTGCAACGAGCGGCGAAGTGTTCTTCAATGGGATGGCAGGTGAGCGGTTCGCAGTGCGGAACTCCGGCGCCACCGCGGTGGTGGAGGGTGTGGGCGATCATGGTTGCGAGTACATGACCCGTGGGCTGGTGGTGGTGCTCGGCAAAACCGGACGGAACTTCGCAGCCGGGATGACCGGAGGCATTGCCTTTGTGCTGGACCAATCAGGGGGCGAATTCGAGACGGTAAAGTGTAACCGCCGGGAAGTGGACCTCGAGTTGGTGACCGACCCGAAGGACGTGGAGATATTGTTCCGCCTGATTACACGCCATAGTGAGTTTACCGGCAGCCCGCAGGCCAAGTGGATCCTGGAAAACTGGGAGGCCACGCTGCGGAAATTTATCAAAGTCTTCCCGCACGAATACAAACGCGTGCTGGGCATCCCGCGAGTTCCCGCAGGATTGCTCCTGGCCCAGTCAGCCAACTCGCTCGCGCAAGCCAAATCGTCGAAGGCCGGGCAGGTGCTCCATGGGTAAGGTCACCGGCTTCATGGAACACACGCGTGAGTTGCCGACCCGCCGTCCGGTGGCAGAGCGCATCAACGATTACTTCGAGGTTTACCAGCCGTTCCCGGAAGAAAAAGTCCGCGACCAGGGCGCGCGCTGCATGGATTGCGGGCTCCCCTTTTGCCACAGTGGATGCCCGGTCAATAATATTATTCCGGACTGGAATGACTTGGTCTATCGCGATCGCTGGAAGGATGCGATTCGCGTGCTTCACGCCACCAATAATTTTCCTGAGTTTACCGGACGCATTTGTCCCGCCCCATGCGAAGCCGCATGCGTGCTTGGGATCAGCGAGCCTCCCGTGACGATCAAGATGATCGAGAAGACGATCGTCGAACATGCTTTCAAGGAAGGGTGGATTGTCCCCGAGCCACCCGAACAGCGTACCGGAAAACGAGTGGCGATTATCGGGTCGGGGCCGTCAGGCTTGGCGGCCGCACAACAACTGAACCGCGCCGGACACGAAGTGACAGTTTTCGAGAAGGCGGACCGGCCCGGCGGATTGTTGCGCTATGGCATTCCGGATTTCAAGCTGGAAAAGCACGTGCTTGACCGGCGGCTGGCCCAAATGCAAGAAGAAGGAGTGAAGTTCCAGTTGCGTGCCCACGTTGGGCAGAATGTCCCGACCGAGGACCTGCGCAAGGAATTTGATGTGATCCTGCTGGCAGGCGGTGCGGAAAGTCCGCGTGACCTGCGAGTGCCTGGACGCGAGCTTGCAGGAATCCATTTTGCGATGGAGTTCCTGCCGCAACAGAACAAACGTGTGGCCGGAGACGATGTGCCTAACGGAATCCTCGCCACAGACAAACACGTGGTCATCATCGGCGGCGGCGACACAGGGGCCGATTGCCTGGGCACCACGCACCGGCAGAAAGCGAAATCGGTGCAGCAATTTGAGATCATGCCCGTGCCTCCTGATGAGCGCTCCCCCAGAACGCCCTGGCCGCTCTGGCCGCTGCAACTGCGTACCGAGAGCGCGCACGAAGAGGGTGGCGTGAGAAATTGGGCAGTTTCAACTCTGCGGTTCATCGGCGATGAGAGCGGGCACGTCCGCCAGCTGCAAGCCATTCGGGTGGGCTCACCACCCAAATTCGAACCCATCGCAGGCACTGAGTTTGTCCTCGACGCGGACCTGGTTTTGTTGGCCATGGGTTTTGCCGGTCCGGTGAAACAAGGGATGATTGAGCAGTTCGGAGTCAATTTGGACGCGCGCGGCAACGTGGCGACCAATGAACATTCCATGTCCTCGGTACCGGGTATCTTTGCTGCCGGAGATATGCGCCGCGGCCAGTCGCTTGTGGTTTGGGCTATTTCGGAAGGCCGCCGCGCCGCGCGGGGTGTGGACACTTACCTGATGGGTTCGACTCGGCTCACCTGATTGCTTTCCGGACTTCATTTGAGAAAAGTAGCGAGACGCCATCGGCGCGCCAGGTTTGCAAACTCCACCCTGGCCTGCAATACTTTCTTTCCCGGGCATCCCCTCGTGCCCCGGAGGGGGTCAGTTATTCTGATGATTGAAGGCGCGGGCGAGATCACCACAGGAGATTAGCAGTGGAAGCGCTATTTCGAGGAGCGAGTATGTTGCGGAGAAGTATTTTCGCGCTAGCGTTGTTTTTGCCGACGATAGCCCTCGCGCAAGAACAAATGAAGCCTGACGTTTGGAAGCCCTTCCGGTTTTTCGCCGGTTCGTGGGAAGGCACAAGCGCGGGAAAGCCCGGAACGTCGACGGTTGAAAGTAAGTTTGAGTTTATCCTGAATGGAAACTTCCTCAAGGTGAGCGGGAGGTCCACTTACCCGCCGCAGGAAAAAAGCCCCAAGGGCCAATCGTACGAAGGGTTTGTTTTAATCAGTTACGACGGCGGCCGGAAAAAATTTGTGCTGCGAGCTTTCGACGCTGAAGGGTTTGTGATTCAGTATGTCCTTGACCACATAGACTCAGACGGCAGGACTTTTGTTTTCGTCACGGAGAGCATGGAAAATCTTCCCTTCGGTTTTCACGCCCGTAAAACCTACAAAATCCTGAACGCTGACGAGTTCACCGACACCTTCGAGCTCGCGCCTCCCGGCAAAGACCTGGAAACGTACGTGGAAACTCGTTGCAAGCGGCGGAAATGAGAATGAGGCCGGGCATCCTGGAGGCTCAGAGCGTCGTGCCAGCCTCGACGCGAAATTGCGGGGTCAGTTTTACTGTTCCTGAAATCGAGTTAGTGATAAAGCAATTGGCCTCTACCTTCCCCTGCATCAACTCGCGCGCGACATTGAGGTCGGCCTCTGATTTCAGGACCACGGTGGGGGTCACGCTGACTTCCGTGATGCGGTATTTCCCGTCGGTGTTTTCCAGTACTCCTTCGGCGCTGGACTGGTACGCGACCGGCTCCACCCCTTTGGATTGAGCGAGTGCGAAAAACGTGAGCATCAGGCAGGTGTTTAGCGCGCCCACCAGCAGATCTTCAGGAGACCAGTTGTCTGCATGCCCACGGAATTCGGGAGGGCTGCCGGCACCAATCTCCGGTTTGCCACCCGATGTCAGCGCCCCACGATGTGGCGACTTCCAGAGAATATCCGTCCTATACCGAAAAGATTTGAATGCCTTCTTGGTTTCCATTCATGCCTCCTATTCCAGAGTGTCACAGGGTGATTGATTTTGTCGAGAGGGGTATCGGCAATGGCTTATTCCGGGGGAATGCGGAATCAGCGCGCGAGCTTTCTTCCCGCATAGACTGCGACATTGGACCCTTCGGCGAGGAAGGCGGAATCGGGTGGGCGGCTCAAATACCCGGCAAAGTCGCGCCCATAGAGTGCCGTCGCGTCGCCTTCAAACCGTGCCTCCGCCGCTTTCCAAACCCGCCAGGAAGGATGGGCCACCTGGTACTCAACACAGCTATGGTCTCGTTGCACGCAGTAGCCCCAGTAGTGCTCGGTGATGAATTGCTCCTCCGATCCTTCGGCAAGGGGTTGCGGTTCGCCCGCCGCGTCGACGCCCAGACTGTATTGGTTCGATTTCACGCGCCACGCGTACTCCACGGAAATGTGGGGACTGGGAAGTTCGCTCCGCTCGATTCGGTGACTCATGGTCAGAGCGCGGTAATTCTCGTTATAGGCCAGCCGGGCCACCGTGGCGATGGCGAACCGCGGAACAATCTCCTGAATGAATACCACTCCTCGCTTTGCAATGCCGTTTTCAACGCGCCGGACGTAAAACCGCAGATTGACTTCGTCGAAATCCCGATGGAAAGGAATTGAGATTCCGAGAACTTTCGCTGACAGAAAACGAAATCCCACCATGCTCATCCAGGCCTTTCTGTTGAACAGGTCCAGTTCGGTTCCGCGTGGGACATGAGGCATGAGTAGTGCGGGGTCCACCACGTAGTTGAGCATGGCAAGAAACCGCCAGTCGGCGGTCAGAAAAACCCGTTCCTTGCTGGGCGCCGATTGGGTATCCGTCGACGTTTGATGATTCACGTGGGTTGTTGGTTCGCTGCCCATCTTTCCCAGTATGAAAGCCGAAGAGATTGAAAGCAAGCCGCGGCTAAGAGGGAGCCTCGGTCTCTGAATAGAAACGAGCTTGGGAGTGACACTGCTCAAAAAAGCCTTTTCCGATTCCTCTACAAATGATATTCGTTTGTATGGCTGACGCCTGCCCGAAAGGCGGAGTATCAACACGGAGGCAAAGTTCATGAGAATCCGATGTCTCGGATTGGCGCTTATCATGCTCGCAGTGTCCACAGAGTCCTACGCCCAGTTGGGCATGTTTTCGAAGGAGCAGCGCGTCGATCTGACGCGCGCCTGGACGGGCGATCGTTTTCCCGATGGCCGGCCGAAGGTCCCCGACAATCTGCTGGAAGAACTGAAAACGGTGGACGCCGAGGAAGCCTGGGGAGTGCTGATGGGCGCGGGGTTTCCCAATCAATTCGAGGGTGGCTGGAAAGTGGTTAACCCGGGCGAGCGTATGGTGGGTCGCGTGGTGACCGCCGTCTTTATGCCCCTTCGCCCGGACGTGAATGCCGCGATCAATGAGCACGGCAAACAAGAAGGCCGCGTTGGGGCGCAAAATTCCTGGGTGATTGACACGCTCGAGCCCAATGACGTCTTGGTGGTGGACCTTTTCGGGAAAGTCCAGGACGGCACATTTGCCGGGGACAACCTCGGCACGGCCATCTACACCAAGAGTCACAACGGATTGGTGGTCGATGGCTCAGTCCGCGACGTCACGGGCCTGTCCGAGATCAAAGGGTTTCAGGTCTACGTGCGCGACTTCGATCCCACGGCGCTGCGCAACGTGATGCTGGTGGGCATGAACGTCCCGATTCGCATCGGGCACGCCACCGTGATGCCCGGGGACATCGCGGTCAGCGACCCGGAGGGCATCACTTTCATCCCGCCCCAACTCGCGGAGAAAGTGATTTCGAGCGCGAAGATGACCCACTTGGTGGATGAGTGGGGTCATCAGATGCTGCGCGAAGGGAAATACACGCCGGGAGAAATCGACAAGAAGTGGACCAAGCCCATGATCCAGGAATTCAACAAGTGGCTGGAGCAGAAAGGGTCGGAGCAAAGGATGAAAGAAGAATAACCAGCACCTGCGTTGAGAAATACAAAGCACAAGGAGGCCACATGGATCGACGCAATGTCCTGAAGACTTCAGCCGCAGCATTGGGAGGCGCCTTCCTGGGGGACGAGCGCCCGGGGTTTGCATTGCAGAACGTGAACACCAACTCGAGTCCCTCCCAGCTCAAGATCACGGACCTCCGTGTGGCAGTGATCGCGAAAGCTCCGATGACTTGCCCCATCATCCGCATAGACACCAACCAAGGCGTATACGGACTGGGCGAAGTTCGTGACGGGGCGAGTCCGACTTACGCGCTGATGCTCAAGAGCCGCATCCTGGCCGAGAATCCCTGCAACGTGGACCGCCTTTTTCGCAAGATTAAGCAATTTGGCGGGCCGGCGCGCCAGGCGGGCGGCGTCTGCGGCATCGAGATGGCGTTGTGGGATATTGCCGGCAAGGTTTGGGGTGTTCCCATCTACCAAATGCTGGGAGGAAAATTTCGCGACCGCATCCGCGTCTACGCAGACACCACAGAGTCGCGCGACCCGCACATCCTGGCGCAGCGCATGAAGGCCCGCAAGGAAGAGATGGGCCTCACCTGGCTCAAGATGGATCTGGGCATCGACCTCGTCGTGGACCAGCCGGGTACAGTCACCGCGCCCTCGGGCCTGACTAACGAGGAGCAGACTTTTCTTCCGCACCCCTTTGTGGCCACCGAGGTGACGGACAAGGGCATCGAGTTGATGTCCACTTACGTGGCCGCAGTGCGCGAGGCCGTGGGCATGGAAATCCCGCTCGCCATGGACCATCTGGGACACATCGGCGTGACGTCGTGCATTCGCCTGGGCCGCGCCTTTGAGAAATACAACCTCGCCTGGATGGAGGACCTGGTTCCGTGGCAATACACCGAGTTGTGGAAGCAAATCACAGATTCCATTCCCACCCCCACCCTGACCGGAGAGGACATCTACCTGAAAGAAGACTTCATCAAGCTCTGCTCAATTCACGCGATCAGAAAAATTCATCCGGACCTGGCCACTTCGGGCGGCATCCTGGAGACTAAAAAGATTGGCGACACTGCCATGGAGTATGGCGTCCCCATGGCCATGCATTTTGCGGGCTCGCCGGTGAGCTGCATGGCCAATGTGCATTGCGCGGCGGCCACGCCAAATTTCCTGGCCCTCGAAAACCATTCGCTCGATGTGCCCTGGTGGAACGATTTGGTGGAGGGGCTCCCCAAGCCCATCGTCAATCACGGATTCATCGCGGTGCCTGAGAAGCCGGGTTTAGGTATTACTCTGAACGAAGATGCGGTTCGCCAACACCTCATGCCGGGCACGGGATACTTCGAGCCTACAACGCAGTGGGACCACGAACATTCCTGGGACCGCACGTGGAGTTGAACCTCAAAAGAAGGGGCAAGGTGCTGCGGACTAGGGACCGGCGCGCAACCAAGTCGTCAAGCGCGGCGGACAGATTTTCCCGTTCTTTCTTGCGGCAGAGGATGGCGGCCGCTCTTACGGACGTTCCAGACAAAAACACCCACCGACAAGCCGAGAAACGCGAACGCGCCCATAAAATTGCCCCACGGAAATGAGGCGTTCACTCTTCCGAGACTCACAGAAACCCAGGATGTGTAGATAAAAATGGACGCCACCACCGCGAAGAGAGTGCACATGAAGTGAATTCGTATGGCGGATTGGTCAGACACCCAGCCGCGTTTGCTTTCGAACTTCCAATAGAGCAATGCAAAAATGGCGAAGGGCAAAGCGGCAGGTATCAGCAAAAGCCCTGCCGGGATCAACGAGACCCTCCCGTTAATCGGGATGGGCACTCGCGAAGTGAGCACGCCTAACATAGAAAGGACTACGCCCATCACCCCAAAGAAAGCTCCCGCAATTCCAAAAAGTTTAGAAGGAGATTCCGGCCAGCCCCAGGTCGGAGCGCGCTTGTCACCTGGCGGCCGTTTCTTTGGAAGTACGTAGTCCTCCTGCATGTAGCTCCACACCACATTCACCAGGAAAACGAACTGCCCGAAAATTAGGATCGTAGCCAGGGGATTTCTCTGGAAGAGGCCGGGCGAGGCTTGGGCCGTCCCCGCAAGCATGGCCGCGCGTATTCCCCGGACGGCCAATAGAAGGAAAGTCAGACACCCGAGGGATTGGACATAACCCAGGCGCAGGTTCAGCTCGCGATTGGTCATCCCCTGAACCACCCGGTATTCAATATAGAAAAGACCGAAGGCGCAGGCCGAAAGGAAGAAAAGGACGGCAAGCTCGCGGGCCCAAATTACTCCCGCGGCGAAGGAGCCGGGATTACGGACAGTGACGATTAACGAGATTCCCCATCCCACCAGACACAGGATGACGGAGATTCGGAGCAGAGTTTTCGGCGAGGGCCACTCGAAATTCATGGGGGCGGTCTTACAATCCCATAACGCGACGCCTATCGTAGGGCCGAGCGGCGCTCGGCCTCGTTGTACAGGGGAGTCGCTCGGCCTGGTCTGGGGCTGGACGCCATCCGGCCCTAATGTCTATTATTTAAATTTTCAGGAAGAGTTTTTTCCTGTACATCCAAAAGAGTATCAACCAATAACTGAATAAAACCGCCGCGCCCTGCATCAAAGGCTGGAGTCCCGTCCCCACGAAGGCGAAGAAGTTCGGGCCCAAGTTTATCCGGAACGAGCTCACGAAGAATTCCTCAAAGAAGTGCGCGATCAGATAGGCCGCGATCGAATTTATGCCGATCACCACCAGGGGAAACGCCCATTTCCGGTTACCGCGGACTTCGATCAGCCAGCAGAAGGTGGCGAGCATCAGGAAACACACTCCTCCGCTGAACAGCGTCCAACTGGGAGTCCAGATGCGCTTGACCACGGGACAGATGCCCGTGAAGTGGAAAAAGAGGCCGGCGGCGATGCCAATTACTCCCGCCACCAGAAAACGCTTCATGGGGATTTCCGGCGCGGAGGCGCGCAGCCAGCGGCCCGCCACGAGGCCCAGTATCATGGTGCCCAGAGTGGGAACAAAGCTGGACGTTAGGTAGCCACCCTCGTTGTACACGAAAGGATATTTGCGCGGGAACAAATTCAGGAACCACTGGTCGACGGCGTTGCCCAAATTGCTGTTCTTGTTCCAGTGCGAGGCAAAGCCCGAATAGTGGTGCGTCCAACCCGGGGGCACGCCCACCGCCTGGTAATTGTATCCGGGACCGGGGGCTGGATATAACGCCCAGGCCGCCCAGTAACCCACCAGGACCACGGCCAGGGCGGTCCATTGCCAGCGCGGGGGACGGAAACCGAGCAGAAAGAGGAAGGGATAGCCCAGGCCAATTTGGGAGAGCGTATCCTCAAAGGTGAAATACGTTTGCGTACTGTCCATGGAGCGCAGGAAAACTCCCAGCGCGATCAGGAGCAGCGACCGCCAAAGGGCGTGCTCGAATAATTTTCCAAATGTCGCGCCCTTGGCCATGCGGCTGGCAATCGAGTAAGGCAGCGCCACGCCTACCAGAAATGAAAACGAGGGCTGGATGGTATCGTGGAGTGAGCACCCTGCCCATTCCGCGTGCGTCTGATGGAAGGCCAGAATGCTCCAGAACCAACTGGTGGGAAAAGCCGCGGCCACTTTGGAAAACTGGAGCACTTCCGCCATCATCAGTAACATGACCAGTCCGCGATAGGCGTCCACCGCAATATTGCGGACTACCGGCGGGCGAAGCGGAATGGATTCCTGAATCACTGGCGCGGGTTCAAGAACGGTCGACATACGGCACCTCGTTAGCTCTGGAGATTAGCACAGGCCGCAATCGCGTGCCGTAGAATTGCAACTCCAATGCAACCTTTCGATTCATAATTGGCTAATCCTAAACGTAAATTGTATTCTGCAGCCCGAGGCCCTCATGATTGAGACTGACCGACTCCTGCTTCGCCGCTGGGAGGAACACGACCGCGAGCCCTTCGCGCAAATGAACGCTGACCCGCGCGTCATGGAGTTCTTGCATCCCTTGTCGCGCGCCGAGAGCGGTCTCCTGGTCGATCGCATCGAATCGCGCTTTCGCGAGCGCGGATTTGGTCTCTACGCCGTCGAGCTGCGCCGGGAGCAATTGTTCATTGGAATTGTAGGGCTCGTCGTCCCGGCTTTCGAGGCGCACTTCACGCCCTGCGTCGAAATCGGCTGGAGGCTCTCCGCTGACCACTGGGGCCACGGGTTCGCCACTGAGGGCGCACTGGCTGTGGTGCTCCATGCCTTCGGACCTTTGGGACTTGACGCCCTTGCTTCTTTCACTGTGCCCGCCAACCTGAGATTCCGGCGGGTGATGGAAAAAATCGGGATAACTCATAATCCCTCCGACGATTTCGATCACCCGAACATTCCTGAAGGCAACCCTTTCCGTCGTCACGTTTTGTACCGTCTTGCGCGATCTGATTGGCACGCCTCGAGGCTCACCTCCAAATTGCAGAATTGATATGGGACGGCGAACTGGGCGGGACATCAGAAAAAGTGGACCGGAGGCTGCGAGCGGTTTTCGCGAAGAATGGATGAAATTTCGTACCGCTCAGTTTACGCGATGTGCAAGACGCTTCTGTGCGTCTTCCCGTTGACACTTTCGATTCGACGCCAACTGCTATGGTCGTTCATGGTAATCCACCGTCTTTCTTCCGCACGATAGAACCAGTCTTTGTCCTGTTGAAAGAAGATTTGGTGGTGGGCGGATTCCCAGATATTCAGAATCTCATTGCCGTGCGAGCGAATCTCATCGAAATCCGTGGTGGCTTTTTGGCCCATTTCGCTGTAACGCTCGTTGAGCTCGAGCAGGAGCATATTGATTTTCGGGGACATGTGATCGACTTTGAGTCCGATCTTCTCTGCCTCTTCAAAAAGGATGGGATAGTTGTGCGAGGGATATTTTGCGTTCAAGACATTGGCAATTCGTTCGGTGGTCGCTTCATCAGCAATATGATGGGCGAGCAGTTCCTTGCACAGCATGATGGACAATGATTCCGCGCGATCCACTCCTCCAATCACCAGCGGATGAATATATTGGAACAACCCTTTGTAAGGATTCTCTTTGGCGTCCGGTTGCTCAGTCCGCCACAAACGCAGGACGCGGTTAAGCTCATCAAGGCTCACGCTGACGCGGTCGTTATCCCGGTCGACGGGAGAGAGGTCGTGGGTCAGCGACGTGTCCACCGCGGTCAGATAAGCCATGGGGCCCATCAGAATCTTGTTTGCGCCGAGGGCAATCATGGTGGCGGCTGAAGCGCACTCCAGCGGCACCAGGACAACCAACTGGCTGCAGTATTGTCGCAGCAGATTGACTAATCGCAGAGCCGCTTGACCGTTTCCTCCGCCAGACTTGATGAATAAATAGAGGTTTTTCTGCTTGCCCAGTTTTTCCAGGACAGCGTACAGCGCGATGACGTCGTTGTGGCAGACTTCACCGCGGGGATTGTTCCAGTAGGTAATCAATTTTCCGCCCAGCAAGGATGTGATTTCCGCGATCAGGGCTTGGGTCCTATCGAACAGCACCGGAGGCTGCTTGATCTTCGGCGCGGGCTTGGTTTGGGAATTCTGTCGATTCTTGGGGAACTCTTTCGGTTCCATCACAATTCCTCATTCCTCGGGTTGGTGGCCAAGCGAGTTTGGATTCGGGCCGATTCGGCGCAGCACTCTTCCATCAGACCTGAACGGTCTTCACCGCGAAACGGATTTCTTCCGAGTAGAAACCCTTACATTCCTCTAGTCTCATGAATCGAATATGACATGAGCGGCGGGGACGGCACAACTTAAACTATGAGTCCCGTACTCCGGCACGATACACACTGAACTTTTCACCAAATAAAAAAGAGGTTGACATTCTACTCCCTTGGGATGTAGGGTGCCTACTACTATGAAAACTACACGCGAGCCGTACCAGAACCGCATTGAATTGTTGCAAGGCACGCTGGACCTGCTGATCCTCCAAACTTTGCAGTGGGGGCCCCAACACGGGTACGCCATCAGCCAGTCGATTCGCGGACGTTCGGGCGAAGTGTTGCAGGTTGAAACCGGCTCACTCTATCCGGCGCTCCACCGGCTGGAGAAGCAAGGATGGGTGTCCTCGCAGTGGAAACAGACGGAAGCCAACCAGCGCGCCAAGTTCTATCGCCTGACTGCAACCGGAAAAAAGCAGTTGCTCTCCGAGCAGGCCCGCTGGAAGCAGATCGTCGAGGCCGTGGCCGGGATCATGAACCCTGCACCCCAGGAGGAATAGTCATGAGCCTTTGGGACAGGCTGTTTCGCCGCCGTCATCGTGATGAAGAATTGGAAGAGGAAATCCAAGCTCATCTGCGCATGGCCGAAGAGGATCGCGCTGGACACGGCGAATTTGCCGAGCAGGCACACGCCTCCGCCGTCCGCGAATTTGGCAACGTCCTGCTGGTCAAAGAGACCACGCGAGATATGTGGGGATTCCGTTGGCTGGAAACGTTGATGCAAGATTTGCGTTTCGGACTGCGGCAATTGCTCCGCAATCCCGGCTTCACGGCTGTTGCGGTGCTGACGCTGGCGCTGGGGATCGGAGCCATAACCATCATTTTCAGTGCCGTGTACAACGTTCTTCTGCGTTCCCTTCCCTACCCGCAATCTGGCCGCCTGTTTTCTGTCTGGTCGCGCTCAGCACCTCGAGGCTCCGAACCCATGCACGTGTCGGCCGCCGATTTCTACGATTGGCGAACCCAGTCTCACGCATTCGAATCGCTATCCGCCTACGCAAACTGGCCGATGAACCTGACCAACATCGACGAGCCGCGCCGTCTCGAGACGCAGCTCGTTTCCGCGAACCTGTTCTCAACGCTTGGGGTCCACGCGCAAGTCGGCCGGACATTCGCGCCGGATGAGGATCAGGAACAGAGCGCCTTTGTCGTAGTAATCAGCCACCATTTGTGGCAGGCACTCGGCGGATCGCCGCAAATCGTCGGCCGTCAATTGACCATCAACGGTTCGCCCTCGACCGTGATAGGAGTCATGCCCGCAGACTTCGCCTTCCCCTCGAGGGAGACTGATGCGTGGGTGCCGCTTACGATGAGTGCCCAGAATCGCTCCAACCGGGAAGGGCGATGGCTCGCCGTCATTGCCCGGCTTGGGTCCAACGTCACACGGCAGGAGGCGACGACCGAGATGGATGTGATCTCCGAAAGGCTGGCAGCGGCATACCCGGCGACCAACACCGGTTGGAGCGCGTCCCTGGTGCCGCTCCAGGAGGAACTGGTGGGGAAGACCCGCCCCATTCTCCTGACTCTTCAGGCCAGTTGCCTGCTGCTGCTTCTGATTACTTGCGCCAATCTCGCGAACTTACTGCTCGCAAAGGCCGCCTCCCGTAGTCGTGAGATGGGCTTACGAGCGGCGCTCGGAGCGGGCCGCGCTCGGATTCTTCGACAATTGATCGTTGAGAGCATGGTGCTGGCCGCGCTCGGCTGTGGCCCGGGGCTTGCTCTCGCGACGCAAGGGATCGCACTGATCAGAACGTTTGGCGACGGGCTCATCCCGCGAGCGGATGACATCCGCATGAGTGTACCCATCGCTTTGTTCGCACTGGGTGCGACGGTGATTACGGCGCTGATCTTCGGCATGGCGCCGGCGTTACATGGCTCACGCGTCGACCTCCGGGTGCAGATCGGTTCCGGAAGTCTCGGTGGGCCACGCAACCTCGAACGCAAACGAGGCCTGCTGGTCGCGATCGAGGTTGGCCTGGCTTGCGTTCTATCGGTGGGCGCCGGTCTGCTTGGAGAGAGCCTGGTCCGGCTGTTGTCAACTGCTCCAGGATTGAAAACTGACCACGTACTGACGATGCAGCTCACGCTGCCCCATTCAAAGTATCCGACCAACGCGGCACAGATTGCATTGTTCCAGCAGATTCTCGAGCGCACACAGACCCTGCCGGGCATCGTCGCCGCGGGCGAGATCAGCGACACGCCGCTCGAAGGCAACAACCCGACCTTCGAGTTTGTGGTCGAAGGCCTCATGCGCCGTTCATCCGATCCGCCGCTCCAAGCCGGGCTCCGCGTGATTAGCACGGGCTACTTGCAGACCGCTGGGATCCCGCTGCTCAAGGGCCGCGACCTCACAATCGACGATCGGGCAGGCAGATTGCCGGTTGCCATCATCAATGAAACCATGGCGCGCCGCTACTGGCCTGGCTCCGAACCGGTGGGGAAACCCTTGCGTCTGAAAGAAGACCAGAGTTGGATGACCGTGGTCGGAGTGGTTCCCGACATCAAACATATGGGACTCAAGGCTGACGAGGGACCTGTCGTCTACATTCCTTACGCGCAGAAGACACAGGACTGGCTTGCGTGGACCACACTGCTGGTGCGAACGACGGGCGAACCGATGGATTTCGTGGCGGCCGTCCGCAATGCGATCCATGGCGTCGACAAGAATCAGCCAGTCGCTGAAATTGGCACGCTCGATGGTTGGCTGTCGCGCTCGACCGCGATGCCTCGCTTCACCACGATTGTCGTCGGCGGCGTTTCCGCTTTGGCATTGCTGATCGCGGTGATGGGGGTCTACGGACTTCTGGCCTACACGGTTGCACAGCGGATGCCAGAGCTCGCCATTCGGTCGGCGCTCGGTGCATCACCCTTGCAGATGTCCTGGCTGCTACTGCGACAAGCCATGGTGCGCGTGCTCGCGGGCGTCGCTGGTGGTCTGCTCGCCGCCTGGTGGCTTGCGCGCTGGTTGGAAAGCCTGCTATTCGGTGTGCGCCCACACGATCCTGCGATCTTCGCCGGCGTCGCAGGCTTATTGGTCCTGGCCTCGCTTGCCGCGGTGCTGGCCCCCGCCCGCCGCGCAACCAAAGTAGATCCGATGGTAGCGCTGCGGTATGAATGAAGGAGAATAGTCATGAGTCTTTGGGACAGGTTGTTTCGCCGGCGCGGGTGTGAAGAAGAACTGGAAGAGGAAATCAAGGCTCACCTGCGCATGGCCGCACAGGACCGCGCGGAAGGGGGCGAAACCGCTGAGCAAGCGCAGGCCTCCGCCGTCCGCGAGTTTGGGAACGTCCTGCTCGTCAAAGAGGTGACTCGGGAAATGTGGGGGTTTGCTTGGCTTGAAACACTGATGCAAGACCTGCGATACGGCCTCCGGATGCTGGCCAAGAGCCCTGGCTTCACGGCCGTTGCGGTCATTACGCTCGCGCTTGGCATTGGCGCGAACACAGCAATTTTCAGCGCGGTATACGCCGTGCTATTGAAGCCGCTGCCCTTTGCAAGTCCCGATCAATTAGTCAGGGTATTCGAAGCGAACGAGGCGGCGGGCATCACGGGGGGCGGCTGCTCCTACCAGGAGTACCTGGAATGGAGGAGGCAGAATCACGTTTTCAGTGGAATGGCCGCGGTTCAGGGACACGAACTCACGCTGACTGGCCGGGACGAACCCATGGTGGTGAAAGTAGGCGACGTGACGGCGGACTTTTTCTCGGTTCTCGGCGTTGCCCCTCTGGCGGGCCGCACATTCTTGCCTGCGGACGGCGAGGAGGGCTCCGCCCCAGTGGCGGTGCTTAGCGAGGGCTTGTGGCGCAGCCGTTTCGGCGCGGACCCTGACCTGATCGGAAGGACCATTGACCTGGACAAGCGCCCTTTCACGGTGGTTGGAGTGATGCCAGGCAATTTTCGATTCGAGCTCGACGGCCGTGGGGGACAGCTTTGGATCCAGGTCGTTCAAGACCCTCTCTTTGGCCCTTTGACCAAGCGCCCGGGCGGGCATTATTTGACCGCCATCGCGCGGCTGAAGCCGGGAGTATCC
>JBGPCF010000151.1:0-15000 GCA_041481635.1 Terriglobia bacterium | reverse complement strand
GAGAGATAACTGAACATCGCACCTTGCTGAATGTCGTCGCCACGCATGAGGTATCCTCCTTTGGAATCCCTAATATGGATTATACCTCAACTTATATGTCTAAAGAAGGGACAAACAAGCATTTTTCATCAGCCTGCTAGATATCAAAGTAAAGCGCGAACTCGTACGGATGAGGTCGCAGCCTGATGAGGTCGTTCTCCTTTTTGCGTTTGTACTCGATCCAGGTATCTATCAAGTCTTGGGTGAAGACCCCGCCTTTCAGCAGAAATTCGTGGTCCGCCTCCAGGGCGTTCAACACCTCTTCGAGGCTTCCGGGAGTTGACTTCACCTTCGCCTTTTCCTCGGGCTCGAGGTCGTACAAGTCCTTGTCCACGGGCTCGGGCGGTTTGATCTTCTTGGCGATACCATCCAGCCCGGCCATCAGCATGGCGCTCATGGCGAGGTAAGGATTGGCCGAAGGGTCGGGACAGCGGAACTCAATGCGCTTGGCCTTTTCACTGGTGGAATACATTGGGATTCGGACGCAGGCGCTGCGATTCCTCTGCGAGTAAATCAGATTGATGGGCGCTTCGTAGCCGGGCACGAGACGCCGGTAGGAATTGGTGGTCGGAGCCGCAAACGCCAGCAGGGCCGGCGCGTGCTTGAGGAGTCCACCGATATAATAGATTGCGGCATCGCTGAGGTCGGCGTACTTGCCCTTGTGGAAGAACAGGTTTTTCTTTCCCGCCCACAAGCTTTGGTGCACGTGCATTCCGGAACCGTTGTCCTGGAATATCGGCTTGGGCATGAAGGTGACCACTTTGCCGTGACGCCTCGCCACGTTTTTCGTGACGTATTTGTACTTCAGCATGTTGTCGCCCATTTTGGTGAGCGTGTCGAAGCGCAAGTCGATTTCAGTCTGCCCGGCCGTGCCGACCTCGTGGTGATGAACTTCTACGCGCATCCCCAGGCGCTCCATGGTCAACAACATTTCGGAGCGGATATCCTGCAAGCTGTCGGCGGGTGGGACGGGGAAATAGCCTTCCTTGTAGCGGATTTTGTAGCCGAGATTCTTCTGGGTGTCGGTGTCTTTCTTGCCGCTGTTCCAGAAGCCTTCGTCGGAATCGATGTGGTAGTACCCGAAATTGTAGGACTGGTCGTAGCGGACGCTGTCCAGAATATAAAACTCCGCTTCGGGACCGAAGTAACAACGGTCTGCGACTTTTGAGGATTTCAGATAAGCCTCCGCCTTTTTCGCGATGTGGCGCGGGTCGCGGGAATATAGTTCGCCCGTGACGGGGTCTTTAACATCGCAAATCAAGCTGAGCGTTGGAACGGCGGTAAAGGGATCCACAAACATGGTGTCGGGATCGGGCATCAGGAGCATGTCGCTTTCGTTGATGGCCTGGAAGCCCCGAATGCTCGATCCGTCAAAGCCACACCCTTCGGTGAATGCATCCTCTTCAAATTCGCGGGCCGAGATCGAAAAATGCTGCCAAATCCCGGGCATGTCCACGAACTTCAGATCCACAATCTGGATCCCTTCATCCTGGATAAATTTAATGACTTCTTTTCCTGTCATGTCTAAACTTTCCCCCCTCAATTTGATTTTCAGGCGCCTGGCGCCTGTCTTTCAGATTCTTGGTGTTCCTTCGAATGGAGCGCCCCAGCGACGCGGCCGCCAGGGCTATGGCAAATTGTCTCCACTCTATGATGAGCGGCATAAACATACAGCCTGTTAGCTGCCCACTGCAACAAGAATCAGCGGTCCTGGGCTTGCGCCTGTCGAGAAAATTGCCGCTTCAGTACCACCTACTTCAGCTCTTTCAGGTCAAACGTGTAGATCAATCCCGCCGCCACGGTGTCCTGATAGTTCACGGGCGTGGTGCCCTTGAACAGGGTATTCTGGCTGGCCATATCACGCCGGTACTCGAGTCGAGTGATGAAGTTGCCGTGAATCTTGCGCTCGAAGGTCTCGGTAACCTCGTGGATGTGCTGGGGCGTGAAGCCGGTGAACCCGGTGGTGAAGCCGGAGGGGTCGTCGTAGTACTCGTAACGCGTCGAAAGGGCATAATTCTGATTGAACTGGTAGCGGACATAACCTGCCACTCCCGACCACCACACGGGATTGGCCCAAGTCTGTATGCGATCGCCGCGTCCGTAATCGAAGTTTGCCATTAATGAGAGTTTACTCGTCGGTGCGTAAGTCAACTCCGTATCCCAGAGCTGTCGGATGTTCTTGTTGTTGTTCGCCTGCTCGGCACCCACCATGTAATTCTGGACGAGGCCCACTTTCTTGTTGGGATTCCATCCGAACTGGAAGCCCGCCGTCTTCCCGGTGTTGTTGTCCACAATGTTGTTCCAACCATTCACAAGATAGGCTGTGAAATTATACTTGTCGTTGAAAACGTATTTGGCGCGAAGTCCGAAATGGTAGAAGGGGATTGCGTAAGTGAACAGCAGACTGCGCGAATAGTTCCAGTTGTCCTTGCTCTCGATCACCTCGGCGCCGTGCTGGGTGACGAACTTTCCGAAGTCGATCTGCAAGCCCTTGCCCACGGGCGCCAGATACGAGCCGTAGGCTTCCTTAAGGTATTGAGCAAAGCCAAGGCCGCCTGGCTCAGTGCTACCCACCACGTTCATGGCGTTTCCGAAGCCCATAGCGACGTGATACCCGATCCGGCTGTCTTTGGCGTCCGGGGGTTTATCCATTATCACTTCTACTGCGTTGAGCGATAACTGGCTGTAAGGACTGTCGAAGGCCCTCAATCCGGAAAGCCCAGTGCCCGGGTTGCCCGGCAGCACACTCGGCGCATTCAGATGCGGATGTTCGAAGTTGTAGCCATAATAGCCATCCACAAACCCCGTGACGCTCATCGGTCCCAAAATGCTTGCCATGCTGGGGCCGGAAGATTCCGGAGCCGCACCGGGCGTGGCCGGGGTGGATGACCCAGCTGCCGGAGTAGCGGTGGTAGTTGCAGCCGCGGCAGTTGTCGTGGCCGTAGTCCCTCCCGACTCCTTCTTTAACTCGGCCATTTGTGCCTGGATGGCGTCCATTTGCTTCTGTAGTTCATCCAGACGGTGGGAGATATCCGAACCTGAGGCGGCCGTCGTGTCCCCACCTTGAGCCTGCGCCCGAAGCGGCAACGCAACGCTGACGGTGAGGCATAGAATCCCCAAAGCCAGTAATGTATTTCTGAAAGTTCTCATTTCTGCACTTCCTCCTCTTGCCCCCACGGCTAAAAGTTTTGGTAACTTCGATGAGTTTTCGGTTGTTGAACTGACACTTCGACACTAGAGGCAGGAGATTTTTCCGTCAAACAAATAGTTTTTCTGGCAGAGATAAAAATGCCTTGGCCAAAAAATTCTTCTAGTCAGGATAAATTTTGATGCCCGAGGGTTTCCTTTTTTTGCCTTCCCCAGCGAATTCGCTTACGATGGTGAATCTGAGTTTCTGACATTCTTGCGCGAAAAGCTCTCGCCCTATTGAGACGAGTGAGCCATCATGCCTGACATTCGAGTTCGTTTTGCACCCTCGCCCACCGGCTATCTTCACGTGGGGGGAGCCCGCACGGCGCTGTTCAACTGGCTTTTTGCGCGCCATCACGGCGGAGTTTTCATCCTGAGGATCGAGGATACGGACGTCGACCGGTCAAAGCAGGACCTCGAGACGGCTATCCTTGAGAGCATGACGTGGCTGGGACTGACTTGGGATGAAGGCCCCTTTCGCCAATCGGAGAGGCTGGCGCGCTATCGTGAAGTTGCCGCGGAGCTCGTCCGGACGGGCTCCGCGTATCCTTGTTTCTGCACTGGAGCGGAATTGCAGGCCAAGCGCGCGCAGGCGGAGGCGGAAAAACGCGCTTGGAAATATGATGCCACATGCCGCAACCTGCCAGCCGAACAAGTCGATCACCGGCGCGCCGAAGGCCGCCTTTTCGCCATTCGCTTCCGAGTGCCGGAAGGCGGGCAAACCATTTTCGATGACTTGGTTTTTGGGTCGACGGGCGCCGGCAACCGGGACATTGAAGATTTCATTCTGGTCAGGTCGGACGGCAATCCCACTTATCATCTGAGCGTTGTGGCGGACGATTTGGACATGCGCGTTACCCACGTGATCCGCGGCGCCGACCATCTCTCCAACACGCCCAAGCAAATCCTAATGTACCAGGCTCTGGGCGCGACCCAGCCCGTGTTCGCCCACTTGCCGCTCATATTGGGACCGGACAAACAGCGCTTGTCGAAGCGACACGGCGCGACCGCCGTGGGCGCCTACAAGGAGCAGGGAATCTTACCCGAGGCGCTGCGCAATTTCCTGGCACTCCTCGGCTGGACGCCGCCCGAGGGAAAAGAAATTGTCTCGCTCGAGGAAATGGTCAAAGCCTTCGAGCTCTCCGCGGTTTCGAAATCGAATGCGGTCTTTGACCTTGAAAAACTGGCGTGGATGAACAGCGAGTACCTGCGAAACCTGCCTTCGGCGAATCTGTACGCGCTCGTGGAACAAGAATTGAAGTCGGCGGGCGTCTGGCGGGATGCGTTCGCCTCGGATGAACTCTACCGATTTGAGACAGGAGCGCGACTGCTCCAGACCCGGGCACGCACCGTGCACGATTTTTCCCATTCGGGCCGGGCTTTCTTCAGTGATGATTTTGAATTCGACCCCGAGGCGCAGAAGAAATTCTGGAAGCAATCTGGGCTGGCCGACCTGCTGGAACAACTCGGCGCGAAGCTCACCGGCGCGAAACCCTTCGATGCCCAGGAAACAGAAAAATGTTTGCGCGCCCTGGCTGAGGAGAAGGGCTTGAAGGCAGGCCTCCTGATCAACGCCGCTCGGGTGGCGCTCACCGGCCAGGCCGTGGCCCCGGGCTTGTTCGAAGTGATGGTGGCGCTGGGTCGCGAGCGCGTGGCCGGCAGACTTCATCGCGCGGCCGTATACTTGCGGAAGAATATTTCTGCGTGAGAGTAGCGCTTATTCTTTGACGGGCATAACAACAGCGGCGGGCAAGTTCTTTTCCCCATCCTCCAAGTCCACAATCATCCCTTTGATTTCCTTTGAGGTAATCTCGAGCAAGCCGCAGCAGCGGGGAAGGGAAAACCGTCTTTTGCCGGCGCTGCCTGGATTGAAGAACAAGACTTGGGACATGTTGAGGAGACAGGGCTCATGGCTGTGGCCGAAGATGACCACGCGCGTCGCCTCGTCAAAATTCTTCAGAAAATTATGGCCCCGCTTGTGAAACGGTTGGCCTCGTAGGGCCCCTTTGGACCACGCTTCAACTTCCGATTGCAGGGACGGCAGAATATGCTGCATCTCGACCTGTACTCCCGCCAATTGCAGGGTATGCGTGAGGGGCAGGTCCAAATCGGTTCCATCGACATTGCCTCGCACCGCGTGGACGAGCGCGATCTTCTTCAATTCCTCCAGAATGTCGGGTGAATCGACGTCACCCGCGTGAAGGATGACATCCACTCCCTCCAAAACCTCGTGGAGGCGCGGGTCTAAATACCCGTGGGTGTCAGATACCACGCCGATCTTCATGGAATGCCCTTCAGGGTTTTTTCACCCACCACATCAAAGGCGGGCGAAATCACTTCTTCTTTGCCGGCGCACGGTCTGTATTCGTATTTGCCTCACTGACCATTTGTTTGATCCCCTGCTTGGAGGTGGCGCACTCCGAATTCATTTCGTGGCAATAGGCGAGGCTCAACTGGCACCCGCACGTGCAAGGAGTCGTATTCAGCCGGAAGATGGCGGGATTCTTTTTTTCCGCAGGGAGCGCATTCAGTCCAGTGTCCGTAATCGCGGTAAGATTTGTGGGGACGAAATCGCGCCCCGGTTTCAGGCACTCCGCGGAAGGTGGTTGGAGGGGTGCGGGCTTGAAGTCGGGCTGGCGAGGATTCAGGAACCAGACTAGGAGAGCCAAAAGCGCCATCGTTACTATAACCGCCGCAACATAGCCCCGCGATGGGCCGGGATTCGCCGCAGGAGGGGTTGGCTCACTCAACTTTGGCTCTCTTGAATACGTCTTCGTTCACGTGTTTGAGTGGCGCGCCCGGCTTCACCACTTTCAATTGCATCTCAACTGGCACACTGGTAGGAGGGAAGCAGGCGCGGTCATTGCAGGCCTGGTAGGCGAGCTTGCCTTTTAGCGTGTAGTCGCCGGGAGATGTGCCGCGCGCAATTTTCAAGTCCGCCTTTACCACGAGCGTGCCCTGGAAAACCGAGAGTTTCTCGTCATCGAAGTCAAACTTGATGGCCTGGCCCGGCGGGTAGGTAATGTTCTGAATCGCAACTTGAGGGCTGGTCTCCATCTTTAATTCGGTGGGAATCAAATATTCGTGCGAAGGCTTGTGGTCGTTAATATGGTAGCCGGAAGAAATTTGGGCCACGACGGCCGCGTGCACAGTCGAACCCGCATGGGCGCCATCAGTTTCTAGCACCGCGCGCGCATGAACCACCGGCGGCATTTTATCCGCCGCCCAGCCCAGCGTTGCCCAGCCTGCCAACACGCCAATCAACAGGATTCGACGCATAAGAAACATCAGCCCCACAAAAACCCTTGAGCAGCATCGGCTGCGGCTGGGTCGTGGGTCATCCGCCTCCTTCCTAACTTAACATAAATCCCAGGTGGGCATGCATCACTTGCCGGGCACGTGTTCTGGCTGGCTGGGCGGAACGAAGATGACGGGAACGTTTTTCTTCCGCATCATCTCATCGAGCGCCGCCACATCCTTGCTCACGATCTCCTTCCATCTGGCGAGCTGGACAGCGAGTTGCGGATTCAAAGTGTCCAGCAGGTCGTAGGATTGCTGCGTGGGGGCCGTGTCAGCGCTTGCCACTATGGACGCCAGCGCGATGTACTTGGCATCGAGTTTGAGCGGGTAGTTGAGCGAGTCCTCCGAGCTCTTGATTTTGGGCTGGATCAATTCTTCTTCGACTGGCGTCATTTTCTTGTCCAGCGCCTCGGCTGCTTCGAGGAAGGGCTTGGCTTGCGGGTCATTGGCCAGGCGCGCGCTCAGCGCATGCAACTGGGCGCGAAGATCGCGGATCTGATTGATCGCGACGTGCGCCTCATTCACGCGCTCGCGTATTTTCATGGCCAGGTCAAACTGCTTTTGCAGATCCGCATCTGAAGTTTTCACACGTGGATCGAGTTTCACTTCGAGCGGCGCTGTGTAAGCCTTACCCGCAACCGTCAATTTCACTTGGTAATGGCCGGGCAGCGCCCACGGGCCTTCCGGTTTGTAATCTCCAAAAACTGCGCCGGGAACCTTGGTCGGAACCTCGTAATGGAAGTCCCAGGCGAACCGGTTCAAGCCCGCCTCCGCAGGAAGCAAATCTTTCGTCTTTGCCTGGTCTGGCCACTCCGGCGGAGGTTCGCCTTCTGTGGCCTTGGTTTTCAGGTTGAAATACTTGCGAATCGTCTTCCCCTGGTTATCGAGAATCTCGACGGTGATTTCCTCTTTCTCCTTAGGCGCTGATTTCAGGTAGTAATTGAGGATGGCACCCACGGGTGGATTTTCACCCACCGGCCCGCGGCGCGTTACAGAGTCACTCCGGAATCGGTAAGCAAGCTGCGGTTCGTAGAGGTGAACTGCCTCACCTGTAATTTCCGAACGGAACTGGCGCAGAGGCGTAATGTCGTCCAGCACCCAGAACGAACGCCCGTGGGTGGCCACCACCAAGTCGTCGCCCTTCACGATCAGGTCGTGAATAGGCGTTGCGGGCAGATTCAATTGGGAGGGTTGCCAATGCCCGCCGTCGTCAAAGGAAACGTAGACGCCCGTCTCGGTCCCGGCAAAAAGTAACCCCTTCCGTTTGGGGTCCTCCCGCACTGCGCGGACATAAGCCGTCTCCGGAATGCCATTCGTGATGGCAGTCCACGTTTTCCCGTAGTCGCTGGTTTTGTACGCGTAGGGGCGTAGGTCGTCGTTCTGATGCCGGTCGATGGCGAGGTAGGCCGTGGCGGGGTCGAAAGGTGAAGGATCAATCTGGCTGACGCGGCTCCACTCGGGAACTTGTTTGGGCGTTACCTCAGCCCAATTCTTGCCGCCGTCGCGCGTTAAGTGGACCAAGCCGTCGTCACTTCCCACCCAGATCAGATCCTTCTGCACTGGTGATTCCGCGATAACGAATATCGTGTCGTAGTACTCGGTGCCCGTGTCGTCTTTTGTGATAAGCCCGCCGGAGACCTGCTGCTTGCTCTTGTCGTTGCGCGTAAGGTCGGGGCTGATGGCAGTCCAGCTCATGCCTCCATTCGTCGTTTTGAACAGGACTTCCGCGCCGTGATACACCGTGTTGGGATCGTGCGGAGAAATCAAGATGGGGGCAGTCCACTGATAGCGATGTTTTAAAGGCGCCGCGCCCATGCCGTCCGTGACTTCGGGCCACGCCGAAATCATCTGCGCCTGTCCTGTGCGTTTGTCGAAGCGCGTGATCGTGCCCTCGTATTCGCCGGCGTAGACAATGTTGGGGTCAGGAGGATAGGGGGCAATGTAGCCCGCCTCGCCCCCCGCCACCCCATACCAATCCGTCCGATCAATCACGCCATGGTCCGTACGGCTGGCAATGGCCACCGTTCCCAAGTCCTGTTGCGAGCCATACACGTAGTAGGGAAACCGGCTGTCCGCGATCACGTGATAGAACTGCGCCGTGGGCTGGTTGTCCTGGCGCGACCAGGATTTCCCGCCATCTACAGTAATGGTGACTCCGCCATCATTGCCGTTGATCATTCGCTCGGGCTGAGTGGGATCAATCCACAAACCGTGATGATCGCCGTGCGGAGCAACCAGAAGTGAGAAGGTTTTTCCCCCGTCAGTCGAGCGCAACAAACCCGTGTTGAGTTCGTAGACCGTGTCGACATTCTTGGGGTCGGCGAAGATGTGAGTGAAATACCACGCCCGCTGGCGGAATCGGTGATCGTCATTAATCTTCATCCACTTCTCGCCCGCATCGTCGGACCGATAGAGCCCGCCTTCTTCCGCTTCGATCTGCGCGTAAATGCGGTTGGAGTCGGCGCGCGAGACCGCGATGCCTATCCGTCCCAGAACTCCCTTAGGCAGGCCGTTTCCCTCCAGGCGCTTCCATGTCGTTCCGCCGTCGGATGATTTGTACAGCCCGCTGCCCGGGCCGCCGCTGGTCAGGCCGTAAGGCGTGCGGCTGACTTCATACAGCGCGGCGTAAAGGATGTGCGCGTTGTTGGGATCGAACGTGAGGTCAATGGCGCCGGTCTTATCGTCCTTGTATAGAACTTTTTCCCAGGTTTTGCCGCCGTCGTGCGAGCGGAAGACGCCTCGCTGGGAGTTCGGCCCGTAGGCGTGGCCAAGCGCGGCGACGAAAACCACGTCGGGATTGTGCGGGTCGACAATCACTTTCGCGATGTGGCGGGAATCCTCGAGGCCGATGTGGGTCCAGGTCTTGCCGGCGTCGACGGACTTGTAGACGCCGTTGCCGAACGAAATGTCGCCGCGGAGGCACGCTTCACCCGTGCCCACGTAAATCACGTTGGGATCGGACTCGGCCACGGCAATGGCGCCAATCGAGGAGACGGACTCTTTATCGAACAGAGGCGTCCAGTCGAGCCCGGCGTCAGTGGACTTCCATACGCCGCCGGCCACCGCGCCAAAGTAGTAAGTGTTGGAGTCGCCGGGAATGCCGGAGACGGCCAGCACGCGGCCTCCGCGGAAGGGGCCGATCAAGCGCCACTTCATGCCCTGGAATGAATTGTCCTTGGACTCTTTCTCCGCTTTCGATTCCTGGGCGCGAAGCAAATATCCACCACTGAGGATTGCCACTAGAGATGCCGAGAGGATTGCGCCGGCGAGCCATCGCCTCAAGATAATCATTCGAAGACCTCCTGGGATTTTGAAAGAGGAGTATGTTATCGCGGCGGGAAAGGAAAGGGAAAACGAATTCTTGGATGGGCCGAGTGGGGGTGCGAAACGGGACGGGAAGTTTAAGCGCAACTTGATCTTTAGCTCATCTTGCGGTTGGCTGCGGAACCAGGGTCATTCACTTCAGTCTAGTCGGCCACTCTCTCGATTACGCGCTTGAAGTCGACCACCTCAGCATCGGACTTCGCTGCCAGGAGCGTCTTGATTTCTTCTTCAAACACGGAGGGATCAGTCATCCCGAGATGTTTCGCGTAAATCCGCCCGTCACGCCCTACAAGAAAAGTGGTGGGAATTCCAATGATCCCGCCATAGAGCTGATCCAAGTCTTCGGAATCCAAAGCGACGGCATAATTCATCTTGAATTCTTTGTAAAAGTCCAGCACGGGCTCGGGGCCGGAATCCATTGAAATCCCCACGATGGCAAAGCCTTGATTGCGGTAGCGGTCCTGCAACTGAACGAAACCGGGAATTTCTTCACGACAAGGGCCGCAATCGGTGGCCCAGAAATCGATCATCAATACCTTGCCCCGGTAATCCGCCAACCGAACGCTTTCACCGTTGATACCTTTCAATGAGAAATCCGGGGCCGCGGGGTGTTTTCGGTCAGCCTTAATGTTGCCGGGCCGGACCTGATGTGAAACGACCGAGGCAATCCAGAAACGATTCGCCAGATACAATCCCGCGCCCAGCGCCACGACCAAGCCTGCGATAGCGAAAATTCGACCCTTCTTCACGCGGCGAGTCACCTCATGTGAGGGCACCTACAAAAACCAGGCGGTATGATGTCTTTAATTTAATTTCGGTCCTGACTTCACGGCTGTTCTTTTCGCCGTATGTGCTATCCACGCACTACACAGTGTTTTTCAAAAGCTTTGCAAGTTGATCCTTGGCCATCTTCCGGCTGACCCCGCAGCCCGGGTCCTTGTGGCGGCACTCCAAGGCGCTCATGTTGCAACCGCAAGTACATTGCTGTGTTTTGAGCGTCGCCTTAAGGTGCGCAAGTTGGGGTGGGCTGAGTGCTGAGATATCCACGCCGGGCACCTCCGGATTGTTCTCAGCCTTCACCTGTTCCGGGGTCTTGACCTCAATTTCGTCCGCCCTTCCCGCGAGCGCCGGTTTGAAATCGGACACCTCGGCATCAGGCTTTGCCGCGAGGAGTGTTTTGACCTCTTCCTCAAAAACGGAAATGTCTGCGGCGCCCACGTGCTTGGCGTATATCCGGCCATCCCGGCCAATCAGGAAAGTGGTGGGCATGCCCAAGATCCCCCCGTAGAGCTGGTCGACGCCGTCACCGGCCAGAGCCACCGGATAATTCATTTTGAATTGTTTGTAAAATTCCTTGACCTCGTCCGGACCATCGTCCTTGGAAAGGCCGATGATTTCCAAGCCCTGGTCGCGATAACGATCTTGCAGCTCCACAAATCCCGGAATCTCGATTCGGCAGGGCCCGCACCAAGTGGCCCAAAAATCCACTATCAAGACTTTGCCCTTGAAATCATCCAGGCTGATCTTTTCTCCCCCAATGGTGGTCAAAGAGAACCCAGGAGCCATGGGATGATTGCCCGCAGCAGCGATGCCTTTGGCCTGTGCCTGGCGGAGAGCGATGGGCGCGATCCACAAGCGATTCACGAAATAAAGGCCCACAATCAGAACGAGAGCCGCCGCCACCCCGATTAGAGTCTTGCCTTGGTTCACCGATTTTTTCTCCTCAAGCAAAGGCGCTTGTTCATCCATTTAAAAACTCCTGGAACTTCCCATTTCGATGGCGCGTCGCCACGTTTATCCCCGCACGCGCTTAGCCTGCAGGGGTGGTGCACCAGGCTGGGGGCTGAGCGACCGTCCGTGAAGTTTCCATGCCATCGCCGCCGCCACCATCAATGCCATTATAGCGATAAATTGCGATGTTGACAGGAGATGATTGAAAACAAATCCGCGGTCCTCATCCCCGCGCAGGAACTCGATGAAGAATCGAGCCACCGCATATAGTGTGAGATAAAGGATGAAAATCTGGCCGTCAAATTTCTTGTGGCCGTATCGCCAAAGCAAAATTGCGAATATCAACAAAGTTGCCAGAGACTCAAAAATCTGCGTGGGATACACCGGAGTGCTCAGCGGCACTCCGGTCAGTTCGTGGCTAATGGGATTGGTGAACACCACGCCCAGAATCGATGGGGTGGGCTTGCCGTAATCGCACCCTGCGGAAAAGCAGCCGATGCGGCCAATGCTTTGCGCGAGCGCTATGCCGGGCACGTAGATGTCAAAAATCTTCAGCATCGGCAGGCGATAGACTCTGATATACCAAATCGCAAAAAATGTGGCTGCCGCGAAGCCCCCATAAAAAACCCCCGCTGCTTGAAAGGTCCCCCAACTTATTATTTCGCCAGGATGCTTTCCATAGAAATCCCAGTCGGTCAGAATCAAAAGCAATTTTGATCCCAGAGGTCCCACGATCAGCAGCCACGTGCTGAAGTCGAACAAACGGGTCGTATCCAGCCCTTCGCGCCGCCCAATTCGAATTACCGTATAAATCGCGGCGATCAGGGATAGCGCGAACAGCGTGCCGTAGGTGGGCACGCGAATCGAACCGAGTTGGAGCAGAATTGGATGCATAAAAAGATAAGGTCAAAGGTTGAAGGATAAAAACTGCGGATTATCCTTCAATCTTCAACCTTCACCCTCATGTCACAGCGTAAACCAATTCAAGAACGTCAGGTAACCCGAAAGGATCTTGAATCTGTCAAACGCGATCAAAAGTCCGATGCCGATCAGGAGCACGCCCGAGCCCACTTCCACCACCTGTAAGTATTTTCGGAAGCGTACGTAAAATTTTAGAAACTGGCTGAGGCCCAAGCCCGTCAACAAAAAAGGAATGGCCAGACCCGCCGAATAAATTGCCAACAAGAACATCCCGGCAAAAACGGTGTCTCGCGTAGCCGCAAGGCCAAGAATCCCCGCCAAAATCGGTCCGATGCAGGGAGTCCAACCAAAGGCAAATGCGAATCCCAGAATGAATGACCCCACCAAGCCGCGCTTTGGTGCGCCGGCAGCGAGCCGCGCGTCGCGATAAAGGAAGGGGATTTTCACCAAGCCGGTCAAGTGCACGCCAAAAATGATAATGACGATGCCGGCCACAATATTGAAGACGCTTCGTTGAGTGGCCAGGAAATTTCCCACCCACGTCGCGGAGGCGCCCAGCGACACGAACACCGTCGAAAAACCCACCACGAAGGCGATGGAGTTGAAAAAGATCCGCTTCGCAACCCCCGTATCGGCACCTGCCCGCAACTCCTCGATGGACTCGCCAGAGAGCATCGAAACGTAGCCGGGAACCAGGGGCAGAACACATGGCGAGAGGAATGAAACCACTCCGGCGAGGAAAGCAATGGGAAGACTGAGTTCGGTCATAGAGAATTAGTCCTCATATCAAGAAAACTCAACATGGCAGCCTCTTCATTCGATGCAGCGACGGGCGAATTTGTCGCACCACGAGAAACGGTGCGGCCTCATTTGTTTGCTATTTGGAGGATGGTTTTGTTTCCCTCCGCATTCGAGTGTATCATAGCGCGCCGTTGCTTTGGATCGGCCCGAGGCGGGGCAAGCTCGCGCACGGCGAGTCGCCGAGGAGGCCCCGGCCCTACATCTGATGTGTGGAGCAGACCTTGTTACGTGCCATCATTTTTGATTTTGACGGGATCATCGTCGACAGCGAGCCGCTGGTTATGAGATTGACACAGGAGATGGCGGCCCAGGAGGGTTGGACCCTCTCGGAAGAGGACTACTACCACAAGTACCTGGCGCTTGACGACCGGGGAATCGTAGATAACCTTTTCCAGATACATGGGCGACAGTTGAACCCTGCCCGGCGTGCCGAATTGATTGCATGGAAAGCACGCGCCTACATGGACGCGATTCAGGATGGGCTGCCCTCCTTTCCGGATGCCGAAGATTTCATCCACAAGATGGCGGCCGAGTTTCCGCTCGCGATAGCGAGCGGAAGCCTGCGGGTGGAAATCGAACACCTTCTGGAAAAATTCGGCCTGCGTGATAAGTTCAAGGTGCTCGTGACCGCGGACGACGTTGCGCGCTCCAAGCCGGACCCTGAGGTTTTCGTGAAGGCCCTCGCCACACTGGGCAAGGTGGCTTTTGATGCGCAGACGGGCCTCCCCCCGCTGCGCGCCGCGGAGTGCCTTGTGATTGAAGACGCCGCGGCGGGCGTCGACGCCGCTCATGCCGCGGGCATGAAATGCATGGCGCTGGCCCACAGCCTTCCTCTGGATGTCCTGGGTCACTCGGAGTGGGTTTTCGATAATTTCGGCGAAGTGGATTTTGAAGCGATTCGATCCGCCTTCGTGGATTAACCGGGCCCCTCGAACTTCTGCACGGAAATCCTGCCCACTTTCAACTCGGGCCGGTTCGTTCCTCAGGTGGCTTCAAACGCCGGAAGGAAAAATACAGCAAAACGTCATAGACGATTTTCATTCCGCTGCCCAGGAACAAGGGCGAGGCCATCGCCATCCGTTGCATCAACAACCCGGCGAACGAAGGTGTGATGGACCGCGCGATGCTGCGCGTGAGGTTGGAAATGCCGCTTGCGAAGGTGCGCTCGTTCGGTTCGACCACAGCAATCGTGTAGGACTGTCGCGTGGGCACGTCCATTTCCACCAGTGCTTCACGGCAAAGTAGAAATAAAATCGCCCAGCCCGGCGAGGGTGCGAACGGCAAAGCCATCAGGAACAGGCTGCTGGGGATGTGAGTAAATATCATAGTATTCAGCAATCCGATGCGCCTCGCCAGCCACGCTGCGACCAGATACGACCCCGAATTCAAAACGTGGCCCGCAAAAAAGACAACGCCCAGGTTCTGCTCAGATGTTCCGAAACGCTGGAAGAACCAGTAGGCAATCAGGGCGTCGGTCATCAAGCCGCCCCCCAGACTGTCGAGCCCCGACAGCGCCGCGAGCTTGGTGATCACTCGTTTGGACTGCGTCGAGATCCGCAGCTTTTCGTGCTTGACGGCGCGAAGATCCGTGGCCACCTCAATACTCGAAGGAAGTAGCGCGTAGGGAACCGCACTCACCAGATTGACCGCGGCGTAGATTCCGAAAGTCACGCGATAAGCGAAAAGGAGATCGAG
>JBGPCF010000150.1:0-15471 GCA_041481635.1 Terriglobia bacterium | reverse complement strand
GGGCTCCGCAGGGCTTCGCTCCGGGCCAGGCCAACGACAAAAGCAAGAACCAAAACAAAATGAAAGGCAAAAACCAAAAACAAGAAAAGGGGACACTTCTAACGAGGTAAGAAAGGGGACATTTCTAAAGAGCTTTGACATGAGTCAGCAGAATTGTTGACGTAGGGGGCGGCTTCGATTATCCTCTAGCGCGCCTCTTTACGGGCAGAATCGGGTCCGTTTCGGGCCTGGCAATTCTCATTCCATGCGCTGAGGATGTTCGAGAGCAGAGGAGATCTGTGCAACGGGTTTCCAAGCGGTGAGAATTCCTGCGGACTTGTGGCGGGGCGGCCGCCATCGCGGCGATTAGCCTTCCCTCACGCGGTCCCCGGCCAGGACCGCCTGGCGAAATGGGACGCCCTGATATTAAGTTTTGGTGCACAAGAGCGCGGATACAATGTAGAGTGTGCGGGGTCGTTCCCGGTCGGCAAGTCCACCGACCAGGATCCCGATTTTGGGCAGTTTCTCCACTCTGACACGGCGGTGGTTTGTAATGATCGGTGGGAAATCCTGAATCGGCATTCGACTCGACTGGACGAAATGCTGATAGACATTTAATATAGGGAGACATCGAAAGGGGGGTTGAGGAGGGTATTTTTCCGGCTTCATTGACTTTCGCCAGTGCCTGTTGTAGCTTTCGAAGCTGTCTCTACTTTGACCTCCGTCGCAAATGACTGCTGATACCAGCGTCGTGGAAGTGACACTCGAGAGTAGCCTTAAGAAAGTGGAGGCCGCCGACGAAATTTCTCGTCGCGTGGCTGCCACGGCGGGGTTCGACGAAGACGACCGGCAGAAGATCGAAATGGCGGTGCACGAGTCCCTGATCAATGCCATCTACCATGGCAACAAAAACGATGAAACCAAGTCGGTTTACATGCGCTTTGAAATCCATGGAGACCGCCTGGAGGTCCATATTCGCGATCAGGGCGGTGGGTTTGACCCCCAGAATGTGGCGGACCCCCTGGCCACTGAAAACCTTCTGAAGGTGTCAGGCCGCGGGATCTTTTTGATCCGCGCGTTTATGGATGAGTTCCGGGTGGAAAGCCAGCCCGGTGTCGGAACCGAAGTCACCATGGTCAAGAAACTGAATTCCAGCACGAAGCCCAATCAAGGAGGAACGGACCGTGAGCATGAAGGCCACAACACGCCAAGTTGATTCTGTAACCGTCATCGACCTCAGCGGAAGAATTACCCTGGGGGAAGGGTGCGTCCAATTGCGTCAATTGATTCGTGACGAGCTGACCCGAGGCAACAAAAGTATTCTAGTGAACCTGGCCGACGTCACCTACATTGACAGCTCGGGGATCGGCGAACTGGTGAGCGCCTTTACGGCCGTATCCAATCAGGGCGGGAGCTTGAAACTTCTCAACCTGACCAAGAAGGTTCATGATCTCCTGCAAATCACCAAGCTCTACACGGTTTTTGACGTGCACGACGACGAGGCCAAAGCCATCGCAAGCTATGGGAAGGCCGCCGGAGCTTAGGCGTCGCGATCCGTTGAACTGAACGCTGATGGCCAAGACCATTTACTATTTTCGACCGACGGCGCTCGGCAACGTCCTCCGCAGGCTGCCACGCTCCTACAAATTAATCCCCATTGATCGGGACGACAAAGACGGGCCGGCCTGGCAGTTGCCCGCCGTCCTGATCGCCGACGCGGCGAAGGATGATGTTCGGCAGTTGGAGCGGCGAACGCCCACTAACGGCCAGTGGCGCGTGATCTCCCTGCTGAAGGGTGATGCTCCCCCGCGTTCACGCTCCAAGCTGGACACCCACGTTTTCGCCACACTTCCCTACGACGCCTCGCGGTTCATTCTGCAAAATACGATTGAGAAAGCGTTTGAGAATGTACGGTCGGAGAGCGAGCACGAACAGACCCGCCAGGAACTCCACTTGGCGGCCGCCGAGCTCGAAACCGTAAATAAGATCGGTGTGGCGCTCTCCACCGAGCGCAACACCGACGCGCTGCTCGAGCTGATTTTGACCAAGAGCCGGGAGATTACCAGTAGCGACGCGGGCTCTCTCTATCTTGCCGAGGAGGAGCAGGGTGGGGGCAAGCATCTGGTGTTCAAGCTGACCCAGAGCGACAGCCATTCCGTGCCCTTCCGCCAGTTCACCCTTCCCATCGACACCAAAAGCATCGCCGGCTATGCCGCGGCGACGGGCGAAATTTTGAATATCAAGGACGCTTACCGGATCACCAAACTTCCTTTGCACCATAATCGTGACTTCGACCAGAAATTCGGCTACCGCACCAAATCCATGCTGGTCGTCCCGATGAAGAATCAGAAGGACGAAGTGATCGGCGTCCTGCAATTCATCAACTCCAAGAGAGACCCCTCTGTCAAATTGACTTCCCCCAAGAAAGTGCATGAGGAAGTCATTCCATTTTCCCAGCGCAGCCAGGATCTGGCTGCGTCCCTCGCCAGCCAGGCGGCCGTGGCTTTGGAAAACAACCTGCTCTATCGGGACATCCAGCGGCTGTTCGAAGGTTTCGTGAAAGCGTCGGTGACCGCCATTGAATCGCGCGACCCCACCACCTTTGGCCAGTCCGAGCGCGTGGCCACCTTGACGGTGGGTTTGGCAGAGGCCGTCGATCGGTCGGACAGCGGGCCCTTCAAGAGCATTAATTTCTCGCGACAGGAAATTCAGGAGTTGCGCTACGCCTCGCTTCTGCACGATTTCGGCAAGGTCGGAGTCCGCGAAGACGTGCTCGTAAAGGCCAAAAAGCTCTATCCATCGCAATTAGAACTCATCCGGAAACGTTTCCTCTACATCAAAAAGGCCGTCGAGCTCGAAAGCGTGCGGAAGAAACTGGACTACCTCATCAGCAACGGCAATCAGAATTACCTGGAAGCGCTTGGCGTGATGGATGGCGAATACAAGAATGAGGCGCAGCGGCTGGAAGAGTTCCTCCAGAGCATCCTGCAGGCCAACGAGCCGACCGTCCTGCCCGAAAAGACTTCGGAAAAACTGCTGGAAGTGGCAGGCTGGACTTTTGACGATCCCAGCGGCCAGGCGGAGCCCTTGCTCTCGCCCGAAGAGTTGCGCTTCCTCTCCATTCCCAAAGGCAGCCTCGACGCCGACGAGCGCATGCAAATTGAGTCCCACGTCATCCACAGTTTCCGCTTCCTCAGCCAGATTCCGTGGACCAAAGAATTAAAGAACATTCCCAACATCGCCAAGGCGCATCATGAGAAATTGAATGGAACCGGCTACCCGTACCACATGAAGGCCGAAGACATTCCTTTCCAGTCCAAGATGATGACCATCTCCGACATCTACGACGCCTTGACGGCCCGCGACCGCCCCTATAAACGCGCCGTCCCCATCGAGCGCGCCCTGGATATCATCGGTCAGGAAGTGAAGTCGCAACTCCTTGACCCCGTTCTTTTCCACCTCTTTGTGGAAGCCAAGATTTTCCAATTGACGGCGAAAGACTGAGTATCATCAACCTTTGGACATGATATATTGTTTCAGGTGTTAAGACTGAAATGTCCGTCTGGGCAAAACGCCAGAGGCACGGCTTATGACCCGGCAAGAACTCCTCTCCCGCATTACGATTAACCCCAACGTCTGCTTCGGAAAACCTTGCATCCGTGGGCACCGTATCTGGGTCTCTTTGATCCTCGACTTTCTCGCCAGTGGGATGACGGCCCAGGAAATTTTGGAATCGTACCCTGATCTCGAGAGAGCTGACATCCTTGCTTGCATTGCCTACGGCGCCGAAATGTCGCGCGAGCGCTTCGTAGAAATTCCCCTGGAAACTAAGCAATGAAGCTCAAGCTGGACGAGAACCTTGGCCAGCGGGCTTCCGACCTTCTCCGCAGCCACGGCCATGATGTTTCAACTGTGTCTGGGCAGGGATTATGCTCGGCGAGTGAAAGGACTCTGATTGAGGTCTGCCGTACCGAACTCCGTTGTATTGTCACCTTGGATCTCGATTTCGGAAATCCTCTCCTTTTTAAACCATCCGAATATGAAGGCATCGTAGTGTTGCGTTTGCCGCCAAAACCTTCTCACGACGACTTGATCGACGAAGTGACTACACTGGTCGGCGCCTTGGCGAAAGAAGAAGTTAAGGGGAAGCTTTGGGTGATTCAGCGCGGCCGGATTCGCGTATATCAAGAGGAAGGCACTGACTAGTGGAGGAAGCGATGGATTACCTGGACAAGCAGATGCAGAAATGGTCCATTCGGCTTGGAAATGACTTGAAGATCATGCCGCATGAGACCAATCGGCTTACGTCCACTATCACCAAAGAAGTTGATGCCTTATCAGCCGAGGCCAAGCGATGGGTTAGAGATGCTTCGCTTATTCCCCTTGCTGCACGAATCGAAGAGCTGCATGCGTTTCAAGGATGGATGGACTTCGTTGGTCAGTCCAATATGCACCCCGTAGTTGTGCGAGCCCAAGTCATCACTGAGATTTACATCTGCTTTGTGTATTTGGGGGAAGCCTGCTTTAACGTTCTCCGAAGGGAACTTCCGACCGGTTCTGCTACCAAGAAATGCTGCAAGTTCCTCACTGATAACCCAGTGCGCGCGTTCAGGAATGCGGTAGCGCATTCCAACTGGCAGTATTTGCCTGACTTCTCTGGCTTGGAGTTTTGGGCTAAGAAAGGGGCTGATCATACCGTGGAACCATCGAGGTTTGTGGTCCTCCAGGAGGAGTTCTCCTTCTGGCAGGCATTGGCGCGGTGCACTGCTTACGCCAGTTACCACAGTCTATGCTCTGTCGGACCGTTGCCCACGTCCGGCAAAAAGGAGTTGCCGATTCAATGAAGGAGATCGTTGCATTATGAAGGCGATTGGCATTCACGATTACGGTGGACCTGCAGGGCCTCGATCGATTTTACGTTGCACCCACAGGGTTTTGGAAGGCGGCAGCTTGTTCCCGCATTGGCTGGCTTGCAGCCCTCCCACATTGGCTGGCCTGCAGCTTATTGCCGCCAGAGGCGCGAGCAAATTCGCGCCCGGAAAGCGCCAAGGTGCCGCAGTCCAAGGGCACTTCGCCCGGGTAGCATTTTCCGACAGAAATCTCGGAAAATGCATAATCTTTTTGCTGCTCGTCGAGTTGTTTCTGCCTGTGGGTTTGGTGGCCCAGCAATATGATCCCAGCCTCTTCTCCGACATGCGCTGGCGGATGATTGGGCCGACGCGCGGCGGGCGGGCCCTGACTGCCACGGGAGTTCGCGGCCAATCCTCCACATATTATTTCGGCGCGGTGGGCGGCGGCGTTTGGAAAACCACCGACGCGGGCCGCGTGTGGACGCCCATCTTTGACCACGAGCCCATTGCTTCCATCGGAGCCGTGGCGGTCGCGCCCTCCGATCCTAACGTAATCTACGTCGGCTCCGGCGAGGCGGACATGCGCTCCGATATTTCCTACGGCAACGGCATGTACAAATCCACCGATGCCGGTGCCACCTGGACGCAGATCGGGCTCGAAGACAGTTGGCAAATCGGGCGCATCCTGATCGACCCGAACAATCCTGAGGTGGTTTTCGTCGCGGCGCTCGGGCATGCCTACGCCCCCAACGATCAGCGCGGGGTTTTCCGCTCCACCGATGGCGGAAAGACGTGGCAACGCGTGCTCTTCAAGGACGAAAACACAGGAGCTATCGACCTCGCCTTTGACCCGAGTGATCCGCACACCTTGTACGCCGCGCTTTGGCAAACGCGCCGCCCACCATGGAATGTTTATCCTCCATCGAACGGCCCGGGCAGCGGCCTCTACAAATCGACGGACGGCGGGAATACCTGGGAGCAACTCACCGGCCACGGATTGCAATCGGAGGGCCTCGGCCGCATCGGGATTGCGGTGGCGCCCACCAAGCCCAATCGCGTTTACCTTATCGTGGATGCCAAGCAAGGCGGCGTCTACCGATCTGATGATGCCGGCCAGAACTGGCAGTTGGCCGATTCCGAGCCGCGCATCTGGGGACGCGGATGGTACTTCGGCGGGATTACCGTGGACCCGAAGAATGCGGACATCGTTTATGTCTGCAATACTTCCACCTATCGCTCCACCGACGGCGGAAAAAGTTTTGACGCCGTCAAAGGCGCGCCGGGCGGCGATGACTATCACAACCTGTGGATTGACCCCGACGATCCCCAGCGCATGATTGTGTCCAGCGATCAAGGCGTGGTGATCAGCGTGGACGGCGCCAAGACCTGGACCACCTGGTACAACCAGCCCACCGCCCAGCTCTATCACGTGATCACGGATACCCGCTTTCCTTATTGGGTGTACGGCGCTCAGCAGGATTCGGGCTCGGTGGGTGTACTTAGCCGCAGCAATGGCGCGACGATTACTTTTCGTGATTGGCGTCCGGTGGGGGCGGGTGGCGAAAGCATGTACATCGCGCCTGACCCGCTCGACCCCAACATTCTCTACGGAGGGTCTTTTGGAGCGGCCGTGGGGCGTTACAACCTCACGACGGGCGAGACGCGGGACATCTCGCCCGCCCTCGCGCATCCAGGGCAGTATCGCCGGACGTGGACTCTGCCCACCGTTTTCTCGCCGCGCGATCCGCACGAGCTTTATTTCAGCACGCAGATTCTCTTCCGCACCGTGAATGGTGGCCAAACGTGGCAGGTGCTCAGCCCTGATCTCACCCGCGAAGACCCGGGCGTTCCCCCCAATCTCGATCCGCCTACCGCCGCCGATGGCCCCAACATCATGCGCCGCGGCGTGATTTATACCATTGCGCCCTCGCCCCTTCGCGCCGGAGAAATCTGGATTGGCACCGACGACGGCTTTATACAGGTGACGCCCGATGACGGCAAGACGTGGCACAATGTCACACCGCCCGAGTTGACCCCATGGAGCAAGGTCGGATTGCTGGAAGCCTCGCGCCACGATGCCAACACCGTTTACGCCGCCGTGGACCGCCACCGGCTTGACGATCTCCATCCGCACATTTACCGCACTCACGACGGCGGCAAGACTTGGCAACACATCACGAAGGGGATTCCGGTGGGAAGCTACGTCAACGCGGTGCGCGAAGACCCGCAGCGCCGCGGCGTGCTTTACGCCGGCACGGAGACAGGCGTGTTCGTCTCGTTTAACGATGGTGACAACTGGCAGCCTCTGCAACTGAATTTGCCCAACGCCTCAGTGCGAGATCTGGTGGTGCACGGCGACGATCTGGTGATTGCGACGCATGGCCGGTCATTTTGGATTCTTGACGACCTCACGCCGTTGCGCCAATTGAGCGGCGAGGTGGCGGGCGCGAATGCCTGGCTTTTCCGTCCAGGGTCGGCGTGGCGCGTGCGCTCCTCATCGTTTGAGGGCACGCCGCTGCCCCCCGAGGAGCCGCAGGGCGAGAATCCGCCAAACGGCGCCATCATTAATTACTACCTGAAATCCAAACCCGTCGAGCCAGTCACTCTTGAAGTGCTCGACCGCGCGGGGAAGCTGGTGCGCCGCTATTCCAGTGCGGACAAGGTTCCTCCCGTGAATCCCAAGTCGCTCGATATCCCCATGTACTGGATTCATCCGGGCAAGACACTTTCCGGCGAGCCCGGCATGCACCGTTTTACCTGGGACGTTCACTATCCCTCCGCGCCGTCAGTGAGGAACCGTTTCGCTGCGATGTTTGGATTGGGGACGGGCCCGTGGGCTCCTCCGGGCCAGTATACGGTGCGGCTTACCGTGGGCGGCCACGCTTACACTCAACCGCTCACCTTGAAAATGGATCCGCGCGTGAAAACGACCGAGGCGGATTTAGTGAAGCAATTTACAGTGGCGCGGGAAATCGGCGCGAGCCAGGCACGGGTGCAACAGGCGTTGCACGAAGCGAATAATTTGCGAGAGAGTCTGCGGGCCCTCCAGGGCAAACTCACTGGCCAGGAAAAGTTGGCGGGTGAGGCTGAGACGTTCAAGCAAAAGTTAACTGCCATTGCGGGACCACCGCCTCCGCGCATTCCAGCAGGGTTTGGCGAGGAAGATCCCAATGTCGGCGAGGGAAATCTCCGGACTTTGGTGGCGGCGTGGAGTGAAGTCGACCGAGCCGTGGAGAGTGCGGACGCCGCCCCCACTGCCGACGCTGTCACTGCGTTTGGGCGCAATCAGCTGCTCACGCGAAAACTGCGCGCTCTGTGGGAAGAGGTCAAGAGCAAGGATTTGCTCGGGCTCAACGAGTCGCTTAAAAAAGCAGGGCTCCAAGCCCTCTCGCTCGAAAGGGAAGAGGGAAGGCCGGAGGAAAACTCCAACTAAGCTGCCATAGCTGGTTCATTGGGCTTGGCGGGCGGCTCGGCAGGCGCCGCCCCGGTCGATGCCGCCGCTTTTCGGGCCATCGACCTGGTTAAGACGGCCCTCACGCGCGCGGCCAATCGTCGGGGTTCGACCGGCTTCAGCACATAGTCGTCCGCCCCCGCCGCGAGCCCTTCCGCTTCGCTCTCCACACTCGACTCTGAGGTGAGCAGCATAATGGCCGCCTCGCGCGTCTCAGGGTCGGCGCGAAGCGCCTTTACCATCGCCATCCCGTCCATCCCCGGCATTTTTACGTCGCTCACAATCACGTGCGGGTGGTCGCGCTTGGCTGCTTCCAGTCCGAGCAATCCGTTCTCGGCCACCAGCACCTCAAACCCCTCGAGCTCGAGGAAGTACTTGACCACCGTCGAAACGGTGGGACTGTCCTCAACCACCAAGACTCGCTTTCCTGTGAGCGACACCTCCGAGGCGGCTCCAGCACCCGGGTCCGCACGGCGGTCCGCTCGCGTCGCGGGGGCCTCATCTTTAGCGACCGCTCGCAGCAACTCCTCCAGAGTCGTGAGGCCTTGCGCAGCTTTGGCGATGCCATCTTCCATCAGAGTTCTCATGCCGCCCGCCCGGGCGGCGTTGCGAATTTCATAGTCGGGGGCCCGCCGCGCGACCATGGCGCGCAACTCGTCGTTCATTTGGAGCAGCTCGTGAATGGCGAGGCGCCCTCTATAACCTGTCTGTCCACATTCGGCGCAACCTTTGCCCGCCCTCCAATCCGGATGGTCGGGCATGGAAGGGGCGCCACCGGCCTTGTCGATCACTTGGGGTGAGGGCGTTTGCGGCGTCGCGCAAACCGCGCATACCTTTCTCACCAGGCGTTGAGCCAGAATGGCCACCAGCACCGAGGAAAGCTGAAAAGGTTCCAAGCCTAAATCCACCAGCCGCGTGATGGTGGAGGGCGCGTCATTGGTATGCAGAGTACTCAGGAGTAAATGACCGGTCTGGGCTGCCTCCACGGCGATCTCTGCCGTGTCGTGGTCCCGGATTTCCCCCACCAGGATGATGTCCGGGTCCTGGCGCAAGATGGACCGCAGCCCATTGGCGAAGGTCACTCCCGCCTTGGGGTTGATTTGCATCTGGTTCACGCCTGGCAGTTGGATCTCGATAGGATCCTCCACCGTGATGATGTTGTTGGTGGGTGATTTGATCCAGTTCAACGCCGTGTAGAGGGTGGAAGTCTTTCCGCTGCCCGTTGGTCCGGTCACCAGGATCATCCCTTGCGGCCTCGAAAGGCTGTTTTGGAAGGCGTGCAAGTTGATGGGAGTGAGATCCAAATATTCCATCGGGAGCCGGGCTTTGATGTTTTCCAGAATCCGGATCACCACTTTCTCGCCGAACTGCGTCGGTAATGTGGAAACGCGCAAGTCCAGGCGTTTACCTTCTATGCGAAGGCGACACCGTCCATCCTGCGGCCGGCGGCGATCCGCGATGTCCATGTGGGAAATAATCTTGAGCCGCGAGATTGTTGAGTCCTGAATGTCCTTGGGGATCTTGAGCACATCCTGGAGCATTCCGTCCACCCGATGCCGGACGAGCAACCCCAATTCATTGGGCTCAATGTGAATATCGCTGGCGCGCGCCTTGGCCGCATCGGTGAGGATCAAATTCACCAGACGGACGATGGGCGGCAACAGGGTGTCTTTAGCCACGCGGGCGGCGTCGACCACTTCATATTCTTCTTCTTCGATTTCCCCTTCAGGCTTGGCCCTCGACAGCATGCTGTAAGATCTCTGCAATTCCGTCTCCTGAGGATAGAGCCGGTTCAGCAGTTTTTCCATCGCGGTCTGGCTGGCGACCACGGCGACCACTTTCTTCGCGCTCAAGAACTCCACATCTTGAATTGCGGAATAATCGAGCGGGTCGGCAAGGGCAAGCCGAACTGTTTTCCCTTGGATCTCGAGAGGAACCATCATGTGCTTGTGACAAAAATCGGGGCGAAGCAGCGCCTTGGCTTCGTCAGAAACCTCCGGCAGCTCCGAACCCAGGCGATCCAAGTGCAAGCCTTGGGCTACCACTGCCGTTGCAGCTTCTTCGTCCACCAGGGCCAGACTCGACAGTGCGTGAACAAGCGTGCCACCGCCTTTCGCCTGGAGTTCATCTCCGCGCTCCAAGGCGGGCTCGTCAACGAGCCCTGCCCGAATCAGTAGCTCGCCGACCATACTGATTTTCTGCATAACTTCAGACCTCAAGGCGCGAGATATTGGCTCTGTCGAAATCCGCGCCTCGGCCACCTTTGCCTCCTGGTCGACCTCACCGTAATGCTTGGGCCTGCAGCTCTTCGCGCACGCGGTCAAACTCCTCTTCCAGTTGAAGGATTAGCACGCGCGCCACTTTCATTTCGTTGAGATGTACTTGAACTTCCAGATCCGAGCACAATCCGGCTATCCGTTTGGCGCCCATGACCCCCGAACTCCCTTTCAGACTATGTGCCGCGCGGAGCAACGCCGCAGCATCTGCTTTCTCCCCAGCTTCGTGGAGGACGGCCAGCCGGTCCTTCGCCTCGCGCAGGTACTGAGCGACCACCCGGTTCAGGAAATGAGGCACGCCGTCACTTTCACGCGCCCGCAAACTCTCCAGAGCCCGGATGTCAACGGGCCCATTCTTTTCCGAGCCTGGGGAAGAATCACGTTCGGAACTTGTGCATGGCAACGTGGGGGCCCACCGCGCCAGCAAGTTGCGGACCTGAGCCAGATCGAAGGGTTTGGAAATGTAGTCATCCATTCCCGCCGCCAGGCATTTCTCCCGGTCCCTCTTCATGGCATGTGCGGTCACAGCGACGATCGGGATGTGCTCTCCACCCCGCGCCGATTCCAATTCCAATATCGCCCGGGTGGCTTCAAAACCATCCATTTCCGGCATCTGGCAGTCCATCAAGATGAGGTCGTAGCGGGTCCTCGCGCAGGCCTCGACAGCCTCGCGCCCGTCGGTGGCCAGATCCGCTTTGACGCCCAATTTTTCCAGCATCCGGACCGCCACCATCTGATTCACCACATTATCTTCGGCGACGAGAACGCGCACGGAGGAGCGACTGCGGGCCTCGGTCAGACTGTGCGACGTTACCAGTGGCGCCGGCATTGAGGATTCGGCGGGCACGTTGCGATCCTGTACTCCCATTACAGTGGTCAAGCAATGGTAGAACTCGGACTGGCCCACCGGCTTGGTTAAATAGCCGACAATGCCAGCCTGGCGAGATTCCTCGGCGTGCCCGCGCAGACCCAAGGCAATTAAAGCTACGGGGCGAACCGCCGAGATCGCCGGGTCGCTCTGGATAGCCCGCGCCAACTCCAATCCGTCGCTCCCCGGTATTTGCATATCCAGAATCGCCAGGTCATACGGCTGGCCGCTTAAGGCCTTGGCGTGAAGCATCGCCAGGGCTTGGGAGGCATCCCTCGCGATATCGCAGCTCATCCCCCACGATAGCGTTTGGGCCAGCAGATTCTTGTGTGCCGAAGGCTTGTCCACCACGGCCAATGCCGAAAGACCGCGCAAGTCGGTTCGAGGCGTGCCCGTTTCCACAGACCGCTCGGGAGGTTTGCGCAACCGCACACTGAACCAAACCGTGCCGGCTTTTCCCGATTCGCTATCCGCTCCGAATTTCCCTCCCATCAGCCCGGCCATGCGCTTGCAAATGGCGAAGCCCAGACCTGGCCCGGGAGCTAGGCGCGCGTACTCCATCGCTTCCCCGGATGAGCTCTCGATTTCACCTCCCACATCCTTGACTCCCGCCCCTTCGACGTCCTGCGTGACCTCAAACCGGATCGTGACCTCATTTTCCGCGCGATCGATGAGGCGAGCGCGCAATACGGCTTCTTTTCCTCCGGTCAACTGCAGCGCAAAGGGCAGGAAGTTGGATAGGATTTGGCGCAGCCGGCCCGGATCGCCGTGCACCAACGCGGGCACATCGTAGTGAACCAGGCAAGTTACCTTGGGTCCTTCGCCCCACCCGCCTTCGTCCAACTGGCGTTTAACTTCAGCGAGCATATTGTGCAGATCGAAGTCAATCGACTGCAGGCGCATTTCGCCCGCTTCAATCCTTGAAAAATCGAGGAGGTTGTTGATGGTGGTTAGCAGAGCATTGCCGGACCTCTGTAATTTTTCTGTGAGGATACGCTGTTCCCCGGTCAAATCGGTTTCAAGTAGGTAGACCACGGTTTCGAGAATGCCTTCTATGGGCGGGTGAATTTCATTCGCCACCAGGGACAACAACTTCGGCGTCTCGTGGATGTGCTCTGTGCCCTCTGCCCATTCCCGGACGGATTGTGGCGGGGCGTCAGCGCTCATTCCCGTCTTCGAGACTGTCGGATCATTCATGGCGGGTGTCCTTCTTTTCGCCGGCAATCATGCGCCGACGGTGAGCGCCGAACCCAAGACACTTTCAGTCGCGCGCATGGGTGGGATCGCCCGCGGCATTCGGCATCTCGGAATAGCCTCGATAGCTTTATCGGCATGGGGAGGGAAAAGCTTGAGACGATTTTAGGGAGGATGGGCGCGCTGGGATTCCGTGATAGGTCGTTCTCCTGGAAATGAAATGGCGGGCGTCGCCCCGGTTTGGCAACTTTCGCTTTTTGTTCGCCTATGATAAAAGGGCGTCACCTTTGGGCCGGGGTTCGGGCTTCGAGATTAGTGGAGTTAGAATTTGACGGCGTCGCGGTGCGAGTGAAAGACCAGCGTTTGAACTTCGGCCCCGGGCTCACTGCACATTCAGGGTAAGGTTGATGCTATAGGTCAGGTTGCCCAGATCCGAAGAGCAGGTGCCTGTCACGGTGAGCGTGTATACTCCAGGCGCCGTACCGGGGTTCCCGCCGCTTCTCACTTTCGTGTTTGGCAGCAGCGATTTCATCCCTTCCATGTTTACAGCGAAAAGAAGCACTTCGAATGACTCAACTCCATGCACAATAATCCGGCGGAGCGAGGGCTGGTGGTGCATTCTGGGGATTGGTCCCGCAAGGCGGGATCAAGTTGGAGATTCTATTTTCGTGGCGATGCTGCGCCGCTCGCTATGGCTCGATAGGCTCCATGCATCCAGGGAAGACGCCCCCCATCAATCGGGGCGCCCGCCCGCCCGCTCACCAACTGCTGTATGCAGTTGCTCCGTCCGTCGAGATTTCGTCCGACCCGCTATGCACATCGACGATGCCTGCAACCGTTTGGTTGGGGCTCAAAGGGGCTTCCTCTGAATCCACTCGCCACGTTTCATTGGATTTGGTGAAAGGGTCTACCGGCAAACCTCCATGCAAATACCCGTCGTCCACCAAATCCTGTAGGGTCGCCGGAGGATGCTGTTGGTCCAGAGTGTAACGGTCGATCAAAGTCCGCAGCGTATATAAATCGTCCCGCAACACTGACTCGTGAGCCCGAACGATGGCCGTTCGATAAGCCGGGACCGCGAACGACGCCAGAATTAGAATCAGCGTCAGGACGGTCATGAGTTCGAGGAGAGTAAAACCAGAGGCGAGAAGCCTGCGATTGTGGCGAGGTAACTGAGAGCATATTGCATTTGACAGTCTAGCCGAACAGTCGTGGCCAAGAGCCATAGGCAGGGATCTAAGTTTTAACTGTCGACTGCCAACTGTGAGCTTCTCCTTACCAATCCGCATAACGAGTCCCATCCAAGGCCCGGCCCTGGAGCGCGAATTTGATTACCGCCAACCATTCGGTATGGAGATGCGGAGAGCCGCTGACCTCAAACTCGGAGGTCAGCGCTACGCTTCCTTTTGCGATGTTCGGCGATAAGCGCCTACACGCCCTGGCGCCCTACCGCTTGGCGGTGCCTCCCAGGAGGTAAAGCGCGATTGCCGCCACCAACGGTAACAGTAACAGTCCGACGCCTGTGGCGAGAAAGTATCGGCGCAAAGAAGAACGGGTGGCCACCCATCCAACGAAACCGGCCACGAGCGGGAGGATAAGGGGTGCCACCCACAGCCACTCTTCCCAGATCTCGGCTGCGATGCCTCCACCTTCAAATGTTGTGCTGCCACTGGCAAGCAGGAAAGCGATGTAGCCTGAGAACCCTGCCAGAGAGCCTGCGATGTAGGCCTCGGGGGGCAGAATGAGGCGACCCGCCACGAGCCTCGCAACCAGGAGTGCGATCAGAACGATTGTAAGGATCCCGATACCTCTCAATTCCCAAATGAACATGATCCCTCCACGGGCCTTCCTATCCCCGTCGCATTGGTATTGGTATTGGCTCAGGGGGCGGGAACGGAGGAGGCGGCAGGTTTGGTGGCCTCTGACGTGGCGACTTGGGAGGCTTGACCCAACCTCCGCAGAAGTCAATAGGGTAATCTATCTTCCCCCCAATGTACACAACGTAGCCTGGGCATGGCAACAAACCGTTAGTGTTGAAAATTGAACACTTCTCGCGCTTCGCGGCCAAGGTAGTACCGTCCGAACAGGAACAAGAATACCAGCAGCCGAGACAGCGCAAGCTTCGAAAATTTAGGATGCAATCGCAGACAACGGAAAGTGGGCTCTGCACGCCGTACCCCCCGCCACCGCCTCCTCCGGGGGAGAAGCAGCCTGGGTCATTAGGGAACATTAAGCATTGCGCCCAGCCAGCTTGTTGACAATAGGCGTGGCTTTCCGCGAACCATGGATCATTGCATTCATACGGATCCGACGGTCCAAGCCCCCGTGGATCGGTCAAGGTTGTGGGGTTGTCTTTGACATAGGCATACAAATTCTGCCCCTGTGGGAAATTCACGCTGCCGGGCTCCGGGTCGGGGCTTAGCCAGCGACCGAGGTTGGGTGAGAATTGTCGGTAGGTGGTGAGGTTCTTGTTGGCAACGCCGTCGTAAATCATGCCGGCGAAATAGGGGGTGTAGCCTGTCTGTGGCGACTGCCAAACCGCGCCCCAGGGATAATACGTCATGTCTTGCACCACTGCCCCGCTGAAGTCCGTCTGCATGACGCTCGATCCCAAATTGTTCGGATGGCTGAAAACTGTTTTGCCGTTGATGTACATCGCCCAATTGTTCCGGCTGCCGAGGGCCACCAAGCTCCAGGACCCCCAATTGCCCACCAAATTCCCCGCCGGATCGTAGAGCAGCTCATTGTTGACCCCGGGTTGCAGCCACTCGACGCGTTGTCCGAGCGCGTTGTAAGTGTAACTCCAAGTCGAGCCGCTATCCACTTGCACCAGCCGCTCCTCCCCGTCCCACG
>JBGPCF010000149.1:0-15620 GCA_041481635.1 Terriglobia bacterium | reverse complement strand
GCTCACGGCTGCTATGATGCTGGCTCAGGCGCCCGAAGTCATGAGTGTGGAGCTGAAGCCGCCCACCATCGACGCCTACAACCGCTATGTCCAGGCGACGGAGGCGCGCGTGAAAAAGGAAATGGCGCGGCCGGGCGAATTCCTGTACATCGATGGCCTCCCAGTTTCGCGCCGTGCGCAAATCCTGCAACAACTCAAGCAAGGCGGGGTCTTCATGGACCACCTCGACACGCTGGACGCTTCCGGCCACGCCATGGAGGCCCCGAACGCACTAATCCATCATTGGATAGGGGACATTTTTGTTCCCCACGCCACTGTCAAGGATGCCGTCGAACTGGCCCAGGACTACAACCACCATCAGGATGTCTACAAACCGGAATTGATACGCTCAAAGCTGCTTAGTCACGATGGGGATGATTTCAAAATTTACTACCGCCTGCGCAAAAGGAAAGTGATCACCGTGACGCTCAATTCGGACCACGATGTGCGCTACTTTCCGGTGGACGCCGAGCACGAGTACAGCCGGTCCGCTTCCACGCGCATCGCGGAGGTGGTGGATGCCGGCCAATCCGGCGAGCATGAGAAGCCGGTGGGACAGGATGGCGGATTCCTCTGGCGCATCGATTCCTGGTGGCGCTGGGAAGAACGCGACGGGGGCGTTTACGTGGAGTGCGAGTCGGTTTCGCTGACTCGAGATATTCCCACCGGCCTGGGATGGCTGATCAGCCCTTTCGTCACCAGCATCCCCAAGGAGTCGCTCCAGAATACTATGGGTTCAACCCGCGCCGCCCTCTTGAAAATGGTTGCGTCGCGAAAACAATGATCGCGCCGAGGATAGCCCGGCGTAAGCTCCGCGAATTTTCTCCCTGCCCGATTCCTGCTCCGTCGGCCTGAGGATGTGATAGGGTAAAGTCGTTCCGAAAACGGTCCACTCGAGAACCCGGCTTTTTGCCAATGCGAAAGGGCCGGATCTCACCTTAAGGATTCCGAACGATGAAACGCGTTGCCGTAATAGTGGCCAGTCTCATTCTCCTGGGCCTGGGGACAACTGCATTCGCCAAAGATAAGTGGGTGCGGCTATTCAACGGAAAAGACCTAGCGGGATGGAAAAATAATGGCGACGAGAAGTGGGTGGTTGAAAAAGGAACCATCTTTTGTGAGAGCGTCGCCAACAAATACGGCTACCTAACCACCGAAAAGACCTATCGCGATTTCAACCTTCGCCTTCTCTTTAAGGGTGAGGCCGCGGGAAACAGCGGCGTTTTCCTCCGCTCGAGAATTATCGGCATCGATCCCGAGCATGGACCGGATATCGAGGGGATGCAGACGGAAGTGGACCCCAGCGTAGGGCATCACACGGGAGGACTTTACGAAAGCGGAGGCCGGGGCTGGGTGGCCCAACCGACCGCGGAGGGCGAGCGCGCACTGAAGCCCGGCGAATGGAACAAACTGGAGATTTCAGTGCACGGCAACCACATTGTGACTCATTTGAACGGTGTTCAGATTGTTGACTTCACCGACCCGGCGCCGAAATTCACGGAAGGCGTGATTGGATTGCAGATTCACACCGGCGGCGGGGTCAAAATGCGTTGGAAGGATATTGAAATTCAGGAAACTTCAAAGCCCTAAGAACGTCAACAGGGCACAGTAACTAAGGAGGAATTGCGATGGACGAAAAATTAGTGAACAAGATGGGCCGGCGGGAATTCATGGCTGCTACCACAGCGGGCTTGATGTTGATCAAGCCCGGCCTGGTTCGTGGTACGGACGCGAACTCCGCGGTGCGCGTGGGCTTGCTGGGCTGCGGCGGGCGGGGGACCGAAGATGCCACCAACCTCATCGATACTGGCGGGGCGCGCGTGGTCGCGTTGGCCGATCTTTTCCAGGACCAGCTCGACAAGGCGAAGAAGCACTTTGATGATATCGCGAAGTCCAAGGGTTTCGCCGGAGTGGATGCTTCGCAGATGTTCGTGGGCCCGAAAGCCTACGAACAAATCGTGTCGTCGAAGGAAGTGGACGCGGTGGTGATCACTTCCCCGCCCTATTTTCATCCGCAGCACCTGGCCGCAGCAGTGGAGGCCGGCAAGCATGTCTATTGCGAGAAGCCGGTGGCGGTGGATGTTCATGGCGCTCTTCGGGTGATCGAAATCGGCAGGCGCGCGGAGGGCAAGCTGAGCCTCGACGTGGGATTCCAAATTCGCAACGCCCCGCCTTTCGTTGAGTTGGCCAGGCGAGTCCATGGCGGCGCCTTGGGAAAGATCTCCAGCGGTGAGGTTTACTATTACGCCGGAACTCTCGAGCGGCCGGCGTGGCCGGGCGCCTCCGCGGTTGAAAGGCGCATCCGCAACTGGGTGTGGGACCGGGTTCTTTCTGGCGACATCATCGTCGAACAAAACATCCATGTGATTGATGTGTGCAATTGGATGCTGCAAGGGCATCCCGTGAAAGCCACAGGAGTCGGCGGGCGCGGCACACGGACGGACTGGGGCGACGCTTACAGCCACTTCAACGTGGTTTACACTTATCCGGAAGACGTCCACGTCTCACTCAACTCCACCCAGTTTGATAAAGGCTGGTGGGACGTTAACGAGCGATTCTTCGGCAGCAAGGGCGTTTCGGAATCGCACTACTCCGGGCCCTGCGCCATTTATGGCGACGAACCTTGGGCGTGGGCAGCGGAGAAAAAACCGGACACCGATCAAGACAAGGGATTCTCGGCCGCCGGCGCCTTCCACGACAATCTGGCGCAAGCCGACCCCGAAAAGAAAAAAGCATTCATCGAAAGCATAACCAGCCACCAGTTTCATAACCAGGCCGCCCTGGGGGCCGAGTCAGCGCTGTCCGCAATACTGGGACGCACGGCGGCCTATAAGGGCCATGAGGTCACTTGGGACGAATTGCTGGATTCGAACGAGCATTGGGATTCTGGAATTGATCTTAATAAGTTGTCCTGAAGGAGGCGACTATGGAGAAACCGTCGCGCCGTGATTTTCTGAAGACATCATTGAGCGCAGCAGGAGCCGCAAGCCTGAGCGTGTCTGCTGTGAATGTGGCAGGAGCAGTGCCGCCTGCGGACGCAGCACCGGCAGCACGCATCAAGAAAGGCGTATTGCTGGGCATGCTCCCCAAGAATTTGAGCTATGCCGACCGTCTTAAGATGGCGCGCGACCTGGGCTTTGAGGGCATCCAGGCTTACACTACCCCCGACCAGAAAGAGGCGGAGGAAATCAAGAAGGCCGCAGACGGTGCCGGACTCAAAATTGATTCTGTGATGAACATGGACCACTGGAAGTATCCGCTCTCTAGCGCGGACCCGGCAGTGGTTGAAAAGAGTCTTGATGGCATGAAGACTTCGCTGCACAACGCGAAGTTGTGGGAGTCTTACTCCGTTCTTCTTGTGCCCGCGGTGGTCAACGATAAGATCAGCTATCACGATGCATGGACGCGGTCGCAAAAAGAAATCCGTAAACTGATTCCCCTCGCCAAGGAGCTGGGCGTGGTGATCGCGCTCGAAGAGGTTTGGAATAAGTTTCTGCTTAGCCCGCTGGAGTTTGCCAAGTACATCGATGAATTCAACAGTCCCTGGATTAAAGCGTGGTTCGATGTGGGCAACGTGGTCCTCTTTGGCTATCCGGAAGACTGGATTCGAACCCTGGGCAAGCGCATTGTGGAAGTCCACCTGAAGGATTTCAAGCGCGAGGGCTCCCAGTGGGTGAATCTTGGGGAGGGCAGCGTCAACTGGCCGGAAGTTCGAAAAGCGTTTGCGGAAATTGGCTTCACTGGATTTGCCACTACCGAGCTTGATGGAGGCGATGAAGCTTACCTGCGCGATGTGAGCCGGCGCGTGGATCGGCTCCTGTTAGGAGCGTGAAAACGTTTTGAAGAGGTTCCCTAAGACGATTTGCGAGGTGGCACATACCACAACGTCTTGATTGGCATCTCGATGGAGGGCGGCTCTGGCTCCGGCCCATAGACCTTGGTGGCTAGGCTTTTGCCCAACCATATAGTCGCAAACCTGCGGCGAATCTTATCAGGCCCTTCGTGAGGATAGTGTTCGCGGAGGCGCTCCTCTATCGTTCGACGAACGTGTAAAATAAGCTCATTCAGGACTTGGAATTTCTCCCAAGCAGGCATCGACCTCATGACCTCAAGCTGGTCCGATTCCAAATCCTGAAACGTGTCCGAGAAGTTCAGGCCCACCTAATCCCCTCCTGAAATAAGTAGCGCGGACCCTCGCTCTTAGGGTCCGCGGTTACTCTCTACGAAAAGCCGCAGACCGTAGAGACGACGGTCTGAGCTACACTTGCTTTCGTCCAATCCGTCGCGTAAAGCACAGCTAGAGCCATCGGAAAAATCGAAGCATAACGAGAAGTAGCAGGGTGGAACCCGCCATCAAACCAATGGCGATCCAGGCTCCATTTGGAGCATCGCTCCAGGGCAGACCCCGCAGATTCATCCCAAAGTAGCTCGAGATGATGACGGCGGGAAGTGCGATGGTACTCAGCACGGTTAAAACCTTCATCACCTGGTTGGTGCGCTGGGCCTGGCTGGAAAGATAAATATCCATCGCTCCGGTGATCATGTCGCGTTGCATCTCGACGGTATCAAGATTGCGGGCCACATGGTCATAGATGTCGCGCAGGAATGGCCACAGGTCTCGCGCGATCAGGTCCGTCTCGGTCCGCTGGAGATGGCTGGCCACATCGCGCGTATTGGCGAGGACACGGCGCAGCTCAATCAGGTTCCGCTTGGCACGGAAAATCTTCTCCAGGCAGGTTGGGGAAGGATTTTCCAGCACTTCATTTTCGAGTGCATCGGTGATCTCATCCAGATGATCGAGCGCGGGAAGAAAGCTATCCACCATGGCGTCGGCCACGCGATAAAACATCTGGTCGGCGCGCTGGCTGGCCGCGCCGGCTCGAAGCTGGTCAATCGAACGGCGGGCCGGGGCGCAATCGGTTTCCTGGACGGTGATCAGAAAGTCGGGACCGAGAAACAGATCCAGGTCGGAGAATGTCACCGAGCCACTTTGCGAAATCTCCACCGGCTTTAGAACAACGAAAATGTAATGGCCGCACTCCTCGACCTTGGCATTCTGGCCCCCGTGCCGGCAATCTTCGATGTGGAGTGGGTGCAGCCGGTAGCGCTCGGCAAGTTGGTCCAGTCTCGGATCATTTGGGTCGCGCAGATCGTGCCATTCCATGTACTTTCTCCCTGCCCCATTTCGCACGGGGGGTCCAGCAAGGTATATGTTAGGGGCACACAGAGCCATCTCAACCCATTAGGTAAGCCGCCGCCCCCCACAACTCTCGTAGGTGTAGGATCGCTTTGTAAGGCCGCTGATGCTCTATGATGCAATCTATCTTCTCAGGCGCGCCGGAATGGCCCCGCGCATTCCTCCGCATTCTGGTCGAGCCCGAAGCATAGCGCGCAGAGAAGCGGTCCACTTGGGCGTATGAAACCTCACACGGAGAAAAATGGCCCACCACTCTCGCGAAATTTCCTTCAGGAAAGTTGAGTCACAGTCGGTCCAAATGTCACCCATCCGTTATGAAGTTGGCCTGGGAAAAATCAGGCCGGTGCAGGACCCAGAATCCTATCCATGCCTTCCCGGTTTCAGGATCACCACCCCCAGCGGGGGTAGTGTGAGCTCGAGCGAGCACGGCTGATTGTGCCACGGCTGGCGAGTGGCGTTTCGCCCCGGCGGATTGGTAACGCCGCTCCCTCCGTACCTCCCGTCATCGGTGTTCAAAAGCTCGTGGTAGAAGCACTCCTCAGGAACTCCCACACGATATCCGTATCGGGGAACGGGAGTGAAGTTGCATACCATCACGAGGTGTTGAGCCCGGTCCTTCCCTCGCCGCAGAAATGCGAGCACTGAGTTGTCCGCATCATTACAGTCAATCCAATCAAATCCCGTGTAGTCGAAATCAACTTCGTGCAGGGCTGGTTCCACTCGACAGAGATGGTTAAGGTCAGCTACCAGCGCCTGCAGTTTCTGGTGGGGCTCATTGGACAGGAGGTGCCAATCGAGGCTCTGCGTCGCATTCCATTCCCGCCATTGGCCGAACTCTCCACCCATGAAACCCAGTTTCTTTCCCGGGTGCGCGGACATGTAGGCGTATAAAGTGCGCAAGTTGGCAAACCGCTGCCAAAAGTCGCCCGGCATCTTGTCCAGAACCGATCGCTTCCCGTGCACAACCTCATCGTGAGACAGCACGAGCACGAAATTTTCCGTGAACGCGTAGAGCAATGAAAAGGTGAGGTTATTATGATGGAACCTGCGATGCACCGGGTCCTTGGAGAAATAAAGCAAGGTATCGTGCATCCATCCCATGTTCCATTTTAAGCTGAAGCCGAGGCCTCCCACATAAGTTGGCCGGGATACGCCAGGCCAGGCCGTGGATTCCTCGGCAATCGTCAGAACGCCCGGGTGCTGGGCGTGGGTCAGCTCGTTAAATTTCTTGATGAAATCCACCGCATCAAGGTCCTCATTGCCGCCGAACTGATTGGGAATCCACTCCCCGTGTTTACGGGAATAGTCGAGGTAGAGCATGGAAGCCACTGCATCCACGCGCAGGCCGTCAATGTGATATTTCTCCAGCCAAAAAAGAGCGCTCGACCAAAGAAAATTTCTCACCTCGTTGCGCCCGAAATTAAATACTCGCGTGCCCCAGTCTTTATGTTCACCCCGGCGGGGATCTTCGTGATCGTAAAGGTTGGTGCCGTCGAACATGGCCAGGCCATGCGCGTCACTGGGAAAATGCGCGGGCACCCAATCCAGAAGCACCCCCAAATTGTTCTGGTGGCAGGTATCCACAAAATACATGAAATCTTCCGGCGTGCCGTGGCGGCTGGTGGGGGCAAAATATCCCGTCGTCTGGTATCCCCACGACTCGTCGAGGGGGTGCTCCAACACTGGGAGCAACTCCAGGTGCGTGTACCCCATTTTCAACGCGTAATCCACCAACTGATCCGCAAGCTCGCGGTAAGTGAGCATGCGATTGCCCTCTTCCGGCACGCGCCGCCACGAACCAAGGTGGACCTCATAGATTGAGATGGGAGCGTCGAGGGCTTGGCGCCGCGTACGCTGGGCCATCCATTCCTGGTCGTGCCAGTCATAGCTATTGATATCGTGGACCACCGAAGCGGTCTTGGGGCGCAATTCCGCGTAAAAAGCATAGGGGTCAGCCTTCAGGCCAATCGAGCCCGATGGATTGGATTTGATTTCGTACTTGTAAACCTCGCATTCGGCGAGGCCGGGAATGAAAAGTTCCCAAATGCCCGTGCCTCCGCGAATGCGCATGGGATGGCGGCGGCCGTCCCACTGATTAAAGTCGCCCACCACACTCACCCGCCGCGCGTTGGGCGCCCACACGCCAAACGTAACCCCCCGGACGCCCTCCAGTTCCGTTACGTGAGCGCCGAGCTTTTCGTATTTCTTGTAGTGAGTTCCTTCCCCCATCAAGTGGAGGTCAAAGTCCGAAAGGACAGGAGGAAACCGGTAGGGATCCTCAAACTCGAATTCGCTTCCCACGGGCGTTTTCACTTTTAGCCGGTAAGGAAATATCCGGGATTCCCCCCCGACGACCGCTTCGAAGAAACCGTCAATATGAATCCGCTCGAAAGGAATCTCCGTTACGGAGCCGGTAGAACTACGTATAGCCCACACTCCAGCCGCTTGGGGCAGGAAGGCTCGCAAGGCGATAGCAGGCTGGCCCGCCACTTCAATGGGGTGCGCCCCCAGCACATGGAAAGGATCCGCGTGCTCGCCCTGCACTATAAGCAGAACCTCGTCAACGGGAGCTGTCGTCTTCCCCAGTAATTTTTTCTTGGCGGCCATGGCCCCTATTCTACACGACTGGATTGGGATTTACGTGGGGAGTAGATGAAAACAAAAAGGCGAGGTGCACGTTGCACCTCGCCCATTGATTTCTCTGAATTGGAAATTCAGTGCCTGGGGTGTCCACCTGAAGATCCGCCGCGGCTTCCTCCGCTGCTTTGATGACCTCCGCCACCACTGCCTCCTTGAGAACCTCCACCGCCACCCCCACGATTGCCACCGCCGCTGTAACCGCCTCGATTGCCTCCGCTGGGGGCGCTGTACGCTCCGCCTCGGTTGCCACCGCCGCTGGGGGCACTATACGACCCGCCGCGGTTGCCGCCCCCGCTGGGAGCGCTATACGATCCACCTCGGCTGCCTCCGCCACCGGAATAGCCACCTGACGGGACGCTGCGACCGCCGCCATAGTAGCCGCCCGACGGCGCGCTGCGGCCGCCCCCGGAATAGCCACCTGAGGGTGCGCTAGGGCGCGAGCCATAATTCCCACCGTAATTGCCACCGCGATTGCCTCCGTAGTTGCTGGGGGCCCGTTCACTGATGATGGGCTTGCCGATTCTCATGGGCTGCCGGTTCGTTGTTCCCTGACCCGAACTAAACCGGTTCCATCCGGACTGTGCGGGTTGTGAACGGGGTGAAGAACGAAATGGCTGCGCGTTGGAGCGTCCCGTCTGAGGCGACTGGTTGCCAACCACGCGCTGCGAGTTCCCTGTCCCAAACCTCTGCCAACTCGAGTTTGGCGTTTGTGTCTGCGTCCGAGACTGATTTTGACCATTCGCCATGGGCCGCCCTCTCGTTGGAGTTGAGGTCTGATTGTTCTGGGTGAATTGTCTGCCTTGGCCGGGATTCCCAAAGTTCGACCGGGCGCTTCCATTTTGCGCTGGTTGCCCGAACCCTTGCCAGCCGGAGCGAACGCTTGACCCACCATTACCACGTGCGTTGACCGGACCTGCCGAATTCACCGACCCGCGGCCCGATAGCCCCAAGGCCGTGTTGGGGGACTGGTTCCTGCTAAAGAATGTCTGGGCGCGAGTCGCAGACCGCGGACCAGTTGCCATTCGCCCCGTGGGACTCAAGCTCTGCCGCGTAGGCGCGACTGGAACGCCTCCCTGGAGCATCTGCCCTTGTCTCAGCGTTGCCGCGCTGATCGGCGAAACACCCCGCGGTACTCGCCCGTTTCCAAAATCCCGGGCTGAAACCGTGGTGATCCCGCGACGAACGTTCGGATTGGTATACGCTGATTCGAGGTTCGACATACGGGGGTAACGCGAACCTGAAGCCAGCGGCGTCATCTGTCGACCAAATTGTCCGCCCTGGTTATTGATGTTGGTTATGTTGGTGATGTTTACCGAGTTGAACGAGTTTTGAAATCCCCGCCCATACCATGGACGATAATAGTCATGCGGGCCGATTGGGCACCAACCAATCGAACCAAACCCAAAACCAAATCCAAACCCACCGTGGCGTCCGCCAAAACCAAAGAACGAAACGTACGCGGGAGACCACATGGGGTAGTAAGCGTCGCCAACCGGTCCGGGCCACCATGCCCAGGAATTGCCATAATAAAACCAACGACCATAGTGATAAGGCGCCCAGCCCCAGGGCTCGTAAGAAACCCATGTCCATCCGTAGTAAGGCTGCCAAACCCAGCGGCCATCCTGATAGGGGACAAAATCGGAACCAGCGTCAGGAGTCCAAACGTCACCATATCCCGGCGCGTTGTTCCAATGACCGTAGCGGTCGAGATCCTCAGTGCCGGTGTAGTATTTGTTGGTATGGTTCCAGCTTTGGGCTTGAAGAATTTGGCCGTCACGTTTCTGATTCCACTCGTCCCAGTCATCACGGCCGGGAGCGTCATTCACCTGGTATTGCGGGTTATCCGTTCCTTGAATGGTGATCATCTGGCCCTGTTGGATAGTGGTTGAGCCTTGCGGGGTTGAAACTTCCGCCTGGCCTTTGCGTACCGTGACCACCGTGTCGCCGGAATTGGGATCGACGGAAATCCGGTAGCTGCCTTCCGCGCTCGGGTGGACGGCGACATTGGGAGTGTCAATCTCCGCCTCCGCATCGCTGCCCTTCAAAACATCGTAATTAATCATTCCTTGAGAGAGCTGCAACTGAATGCGCTGGCGGGTGAGATCCGCGACGTTCACTTGGCTTTGCTGATTGAGCCGGAGAACGTTGGCAAAGTCGAGTTGGACTTCGGCGCGCGAACGGTCATTTGTCGATACCTTGTCGCCTCTCTGCAAAGGCGCGTTGACGGTGGAGGCCACCCACTCATTACCACCGTTGGGCATGGTTGAAACTTCGCCTTGAATAATGCTGACGCGCGCCACGCCGGGCGCGGCTTGATCGGATTGGTCCGACCCGCCATCGGACGGAGAATTGTCCTGAGCTCGCATAACCTGCGGCGCGAAAAGCGCGAGGGTTGCAATTAAGAGTGCCGAAACAATGAATTTGTCTTTCATGGCCCACCTCTTTTTCTTCCGTCCCCCTATACTCCAGTTCCGGGGTCCACCCTCCATACAGCATGCCAACTGCCAAAGGCCCGGACCCGGGAGGTGGATTTATTTCCTTTGATTACCTATACTTGGCGCACAGTCCAGATGCTCTGGGGAATGCGGATCGGCAAGCATCGGTCGTAATGGGCCGACAGGTGGTGGATTTCAGCCAGGGCGCCAACCTTGTCCTTTTGGCAGGTGGCGGACTCATTAAACGAATGGTAGGATATCCCTGAAATCAACTTTGACAAGACGGGCGCTTGACCTTTGCGGCGAACGGCTAAAGTTTCTGGAAGATTTATCCTATGCCACTGTATTCTCACTCCCAATTGGAGACCTTCGAGAATTGCCCGCTTCGATACAAATTCAGGTACATCGACAGAATCCGAAAACCTGAGGAGCAGAGTATAGAAGCCTTTGTGGGGTCTTGCGTGCACGCCACCGTACAGAAGCTCTATGACGACCTGCTCTTGCGCAAGCTCAATGCGTTGGATGAGCTTCTCGTGCACTACCGCTTCATCTGGAAACACGCTTACAAGCCCACCATCAAAATTGTGCAGGACAACCTGACGACCGAAGATTATCTGCGTTACGGCGAGCAGTGCCTCCGCAACTACTACGCTCGCTACCAGCCCTTCGACCAGAGCCAGACGCTGGGCACGGAAACCCACCTGATTTTTGCGCTCGACCCGAAAGGGGATTACAAGTTTCAGGGCTATATTGACCGCCTGGCCCGCCGCAAGGACGGGACGTACGAAATTCATGACTACAAGACAGGCCGCAATCTCCCCTCCCAGGCTGAGGCGGATTCTGACCGCCAATTGGCTCTCTACCAAATTGGGCTCGCTCACCGATGGAAGGATGTCGAACACGTCGAGCTCGTGTGGCACTACATGGCCCGCGATTCCACGCTGGTCTCCCGGCGCACTCCCGAACAACTTCGCGAACTTACCGAAAGCACCGTCAAAGTTGTGGACACCATCGAGCATACAAAAGAGTTCGAGCCGGTCAAAAGCCGCCTCTGCGAGTGGTGCGAGTACCGGGCGGAGTGTCCGCTGTGGAAACACGTGGAGGCCGTCAAGGCTCTTCCCCGCGCCCAGTTTGAGGCCGATGCCGGGGTTCGCCTGGCCAATGAATACGCCCAAACGAAGTTTGAGCAGGAGAGACTGAGCAAGCGTCTCGATGAGTTGAAGGAAGAGATCATCGAGTTCGCGCGGCAGAATGGGGTGACTGTTCTTCAGGGCAATGAGGCCAAGGTTTCGGTGATTTCGCGACAGAGAAGGAAATTTCCCGGCAAGGACGATCCTTTGCGCGCGCCACTCGAGGAATTCCTGAGGCGGTCGGGCAAGTGGGACAATGTCCTGGAGATGGACGTCCAACAACTCTTGAAAACCATCGATGAAGAAAAATGGGAGCCCGAGCTACTCAGCCAGCTTAGAAATTTTGTGACGACCACGCCCAGCGTGTCGATTCAAGTTTCAAACTTTGATGGCTTGGAAGACAAAGTGGACTGAGTCTTCTCCCTGAGCACAGGCAACCGAATAATCAGCCATGAAATTTTCCAGCGCGATACTCCGCACCGGCTCGCGATTCACTTCGACTTTGACACACGCCAAATCACATTGCCGCCATCGTCGGAGACCAGCAGTGAGCCGTCCTGGGCAACGGCCACGCCCACCGGCCGGCCATTGACCGTTCTCGAATTCGGGTCCGTCATAAACCCGGTGAGGAAGGGAGTGGGCGGAGCCGAAGCGCGTCCCTTCTGAAAAGGAATAAACACCACCTGATATCCCGCAAGAATGCTGCGGTTCCAGGAGCCATGCTCGGCCAGGAAAGCTCCGTGGTGGTACTGCGGGGGGAATTGCCGTCCGGTGTAGAAGGCGAACTGCAATGGCGCCACGTGTCCCCCTAACAGAACATCCGGAACGATGGCCTTGGCCACCAGGTCGGGCCGCGGCGGCTTGGCCCGCTCGTCAACATGCTGCCCGATGTAGCTGTAGGGCCAGCCGTAGAACCCGCCGTCAACTACGTGCGTAAAATAATCGGGAGGCAAGTTGTCGCCCAGCAAATCGCGCTCATTCACAGAAACCCACAACTCGCCGGTATCCGGATTGACCGCAATGCCCACGCCATTGCGAAGCCCGCTGGCATAAATGGAATGATTTGAGCCGTCCGGGTTCGCCACCATAATGGCGGCGCGGCGTTCGTCAGTTTCGGGATCCACGTTGCTCGAAGAGCCGGAGGAAACGAACATCTTCTTTCCGTCCAGGCTGAACTGGACGGTGCGCGTAGTGTGCATGCCCGCTTTGGAAAGTTCCAGAATGTTCTCGCGCTCGCCCAGCCGGTGGCTGGTCTTCGGGTCGTACCGGAATCGAATAAGCTCGTCGTTATCCGCAATGTAGACGTAGTCTTCATGGAAGGCGATACCGAAAGGCTGATCGAGTCCTTCGGCAAAGAGGGTGCGTGTATCAGAAGCGGCGCCCTGGCCGGGATCGTGCAGCACCCAAACTTTGCCAGGCGTGAGTTCTGCCACGAAGACATCGCCGTTCGGCGCCACGGCCAGCCATCGAGGCTCCTTGAATCCGCTCGCAAAAAGTGAAACGTCAAATCCTGGTATCGCTTTCGGCATGAATCCTGGCGCGGGCACAACCTCGGTCGGGTTGGAGACAATCGGCTTCACGTACGGCGGTGGCAAAGTGGGTGACTTGCCGCCCGTCACCACTTGCCCGATCCCCAACGGAAGCGCCGTGAAGAAACTCACCAGGAAGAAAACACCTTTGGCTATTCGCACTTGCCCTCCAGCTAAATGATTTTGAATCCAGCGCAGCATTCTACAGATAACGCGCAGCCGCTACAAGCGCGTTACTCCGGGCGCAACAAACTGCGACAATCAACTCCTGAGCATTCCCACTTGTTTTAGCGAACAGGTTTTGAGGGCCCGTAAGGTTCGGACGCGAAGCTTGTGCTGCCTTCTACCGGCGGAGGCACGGCTGCTTTGGAAATGGGCGGCACAGAAATCAAGCGGCCGCGGCGCACGTCGTAGGCAATGCCCTGCCAATACACTCGATGTTTAATCAAACTGGAAAGCCACACCAGGAAACCCAAGGCGTCACTGAGCGGGAACAACCACCAACGTTTCTTGACCAGCGAGTCTCGAAGCCCCCAAGCTCCAGCCGTGAATGCCACGGCCATCCGCAAGATCAGGTAAGAAGCGAAAAAGCCCGCCGCGATGGCACGCGAAGGGGCAACGACGGCAGCGGCCAAGGCCCACGGCAGTCCCTGCGCAAAAATATATCCAAGATGACCCCAGGGCTTGGAATCGCGCGTCACCACCGCCCAGCGGACCTGGTGCCGGAAAAAATCACGAAAAGAATGGGAACAGCATTCGGTCTTAATCGGAGCATCGACCAACACAACCTGATACCCGCGAGCTGCAAGGCGGCTGCCCAATTCGTGGTCCTCCGCCGCCATGTCGGCCAAAGCTTCAAAGCCGCCAATCTCAGCGAGTGCTGTGCGACGGACGGCCATCGTCGCACCCAAAGTGAATCGCACACCCAGCTTGCTCGCCACCACGGCGCTGGGTAGAAAATCAGTGCTCAGGTGCAGAGCCTCAAACTCCGACCAGAGGTTGGGCGCCGCCATGCCTCGATACAAACTGGTCGCAGCGGCCACGCGAGGATTTTGAAACGGCGAGGCGATCCGGTGCAGGTAATCAGGCGCCACGCGGGTGTCGCTATCTGTCACCACCAGCAACTCATGGGTGGCTTCTCGGCCCAGCCGGACAAGTTTATTCACTTTGTTGTTTGACCCGCGAGCCTCGGAGCCAACCAGGATCCGCATTCGTACGCTGGGAAAATCGGCTATCAATTTTTCAACAATGGGGATTGCGGCATCGCGCTGGTCGTCAAAGCCGAAGAGAATCTCGTATTGTGGGTAGTCCTGTCGGCAGAATGAAGCAAGGTTTTCGTACGTCTCTCGGTCCAGCCGGCGCATGGGTTTCAGAAGGCTGACGCCCGGCAGGGGGCCTGTTGCCGGCTGGTCACGCAGGCGGAAGAAATCCCATGCGCAGTACACCGCGGCGGCGTAATAAATCAGGGGCAACGTTGCCCCGCCCAGAATCACCCATTGGAGGTAGGTCAAGTGCATCGAAATTCTTCCACCCCACTCAACAAATCAACCCAGAGCCACCAACGCCACTCCCAATGAAACCAGCGCAATCCCGGCCCAGCGCAATGGTGTGAGATGTTCGCCGAGGAATAGTTTCGCTCCCAAGCCTCCCACCACAAAGCTGAGTGCCGTGGCCGGAATGGCAAAGCTCACATCGGCCCAAGATAGCAATTCCAAGAGCGAGAAGAATCCGAGCGCCAGCAGTCCAATCCCTGCCCAAAACCATTTTTCGCGCAGGGCGCGGGCAAGAAAGCTAAGCACGGATCGAGGTGAAAATTTATGAAGCTCTCCAATCCGCTTCATTGCGTGCGTCACAGCGACTTCGCCGCCGGTGGTACACAAAATGACGACGAGAAGGCAAAAAGCGGTGCGCACGTTTCTTCACTCCGTAGTTCGCGCGGGAGTGCGCGAAACCATCGCCACACCGATACAAATGATGCCCACGCCAAACCATCGCAAGGGTGTGACCACTTCACCCATCCACCAATGGCTCAGCAGGGGCGCGACTCCATAACTGACCGCCGCCGCGGGCGAGACAAAACTGTAGTCCGCCCAGGAAAGCACAACCATGAACGAAACCAGAAATACCAGCAGGCTGGCAATGCCGAGCCACACCCACTGGTTGGTGAAGGCATTCACAAGCCAGTCGCCCAGCGCCGAGAGCGTCCAGGATTGCACTTCGCCAATTTCTTTCATCCCTTTGCCCAGAAGAACATTGCCGACCGACGCGAACAACACGATGGGAACCAGAAGCACAATGGTCTTCAGTTGGAGTAATTGTCGGGGGGCCATGACTGCTGTCCTAGTCCTGCCCAGCGCTTCCCAAACCAGCTCCCGCGGCTGGCACGGATACAGCAACGGGCTTGCTGATGGGCTTTCTCGCGTATTTCCACCGCTCGGCGCGCAGGCTGAGGAATTCGGCTCCCTCGTGGTAAAGGCGCTTGCGTTCCGCCGAGTCCCAGAGGGCGTGCCGAACGAGGCGCCAAATAACGCGCGGGCGGAAATAGTAGGCGTCGTAAAACCGGTTCACCCCCGCCATCATTTCCTGCCGGCTCAGGTGCGGATATTCGATATGCGGGAGCTGGTGCCCACCCGAATCGGCCAGCGCTTCG
>JBGPCF010000148.1:0-16431 GCA_041481635.1 Terriglobia bacterium | reverse complement strand
GTTGGTCCCCGACCGGATTCCCACATTCACCACGGCGCCGGGCTTCCAGCCGTACTCCGCTTTAGGATTCTCCATCAGGTTGAATTCCTGGATGGCGTCGATGGGCAGGATGGTCGCCCCTTCGGTGAGGGGACTCGACATATTGGCCACGGAGCGGGCGTCCCAGAAATTGGCGTTGATCACGCCGTCCACCATCCAAACCGTTTCATCGGGCCGAATGTTGTTGGTGCTTTGTGTCCATGGTCCGCCGCCCGGCTGGATCATTACGCCCGGGCGCAGAGACAGCAGATTCTCGTAGTTGCGGCCGTTCAAGGGCAGATCGTTGATCTCCGCGTTGCTCAGCGTGCCGCCAAGAGTGGGGGTCGCGGCGTCCACTAGCGGGAGTGCGTCGGTGACCGTGACGGTCTGGGTTTGCTCGCCGAGCTCAGGGGTTAAGTCGAGTCGAACCTCTTTGCCAACCTCGATCACAACGTTCTGACGGTCCAGCGCCTTGAACCCTTTCGCCTCGACCCGGACGGTATACGTGCCGGGAATCAGGCTGGGAGCGTTATACTCCCCGACCGCATCCGTGGTGAGCGTTCGCGCCAGGCCTCTCTGCGTGTCCGTGATGGTCACCGTGGCCGCCGGCACCACTCCGCCACTTTGATCTGTAACGGTTCCAAGAATTCGGCCGAAGTTGGCCTGCGCAAACAGCTCGACAGAGAGCAGCAACACACCCAAAATCGTACATGGTGCGTAAATCGTTTTTCTCGCGCGCCGCGCATTTAATGTGACGGAATTCATGAGCGTCTCCTACTTCAGTCCCGCCTGCCAATTGGTGACAACCGTCAGCGACCCTGAACGGGCGGCGGTGGTCGAGGCTTCTTCCACCAGGAAGCGCTGGCCGTCGGGAGTAACGTCGTAAGGTCTTGCAGTTTCGTCTACGGAAATGGGGAACAATTCGCGAGGCGTATCAATCTCCACGCTGGCCGCCCTCATCCGGATGTCGGCTGCCATCATGCTGGTTGATGTTGATAGGGTAATCCTTGCTTCGGCTAAATAAAACAGCTCCTTCCCATCGCTGCGCCACTTGGGCCGGGTCCCGCCCTGGTTGGACACTTGCCATTTGCTTCCTGCCGCGGCCGCTGCCGGGGAAAATGCCCGCACGTAAACTTCGTCCTGGTCCGACTCGTCCGAAAGATACGCAATCCATTTCCCGTCCGGGGAAAATACCCCGTCTGCCGCGTAGAAAGGAGCTTGCAGCACAACCATTGGTTTGTGCTCGCCTTCCAGCGGAAGCGCCATGATCTGCGAGCCCATCTTGGGACCTAAATGCTCATCGTACAGCAGATATCGCCCGTCGCGGCTCCAATCCGAGAGATACTTGTTATTGGGACCGTTGGTAAGCTGCTCTTCTTGTCCGGCGCCGGCCGAGTCTTTCCGGTAGAGCTGAACGAACCCGCTCCGGTCGGAGTTGAAGGCGATCTGGCGGCCATCCGGCGACCAGACCGGCCAGGCATCGCGTTTGGGATCAAAGGTAAAGCGCGTGAACACACCTCGGCCGAACTCGAGCAGCCAGATGTCCTCGTTGCCAGTGGGATCCTCTCGCCCGAGTGCCACTCGTTTGCCATCCGGAGAAAGCTGCAGGCCAGTGTAATCATCTTCCGGTCCCGCATTCCCCAGGCGCTTCCCGTCGCGGCCGATCCAGACCAGCTTCGCCTTGTGGGAATTCACATCGGTCCGGAATACGAGCAGACCCGCGTCGGAGGTCCAAAAAGCGGCCCGGTAGCCGTTCAGAGCTATGTCCTCGGCGAGCGGCGCGGGATCTCCTTCCGGGCGCAGGTTTCCGGCGTCGAAGCGCTGGGCCAAGAGAGTGTTCTCCCGCAGCCATAGGAGGTAACCGGGATGGCCAGCCACCGGCGGGGCATAGAGGGCTTTGGCGCTGGTCCGGAGGATTTGGACCCGATCCTGGGGCCGATCCAGGGAGCTGGCGTAGATCCCTTGCGTGTTCGAATTGCCGCTCTGGACGAAGTACAGGAAGCGTTTTCCGTCCGGAAGGAACTGTGGATAGCCGTTTCCCAATTCCTGGGCCGAGGCATTGGCCTTCGTGAGGAGCACCGGTACCCCGCCGGAGGCCGGAACGCGGCGCAATCCATCCGGCGCTCCAAAAAGAATGACGCCGTCGCGGCTCCACGCGCCGCCCACCGAGGCGTTGTCGGCTGTCGCAGCGTCGCACAACACCAGCGGAGCGCCGCCGACGACGTCAACCCGCTTTAGTTTGCCTCCGGCGAAAAACGCGATCGACTTGCTATCTGGAGACCAGAACGGGAGATTGGCGCCTTCGGTGCCGGGAAGGGAGCGGACGGCGAGTGAATCGAACGGCCGCAGCCACAGGGTAGGCATGGCGGAGCCGGCGACTGCGCCATAGACTAGGAATCGGCCGTCCGGCGAGATCGCCGTAGCGGCAAATGGATTCGAGAAGTTCGTTTCCGGCGGCAAATCGACGGTGAACTGCGAGGTCAGGGCCGGCGCGGCGGGCCGCGTAAGAAAATAGCCCGCGACGCCTGCGGCGGCAACGGTCATGACAGCGGCAGCCACGGCCCACGGCAGCCACCGGCGCTTGCGCTGTGGCTGAGGCGCGGCCAGCGTCTCCTCGATTTCGATCCGGGCGTCGCCGATGTCCCGCAGACGGCGCTGAAAATCCTTCTGCAAGCAGCGCCGCAGCAGGTCTCGAATTTTCGCCGGAGTCGCAGGTGGCAACTTCTGTAAGTCGGGTTCGCGTTCCAGCACGGCGGCAAGCGTGTCGGAGATGGTCTCTCCACGAAACGCAACTTTTCCCGTCAGCAACTCGTACAGCACGCAGCCAAACGCCCAGATGTCTGTGCGCTTGTCCACGGCCTTGCCGCGTGCCTGCTCTGGGCTCATGTACGCGGGCGTGCCCAGAATTTTTCCTTCTTCTGTCCCCATTGCCGTGAGCGTCGGCGCATTGGAAAGGTCCAGCCCGCCGTCGCCCTCAAAGGCCTTCGCCAATCCAAAATCCAGCACTTTCACACGGCCCTCCGGCGTCACCTTCACGTTGGCCGGCTTCAAGTCCCGATGGATCACTCCTCTTTCGTGCGCCGCTTCCAGCGCTTCCGCAATCTGTACGCCGAGTTTGAGACCCTCCTCGATCTTTAACGCGCCAGCACCAACTCGCTCAGCCAATGTCTGGCCAGGAACCAACTCCATCACCAAGTAATTCACACCGTCGGATTGTTCGAGACCGAAGATCGTCGCAATGTTGGGATGATTCAACGCCGCGAGCATCTTCGCCTCGCGCTGAAATCGGGATAACCGGTCCGGATCGTGTACGAAGGCCGACGGAAGGACTTTGATCGCTACATCTCGCCCGAGCTTGGTGTCATGCGCCTGATACACTTCACCCATGCCGCCCGCACCAATCTGCGCGAGGACCTCATACGAGCCGAGACGTGTGCCGGAAGCTAACGCCATCACTTTTTCCCCGTGGGGACTTTCTGCTTCAACTCTTCAAACCAGTTCAGCACGACGTTGATTTGCGTTGCTGTTGCCACTTGCTCATCTTCCTTGATCATCAAAAACCGCTGGCCGTCAGCGCTGACGTCGTAGTTCGCTCCCGGTCCATTGAAATTATTGGCTGTTTCGAACAGTAGCTTTGGCTTGCTTGCGGTGAAGGCGGGTTGCGTGGCGACTTCTACGGCCATCATCTTCCCCCCATTACGATAAGTAATTTCTCGTCCGTTGCGAGTCCACGCCGGTTCTGTGCCGCCGTCGGTTGAAATCTGCCACTTCGCGCCGGGGCCGGGAAACGGCTGTACATAAACTTCATTGCGGCCGGATTGATCGGATACATAGCCTAGCCAGCGGCCATCGGGCGAAAAAAACGGACTGCCCTCATTGAACGCGTCCTGTAGGAAAGGCTGCGGTATACGATCGCCGTCAGGGCGAAGCAGCCAGATGCCTCGGCCACTCTGTGGGCCCGCCTCGATGAAGGCTAGCACCCTGTCGTCCGGTGACCACACCATGGACGAGCTAGGTCCAAGGTTATCCTCATTCTGGGTAAGCTGCTCCTCAGGACCGCTGCCATCTGCTGGTTTCCAGAACAAGTGGTACGCATCCTTCTTTCTAGACGCATATGTGATCCGCTTTCCATCTGGCGTCCAAACGGGTGAGTGGTTATCTCCATCGAGCGTCAGCCGAGTCAGTGATCCGCGCGCTATGTCGTAAACCATCGTGTCACAATTCAGTTGCGCAATTCGAATTGCTATCTTTCTTCCATCGGGTGAGAGGCGAGGTTGAATGTAATTCCGCGATGGCGCAGGCAGAGTTTGGTTCGAGCCATTGCGATCCATCCAAACGAGCTGGTTTCCTTCTATGGTACCTGGAATATAAGCTAAGCTTCCGAGGCGGGAAACACTGAACTGCCCTAAGCCAGTGTATCCCTCTGCGACTCCCTCTAAGACTGGGACGGCAGGGCCTGTGACATCAAGACCTTTCAGATCAAATGGTGCCGCCATCAGAGTTCCGGCACGGATGTAAACCAAGTGTCCTGTGGCCAAATAATGGGGATTGGTACCACCTTGAATGAGGACCCGTCGCTCGCCGGTGTTGAGCAATTGCACTTCGATCAGAGAGTCGTCCCAAGTAGGAGCCGTTTCTAGGGCAACAGTTAAAAGTACAGCGTTGCCGCCAGGCAGAAACTCCGGCCATTGATGCCCGACTTCACCTCTCTTCTGATCTGGAGTAGTGAGCGGTTGTACGGTACCGCCAGACGCTGTGACCTGCCACAAACCTGACTCAAATCGTGGGGAAAACACAATCGTGTCATTGGGTCCCCAAGTCGCACCGAAGAAATTAGGTGCGTCGCTGAGCGTCACAGGTGCTCCGCCCGTAGCCGCGACCTTCTTGAGCTTGCCATTGGCAACAAAACCTATCCACTGACCGTCTGGCGAGAAGAAGGGACGGGTCGCTCCTTCGGTTCCGGCGATAGGTTTAGCGTCAGAGTTATCCATCGGGCGCAGGTAAATTTGCGAGGCACTCCCGTTTGTGGCCACATACAGAATTTTCCTGCCATCGGGCGAGAGAACTGCGGCTCCGCTGCGCGCCTGCACCTTTTCGTTCGGCGGCAGGACCATGGTTAGTCGCGCGGTCAGTGGCGGCGGTATCACAAACCGCTTTAAGTTCCAAACGACTGCCCCGCTTATCATCGCACCCAGCACGACACCAGCGAGCCCCCATGAGAGCGTGTGCGACCAGATCTGACGAGTGCGAACAGGGGAGACGGCCGCTGTCAAATCCGGCTGCGAGCCACCTTCCCCAATCCACGTCAATTCATCGCATAGGTCTTTTGCTGCATGCCACCTATCATCCGGTTCCTTCGCCAGACATTTTTTCACCGTGCGATCTAGCGCCGGAGGTGTCATCGGCTGAAGTGAAGCCATCGACGGCGGATCAACTTCAAGGATCTTGGCCATCACGCTGGCCGAAGTCTTGCCCTCAAATGCTCTCTTCCCTGTGGCCATTTCGTAGACCACCGCACCAAACGCAAAAATGTCTGTGCGGGCATCCACTTCTTTGGCTTCGATTTGCTCCGGCGCCATGTATTGCAGCGTGCCAAGGATCGTTCCTTCGCCTGTGATGGCGCTCTTCATCGTCGGAAGCTGCGAATCAGGAGTGGCCGGGGCAACTTCCTGCTTCAACTTCGCCAAACCGAAGTCGAGCAATTTCGTCCCCGACTTGGTGAGCATGATGTTGCCGGGCTTCAGATCGCGATGCGTGATGCCCTTGCGATGCGCCTTGTCCAGAGCGTCGGCAATTTCGATGGCAAACTGCAACACTTGCTCCAGCGGCAGCGGACCTTTGAGTAGCCGCTGAGCGAGCGTTTCGCCTTCGACATATTCCATCACCAGGAACTCAATTTCGTCCTGATGACCTACGTCATGCAGCGTGCAGATGTGCGGATGATTCAGACTGGCAATGGTCTTTGCTTCGCGCTCGAACCGCTCCCGCAATTCAGAACGATCTGCAAGATGCGACGGCAAAACTTTGATGGCGACAATTCGATCAAGGCGAGTATCGCGGGCTTTATAAACCTCGCCCATCCCGCCCGCACCAATACCAGAGAGGATTTCGTAGGGCCCTAGACGTCTGCCGGGGAGGATCGGCATGGGCACCTGCCAAATTAGAGTCGGCAGAGTATAACTCTTTGACTAACCGCAAACCGATGTTTTTGAGCAGGGCTGCTTGTCCGAAGTCTTCAATAATCATGTGATTTTTGAAAGCTGAAAACGCAATTCGCGGGCGAACAGAATCAATCACTTGCGGCGGGTGTTTTAGAGGGGATTTTTGAAAGGCTACGCGCTGCTTGGTACACGGTTCCGACACTCACTCCCATCTCGGCGGCAATCTTCGGCCAGGACAGACCGGACGCACGCAGACGAACAATTTTGGCGGTATCCACAGCGGTGCGCGGTCTACCTAGTGTTTTCCCCTTGGCTCGTGCGTTTCGCAGTCCCGCCCGGACACGTTCTACTATCAAACTGCGCTCTAACTCTGCCACGGCGCCAAGGACCGTGAAAATCATCTTGCCGGTAGGCGTCGTGGTGTCCACATTCTCGCTCAGGCTGACGAACGCGATGCCAAGAGCGCTAAACGTTTCGAGCGCCCGCAGTAAGTGGCTGACAGACCGTGCGAACCTGTCGAAGCGCCAGACTGCTACCACGTCAAAGCGCCGTTTGTGTGCGTCGGCCATGAGCCTGTTCAATTCGGGCCGCGAGTCCTTCGTCCCGCTCACACCCGAGTCGATGTACGCGTCTACCATGTTCCAGCCCCGTGCTTCCGCGAATTGCTCAAGCTCCCGCGTCTGCAAGGTTACATCCTGGCCGTGATTGGTCGTCGAGACGCGCGCGTAGATGGCCATTCTAGGAGTCATCATTTCCTCTTCTCCTTGGGCCCTGTCTTCGGGCCCGGCTTCTGCGCGGCCTTCACCTTGCGTCCCTTGGCTATGTCCGCGTCCGTCCAGAGCCGGAGCATGCGCCCGTCCGGCATCTTGATTGTTGTCGATGGCATGATTTTCCCGAGAGCTAGCCAGCGATTGAGTGTCCTGAACCCTACGCCAATCTTCGCGGCAGCCTGCTGCGTGCCGTATGTCTTTTTCATATCACCCCGTTTTCTCTCCGGCCTCAGAGGGCCATGAGTTCTACTTCTAATCGCCCAAGACAATCGCGCACGTTGTTCCTGCACTCTTTGGCCAGCCGCGCGAAGTCTGGCCCGTTTCCATTTCCGCCTTCCGCGTGCCACACCTTGTCCAGATACTCGGCGATCTCTCCGGCCATCCCATAGCTTGAGAAATCAATAGGCAGACATCGGCTAAGAAATCGCGGCTCTAGTCCGTCGATCGAATTGCAGGTGAAAACGAACACCGTTCCCTTGGGCGCATCCGTCGAATCGAGTTTTGAAAGTAGCGCGAGCTGTGCGGCCTTCGATGCGGAATCCACTTCGTCAATCAATACGAAATGCATTCCGCCAGTCAACGGGACGTACTGACACATCCGGCAGATTTGCTCTAGGTTCTCAAGGTTGCATTTCTGCGAGCCTAGATGGTGGAACTCGGCGCCCATCTCGTCGCTCATTGCCTGCGCTATCGAAGTCTTGCCTACCCCTGGCGGCCCGTAGAATAGGAATGAGCACGGGTAAGGATTCGCCGCAAACTTGGCCAGCACGCGCTTGGTCTTGGGGAGTCCGACAAATTCCGCCACCTTGCGCGGGCGATACTTTTCGCTCAGGCGAACTGGAAATGCGAAAGTGGGGGTGCTCATAGCACACCCCCTTGGATATAATCGGCGGCCTTCTGTGCTTGGGAAGCGGCGGAAACAAGCAGCTTGCTATCGCCGCGAAGTCTGTTAATCCAGCCCTGAAGATATGCGGCTGAGTTTGGGATTGTGGCAGGCGAAATACCGGTTACACCGCACAGCATAGCGGCTCCCATCTCGGCTATGAGTTCTTCTTTAGAATAGGATTCACTCCCGAATGCCGCGATGTCTTCAATTCCCTCACGCCCGATGCGCGAAGCATGGCCGGTGCTGTGCGTTAACTCGTGGAACAGCGTCGAATAGTATTCCTCTGCCAAATTGAAGAGGGATTTAGACGGCATACCCACGGTGTCAGTAGATGGCCGGTACCATGCGCGTGCGTCTTGCTGCATCGCTGGTGCATTCGGCATTCGATTGACGATTGCTTCGCATTGCTCAATCGACGGCACGCGCGGAGTAGAGTTCCCGAGTCCTAGCTTGTCCGCGATGCCTTCCGTTTGTTCGACGTTGAACACGCGGTAGTAACGAAGCAAGAATGGTTTCGATTTGCGCGTGTTGCCGTCCGCATCCCGGACGGTCTCTTCTTCGCCGATATGCCAGAACGTGACGATTGAAGATTTCTCGCCTTTGCGGATGTGTCCGCCGAGTTTGTTGGCCTGATTGAACGTCACCCAGTAGCGTGACCCGTACCCTTGTGACGCCAGCAGAAACGGGTTAATCCCGCGATATTCCTTGCCACTGACCAGATTGCACGGTGGCTCCGCGCGCCAGGGTTTGCGCCACGGCGCCACGCCAGATTCGAGTTGCTTGAGAATTTGCTCTGTGACGATGGAATAGACTGACGAATGGTGCTGTAGAATTGGTTCAGCTTGCATGGGAGTTGACCCTCCTATGTGAGTTAGGCTCTGTCGGTCGCTCAAACGACTGGCAGAGCCGTTCTAATTCTGACACTACTTATGCCACAATTAGAAATTGCTGTCAAGATAAAAGCGCGCGCGGGCTAAAAATAGTTTGTCGGATGTGGCACGATACATGCCTGTGCCGCAAATCTTACGCAAACTTTCAAGCGATCTTCACCGCATTTTACGGGCATTTTGCGGACCCGTATTAATCGCGCAGACTTAGAAAACGTTTGGGCAAAATCGCGAATCGTCCGGAATCGCTGAGTTGTCCGGCCCAGGGCCATTGGATGACGGGGACGTATCCGACGACGCCGCGAGCCAATTCTTATTTTTTATTTTTTTTTGACGGGCACGAGTTGGATGGCCGTTGCAAGAACCTATGGTCAGCGTGGCAGCGTCAGTGATTCTGTTGGGCGAAAGCCGTTAGCGGAGCCAGCCCTCTGACGAGGACACCGGAGTGCGCGAAGGCGATCGCCTTCACATCACTCCCATCCTGCATGAGGCGCTGGTCCAGATGGACGAGCGACGCTCGATCCTGTGCTTGGCTGTCGCTAAATATCCAAGTAGCTGGTTTGATCGTAGCGTTGTTAGTCGCATCGGCTGCGTCCCCAAGAAACAGCACGCCATTCACCAGATAGGCCGCGCTTCCCGCCGTATGACCGGGCACCGCAAACAGGTGAACGGTTACTTGGTCCAGCATCACAGTCTCGCCATCCTGCAAGGCTCGGGTCACCTTCACGCCGGTCGGGTTCACTGGCATGAGGCGTGTCAAGGGGCCATGCGCACCCGCGCGCCCTTCGACCAGCGGCACTTCCGGGCCAAGCGCCATCACCTGCGCGCTGGGGAAGAGAAGAATGGCGGCAGTATGGTCCGGGTGCCCGTGCGTGAGCAGGATCGCTTTCACCGCATCGCGGCCAAGTTGCCGACGATCCAACTCAGAGAGGATGGCCTTTCCCGACTTGTCATTACCCGCGTCAATCAAAGCCACTTCGCCGGTCCCGATCGGCACGAATGCTACGCTCACAATGCCGTCCTTCACGATGCGGATACGGGGCGAACGAGAGTATCAGTGCGATGGTAACGGGAGGTGAGGGTGGCCCAATGATATCCCTCAAAGACGCGAACGGGACTCCCAGTGTTAGAGTGACAGCAAGTAGAAGTGGCCCAGCGATAGACCTGTTCGACGCGAACGGAGCAGTGCGTCTGTCCTTGAATGTAACTCGGTTTGACACCCGCGAACGCGGTCTAACGACGGTTCCCGGTCTAACGATGCGTGACGCGAACGGAACGTCCAGTGTTGTAGTAAGGGCACTTGAGGATGGCCCAAGTGTTTGTTTATTCGACGTGAAGAACCCCGAAGAAAACACAAGCGTGCAGATCAGGGTGACAAGCGACGGGCCGTATCTGGTGTGCGAAAAAGAGGGCAAAGTCGAGTGGTCAACGCCCTAGTCGCGCTGAAACTCTGCCGAAGTTTACGAGATAAAACGCGATCTGGAACGCCTTGCTTCCTACTGGCACAAGGTTGCCTCCTGAGCTATATTCCTTCCCTCAACTGGCTCATCGCCTCAAACTTATGACGCATGTTTGGGCAAACCCGGAAACTCAGTGGGGTGGCTTTCACCGCTACCGGAGGTACTGGCTCAATGACAAAAGGGTTCTGATTTTGCCGCTGAAGCGCAGAGTGGATGGCAAGGAAGTTCCGGCTAGCGTAGGCGAGATTTATAAGAGCCTGGAGGGACGACACTTTGAAAGCGGAGAGGCGACCGGAGCTACGGAAATCCTAGCTGAACTCGGAGTCAATGGCATATCCTTTGGCCATGAGGTCTTGGAGGCTATGCTCACTCTTCGGAACGACGGCGTCCCTCCATTTAGCACTCAGTTGTTCCTGTATGACCACAGTTCTGGCAGCGACTCTCCTAGCGAGTTTTATACGTTTTTCGTTGTATGTGATGGCAAAATTGTTTCCGAGGAGGTTCGCTTCCATGACAGCCCAGAGAGCGGATTTGACCCATTTGTGTTTGAATCAGGAGATGATTCCTTTTGGTCCCGCATCGCGAAGTGCATCGGGTCGGAGCGGGGGATAGCGCAATTCTGGTACCGCAAGTTTTATAATGAGACGTTCGTCGGCCAGATGGTGCTCCTCGGCAGTCCGCTTCTCCGCTGGAAATTTGATGGCACGGCAAAGACTCATGCCCTGCTGTGGGTTTTGATTATACTAACCAGCTTGATTCTCATTCGTCTGGGGAGGTAAGCCGACTGCTCCCGGCAATCTGAGATTACTTGCGGCGAGGACTGATTCTTACTCGATCCGTCAAGAATTCACTATACAATCTGCTTATGCCGAACGAACGACCCAAACACGCTGCGGGGAAATTCGGCAAATACACTTGCACCCGTTGCGGCTGGAAGTGGACGCCGCGCGGAAGCTGTCCTGACCCTCCGCGTGCCTGCGCTCGCTGCCGGACTGCATACTGGCGAACTGAACCCATGAGTTCCCGTGCGAACTCTCCCGAGGATCCCAAGTGGCGGGAGGAACGCGATCTGACCTCCCGGCGCCGGCGACAGCGACACCTGGCGAGGCTGAGAGAGCTTGCGGCAGAGTTCGGTCTTGAGCCTCCTCCGATCGAGGATCGGCGCGCAATTCCTCCGGCAAATGGCATGCCTCAGCCCGCGGCTTCTTGGATAGATTCCAGGAACCGTTTCAATGACCGAGTACCGGCCCGATAGGTGCCACCCTTCTCCAATTCCCCGCAGCCTGCTCAATTTCCCGCAATCTTTTCGTGTTTCCGACTATTTCGACGCGTGGGATTGTGTGTCGCGCGCGTGGAAATTTATGACGCACGTGCGCGAACCTACTCCTCACCTGCGCACATCTTTTCTTCCGTGCCGTGTCACTCCATATCGCTGGATCACACGTCAGCAACATGCCGGTGGAAAAATTACACGATATGTGTGAGAAAAAGGGCCGAGGAGAACCGTGTTTTTGGCGTGTTTCGGGACGCGATCGAACGCGTCGTGCGGGGCACCGAGGGCGTCACATTTTGACCAAAGGCGCGATCAAAGTCCGCGACTTAATAACGCATTGGCCGGAAGGCGATTTGTTTTGACACGGTGCAGAGGGTGACCCCGTCAAACGAAAACCATGCTTGTCAGGGGAAATTAAGTGATAAAAATGCGAAAGATGGCTGTGCAAGTCCCGAGCATCTCTTACACGAACCGACGAGCGATCCGCGGGCCGGATGCGCGGCGACGCTGTAATTTTTTCACGGTATGGGTACAGTTGGCGCTCGGCAGAGGACATCTAATTCACCCTTTCCGTCAGGCCCAATTTTCGTTTCTTTCGTTTATTTCGTATGTCTCTAATCAATCTACTCTGAACATGTGGCCTTGAACTGATCGTCGTACCAAAGCCCATTGACATGCCAAGCAAATGATCGCATGTCATCTACCCGCACGGGTACGAGAACCCTGGTCACGCCCCAATGGAAGCATCGCGTCGCATGGAATGAGAAATAGATGGGGAGATGGCATGGCTTGTGAGTGAGCGGCGAGTAATCGCAGTTCTGATTAGTTTCCTTTGCTAGGTGCATATCTTACGAATTAAACGAATTTGACGAAAGAAGGTTGGCATGATTCGTCGCAAACCAACGTTCAGCCGGCCGGCCACTCGTTTCCTCAAGCTCCATCCTGGCCAAGCCGCGGTCTGACAGTAAAGTTAGAGCCTGATTTATGTCGTCCGCCTTACGGTTGCGACCGAGCGCCGCGTTCAACTCAGTTTTCGTCATTCCACGTGGAGCTGCTCTCAACCTACTGAGCAGTGTATCGATTAACGGATCCCCAAGCGCATCCCCGAAAATGTACCGAGCAGAAGCCTCGCAGTACTTCCAAACTGCTAGACCCGCGATTAAATGCTCCCGCCTTATCTCAGGCGACTTATCCAACAGCGCATAGAGGCAAGCTATTCGCATTACTTGTGCTTCCGCGCGAGAAATCACTGCGCCAAAGAGCCCTGGTTTGCCTTCTGATAATTCCTCGTAAATTGAATGCCAAATCGTCCTTGCCTCGTCATTGCGGCGGAATTCGTGATCTCCAAGAGAGATGGCATACTCAACGGCGTGTTTCAATTGATCTGCAAGCCGTTTGAAATCCGCTTCTGGTACGCGACCGCCATCCGGCAATACTTTGGAACGCTTAACACACGCCCAGAGGAAACGGTTGCCAAAGCCACTGCCAGCGTCTGTGCGCCTCAGTTCACATCGAAGTTCGTCCCTAGTAACGTGGCCGATGATGGAGACATGCGCGCTTGTTGCAATGAGTGGAGATTGCCTCGTCATCACTTGGAGGGTCCCTCCATCCCAGGCCTGTCGGATGACCGGAGACAAGGTATTGCCATCGCGACCAATCATTCGGAGTGGAGAAGCAAATTCGGATTCTATGACGACTAGCCGATTGTCCATTGGGATGCCTTCCCTAGGTCGACTATCGTCTGAATTGCCATTTTCTGAGCCGCCATTTACCTCTGGGGGATCACGGACAACATAGATCAAACCCTCACCCGAGCTCAGGCCTGTTTGAATGCAAAACTGTTTCCAGTGTGGATCGCTAGGTGATATAAGCTTAAGAATATGTCCCCAAGATATTCCCTTTCGCCCTTTGCTGGTTGTGCCGACTAAAACAGTGAATAGGTTCAGGCCGTGTCGGTCGGCCTCCGCGCGCCAGTGCGGCCCTCGATTGATCACGTTGCCGAAGGCCGTTAGAAGCTGTATCAATAGCGCGGCTGGGTCACTTTCGGTGTGCGGATCTATCGTTTGCACGACTTGACCCGCTAAACCGTAATACGCATCCTCTGAAAGTGGGTTCGGCCATTCAGGCTGTGTGGCAGTCCGACTCACTTCGCCTCCGACAGAAATCGTGTGACCTCGTTAGGGTTGAACAAAAGCCGCCTGCAGATGCGAACAGGTTTCAGTTTTCCCTGCCGTACCCAGGCGCGGACCGTGTGCGGAGAAACGCAAAGCGCCTTTGAGACCGCGAGGAGCGTGAGCAATTGAGGGACGCTGTCCGACATCAATTACCTCGCTTTACCTTTTTTCTGTGCCGCTGCTGGTCCCCTCTTGTGAAAGAGGAACTGTTCTAAAGATCGCGCCGGAATCAGTCGGCGGCGCCCCACGAGGAACGACTCAAGTTCCCCACGCCCGATGGCGTACTGGAGTGTGCGCATCGAAAGGCCGCTCTCTTCAGACGCCCTCTTAAGCGTGTATGTAATTGCCATGATTCACCCCCTCGATTTTCTTTGACTGCGCGCACAGTCTGGCATATGCTTGCGTGGACATGCAACTACAACACCATATCCACGCCGTTGCGGCATCTTTATGGCCGCGGTGCACCAAGGTTGAAGTGAGGAATGGCCTTATACGTTGCGAATTGACGCTAGACCGCCAATACGACCTTGTGGACGCTTACCCCAGGGGTCCCCATATTCAGTTTCTTAACTGCGAAACAGTTGATGACCTCAAGTCCTTCTTTCGAGCCTGGGGCCCGCTCTACCTTGTGCATACACCTGGAGACGAGGAAATCAGACTGGGTAAAGTGGTTCGACAGTTAGACGAGTGCCAGGCGCACCGGAAGTGGCTCCGCGCCGTCAAGCGTATGATTGACGCTTGTAAGGGATTCGAGGACGCGCGCAGTTCTCTCGTAGAATTCTTGGCCTCCGAAGTCGATATCCACCGGACGGATCCCACCCACCAACCTGACACGGCCCCGTTTTTCCATGAAATACTCCGGGGCAGATTCCACTATGAAGGCGATTCTGTTGCTTGGGCGGTTTCCACTGACATCACCTCAGTAAAGAGAGCGTTGATCTTTTCCATAGAATCGAACGTCAGTGCTCCATCTGGCTACGGCCTGAAAGTGGACGAAGGACGGAAAGGCATCGAAATTAAGCCTCACTTTTCTCTCGGTAGCTTGTGGGATGCGCTGAGATGGATGCTTTGGTTCGATGAATGGAATCACTGGCCGCCTCTTCCATGTCTTGAGTGCCATAAGATTTTCCGACCATCGACTGCTCACAAAATGAAGTATTGCACTCACGAGTGCGCGCACCGAGCTACTAACAGGGAATGGCGCCGGAAAGATCTACGAAAACGCAAGAACAAACTGAATGTCAGAACAAGGGGAGGCACAAGTGGCCCTCGTAAAGCGCGGTAAGACTTGGCACACGCACTTCTTTGTTGATGGCGTCCGCTATCGGCAATCACTTGAGACGGGAGACTGGCGAGAAGCCCAAGCGAAGGAAAAGGAACTTATTACGCAGGCGACTCAAGGCAACCTCAACGCTTCGCGCCAGGGCTTCGCAAAGCTAGCTTTTGCCGAAGCTGCCGACAGCTATTTCAACGGGCGTAAGCTGGAGTTGGGCGAGTCCAGCCAGAAGAAAGAGAGACAACTCTTGGTCAAACCGCGTGAATTCTTCCAGCAGAAATGTCTCTCCAAGATTACGTCAGAGGATGTCCTCCGGTTTAGGGAATGGAGAAGTAAGGCCGGAGTAGGTCCGGCAATCATCAACATGGAAGTGGGAGTCATTCGACGCATGTTAAAACGGGCAAGGCGTTGGCATCTGCTCGGACCTGATGTTCACCCGCTAAAAGAACCGCGCTCCATTGGAAGAGCGCTTACCCATGATGAAAAGCTTAGGCTGTTGCGCACCGCCGGACAGGATGAAGAGTGGCAACGTGTTCAGGCTGCTATGTCCCTGGCTCTCTGCACTACGATGCGCGGTTGTGAAATCAAGCGACTACAGTGGCGGGATATTGATTTCCTGAATCGAGCAATCTTGGTTCGCACGAGTAAGACGGAAGCGGGACAGCGATTGATTCCGATGAATGACGAAGCTTATGAAATGGTTGTGCGCCTGCGGGAACGCGCCAAGGGGTTCAACGGGATCGAGCCGCAGCATTACGTTTTCCCCGCGTGCGAGCACGGCCATGTAGATCCTACGCGGAACCAACGAAGCTTTAGAACAGCTTGGCGCAGTCTGACTAGAGTGATTCGGTGTCCAGCGTGCGGCAAGTCACAGCCGCCGGGGGAAAATTGCACCAATGGGAAATGCAAGGCTTCTATTCAGGATGTTAAGAGCCCCCTCGCGGGGTTGCGTTTCCACGATCTGAGACATCACGCGATCACCGAGCTTGCCGAATCCCAGGTGTCTGACCAAACGATTATGGCCATTGCAGGGCATGTAAGCCAGCAGATGCTTGCCCGCTACTCGCATGTGCGGACTGAGGCACGGCGGCAGGCCGTCGCGGCACTCTCGGCGAAACCGATCGGCAGTAGACGCGAGGCAGGCAAAGCCACAGGTTACGACACAAACAACGACACAAAACAGGGTGGGATGAAGGTGCCGGCGCCGGAAGTTATTGAAAAGATGGTAGGCCCGTGCGGACTCGAACCGCAGACCTCTACCGTGTCAAGGTAGCGCTCTAACCAACTGAGCTACGGGCCTATGTTGAAGCAGCAAAACTATTTACCTCGGATTCGGCAACGACGCCAGTAGGGCTCGGAGTCCGGTTAGGGTCCGGTACCGAACAAACACCAGCCAAATCCAGCTTACTGACCGCCGCCATTTTAACATCTGCAAGCGAATGCGCATAGCGTGCCGTCATGGTTATTTTGGAGTGCCCTAAAAGGTGCTGGACGCTAATTATATCAACGCCCGCCCGAACCAGCCG
>JBGPCF010000147.1:0-16817 GCA_041481635.1 Terriglobia bacterium | reverse complement strand
GCTCGGCAACTTCCGCCGCCTCGTCGTGCGCTACGACCGTTCCCTTACCATTTACCAGGCCTTCTTTCATATCGCCTGCTTCATGATCGTCTTACGGAGGGTTTTGAAATAGCTTCTAGTGAGCCGGCGGGAGCAGACGTAGAGCTCGACGGAAAATTCACTGGGAGCACACCAACCACCTTCCGTTTGAAGCCCGGCGAGTACACAGTTACCGTTCGAAAGTCGGGTTACTCAGCGTGGACTCGCAAGGTCACACTTATCCCCGACAATCAGTCCAGAATTATGGCCGAATTGCAGAAAGTTCAATAGCATGCAACAAACGAAGGCGCTATTCTCATAATAATCGCAGGCCTGGGGGCTGCGCCAGCCAGACCGGTAACGAGGCAGTATGGTGGGTGATGCTACGGGGATGGACAAATTTTTATTACAAACTTTCCAGCGCCAAGTCGAGTTTCAGTGCCAAGCTTTTAGGGTAGCAGATTTGGAATTGCGCGCGGCTATTATAAGGGAAGACCATGTCGGGATGTGGATCGCAATCCAAAATTTGTTGACCGCAGCGGCAAATATTTCAAAGGCTTGCTGGGGGCAGGGTGGGAAATTGCTCGAAGAGAGAAGGGAATTAAGAAAGAGAGTCGGTCTCGCTGACGACTCCCCTCTCCAGAGCGTGGTCATGCGAAACCATTTCGAGCATTTTGATGAACGAATTGACGAATGGTGGAAAACTTCCAAGCTACATAACATGATTGATTTTTGCAAAGGGGAACACGACGCTCTCATCAACATATCTGAAGAAAGAGACGTATTCAGGAACTTCTCTCCCCGGACAGGCGACATTATTTTTTGGGGGCAGAAGTTCAGTCTAGTCGCTATGGCTTCCGAAGTTGAGAAGGTCAGTTTGACATTGAGGCAACACGCCAATAAAACTCCATAGCAAGTAGCGCACAGTTGCTCTTTAACTGTGCAGCCCGTGTCCCAAAGGAGGAACGTTACTGCCATGCACCAAAGGTCGGAGAAGAACAGCCATCTTGACACGATTCTTTACGAAATCGACATGTTTGTCCACTGTGGCGATGCCATTGGCCAGAAGAAGGCCGACGCGGAGAAATCTGACTTTGCGCGTGCCGAATACTTCTTGGCGATAGAAGGGTTTCTCCTGCACCTTAGAAATTTGCTCGCATTTTTTACAAATCGTAAAGACGAGCAAACTGACCTGATCATTAATGAACCTTTGGTGTGGGCGAGCAGGGACATCGAGCAGGTCAAATATTCCGCGATTATCAAACGCTGGAAGGAATTCGATAAAAAATACGGCGCTAGCGAAGACGACCGACCGAGCAGTTGTTATAAGGAGATTTCCAAGTTTCTCCAACACTGTACTACATTTCGCTATGAGAGGGCCAAGCGATGGCCCATCGAAGAGATGTACGCTGACGCGAAGCCAATGCTGGCGGATTTTGGAGCAGGGTTCGCACCGAAGGCCGAGCGTGTGGAGAGGATTTTAGGTTCCATTGACTACACCACTGCTACTTTTCGGAAAAGCGGGTAGCCATGGCACGGGTTTTGTGCCGTGGGCCTGTTCCGCGGGTGGCGCATTCGTCGCGCTTCCAACGATGTATGCGCCTTGCCAATCCTCCTCAGAGTAACCAACGGCGGCAAACACATCACTTTCCTTGATTTGAAGCTATGAAAGCGCATAAATTCCACAGGGCGGAACGTATGCGCCACCCGCGGGGAGATACAGCAAAGGCCATGTCATTTTCCAATGTCTATGATGACACTCGGAGAGCGGACGCTTATGCAACCCTCGAGTTTCCCGGCACATACTATTTGGCATACCGCGATTTGCCGGCGATCCTCGCCGAGCACGTCAAGGGTCTGCGATGAACGCCCCGACCGAAAACGTCGGGCCGCCCTTGACCCCACTCCCGGCACGCGACGGAGTAGTGTCGCTTGACAAAGTCGACGTCGTTATAGATGCGCTACAAACGAACCATCGGGAAGAGGTAACCACGTACATGGAACAATTCGACGAGATTGGGAGGACCGGGCCCGAAGAGGTGAGGGGTCGGCGGATCCGGCAAGCGGCTGTGGTGACAATCGCAGTGGTGATGATGTGGTTTGGCGAAGGCTGCACGAAACAACCAGTGGGAGTGAGACTGAGCGCCCCTGTCGCTTCGCTCTCACGCGAGGTGTGGCCGGAACGGTATCGGCGCGAGGACGGCATCGCGGAAATCACACGCGGCACACCACGAATCATCTTGACCGATGGTCGGGCGTTCGATGCGCCCGGCTGGCGGCTTTACATGACGCAAAAACGCGGCGTCGTCGCGCAAATTCATTTGACGCGCCCGCAGCCGCGATCCTACGACGAAGGCCTCGACCTGCTGCGCCGCTCGATCCGAGAGTTCGGCGTCAATACTCCGGAGCTCGAGAGCGCCCTCGCTAATGCCGCCGCCCACCCGCCGCCCGAGGTTGTGATGTCGAAGAAAGCCGGCCTGGCGTATTGGGCCAATCCCATCCGCATGCGGTCTTCCCTCGGCAGCGACACGGAAATCTGGCTCGAGCTTTTTGTGGATTTGACGAAACAAAAGCCGGACTCGTGGTTCGTGTCGATCGATCTTTACTACAAGCCGGCCATGCCCGAAGCGTTTGGTACGCCCTAGCGCGTAGCCACGGCACCGCACTTGTGCCGTGGGCTTATTCAAGGTCACGGTATTACGAACCCACGGCATGGAAATCATGCCGGGGCTACCAGCTTTAGCCCGGCATGCCGCAATGAGGCGCGGCGATACGTGGGTGGCGCATACGTCGCGTTTCCAGCTATGTATGCGTCTTGCCAATCCTCCTCAGAGTAACCAACGGCGGCAAACACATCACCTTCCTTGATTTGATGTTATGAAAGCGCATACATTCCACAGGGCGGAACGTATGCGCCACCCACGATTTGGGGGCGGGGAGATAAAGCAAAGGCCATGTCATATTCCAACGTCTATGATGACACTCGGAGAGCGGACGCTTATGCAACCCTCGAGTTTCCCGGCACATACTATTTGGCATACCGCGATTTGCCGGCGATCCTCGGCGAGCACGTCAAGGGGCGCGTCGCTCTCGATTTTGGTTGCGGCGCCGGCCGCTCCACAAGGTTCCTGAAGACGCTCGGCTTCGATGCGATCGGCATCGATATTTCGAGCAGCATGATCGATCTGGCCAGGAAGGCCGACTCGAGCGGGACCTATTTATGGGTTGACGACGGCGATTTCAGCGCACTCGAGGCTGGCCGCTTCGACGCGGTTCTGTCTGCGTTCGCGTTTGACAACATTCCTGATGCGGGCAACCGTCGTAATCTGTTGCGGAGCCTGAGGCACTTGCTGAATAACGAAGGGCGCATCGTCTTACTTGGCTGGACACCCGAGATCTACACCCACGAGTGGGCGTCGTTCACCACCAGGGATTTTCCAGAGAACAGTAGCGCCAGGAGCGGGGAGACAGTTCGGATCGTCATGAAGGAGGTCGCGGACCGGCGCCCTGTAGTTGACCTGGTCTGGTTTCACGAAGACTACCTCAATTTGTTTGCCGGATGTGAGCTCGATGTGGAGGCTCGCTACGCACCGCTCGGACGCGGAGATGAGCCTTACGATTGGATTACAGAAACCTCGATAGCCCCTTGGGTCATCTACGTCCTGAAAAAGCGGTAGCCATGGCATTCATTTGATGCCGTGGGCATTTGGCCGGCTGGCACAGACCTTGCCTTTTAGGTCTGCGCGCCGAAGGCGCAATTCACACCGCGCTAGCAGACTCCGAAGGGCCTGCGCCAGCCCGCCTGACTCTCTCCGAAACCCTCGGCTTCCCGCGATCTTTGAATTCCTCGCTTCCGACGTGGGATAATAACGGTGAGACATATGGACGGGACATTTCTTTCAGAGTCACATTCTCAAAAGTCCCACTTTGCCCATCATAACTCGGGCGCAACATCTGGCAAGGGTACGCTGCTACTTGTGACTCTAACCCTGATGCTCACCCTTCCTGGGAGTAAATTCCTGGGCCGGGAGCCGGCACGCCAGCCGAGTGTCTTGGGAGCTTTCTTGACCCGTGTGACGAATGCCTCTGTGCGGAAAAAAGAGGTCGGTGTCCTCACTGGCCCGAACACTGACAGGGCAACGTTCACCGCCATCGTGGCTTGGGAGGGTGCGCGAATTCCGCCGAGTGGGGTCGGCGCTAAGCCTGTTCCATGCGCACCATGGATTCTTGCAATCAAAGAGTTGAGCATTGGAGAGCGGCAACCCGATTGACAACATGAAAAATTGGTTTTTGCCGAAAATCACGGATTATTGGGATTGGACTCAAGAATCCATCAAGAATTTCTCTCTGGAAATTATGGCCGTAAGCCCAAAGGACCGCATGCAGCAATACAGCGCCATCCGGGAGGCAGTGAAAGAACACGTGAGAGTTCTGCCCGATCGAACTCTGCTGGATGTGATGTACGTGGCGGCGGACGACATTTTCAAGGAAGGCAACCGAACGACAATGGGTGGCAGCGCCTTTCAGATGTACCTGGAGGCAAGCGCGGGGACTCTCTACTCCCTCGCCAGGGAGCGCGGATGCTACCTGCATTATCTCGTCGACAACATGTACGAACAGACGCCAGACGGCATGAGAAGGCCGTTAGAGCTATACGGAGGATGGTTTTCGGCAACGGGGCTGGTATACATTTGCCCGCAGCATCTGGCGCTTAGTCTGATGCAGGCTGACCAACATGACCCTGGCCAGTATTTTGCTCTGCTTCCTAAATACATCGAGGAAGCGATTGCTGTCGCCGAGCAGGCTGCCGACCAATGCCACGCCGAATTTATGCACTACGCGTTTCTGAATGCGGACTGTTCCCCAGACCCTTTTCCCTTCAAGAGTTCCATGAGTGTTGCGGGGTTCCCTGGAGTTGTGACCGCCCTCCGAACCGAAGCCCCGGTTGCCGGGAGTTCAATCAGCGTCTACTACCCTCAGACTGGTGGATGACAGAGCGGGTAGCGCACCTATGAAGGGGGCGGCGGGAGTTAGGTGGCCGTCTGGCGCAGACCCTGCTCTTTGGGTCTGCGCGCCGAAGGCGCAATCTACATGATGATCGCTCCGATCCATCGGAGCGCCAGCCGCCTCTTTTAAATGTGGGGCGGGCAGAGTTTGGCATATTCAAACTCTGCGGCTCTAGACTTCGAAACCACAGAAAGTCTTCTCCGCATGACGTGATTTAGCAGGAGGGCACCATGAATCGAGAACGGGCGCTGAAGGTTGTGTTGGTGCTGGTGGGATTGCTCTTTGTGGCCGGGATCTATCCCATCACGATGATTTTATGGGAACGGGATCAGCCCGGATACACTGACGCGATGATGCTCAGTCTTTATTTCACGCTCGGGATTTTGTTGTTGATCGCGTCGCGGAACCCATCGGCGAATCGCAGCCTGATCGCCTTCACCGCATGGTCGAGCTTTGCTCATGCCACGGTTATGGCGGTGATGGCATTCCGGGATGCGAGTGAACGCGGACTACTGCCGGGCGTGGCTATCCTCGTTGTCATCGGCGGAGCCCTGATCGTGCTGGCTCCGGGGAAGCCATCAGTCGAGCGGGCATCGGCAGCCGGTGCGTAGGGCGCACTCTGGGAAAACACCGACCCCGGCATCCCAATCCTGAAAAAAGCGGGTAGCGCCTCTAGGCTTCGAAACCACGGAAAGGCCGCAAAGTTTCTGGGAAGAAGAACTCTGTGCTACTGGCTGCCAGCTTCTCGCGGAAGTGGATCGTGATGGTGAACGAGCGGAAGAATGCCCTAGTATTTTATTACCGTTCTGGCTTCGAGCATGACCACCTTTCCGAGGATTCCCACGTAATGGCATGAACCTTGCATCAACGGGCCTTTGGCCTTTTCGCGGTAGTCCAAGGCCACCCAATATTCGCGTTGCAGCTTTACGGGTTTACCAGCCAGCTCGTAGCGCGAGACGATCTTGTTTGCCCCAGCCTTGTAGTGCGCGTTGATCCATTGCTCGCAACCACGCATCGCCGAATCCAAGTCGGTGGGGCGCCTTTGCATCTCTCGCGCCTTGACTACCGCCCACCAATCAGTGACCGTGGGGCCCGGGATGATAGCCGCGATTTGGGACCTGTAATAGACCCATGCCAGGAAACTTAAGGATGCAATTCCCATAGCTGCCCACTGCCATAGCTTGACTGACCTCATGTTTCACCATGACCACTTTACACTTAAAGCTCGGATAGGCAAGCGAAGTCCCTCAACCCGTCGGCTCGCTAAAGCGGAGTCCGCCTGGGCGATTGACGGGTTGACTGCCTCGTTATTCGGCCCCTGCAGGACCGGAGATGGTTTGGGGACGGGAAAATTTTCCGTGGGTTCCCCCCACGGCTATCCACGTGGTTCCCCTTCGGGGAACGGAGGGGGAAGCGCAAAGTCTCTAAGAAATGAGACCCCGCGCTGCCCGCTCAATTACGAAGATTAAGGTGGGAAGGGTCAATGGGCCGGGGGCATATCTGCCACCGAGCCCATCGACATTGGGTTGAAGGTCGAGCCGCGCAAACGGCAAAGGCTGAAGACCACGGGAACGGTTAGCTTTTCGCTCGCAGGCGGCGTCTCACAACCCCGAACAAACTCAGGAGGCCAGTCCCAAAGAGCGTCAAGCTTCCGGGCTCAGGTACATTAGTGGTGACCACGAGGTTGTCGATGCCGATGGTGGCAGGCCAATCGACGAACTGGAGATTCGTAACGCCATTTTGGAAGATTATGGTGCCGCTCTGCCCGAGAAACTGTGGCGCCTTCTCGGTGCCGCTCGCTCCGCTGTTGGGAGAGTGGAGATAGGGAGCTCCCGAGTTCCCTGGCATCACGCCCAGGGTTTCGAAAATAAGCAAGCCGTTCGCCATGAAACTAAAGTCGGGCCAGTTCGAGCCGCAGTTGACCCCCGTCGCGCAGGTCCCGTCGGGGAAGATCTCATAATTGAAGCCCACACTGTAGATCTGGAGGCCGCTGAAATTCATGACAATCTTCGAGCTGGAGCTCGTGTTTTGGATGAAGGTGTCATGGGTGGTTAAATGTTGTGTGGTGCCGTCCGAAGTACCGAGGGTAAGCGAGGTGCTGCCGTTGCCCGGGCCCACCACGTGGCCATCTCCGGTATAGCTATTGGAGGCCAGCGAGCCAGACACAGTGACCGTCCCATCGGCGCCTAGTACGCCGTTCATGTAAGACTGGACGCTGCTGTTGCCAGCTCCGTTGGCCAACGAATTGAAATCGAAAGTGATGGTATCTGCTCGGGCGGAGATACCCCCGCCAAGGATTGACAGAACTACAGCAAACAGCACACTTTTTTTCATGGCCTGCTCTCCCCGGTTTAAATTAGCGACAATTTGAAAACTTGACTTCAACAACTGACCTTTAAGGCAATCAGCACGCCAAACCGGGAATTACAACAGCCAACGTGTAATCTGTGGGTTGCGCATGGCAATCGCTGATGAGCTCGTGCGAAAGTGCAACTATTTGCCTGAATATGGTCGCACTGTACCTTATGCAAGAAATGCAGAATTTATCGCACGCCATAATCACGTTGGGAGCGGGTCCGTATGAACGCATAAACTTGGCAACTTACGTATTATTCACCCCGACCTTTCGGGGCGCCAGCCTTGATTCAAGCTGCGAGTTGACTGGGGCCGCCACCTGACGTATAACCCCCGGTTGGTGCGGAAAGCGAGGGGGGGCTCGTGTTCGCGGAACTGGGCCTGTTGGCATCCATTCTTCTCACGGTCGCAGGAATCGGGGTGCTTTTCCTGACGAAGGGCGACAGCCTGAGGATCGTCGCCGGAACCCTTATTATTGTCGGCGCGCTCTCGCTGGTTGTGCAACTCTGGATCTACTACCGCCGGTGGCACAATTACTGACCCGGCATGATAGCCGCCGAAAACCTTATCCACAGATTCCACAGATTTCACAGAGGCGAAGAAACGACCAAGGCCCACCTAATACCTAACACCCGTTTTACCCATCTGTGTGAATCTGCGAAATCTGTGGATGGCTTTCCCCTACCCCAAATACAGTGTGTCCGTATTCACGGGCAGGCCGCGGAGTTTCAGGTAGGTGAACAGTTGCATCTTGTGGTTCGTCGTGTGTTCGAGAAACCAGATGGCCAGGCGTTCCACCTTGCCTTTCATCCCCCACGGGGTGGCGACCACCTTGCCGGCAAAGTCAGCTTCGCTCATTCCGTCCAGGACGGCACGCAAGACTTTCTTGTCTTTCTCGAGTTTGTCCAGCGCCTCTTGAACGCTGCACGTAGGAAGGTTCTCGAGCTTCATGCCCTTTTCCATTTCCTCCGAGGACGGCCAATTGCCTTTCATCAGCCAATCCATTCCCGCGCCCACACCGTCGCTGAGGTGGCAAATCACTTGGCCGACGCTCATGAACGTGGGGCCGGGCCTCCAATCGAGTTGGTCGGGTGGCACCATGCTGATCAGCTTCGCCACCGGCCGGTAAGCTTCCATCGATATGTCATAGAACTCATTTCTGGTCATAAGGCCTCACGGTTAATTTACACCTTGGATGAAGTGAATGCGACCACTGGCAACTTTTCTCAAGCTGCGTCCATCTGTGAAATCTGCGGAGGGTTGTTAAACTTGCCTTTTCTATTGAGGTGGCGAACGTGAATTATTCTATTAAGCCGATGCAAGCTGCCGACTGGGAAGCGGTGCGCGCCATCTATCTTGAAGGGATGGCGACGCGCAACGCCACGTTCGAGACCGCGGCGCCGCAGTGGGAAAAATGGGATGCCACGCACCTGCCCTTCGCCCGGCTAGTGGCGCGAGCGGGCGCGACAGTGATGGGCTGGGCAGCGCTGAGCGCCGTCTCTGACCGCTGCTGCTACGCGGGAGTGGCCGAGCTCAGCATTTATGTGGGTGCAGTTCACGCGGGGCAGGGAATTGGCACCGCACTGGTGCGCGCCGCCATTGAAGAGTCGGAGAGGAATAGCGTGTGGACATTGCAGGCGGGCATCTTTCCGGAAAACCAGGCGAGCCTGGCACTGGTGAAAAAATGCGGGTTCCGGGAAGTGGGCCGACGCGAGCGGCTGGGCAAATTGGATGGCGTGTGGCGCGATGTGCTGATGCTCGAGCGGCGAAGCCAGGTGGCGGGCGTCTAAAAAAGCATAATCCACAGATTTCGCAGATTTGGCTGATTGCTGAAAACTGGCAATCCCCTAACACCCAGCACCCAGTTCCCAGCTCATAACACCCGCCTTCCCCATCTGTGTGAATCTGTGAATGGCTGGTCCTCAAGGCGCTCGCTTGTACACGCGAACGTAATCCACCAGCATAGTCTGCGGGAAAGTGGTGGTCGAATCGGGATTGCCCGGCCAGCTTCCGCCCACTGCCACATTCAGAATAATGAAGAAGGGATGATCGTAGGCCCAGCTTGTGCCCGCGGGCAGGCTGGCGGGGGAGAAGGTGATGTAGGGATTGCCGTCCACCAGGAATTGGATTTGGCGCGGCTGCCACTCCACGGCGAAGATGTGGAAATCGCCCGCGAAGCGCCGGCTACCGGGCAAGGTGTAGGCTGCCCCAATGCCTTTGTCGCCCGAATAGCCGGGCCCGTGAATCGTGCCGTGAACCACGGAGGGCTCGCGCCCGATGTTTTCCATGATGTCGATCTCGCCGCCCTGCGGCCAACCCACTTTGTCTGTGTCATCGCCGAGCATCCAAAACGCCGGCCAGAGGCCCTGCCCATAGGGAATCTTGATGCGCGATTCAATCCGGCCGTAGGCCTGCGAAAAGAGGCCCTGCGTTTTAATTCGCCCGGAAGTGTACTCGCGCGTCACGCCGTCTTTTCCGGTGAAATTCTCCTTGAGCGCCTGAATCACCAGCATGCCGTTTTGGATGGAGACGTTTTGCGCGCGGTCGGTGTAAGTCTCGAGCTCCTGGTTGCCCCAACCCTTTCCGCCCAGATCGTAGGTCCATCGGTGCGCGTCAGGCAAAGAGCCATTGGGCGCTTCAAATTCGTCGCTCCAGGCCAGCTTCCAGGGATCGGCGGGCGAGGGAGACTGACGGGGGTTGGGCGCGCTTGCGCTGGCACTGCCCGCGAGGGCGAAGACCAGACTTAGAGCGGCGGGGATGATAGACGGAAGATAAGGGCGCTTGGGTTTCACGGACACCTCACGGCATCTTGACGTTGTATTCGCTGCAAGCTGCAAACACGGAGAGCAGGTGGGTGATGCCGAGTAACTCTTTGACGCGCCTGTTGAGGTTGATCAGTTGCATCCCGCAGCCGGCTTTCCGGGCTGAAACGTAAATGCTCACAATGGCGCCCAGGCCCGCGCTGTCCAGATAAGCGAGGTCGGTGAGGTCCAGGACCAGGCGCTTGGTTTGCGGAATCAAGGCCTTGATGTCGGCCTTGAAATTGGCGGAGACATCGAACGTCAGGTGCCCCACGCAGCGCACCACAGTGGCGCCCTCGGCAGTGGAAGTGTGGATCTGCAAAACCGGAGGCGGCACTGCTGCGGGTTTGATGGACATCAACGCTCCTCTCGAATGCGCGGTTGATTCTGGGTACGCCGTTTGGAAACTATCTTAAACTCAAAATGTCAATTTGTCGCGCCATAATTCTGATTGGTTACGATGTCAATTGTGAAATATGAACGCACCCTAGCGCAGTCATTCCCGCGCAAGCGGGAAGCCATTTCGTAAGTCATTGGATGTGCGACCACGGACTGGATTCGCTTGCGCGGGAATGACCTCTTGCGGCAGGCCGGCTGTTCCGCAGACGCTCAAGCCTCCGGGTCGCTCTCCTGGGTGACGATGTGCACGTCCACCGAAGGCGCGTCGCGCAGAAAGCGATGGACGGCGGAAAGGTAGAGATACCGGCGCCAGCCGCCCGCGGTGGAGTGCCCAAAAACCACCTGGGTAATTCTTTTTTCCTTCACGAATTCAATCACGGCCTCCGCAATGCTTTTCCCCTTCAAGTGCACCACTGCGGCTTCCAGGCCCTCGGCAAAGCGGATGTTAGCGTCCAGGGTCTTCTGTTTCTGCTCGTCGTTGCGATCTTCCCCGGTGTCCACGTAGACGGCGTAGAGCTCGCCATCGATGGCGCGGGCGATGCGCGCGGCGCGCGCCACCAGGTATTGCGAGCCGGGATCGGCGCTCATGCACACCGCGATGCGCTCTCGCACCCCCCAGTTGCGCGTGATGTTTTTGGTTTCGAGATAGGACTCCAGGCTGAGGTCCACGGACTCGGCCACGCGGCGCAGGGCCAGCTCGCGCAGGGCAATTAGATTGCCTCCACGAAAAAAATTGCTCAGCGCGCGCTCGGCCCGGTCGACGGGATAAATATCGCCACGGCGCATGCGGTTGCGGAGCGCCTCCGGCGTCAGGTCAATCATCACCACTTCGCCCGCTTTTTTCAGCAGCCAGTCCGGCACCGTCTCACGCACCGGCACGCCGGTGATCGACTGCACCTGGGGCGCCAGGCTGTCCACGTGCTGAATGTTGAGGGTGGAGAGCACGTCGATTTTGGCGGCGAGAATGTCCATCACGTCTTCGTAACGCTTGCGATGGCGGCTGCCCTCAATGTTGGTGTGCGCGAGCTCGTCCACCACGGCCACCTGGGGATGGCGGGCAATCACCGCGTCCACGTCCATCTCTTCAAACTGGATGCCCTTGTACTCGATCTTGCGCTTGGGGACGGCCTCCATCTGGGCCGCGAGGTCTTTGATGGGCTTGCGCGTGTGGGTCTCGACAATGCCCACCACCACGTCTTCGCCGCGTGTGTGGCGGCGGATGGCCTCGCTGAGCATGGTGTATGTCTTGCCCACGCCCGGCGCGTACCCGAGGTACAACTTCAGTATGCCTTCCTGTTTTTCAGGAGGCGTGGCCTTCTCCAACCATTCCTCAGGGCTCTTGCGAATTTCCAAAGATTTATTCCTTTGGTCGCCTCTACACCTTTGATCCAATTTGTGCGAGGCGCGTACGTTCCGCCTTGTGGAATGTATGCGCTTTCAGGGCTTCAAATCAAGGGGATGAATAAATTTGTGTGCGTGCGTTGCTTTGAGGAGGATTGGTCAAACTCATACATCGCCAGTGACGTGATCCCGCAGGGCGGGACGCCACCCGCGGAAAATGTGGCACGGGCATCCTGCTCGTGATAGTGCAGGAGAAAGCGAACGTCTCACGGGCGAGGCGCCACCTGGTATGGGTGGGGTTTAGGGACACTCCATCCAACGCTCCTGCGTTCCACGACCGGAAGGGGAGTTCGCGAACCGCCCTTACTGCATGAACATGCGCCATCCATCGGCTGTGAATTACCCCGCAAGCGGCGGGTCATGGACTGTTGCGGGGCGATCCTCATCCGTTCTTCGGATCACGCCGGACTCGTCGGTAAAGAAGCTCGGGACGCCTGGGCCTTGGCACGGGATGATAGGTCGCGCACTGATCGTATAGGCAGTAATATTTCCAGAGGCGTCCCGGCTCGGCGTGAATGTAAGCATGTATTTCCCTGCCTTGCCACTGGCGAGGCTGCTGTCTATGAGTCCCAAGGCTGAAGGACTCGAAGCGGAGCCGTCGGCTGCCGGCCCCAACGCAGCCAGCGTGGGACTGAAGCCGGTTGTGTATGTCGAGGAGTAAGTTATTTCGCTCGTATTGAGGGTTCGCAATGAGCCTACGACTGTGTATTGATTCGCCACAAAAGGGCGAATACTTATGAATAAAGGAATCACGGCAGGGGCCAGCCAGAACAGCGCCAAATAGATTGCCACCGTGCCAAATCCCATCACCAGGATGCGAGTGTCGCCCGCCTCGCGCCCTCTCAAATAATATGTTGCGATAGCCGCCGCAACCAGCGCAGCCTGAGATAGCACTATGGCTGCCGTATATCCCTTGGTACCATCCACGAGAAGAAAGAAAGTGGAGATCAGGAAGCCTGCCAATCCCGTGGTCACCGCCAGGGCCAAACCCCGCTTAAATTTTGGGCCCGTCAGGCGCAGGAGGATATGGAGGTAGGGCAACGAAAGCAGAATTCCAATCAGCAAATCAATTTGGCCGAACTCGCGCCCAACAACACAGGGATCGCGCCCAAAGGGTTGCCCCAACGCCATCCAAAGGAGCCCGGGGCCAAGCAGTGCAGTGATGCGGACGACCCATAGCATGGCGGTATTAATGGCTTTGACAGTCATGGCTGTTTGAGGTGAGGACCTCCGCGGTAGGCCCAAACGTTCCGCCTTGTGGAATGTATGCGCTTTTAGGGCTTCAAATCAAGGGGAGGAATAAATTTGTCTGTGTGCGTTGTTTTCAGGAGGATTGGTCGAGCGGACAAAACGTGACACGGGAATCCACCCCATGATTGTGAAAAAGAAAGCGAACACCTCACGGGCAGGATGCCCGTGCCACAGGCCGGTGGGCGCAGACGTTCAGTCTACTGGAATGCATGCGACTTTTTCTGTTTCATCCTTCAACCTTTAACCTTTATCCTTCATAATAGCCCCAATGAAAAAGCCCTCGCGTGAACAGCTCCTGGGATTCGCTGTGGCTACCACGCTTGTTTTCGGAATCACAGGGGTCTGCGCCCGGCTCATTCCCGTTAACCATACCACGGTTGCTCTGTCTTTTTTGCTGGCCATCCTTTACGTCTCGGCAACCTCGGGACTGCGCGTGGCCATTTACATGTCGGTGCTGGCTACCGTGGCCTTTAATTACTTTTTTCTGCCTCCGGTGGGTATGTTGACGATAGCCGACCCGCAAAACTGGGTGGCGCTCTCGGCATTCCTGATTACCTCGGTGGCGGCCAGCCGCCTGTCCGAGCACGCCCGCGAGGAGGCCCGCGATGCCCACCGGCGCCGCCGCGAAGTGGAGAGGCTCTACGCCTTCACCCAGCAACTGCTGGTGGCGGGCACCATGGGCGAGTTGCTCAATTCCATCCCGCGCCGCCTGGTGGAATCTTTTGAGCTGCAGGATGCCGCACTCTATCTGGCCGGCACGAATGAGGTCTACCGCTATGGCGCGGACGTCCGCCACCTGGATAAGGACCGGCTGAAGGGAGTGATGGCGCGCGGGGAACCGTTTGTCGAAGCGGAGAAAAATCTCTCGTTCATGCCGGTGCAAATGGGTGTGCGGCCGGTGGGCAGCCTGGGAGTTTCCGGTGGGACGATCTCGCGGCAAACACTGGAAGCGGTGGGTACATTGATTGCCATCGCCGTGGAACGCTTCATCGCGTTGGAAGCACTGGGCCGTGCCGAGGCGGCACGCGAAGAAGAAAAATTGCGCACCGCGCTGCTCGATTCGGTCACCCACGAACTTCGCACTCCGCTCACCGGCATCAAGGGCGCGGTCACCAGCCTGCTCTCCCAGCCCGAGCTCACCGAGGAGCACCGGCGGGAACTTCTGTCGGTGATCGACGAAGAAAGCAATCGGCTGAATCACCTGATCGAGGAAGCCCTGGAAATGGCGCGCCTGGATGCAGGCGAGATTGAGTTGGAACGCGTCCCCACGCCCTTGGGCAAGGTGATTGAAGCGGCGGTCGGGGCGATGAAAGCCGCCCTCGCACATCATCCTGTGGACGTGCGTCTATCGGACAAATTACCCGAAGTCCCCATGGACTTCGAGCGCATCAAAGAAGTGATTGCGCACCTGCTGGAGAATGCGACTAAATACTCACCGCCCGATTCGCCCATCATCATCAGCGCGGAAGTGACAGGGCGGAACCTGACGACCAGCGTGGCGGATCGCGGCGAAGGCATTGACACGCACGAACAGAGCCTGATCTTCGACAAATTTTATCGCGGCAAAGACCAGCGCTATCGCGTGCAGGGCACTGGCATGGGGCTTGCGATTTGCAAAGCGATTGTGGAAGCGCACGGAGGCAAGATGAGCGTGACCAGCCAGGTGGGCAGCGGTTCTGTGTTTCAGTTCAGCCTTCCCATCGCGGCCCCTTTGCCTGAAGCGGGGCGTGTATGACCTCTGCAACGACAGCCGCCAGAATTCTCGTGGTGGACGACGAGCCGCAAATCCGCCGCGTTCTTCGGACCGTGCTGGTGGCAGGCGGGTACACGGTGCAGGAAGTGCGGAGCGGGGAAGAGGCCTTGGAGAAATTGCGCGACCAGCGCCCCGACCTCGCCATCATCGATATCAATCTGCCCGGCATCAGCGGCTTTGAAGTTTGCCGGGAAATCCGGGAATCCTGCGAAGTGCCCATCATCATGCTGTCCGTCCGCAACAGCGAAAAAGATAAAGTGAAAGCCCTGGATGCCGGGGCGGACGATTATGTGGTGAAGCCCTTCGGTACTCAGGAATTGCTGGCGCGGATTCGCGCCAACCTTCGCCGCCACGCGCACGGCGCTGATGAAGCCCCGCTCACCATCACCGTTGAAGGGCTCACCGTCGACTTTGAACGCCGCACCGTCACGGCGCGCGGGCGCAACGTGCGGCTGACCCCCAAGGAATTTGACCTGCTCCATTACCTGGTGACACACGCCAACAAGGCCGTGCCACACCGCGAACTGCTGCAATCCGTCTGGGGCCCCGATTACGGCGAGGAGACGGAATACCTGCGCGTGTTCGTCAACCAGCTTCGCAAGAAGATTGAGCACAATCCCGCCAAACCCAAACTGCTCCTCACCGAGCCGTGGATCGGCTACCGGTTCTCGCTTCCTGAAAAAGGCTGATGCCCTTGCCGCGGCCGAACGATTGGAGGTTGCGTCCAGGTCGGGCCTCTGATACTTTGTTTGCACATCGAGTTTACCCGTCGCTGCCTTCAAGAGATCCTCATGGTCTCTACTTATCCTTAAATAAGGTGGACAGATTTTTCTGGGACTCGCTCCAAACTCTGCGAGTCGAGTTGATCCTGCAAGACCGCAGTAATTCTTACGGAGAAGATCGTTATGTCAAGGTTCGCTATCTTTCTGTTACTGGGCGTCTTGCTTATCATCACCCTGCCGGTAGCGACCGCACATGCCCAAGCCGCGGCTTCCGGCTCATCTGCGCCCGCCCGCACTGCTTCAGCGCCCGCGGATCCAGCGAGGCTGGCCAAGCTCGAGCAACAAGTTGCGGAGGCGAGAAGCGCGGGCGACAACGCCTGGCTGTTGGTATGCTCAGCACTGGTGCTGATGATGACGGGCCCTGGGCTGGCGCTTTTTTACGGCGGCCTGGTGCGCAGAAAGAACGTGCTGGCCACCATGATGCAAAGTTTCGCGCTGATGGCGGTAGTCACCGTATTGTGGGCGCTGTTTGGGTACAGCCTGTGCTTTCATTCGGGCAATGGGTTCATCGGCAATCTCAATTACATTTTTCTGCGCGGCGTTGGAGCACAGCCCGACGCCGATTACGCCGCCACCATTCCCCAGCAAACTTACATGGTCTACCAGTTGATGTTCGCCATCATTACGCCCGCGCTGATCACGGGTGCCGTGGCGGAGCGCATGAAGTTCAGCGCCATGGTTCTCTTCATGGCTTTGTGGACGATTATCGTTTACGATCCCATGGCGCACATGGTTTGGGGCAAGGGTGGGTTTCTGAATTCCAGCCTGGGAGGGCGCTTTCCCACCCTGGATTTTGCCGGGGGTACGGTGGTCCACATCACTTCAGGGGTTTCGGCGCTGGTGTGCGCACTGTACCTGGGTAAGCGATCCGGCTATCCTCACGAGCCGATGCCACCCCACAGTGTGGTGCTCAGTTTTATCGGCGCCTGCATGCTTTGGGTGGGCTGGTTTGGCTTTAATGCAGGAAGCGCTTTGGCGGCAAGCAGTCTGGCCACCAGCGCGTTTGTGGCCACGCATTTTGGAGCGGCGGCCGCCGCAGTGGGCTGGTCG
>JBGPCF010000146.1:0-16838 GCA_041481635.1 Terriglobia bacterium | reverse complement strand
TGACTTTGTTCGAAAAAATGCCCATTTTACAGGCCTTTTCGAATATCAGCGCTCCAGCCGAGTTGGCCTGTTCTCGCAACCAACTCGTTTTATTCGACTTATGACCGGACAGTAGTGGCAAATCACAAATCAGCAATCGAAAATCGGAAATTGGAAAATGGAAACTGGCGAATCGGAAATCCGTCACGAGATGCACAATCGAAATTCCTCAACCGCATATCACAAATCGTAAATCGCAAATCACAAATCGGCAATCGCCGCTATTGATTCTTCAGCTCCACGCAGATCACGCGAAGTTCCGATTCGCCCACATTCTCCAGTGAGTGCGGTGGAAGCGGGGCCGACCATACGGCGCTTCCCACCGGTATCTTCCCCATTGCGCGACTGTCTGAGGCGGTTCTCTCTTCACCGTCGCGGCGCGCGAAATCACTCCAGCTTAGGACGCACAAAACGCCCGCCCATCGATGCGTGTGGAGCGCGGAACGGTCTCTCCTGGCGGAATACTGGTGTCGAGCACGCGAACCCGCTCATTCTCAAAAATCAGAGCGTGATACTGCGGGGCGGCATTCAACGCGTCAAGCTCGTCAGGCCAATTCCAGATGGGTTGGTTGGACATAGCGCCCATTTTAGCGCGTGGAGCGCCTCCGCTGCTACAGGCGCGGCTTGCCTCAGGCAAAAGTCTAGCAGCAAGGTAGCATGGATCTCGCCTGGGCGAGTCCGCGGTTCTTCTAATTGGAATAGCCGCAGACTTCACCGGCGGAGGTCTTCGCTACGCCTGTCTACTATCCGCCGCACGCTGAAGAAATGGAATTGGTCGGAAAGAAACGGCAGGCGCGACACGCGGACACCATCCGACACTGAAGGCATGAATGCCAGCCAAGCCGCTGACTCGCCGCGGCGAGTCAACGTTACTTGCTCTTCTCAGATTCTTTAAATTACACACGCGAGTGTGCCCCCATCCAACGAGGGTGGCGCACTTGGGCAAAATTCTTGTTGCATCCAAGGAAAAATTGATATACTATACATTTGTTTAGTATGTCGATGGAACTCACATTGGCGCAACGAGATGTGCTCCATTTCCTTGTGGAGAGGAGCGAGAACGGTGAACTGCCGCCGACATACCGTGAGATCTGCAAACGTTTCGGATATAAGAGCCCAAAGGCTGCTTTCGATCACGTCGCAGCGCTGATTAAGAAGGGGCACTTGACCCGCAGGAAAGGGTTCGCTCGCGGCCTGCAACTTGTCCGGAAGAGCACTGGTATCCCGTTACTTGGACGTATTGCAGCTGGAGCTCCGCACGAGGCATTGACAGCGTCGGACGAACGACTTAATCTTGACCCGGTAGTTTACGGAATCCGTGATCGCTCCCGGGCCTTCGCACTACGCGTAACTGGCAATTCGATGGTGGGTCGCCAGATCTTTGATGGCGATATTGTACTGCTGGAACAAGCAGCCGTCCCCCGGGATGGCGATATTGTGGCCGCGCTGATCGACAACGAATCCACTCTCAAAACTTTCGTCCAAAATGGGGGAGAAGTATGGCTCCGGGCTGAAAACCCCATGTACGGCGACCTGATTCCTGTGCTCGAATTAAATATCCAGGGAGTAGCACGGGCCGTTATTCGATTTCTCAGTATATGAGCACAGCTCTAGAATTCCTTCATCTCACGCCGACAGAATCTCTCCCAGGACTTGTCGCGGTCAATGGCCCTCTGCCGGACAGGATCGAAGAACAATACGCCATTCGGCAGGCTGCGGACATTGGAGTAATTAACTACGTATTCTTCCGCCGTTTTTCTGATGGCCGTTCCTCGCAGGCTGCGGCATGCGTCATTGACAATAGCGACGATCGCTTAGGTGAAGCCCAGCTAGCAGAAATCCACCGGAAGCTCTGGTTGAACGGTTGCACACCTCTTCTTTATGTCGGTTGGCCGACCCGTGTAGATGTATTGAGTTGTGCCCGTGGCCCGGACTTCTGGAACGGCTCAGAAGTTGAATACGATCCCGCCGAGAGGATTGAGGTCGCAGCACAGATCTCTTTCGCTCTTCAGCAGGATCAACTGCACCGGTTCTCTGCCTATCGCCTAAGCGATGGCACTTTTTGGGATAATCCAGAAAACACCTCGTTAGCAGAATTCGGAAAGGCTGCACACCAGCAGCTGATCCGTGCAGTTGTCGAGACTGATAGGGAGATTGAGGGACAAAAATCTCCGATACTTCGCCGCTTGTTACTTCTGACAGTACTCATCAAGTATTTAGAGGACCGGGGCGTCTTCCCCAATGGTTGGTTCGACCAGTTTCACAAAGGCGCCGAGTCGTTCTTTGATTTGTTGCAGCGAGGCTCGCCGGATTCGGTTCGTGAGCTGCTGAGTAAGCTCGAGCGAAAATTCAATGGTGACGTTTTCGGGTTACCCGAAACACGACAACGCCTGACGACGAAAGAGTTACGTCGCTTTGCGGATCTCGTTGAAGCCAGGACCTTAAGCGCCCAGCGCTATCTTTGGCAGCAGTTCTCCTTCCGTTATATTCCAGTCGAAATCCTCAGCCACCTTTATCAACACTTTGCACAGAAGGGTAAGGGGGCTGTGTTCACGCCACCCATGTTGGCTAATCTGATGCTCGATTACGTTATGCCTTACGACCACCTCACAGGACGTGAACGCATATTAGATCCCACCTGCGGCTCGGGTATTTTTCTTGTCGGAGCGTTTCGTCGGTTAGTGCACTTCTGGCAAAGTCATAACGATTGGAGGCAGCCGGATGTGGCGACGCTCAAGGCTATTCTCAAACGGAGTATTTTTGGTGTCGAATTGCAGGAGGAAGCTGTTCACCTTACCGCGTTTAGTCTCGCCTTGGCGATTTGTGACGCGCTTCAACCAAACGTGATTTGGAAAGAACTCCAACTCGATAAGCTGGTCGGTAGTAATCTGCAGGTGGGGGATTTTTCTGAGCGCCTTGAGGCCCTCCGGCACATTGTGAAGGACGAAGGCTTCGCGGTGGTCGTGGGGAATCCACCCTTCCTATCGAAACTGACCGAGGCAGCGCGCCGCTCTCGTGCACAACAACAACACACTGTCGTGATTCCTGACAATCAGATGGCGTATTTCATGGTCGAGCAGGCACCATCCTTGCTAAAGCATGGGGGGAGGCTTTGCCTGATTCAGCCTCATGGTTTTCTTTATAACGAGAAGGCACGCACTTTTCAGAGGACAATCATTTCTGCGAACCAATTGGATGCCGTTCTCGACTTCACTTCGATTCGCAAGCTTTATGACGGTGCAGATCCCAAGACGGTCGCCGTGCTCATTACAAAACAGAAGCCCGCTGTTGGGCATCGTATTCGCCATATGACGTTTCGTCGGACTTTTAGTGTAAAAGAAAGAATCACATTCGAACTCGATCATTATGACCGGCACCTTGTGCCACAGGAGGCGGCGGAGAAGGATCCTTGGCTGTGGCGAGTAAACCTGTTGGGCGGAGGCCGCCTCCAGAACTTGACTGCGCGCATGAACGTAATGCCAAAACTGCGGGAGTTCCTGAGGCGCAAGAAATGGGATTATGGCGAGGGATTTGTTTTGGCAAGAACAGGGAGGCAAGAAACTGCGCCGTGGCTAACCGGTAAGCCATTCTTGCCGACTCGTGCGTTCACGGAAGATGGAATAGATAAATCTCAGATAGCCACCGTAGATGCCAAGAAATTCCGCTCCGCATACAGCGAGTCGCGTTACAGTGCCCCCCTCGTTCTCATCAAGGAGTTAGACACGCTGCCTTGCGCTCTATGGAACGAAGGGTTTCTGGCTTACAGAAATCAAATTGTCGGCATTCACGCTCCGAGGCAGGAGGAACAGCAACTCCGTGCTTTTTACGCCCAGTTTGCCTCAAACCGATTGGCGCTTCGTGCTCTTTGCGCAGTTCTCGGCACGCGCGCGCTTTCAAGCAAAGCAACATCCATCCTCAAGCGAGATATTGATGTCCTTCCCTGGCCCGGGATTGAAAACGCATGGGACTTGAGTTGGTGGGAGAAGATTCTCTGTGAAGACGTCGTTCAGTTCGCAGGTGATTTCATCCGGCTTGGGCAGAACTCGCGGTTATTAAATGAGCAGGTCACCAAGGGCGCCCTCCGGTACTTTTCACGAGTGTTTGTCAAGATGCTCGGGAGTGTTTACTCAAATCTTCGAGAAATTGAGTCAGGCTTGCTTGATGGCCTCGCGTTCCAGGCGTTTTGCTTCGGAAGGAAGTCAGAACTAGATTGGCCTCCCGATTGGAGCACACGACTTCGGAAAATCATTTACCTCCAACACGGTGATGCCTTGCGCACGGTTCGCGTGCTGCGTTTTTATGAACGCAACACCATCGTTATAGTAAAACCTGATCGATTGCGTTATTGGATTCCTTCAACCGCTGTCCGTGACGCTGATGAGACGCTTGTGGATTTACGCAAACAGGGCTACTGATGCTACTGCTGCTCCTGATGACTGATCTCTTTCCCATGAGTGACCCGGGCCGAGGGCGAATATCTGAGGGACCAACAGACGCGCTCATCGAACGGACCCTAGAGTTTGTGCACGCGGAATTGGCTGGCTGGCGCGACGACCCAGATCGTACCCCGGAAGAGGCCGAGGATCAACTGAATGCGCAACTCTGCAAATATCTAAACGTAGCCGCTAATCATCGTTTCCCGATGGTGCTTTTTAGCCATGAGGAAAGACAAACAGGCGTTCGCCAGGTAGATATATCGGCCCTCCCCGTTTCCGGGGGGTTTATCGGTCAGATATATCACACAATCTATAAACCCTTACTTGTCTTCGAGGGCAAGCGCCTCCCGGCTCCCTCCCGCAGGCGAGAACGTGAGTACGTGACTGGGGGTACCGAGAAAACGGGAGGTATCCAGAGATTCAAGCTCGCACTGCATGGTGCGAAGCAGAATACAGCGGCAATCATCGGGTATATTCAGGCAGGTGATCTGGAAAGTTGGCATTCTACGATCAACGTCTGGATTCGCGAGCTCGCGGGCGATGGTGCCGGTGTCGATGAAAAATGGTTCGAAGATGAGCAACTAACTGATTTTGTGGCGGACCATACTCTACTCATTGCCCGTGCTTCGTCTCTGCACAAGCGAAGCGGTGCCGCGATTTCAGCAAATATTCGTATCCGGCATCTTTGGGTCGTGATGCAGAATTAACAGTAAGTGTCGGACGATTCCGTCAGCTGACGGATCTGCGGCAATTCTTTCTGGAGAGGTGGCATGAGTACTTTGGTGGAAAAAGTTGAGGCACTCGCCACGGATGTGGCGTGCAGCGAAGACGAACTGAGCGTGGTTCTTTCCGACGGTCGGACGGTTGCCGTTCCCCTGGCTTGGTTTCCCCGCCTTGCGGGGGCATCGGCGAAGCAAAGAGCCGATTGGGACCTCATCGGAGGCGGCGTAGGGATTCATTGGGAAGGAATCGACGAGGACATTTCGGTTGCCAGCTTGCTGCAACCAGAGAACTTTATGAGGCTGCCGGACAAGGCCCTGCAGCCGACGGCCCGCACGCCACGCCGTGCCAAGAAGTCTAAGCCTGTTCGCTCCGCTCGTTGACGAAATGGAATTGCTCGGAAAGAAACGGCGGGCCTTGGCGGCCATGAAATTGTAGCGCAGGGCCCGTGGTGCGGCCCCTTCGCGACTCTCAGGGCAGGCCCTGCGGCTCTTCCACATCCTTTCCGTAGCTTTTCCAAAATTCAAACGACAACCAAGTAAAGAAATGGAAAAGCCGCAACACCGGAGGTCGGGTGTTGCGCTACATTAATTGTTTGCGACCGCATCGGCGGAGCAAACGTAGCGCGAACCTCCGCTGGCGAGGTCCGCGGCATTCCTTGGTGGCAACGGCGCTGCGGCGATGAGGACGCAAGGATTTGAACCTGTTCCGCAGGTTGAAACCTGCGGCTATCCACCGTCCACCGCTTCGCGGTGGACTAAGGGCAACCCCGTGGCTCGACCACGATTGGCGCGGGCTCTGCGGCTGGCTGGCATAGACCTTCCCGGAGGACTGCGCGCATAGGGCGCGACTCGCACATTAATCGCCCCGATGCATCGGGGCGCCCGCCGGCCTTGATTCTAACCCAGGAAATCTCATATATTGTGGGATGTGGAATGCATGCCACGGGCGTGCATTTGACATGTCTGAATCCCTGCATTAGCCTTTTGAAGGCATTCTCGAATTCCGCCCACAACCCGCACAATTCAAATGGGGGGCGCCGGAGTTTTACATGAGGCTTAGAAGGTTTCGGGTCCGTGGATTTCGCTGCATTCGCGACTCGGGCGAAGTTGCAGTGCGGGACCTCGCCGTTCTAATAGGAAAAAACGAGGGTGGAAAGACGGCAATCCTTCAAGCCCTTTCACATCTCAATAAGGATTCGTCTTTCAGTCCAGTTGACTTGTGCGATGAGATGTACGAAGACCTGCACAGTGGGGCTCGAGTTGTTGAGGGCGAATTTGAACTCACTGATCCCGAGTATGCGCTCATCAGGGAGGCCTGCCCAAGTTGCCCGGAGTTTCGCCGTGTCATCATCTTCAGAGCGATCGACCACGATCACGCCGGCTACGAGTTCCCGGATGTTCCTGATTTTGGTTCCAGGGTGGCGATAGACCCGGATGCCTCGGCAAGTTTTTCCTCAGCGTTGAGCGAGGCCCGCGAGTTATTTGAAGAGATCGAGGTGACTGAGAAGGGAGAGGACGCACCGATCCCGTCACCCCTGGAAGAGGCCTTGAGCGCTCTGGAGAAATCCGAGAAACCTGCCCCCGGCGAAATCTTGATCAAGCTCACTACTTTGAGGTCCGCCGTGCCCGCCCATTGGCAGGAAAAGCCGGACACGAGGGCAATGCTTGACCGGCTCGATGATCTCGCCTCCAAGATCCATTCCGAGATTCAAATCCGGGACGACGTCGCCGAAATCATCGCGTCTAAACTTCATCCCAAGTTTGTCTATTTCTCAGAGTATAAACAAATAGTGGGTCAAATAAACCTCCCCAAATTCATCGCAGGCGTAAACGAGTACGAGATCGAGTCGAAGCAGGCGGACAGCAAAACGACGATCGAGAATCTTTTCTTTCTGGGGGGCTTCGACGCGAAGCACCTTGAAGCCATCAAAGCGCGGCCGGACGAACGCGTCAAGTACCTCGCGGAGTGCGGCAGCCGCCTCACCAGAGCACTGGAGCCCACATGGCTTACTCAAAAGATCGAAGTCGAGTTTGAATACTCGGAGTACGTTTTGGTCATTAAGGTTTCGGATCTTCACCCCGACGGGACCCGAACCAATAAAGGGCTGCTCAGAAGACGTAGCGAAGGCTTCCGATGGCACTTTTCCTTTTTTGTAAATTTCTCTGCGGAAGTCCAGCGCGCCGCGCTTCGAGAGGCAATCCTGCTTCTCGATGAGCCTGGGTTGCACCTCCATCCTGCTCAACAAATTGGAATGTTGGGGGTCCTGAAGCAGCTTGTAGGCTCAAATCAAGTGATCTACACGACGCATTCCCCTTTTATGATTCTCGACTACAGTGTCGGGAGCCTACTTTCGGTGGAGTTAGACGAGGCGACTCACCTATCTAGAATACAGCCCGCTTATTGGAAAGGAGATGCTGAAACGAGCTTGTTGGTGTTACACGCGTTGGGTGGCCGGACTCTCGCCGAGGCATGGACACAGTCTCTCGCAGCCGTTTCCGCTCCTGCACTCATCGTGGAGGGCCCTGGCGATTATATGTACCTAAAGGTTATGATGGAGGTGGTACGGATTCACCGCAACAAGTCGCAAATCGAATTGCCTTTTAACGCTGAACTGGTCCCGGCAAATGGCAGCTCGGCAATCGGGCCGCTGGCTATGTTCCACGCTGAGAAATTTTTCAACTGTTTCGCCCTGTATGGTAACGAACCCCAAGCCCGCAAATACTCCGAGGCCTTGGTTGCTGAGGGATTCGATCAAGGGAGAGTCTTTTTCTCCGAGGTTCAAGGCAAGACAGAGTCGGACATCGAAGATTTTTTCTCAGACACGGAATATCTGACTGCGGTTAATGAAGTCTATGCTGAAATACTCAGGAGTGCCCGGTTCATTCCCATCAAAAAGAATGACCTTGATGCGCTGCGAGAAAAAAACAAGGGCGTAACGCGAATCGTTCCCCTGCTCGATCTGCTGTGGAAACAGCAATCTGGCTGGGGATCGTTTGATAAGATCAAAGTGTGCAAGAGACTCTGCGAGCATGCAATCGCAACCCCATCTTTCATCAGTGAAAGGACGATCGAAAGGTTCGAGGCTCTCTTCAATTCGATATCGGCACTGGCAGCACCTCCGGAAATTCAAGTAGATGTAGAGGTCGACGCCGCGCTTCCCGCCGAGGACATGGTCCAACCAGCCGCCCATAAAAGCAAATCCTGAAAAGCAGTCTGCAAGTCTTAGTAGAGCCGCGGACTCCCAGTGGGGAACCGTCCCAGTCTGCAATCTTGCCCGCCTACGCCAGCATGAGGCGTTCGCCCTTCGGTTGCGGAGCCGGATCGCCGAATTCCCGCGCCGTGTCGATCCACAATTGAATGGCTTCGTTGGCTTGCCCGAGCGCCGCTTCCTGAGTGTTGCCATGGGCCATGCAGCCCGGCAATTCCGGGACTTCGGCTACGAAGATCTGGTCTTCGTTGCTCCAATAGATGATGATTTCATATTTGTGCATGGTTACTCCATTTTCCCCTCCAGGCCATAGCGCACCACAACCTGGCGCACCTGACGCACCTGATATACCTTGGCCTAGCTGCCCTCCCGCTGCAAATTGATCAGGTCCCTGACGCCCTGCCTCCTGAATATATGGTGGCTGCCTCGGGCGCGCTCTTCGAACCCTGGCCATAGGAGCAAGTGACGCAGCTCGTCGAAATTGATGTTGGCATCCGACTTGCCTTGTAGAATCCGATTTCGAAGTTCTTCATACTTGCCCACAGGCACTGATCTACCACACGTTCAGCGCGGCTGGTGCCTCGTTGCATCAGGGCGACAAGTGCTCGCCCATCCGGAGCAAGCGTAGCGCGTACCTCCGCTGGCGAGGTTCGCGGAATTTCTTCGTGGCAACGGCGCTGCGGCGATGAGTACGTGAGGATTTTAACCTGTTCCGCAGGTTGAAACCTGCGGCTACCCACCATCCACCGCGTCGCGGTGGTCTAAGAACAACTGTCAACCCCGCGTGGGTTGGAGGAATAGATTCGGCCGCCTGTTCCGCAGGTTGAAACCTGCGGCTATCCACCGTCCACCGCTGCGCGGTGGTCTAAGGGCAACCTTGTGGCTCGACCAGGATGGGCGCGGGCTCTGCGGCAATTCCATATCTTTTCTCTCCCCCTTCCAAAATGAGCATCGCCAGTCGTTTTTTTCCCCGAAGGGGAAAACGGTGGGGAGCCGTGGGTGGAGCCGTGCGCCGGGCCCGGCGCAATCCGCGGATCGCGAAAGCGTGTCGAAAAATTACCGCCCCTGACTGGCGCGCCGCCTCGCGGTACAATAGCGTGCGTTGGCCAAAGGGGTGGAGCATGTCCGAAATGACGATTCGTCCGACCATGAAATTCATATACGTTGGCTACGCGCTCGTGCTGCTGATCGTAGTGGTTGCGGTGGTCGCGGCGTACCGTGTGCAATGGCCGCCCTGGATTCCGTCGCCCTTGCAGCCATGGATCCCCTGGATGCCCGTGCTCCTTCTGCTCTGGCCGCTGAGGTTCCATGCCCGAAACCGCCTCACCAAAATAACCATCCTCGATGACCGGCTGCGGTACGAAACGGGTCTGCTGAGCAAGACCACGCGCACCATCCTGATCTCGCGCATCCAGGATCTGACGGTGCACCAGCGGGTGGGCCAAAGAATTTTCGGCGTGGGCGACCTTTCCATTGAGACTGCGGGCGAGGCGAGCCGGCTCACCATCCCCGAAATCGACCGGCCGCAGGAAATCGCGGATCGCATCAACCAACTCTCGCAGAAAGGCCCTGCAAAAGAACAACTGAAATGAAAGCGACCAGGGTGGACAGAAGAACTGCAGACCTTTCGCGTTAGTTGAAAAAACTCGCACCCGCCTGGGCGGGTCATTCCGAGGAGTCCCGATTTAATGCGTCGGGGCGACGAGAAATCTCGCATTGCTTGCTTTTTCAGAGCGAGATTCCTCTCCGTCTGCCGACGGCTCGGAATGACAGCGTGGCGCGGGAGTAGCACCAAGGTCGCACTTGGTGGTCAGATCCCCCAGTCTTCTTGACAAGAAAAGAGGAGCAACACTCATGCCGAACCTGTTCGATACGCTTTCCATCCGGGACGTAACTCTCCCCAATCGCATTGTCGTTTCGCCGATGTGCGAGTATTCCAGCACCGACGGATTCGCGAATGACTGGCACCTGGTTCATCTGGGCAGCCGGGCCGTGGGCGGCGCGGGCCTGGTGATGACGGAGGCCTCCGCCGTCACGCCGGAAGGGCGAATCAGTCCCCAGGATCTTGGAATCTGGAGCGACCAGCACGCGGAGTTTCTCTCGCGCATTACCCGGTTCATTCACTCCCAGGGCAGCGTGGCCGGGATTCAGTTGGCGCATGCCGGGCGCAAGGCCAGCACCTATCGCCCGTCGGACGGCAATGGAACGGTGCCCGAGGGTTCGGGCGGCTGGCAGAATGTGGTGGCGCCCAGCGCGATTCCCTTCGCCGAAAATTACCCCATGCCACAGGCATTGACCCCGGAGGGAATTCAGGCGGTTATCCGGGCATTTGTGGAAGCCGCCGGGCGCGCCCGCCAAGCGGGATTCCGCGTGATCGAGATTCACGCCGCGCACGGGTATCTGCTCTCCGAGTTTCTTTCGCCCCTGGCCAATCACCGCACCGATCAGTACGGCGGCCCATTCGAGAACCGCATCCGCTTGCTGCTTGAAGTGGTTGCAGCGATTCGCGGAGCGTGGCCGGAGAGCGCGCCATTATTCGTGCGCATCTCGGCCACCGATTGGGTGGAGGGTGGATGGACCCTCGACGAATCCGTGGAGCTGGCCTGGCGCCTGAAGAATTCCGGAGTGGACCTGGTGGATTGTTCCTCCGGCGGAAACGTGCCCCCCGCCCAGATTCCCGTTGGCCCGGGATATCAAACTGGGTTCGCAGAAAGAATTCGCCGGGAAACGAAAATCCTGACGGGCGCCGTGGGAATGATTTCGGCTCCAGCGCAGGCCGACCACATCATCCGCACCGGCCAGGCCGATGTTGCCATTATCGCGCGCGAGTTCTTGCGCGATCCCTACTGGCCCTTGCGCGCCGCGCGCGAGCTGGGCTATCCCGCCCCCTGGCCCGTCCAGTATTTGAGAGCCGCTCCCCCTGGAACCAAGGCGCTCGTCCTCTCACAGGCAAAGGCCTAGCCCCGAAAGCTTGTATCGCAGATTTCGTTCCGTTGTTTAGGGTGCCACACGCTGACGAAATAGAATTGGTGGGATAGTAATAGCTGGAACAGGGCGTGAGGTTCCCAATTGCCAAATAGTCGATTTGGCAGGTACACTTCGCTATGGGAAGATTTCTACCTCGAGCTGAAACGCACCTAATCCACGACAACCCTCGCTGTCCAATATGTGGAAACCCCGCAAACGTCTACCGACAAAAATTACCGCCTGAAGCGTTTGAGGGTCCTTGTGAAACTTGCGGGAATGTCATCATCACCAATTCCGCGGTCGAAAAGGCTGGAGCGAGGGATATGAAGCACCTGATTTCGGCATGGCTCCGCAGACGCCCCGCAGGTGCCCCTGTGGAGATTCTAGTTGATGAAGACATAGATGCGATTCTAAAAGACACACCCAGGCTATCGGTATTGGACAAGCTTGACCGAACACTCAGCTTGATTTCCTCCATGACGCCCCACCCAGGACGACCCTCTAGTCTCAGATATAAATACGACTATCCACTGATATATACGAAGAACGAGGAGGAGGCGCTTTTTTACCTGAAGGAATTGGGCGCTCTGAATTACATCAGAGAGGAAATGGGCTCAGCCAAAATGCTTGCCAAGGGGTATCAGCGACTCTTTGAAATCCAGCGTGCGAGCCGAGATTCAGCTTTTGCGTTTGTGGCGATGTGGTTTGACCCATCAATGAGCGAAATATACGATCGCGCAATCGAACTTGCACTTAGAGAAGCTGGGTATAGGGCTTTGCGAATCGACCGAGAGCAACACGTGAACCGAATTGATGACGAGATTATAGGCCGGATTAGAGGGAGTCGGTTCATGGTCGCAGACTTTACAGGTCAGAGGGCAGGGGTTTACTTCGAAGCTGGTTTCATGCTGGGCCTCGGACGCACCGTAATCTGGATGTGCAAGAAGGAAGACCTGCAGCGAGTTCATTTTGATACGCGACAGTACAACTTCATTGATTACGATACAGTTGCTGAAGCTAAGAAGCGACTTTACGACCGCATTATCGCAATTGAGGGAGAGGGGCCAGTGCAAAGAGTCGAAAAGTGAACCCCGAGCCGATCCGGAGCGCCGGGGAAACATCGGAATTCCCATTAGATCACGGAACATGAAGATGAAAATCTCGACCGACTAGGACCGGCAAGCGTAGCGCGAAGTTCTGTTTGTGAGGTCCGCGGGAATCCTTTGCGGCAACGGCGCTGCGGCGATCAGTAAGCGGGGATTTTGACATGTTCCGCAGGTTGAAACCTGCGGCTATCTACAGTCCACCGCGTCGCGGTGGTGAACATTCAGCATTGCAATCCGGTGACGGTTGGCGGGGGGTATATATATCTCCGCCAACATGAGGCGTTCACCCTTCGGTTGCGGAACCGGATCGCCGAATTCCCGCGCCGTGTCGATCCACAATTGAATGGCTTCGTTGGCTTGCGCGAGTGCCGCTTCCTGAGTGTTGCCATGGGCCATGCAGCCCGGCAATTCCGGGACTTCAGCTACGAAAATCTGGTCTTCGTTGCTCCAATAGATGATGATTTCATATTTGTGCATGCTTACTCCTTTTTGCCCTCCAGCAAGCGTAGCATTCCTTCGTGGCAACGGCGCTGCGGCGAGTAATCGTTTGCCATCTCGCGCCGACACAGGGGGGAGGTGAAAACCGTTCATTTGACATCCACACAAAGTGTGTGTATGCTTCCAGAGGAAGGATACTTTCTCGACCCACTCCTATGAGCAAACGCATCAATGTCATGCTGCCGGATGAGACTTTGGCTGTGCTGGACCGGGTGACTACCCGAGGCAGCCGCAGCCGTTTTGTGTCCAGGGCCGTCCTGCACTATGTGAAAAGCCGCGCCAAGCAGAACTTGCGGGAACGGCTCAAGGCTGGCTATCAGGCCAATGCGCAAGAGAACCTGAAGATTGCCCTGGAGTGGTTTCCCCTCGAGGAAGAAGCATGGCGAAAAGCTCACACCAAAACCAAAGGCTAGCCCCAGCCCACGTCAAGCGGGGAGAAACCTATCTGGTATCTTTCGACCCCACTGTTGGCCACGAGATCAAGAAAACCCGGCCTGCATTGGTCATTCAAAACGATGTGGGCAACAGGTATAGCCCTTTGACCATTGTCGCGGCCATAACCTCCAAGGTTTCCCCAGTCCCATACCCCGTGGAAGTCGTCGTCGAACCTACCAGCACCAACGGCCTGAGCGTCCGTTCAGCGGTCCGGTTGGATCAGCTTCGAACTGTCGACCGGCAACGGCTCATCAAACGATTAGGCCAGATTGACTGCAGCGCCATGGCGAAGGTGGATGAAGCCGTGAGAATTAGCCTGGGTTTGGTTGAGTTTTAAACAAGCGTAGCGCGAATCCGTCAGTTGACGGATCAGCGGCATTCCTTTGTGGCAATGGCGCCGCGGCAACGAGTACGTGAGAATTTTAACGTGAGACCCTGTCTGAAGTAGCAGGTGGTAGGTTGCAGGTAGAAGGTGGGAGAGACGCCCGTTTACTTCAGCCCCAAGACCGTGTTACGGTTTGAGAATGAGGAAACACAGAGTCCACGAGTACACGGCGTTTTGCGAATCCAACGAGCACGGCGGCTATACAGTTGTTGTGTCCGCCCTGCCCGGACTCGTGACGGAGGGCAAGAGCCTCGAACACGCCCGCCGAATGGCCAAAGACGCCGTCCGCTGCTACATTGAAGGGCTGAAGAAGGCGCATGAACCCATTCCCTAGGAGGGAGAGACAGCACAGCTCAGGCTGACCGTGCTGGCGTAATGCCGAAACTTCCTCGTATCACCGCAAAAGAAGTTTTGAGAGCTCTCTTGAAGGCAGGGCATTACATTCACCACCAGACGGGGGAGCCACATCAATTTTCGTCATCAGACTAAACATCATCTTCACGTAGTCATCCCTTCACACGGAGGAGACTTGGCTCCAAAAACTATCAAGTCCATCATCGCTCAAGCTGAATTGACCGTGGAAGAATCCGTCAATTCAATCATTTAACGGCACGTTCTGGCATCTACGCATCCGCCATGCCGAGTTGGACAATGTGATCGCCCGAGTTTATAGGGAGGAGGATACGCATGAAAAAAATTACAATTATGGCGATGTTGCTTTTCGGCGCACTCGCCGCCCACGCCGTGCTGTTGCGCGCGCAATCCACCGGGACGTCACAAGGAATTTCCCAAGCCGCCTGCCAGGCGCGCGCAGGACATCTCATGAAAACCATCGACGACTGGACCGCGAGCAGCGGCCGCCAGGTGGAATACAGCGTTGACGGTTTCTGGAAAGCTTTGCGGCTGTCCAATGCCCCCGCCAGCCAGGCCCGGCTCTTGCAGTATTTTGCCACCGAAGATGGAAGCACCTCGGTCCCGGAACTGCGTTCCGGCAACGAAGTAGCGCTCTACCAGAGAATCAAGGAATTCATCGCGGTACGCGGTCCGAACGACCGGCTCGGCATGGACCGGCTTCTTCAGATGGGACTCGACGCCTCCGGCGGTGGAGGCGGGAAAGTGAATTTGCAGATTGTCCTGCTGACGGTGCACAACGTGGAGCGCATTATGGCGCGCCCGCAACAATGGTCGGCCGACTCGCAAGAGGGGACGCGGCCGGGAACAAATCAGGTTGGGCACCCTCCAAACGATCCGGCCTACCCGGTTTTGCAGGACCTCCGAGGGTTGGGGTCCACCGGGGGAAAATCCCTGGCCGAAATGTTCAATATCCCGCGCCGAACCCAATCGCCTGGGCCTCAACTTCCCATAGGCGAAGTCTTGAAGCCTTCTTGGTCGATGACACTTTACGATCCCAAGGCAGGAGTCTTTCAACCGCAACCTGGAGCCATCAGCGACGAATGGAATGGCGGGTGCCATTACTACTTTTGGCTGGGGGCTCTCGCCCGAACCACGCTGGGTGTTGGCGCGATCATCGGAGGCGCGCGCGGGGAGTTGGTCGCGAAGGAAGCCTCGGGGAACAAAGCGCAGGGAGAAGTCGAGGTCAGCCATTTCGTCTGTGGCTCTATTTTTGGCAGCGAGGCCTTCAAGCGTCGCAACAAATGAGCAAGCGCGGCGCTAACTTCCGCTGGCGAGGTTCGCGGCATTCCTTCGCGGCAACGGCGCTGCGCTGAGAAGGACGCGAGGGATTTTAACCCGAGACCTTCGGACCCCAAGACCGGGGTTGGTTGCCACGATCAATTCGTCAGTTGACGAATTGACCGTGGACTTTTCCCGTCGACAAAAACCCACGGTTAGTAAGGCGCTGACCGTGGCTACCACTGCGGCTACCTCTCGAATCAAAGGCCGCGGAGTTTGAAAAACACGAACTCCGCGCTACTACTGCTTACTTCTGACTTCTGTCTTCGATTTTTCGTTTCCCGTCCCACCTACCACCTGCGACCTACCACCTAGCGTCTTCCGCCTACCGGCTCTCGCGAAACACGGCAAAGGGATTGAAGTTGGTGCCCACGTCGAAATAGTCTTCTCCCTCGGCCCGCTTGAGAAAACTTGTAATCCGATAGACCAGCGGCGTGGCCACAATCTCAATCGCCACTTTGAGAAGATAGATGGAGACGGAAAGCGACGCGATCACGCCAAACTCCTGAGTGGCATAGAATGCCAGCACCACAAACACCACCGTATCGACGGCCTGGCTGGCGAGTGTCGAGCTCATGGTGCGCGTCCAAAGGTATTTTCCCCGGGTCAGGATTTTCATCTTGGCCACCACGAAGGAATTGGTGAACTCGCCGAGAAAATACGCGGTGAGGCTGGCGGCAACAATACGCGGGACAACGCCCAGGATGGAATCGTAGGCGGCCTGGTGCGGCCAGGTGGGCGCCGCGGGAATGTTTCCGACCACCCAATAGCCCAGCGACATGAAGGCCGCGGCAACGAAGCCCGTCCAAATCACCCGGCGGGCGCGCGCGTAGCCATAAACTTCCGTCAGAATGCACCCGCACAGGTAGTTGACGGGGATAAACAACGCGCCGCCGTTGAACGTCAGGCCCGCCACCGGCGCGAAGAGTTTTGACGCGACGGTCTCCGTGATCAGCAGCGACGCGACGAAGGCCGCCGTAAGCAGGTCGGTGTATTTGAAGGCTCTGGAGGCGGCGCCCATGGTCCACACCATCTCACGGCTCCGCCTTGCGTACAACGCAAAATTTTAGATTGGAGCGCAATGCCGCAGAGCGAGATTTTCCGATCGACGGAGTCTCCGATTTCCGGTCCGATACGGATCGGACCATCGGAGTCCACAAGTCGGACCTCTCCGTTGGTTGACGAATCGGAATGACACAGATGGAGAGCGTTTTTCAACAACCAGTTAGTATTACTAGGTTAAGTTAATCAAGAACTGTCCAGCTTGGGAAATCTCATGTGGCACCAAGGGCAAAAGCCGCCCAGCCTAATCAGAATACGCTGCAGCCCCCTCCTGACTTGGGGCAAAG
>JBGPCF010000145.1:0-16987 GCA_041481635.1 Terriglobia bacterium | reverse complement strand
TGGGGCGAGCGGATTATCTCCGAGAAGAGCGAACTCTACGACCCGCTTTCGTACCACTACGGGTCCGTATGGCCGCTCTTTACAGGCTGGGCCAGCGTCGCGGCTTACGCCTACGGCCGACCGCACGTGGGCTACCAGGCGTTGATGGCCAATGCCTCATTGACCTTTGCTAACGCGTTGGGATACGTCACGGAGCTGCTGTCGGGAGAATTTAACGCGCCGTTTGGGCGCTCATCTCACCATCAAGTGTGGTCGGAAGCCATGGTGGTTTCGTCCACTCTGCGCGGATTGCTGGGCATTGCGGTAAGTGACGGCGGCAAGACTCTGCGCTTCGCGCCACAATTGCCCATCGCCTGGAGTAGTGTCGCAGTGTCGAATGTGACGGCCGGTCAGGCGCGTTACGACATTACTCTGCAGCGCGAGCGAGACGAAGGCGGCTCAGGATTGAACAAAGATCGAGTGGTCGTTTCGCGCAGTCCCGTTGACAAGACTGGCTCTGGCGGCGAAGCCGGATTGGCGCAGCTAATTGTCGCAACTTCTCTTCCTCTGGATGGTAAACCACGAGCGGTGTCCGTCAATGGTCACTTGGCGAAATTTGACGTCATTCGAGCGGGCGACGTGCAACGTATGCAAGTCGTAGTCGAAGACCCCCAGCCCAAGGTCGAAGTTCGGTTTGAGTATATCGGCGGAACGGATGTCTATAACGCTCCGGAGCCGCTCACGGCAGGCGCCCTCAGCGAAGGGCTACGCGTTATTCGCTCGCAGGCCGACCAAAACTTTCTCCACCTGACGCTGGAAGGCATCGGGGGACGGGAATATTCACTGCTAGTTTGGACCACACGCCGGCTGGGGGAGACTAGCGGCGTTAGGTTAAATAACACCGCGGGATCCGGCCGGCAATTGCTCTTTAAATTCGAAAGTCCACCGGGCGTTTACGTTCGACGAGAGCTGGCTATTCCGCTATCCGATAGGCTGCCAACTCATACGCCGGCGCATCCATAGCAGGTAACTGAAATACGGGTATTGGTGAATTTACTTTTCCATTAGTGAATTGAATCGGCGGCGCCTTAGGCGAAATAAAATCCAGAATCGACGTGGGTAGAGGCTCTTTAACACTCTGGGGCTAATTTCCCCTGCGAAGGACAAAACGCATGATGACTCGCATTCGCAGCAGATTCTTCACCACGGCGATCTTCCTTTGCATGGGGTTCAATGCGTGTTTGATCTTGTCGGCAACCTTCGCCCGATGCGCCGAGGGTCTCGGGACTCTCGTAGGGGCGGAACGCAATACCGCGCAGCCACAGGGCCTTGATGATATTCTGAAATATATTTCCGACGGGTGGAGTTCGCTCACCCGCTCGATGACTAATTGCGCGAGCGTCGCTGACACCAAGTCAGCGGAGAAATCCGTCTTATATCTTCCCGCGCAGTTCCCGGTTCCAGCGGCCGTTCAACAGCTTGAAAAAAACTGCTCGGTTCGAGTCGAGCGCCTGCCCATCGCGATTGAAAAACTGGGGCAAATTGACGCCAACGCAATTCACCCTCCCGGGCTCCTGTACCTTGAAAATCCCTACGTGGTGCCGGGGGGAAGATTCAATGAGATGTACGGTTGGGACAGTTACTTCATAGTTCGTGGATTGCTACAAGCCGGCCAAGTGGACCTGGCGCGCGGCATGGTGGAGAACTTCTTCTTCGAGCTGGATCATTACGGCGGGTTCTTGAACGCCAATCGCACCTATTACCTGACGCGTTCCCAGCCGCCCTTTCTCACTTCGATGATCGCGGCGGTCTATGAGGCGGAAAAGTCGAGCGGGCAAGATGAGAAAACTCGTCTAGCATGGTTGGCCAAGGCCTACCCATACGCCGTCAAGGATTACGAATTATGGATGCGCGCGCCTCATCTGGCGGGTAACACGGGTCTTTCGCGCTACTACGATTTTGGCAGTGGGCCGGTGCCTGAGATGGCTGACGATCCGGGCTTCTATCGCAAAGTCGTAAGCTATCTTCTCACCCACTCGGGTGCGGGCCAGGAGTATCTCGATCTCCCCAAACCCGGGCAAACTTGGAATCCCACAGGTCCGGTTTTTTCCCTCAACCTGTGCGATGCGGAAACCAGTAATTCAGATTGTGAACCGGTGGAAAAAATTGGTTTGACCCCGGATTATTACAAAGGTGATCGGAGCATGCGGGAGTCGGGGTTTGACGTGGCCTTCCGCCTCGGCCCTTACAGCGGGAGCACGCATCACTACGCACCTGTATGTCTGAACAGCTTGCTCTACAAGGTTGAGAAAGATCTCGAACAAATAAGTGGACTGCTGGGGCACCCTCAGGAATCGAAGGAATGGAACGCGCGAGCCACCAAGCGCAAGGAATTGGTGAACAAATATCTGTGGGATGAGAAGCGCGGTATGTACTTTGATTATGATTTTGAGCACGAAGGACAATCTTCCTACGTCTTTATCACCACTTTCTACCCGCTGTGGGCGGGCCTTTCGTCGCCTGAGCAGGCGCGCGCCGTGGCCGGGAATCTGAAATTGTTTGAACAACCGGGCGGGTTGGTGATGAGCACTCAGGAAAGCAAGGGGCAGTGGGACTACCCCTATGGTTGGGCGCCGACTCAACTGGTTGCCATCGAAGGATTGCGTCGCTACGGTTTCGATAAGGATGCAGATCGAGACTCATACAATTTCCTCTCCATGATTCTGGAAAATTTTCGCCGCGACGGGACCATCCGGGAAAAATACAACGTGGTCACTCGTTCCTCAGAAACGAAGGTTGAGGCAGGGTATCAGCAGAATGTGGTTGGATTCGGCTGGACGAACGGAACCTTTCTCGTGTTTTTGCACGCCTTACCCCAGGACATGGTTGCGCGCTTGGGCGCAAAGTAAAGTAGAGGGTGTGATTTGATGGCGGACCGGCCCTGAGGTGTGTAAACTCTAAGCGGCACGGGACGGCGCGCCCTGCTTGAATTGCCTCGCAAGGGAGTGCGGGAGGTCCATTCCATGAAAAAATCGTTCCTTCTTTCTGTGCGAGTCTTTTGCCTCGCGCTCATTCTTGCCGCGCCTCTCGCTGCGGAGTGGAAGATCGCCGGAAACTTTTCCGCCGACCCCGCGCAAGGCAATTCAATCGTCCTGCGCAATCGGGAGAACATGGTCACCGTTACGGTTTTGGCGCCAGACTTGGTTCGCGTGCGCATGACTGCCGGGACCACGCCGGGGCCTGACTATTCATACGCGGTGGTGAAAACCGATTGGGCGGCGGCCAAAGTGGAATTCGCGGGCGACAAGGATCAAAGAATTATACGTACGGCGGAGCTTGAAGTCCGCGTTCAACTCTCACCCCTCCGGGTGGCGTTTTATGATCGCAGCGGCCGATTGATTTCCAAGGATGCCGACAGTCTGGGCATGGCCCGCGAGGGCTATCGTGTCCGCTGCTGGAAATCGATGCCGCCGGATGAACATTATTTTGGCTTGGGAGAAAAGGGCGGCCCGCTGGATAAACGCGGCCACTCTTACGTGATGTGGAACACGGACGTATTCGGCTGGGACTCGAATACCGACCCACTCTATAACGATATTCCGTTTTTCATCGGCTTGCGCCAGGGCAAGGCCTACGGCCTCTTTTTTGACAATACGTACCGATCGTCTTTCGATATGGGTGCGGAATCCCCCGACAATTATTCCTTCGGCGCCGAAGGGGGCGAACTCAACTATTACTTTTTCTCCGGCCCTGATCCGAAAAAGGTTTTAAGCCGATATACGGAACTGGTGGGGCGCATGCCACTGCCCGCGCGCTGGGCGATTGCCTACCATCAATGCAGGTACAGCTACTATCCGGAAAGCATGGTCCGGTTCATCGCCGATAATTTCCGCGAGCGCCACATTCCGTGTGATGCCCTTTTTCTGGACATCCACTATATGGACGGATACCGCGTTTTCACCTGGGACAAGACGCGTTTCCCCGATCCTGCTCGAATGCTGGCAGACCTGCGGCGCGAGGGCTTCCGTGTGGTCACCATTGTCGACCCCGGCGTGAAAGTGGATCCCAATTACGGGGTGTATCAACAAGGGCTCGCCGGTGATTACTTTGTGAAAAAGCCCGATGGCACGGTCTTTACGGGAAGTGTGTGGCCGGGAGTAAGCGCATTCCCCGATTACACGAGCGAGAAAGTTCGCACCTGGTGGGGTTCCCTTTACAAAGGCCTGCTGGATAGTGGAGTCTCGGGGATTTGGAACGACATGAATGAGCCGTCGGTCTTTTTCGTTCCCTCCAAGACCATGGATTTGAACGAGGTCCACGATGACCATGGCCTGCACAGCCCTCACGCCAAGATTCACAATGTTTACGGACTTCTGATGTCGGAAGGCACTCGCGACGGATTGCTGGCTTTGCGGCCCAACGAGCGGCCTCTGGTGATCACGCGTGACACTTACGCCGGGGGCCAGCGCTTCGCGGCCGTTTGGACCGGCGACAATTCCAGCACCTGGGACCATCTCCGGATCAGCCTGCCGGAACTAATGAACATGGGCCTATCCGGCCTGGATCTTGTTGGGGCGGATATCGGAGGATTCGCGATTGGCGCCACGCCTGAACTCTACACACGCTGGCTGGAGGCTGGAGTTTTCTACCCTTATTGCCGCACCCACACCGCCTATGGAAATCCCAACCAGGAGCCGTGGTCTTACGGCAATGAAAAAGAGGACATCAATCGCCGGTCGATTGAATTGCGTTACCGCCTTTTGCCATACATTTACAATGCCTTCCACGACTCCGCGCAGACTGGCCTGCCGGTGATGCGAGCGCTGCTCCTCGATTACCCGGACGACTCCGATGCGGTCAGCCAGGAATCGGAATTTCTTTTTGGCGACGATCTCCTGGTGGCGCCCGTGATCGCGACCGGGGCCGTGCAGCGGGAAGTTTATTTGCCGCGCGGTGACTGGTTCGACTTCTGGACCGATCGTCGTTACGCGGGCCCGACCAAGATTGTGGTCTACGCTCCACTGGACCGCATCCCAATCTTCGTCCGCGGCGGCGCCATTGTGCCCACGCAGCAAGTTGTCGAATACACGGACCAGGCGCCAATCAATCCCTTGACCTTTGAAATCTATCCTGATGCCTCATCGTCACGCGATTACTATGAAGACGACGGCCTGAGCTTTGACTATCAGCGCGGCGTCTCGCTCGGCCAGCGCCTGAGCGTCTCACAGAACGAGCACCACGTGAGCATTTCCATTTCCGCACGCGAGGGTTCATACCTTCCTCCGGCGCGGTCATTAATGTTCAAGGTTCACTCGCAGAGGGAAAAGCCACATGGGGTGGCAATCGAAGGCAAGACTCTCCTCCAGTTGCAGTCTTCAGCGGCATTGGACGGCGCAACCGAAGGCTGGGTTTACGACGGCCTGAACAACACGGTGTGGATCAAAGCGCCTGACCAAGGAACGGCATTGGTTGCGCACATCGAAGAGTAATTCTGATTGAACTAGCTTCTTACGATTGGCGGCTCACTCATCTCGCTTTAGATGCGGGTCGAGCTGCCCGGCTCGCTTGAACTCTTCCGCCGCTTGGGTGGCGTCACCTTTCTGGCGTAGCGCGAGAGCCATTTGAAAGTGAGCAGGAGCGTAATTCGGGCTCAGCTTTAACGCCTCTCTGAACTTCACGATTGCCCCTTCCACATCCCCTTGCCGAAGTTGCTTGGCGCCCGTATTGGTGGCCAAGGTGGCGGCCTGCACGTTCATCTTCAATTTGTTCAGCCCTTCCGCTTTCTGAAATTCCTCCTGCGCGCTGGCGGTATCTCCCTGCTGACGGTAGACCATGCCGAGTGATTGGTGCGCCCCTCCGTCATTGGGGTCCAGGCGCAGGGCTGCGCGAAGCTCGTCCAGCGCCCCAGGAAGATCACCCTTCTGCCGCAGGACGGAACCCAGGATCGAGTGTGCCTGCTCGTAGTCGGGGCGAGTCTTTATGGCAGCGCCGAATTCCGCCGCGGCGTCATCGAGTTGCCCCTGCTGCCACAGAATGACTCCCAGAGTGTAATGCGGCTCTGGCAAGTTCGCATCAATCTCGATGGCTTTGCGCAGTGCGCTGGTGGCTTGATCGAAATCTTCCTTTTGCTTCAGCGCCACCCCGAGATTGTAATAGGCCTCGGCATTATTCGGATCAATGTCAATCAGGGCGTGATATTCCCGAATGGCATCTTCCCATCGCCCTTTCTGCAGCAAGGCCAGGCCCAGATTGTTGCGCGCGTTGGAATATTTTGGACTTAACTTCACCGCGGTCTGAAATTCCTGAATCGCGCCATCTCCGTCACCTTGGGTCAACAATACCAGCCCGAGATTATTGTGGGGCTCAACGTCAGCGGGCTTGAGTTCCGCGGCTCGCCTGAATTCCACCGCGGCATCCACCAGATTTCCATCGCGCTGCAAGGCCAGTCCTAGGGCGTTGTGGAATTGCTCTGCGCCAGGGTCCAGCTTGGTGGCCGCCTGCAATTCCCGGATGGCAGGTTCCGTCTCACCTCGCTGCTGATAGGATAATCCCAGGTAATAGTGCGCGCTGGCGAGGTCAGGTTGAAGGCGAACCGCATCCTGAAACTCGGTGAGTGCTCCGTTGAAATCCTGCTGCAACCAATCAGAAAGTCCCAAGTGATAGTGAGCTTGGCCATTATCGGGCATGAATTTTATCGCTGCATCAAACTCTGCCCGAGCCCCCGCCAAATCGCCGCGATGCCCCAGCACGTTGCCGAGCGCGTCATGCACCTCAGCCCAATCCGGGCGCAGGCGGATCGCTTCCTGGTAGGCCCGGATGGCGCCGTCGAGATCCTGCCCGTGCTCGAGAGCCTTGCCCGTATTGAAGTGCGCCTCCGCCAGGTTCGGGTCGAGGCTCGTGGCTTGGCGGAATTCCTGCAAAGCAGCGTCAGACTGGCCCGTTTGCATCAACACCCAGCCCAGCGAATTGTGGATGGCGGCGGATTTGGGGTCTTGCTTCAAGGCCAGTCTCAATTCGCGTAGGGCGGATTCCCATTGGCGTTTCTGAGCCTCTGCCAGGCCGCGCTGGTAGTGCAGGTCAGTCCGTTGAGTTGGAACAGAGAAGGCCGCGTGCGGAGGATAAAGCAAGGCTAACGGCAAAAGGTAAATCGCCAACGGCAAGAAGAAAGAAGTAGCCCCGTGAGCGCACGTGCTTCTTCCATTTCCCTTTTTGACAAGGTCCCCGATCACTTCTCTTCCTCGAATGCAATTTGCATATTTTCCCGCTTATTCCTTCGCTGCCTATTGCTTTCTGCTTACCGCCTACTGCTCTTGACGATGCCTGCTCCCTCTCTCACCCAAACGACTTGATTCGTGTCGACATCTTTCAGGCGATCCACCTGCCCGCTCGGCCAGCGAATTTCCATCCAGTCGGCCTTGGTTGCTGGTCCCATCCCAAAGTGGAGCCGAAGATCATTTTGAGAGATATAGCTGCCACCACTACGCACCTCATCGATTTGGGAATGATTGCCCGCCACGACTTTAACCCGCGCGCCGATGCCACTTCGGTTGGAGCGTGTACCTACGGTCTTAACCTTTAGCCACCGATTCTCGTTCCGCCCGTCATTGCGAAGCAGCGTCGGCGGGTCATTCACATTATTGATGACGATGTCGATGTCGCCGTCGTTGTCAAAATCCCCGAACGCGACGCCGCGCGCCGAACGCAAAAGAGCAACGCCGGGGCCGGTACGGCTGGAGACGTCTTCGAATTTCCCGTTACGAAGGTTGCGGTAAACAATCTTCGGTTCCTTGTAGGGAACATCCACTCCCGCCCTTTCGACCTCCGGGTAGACATGCCCGTGGGCGGCAAAAACGTCAAGCCAGCCGTCGTTATCGAAATCCACGAAACCGCATCCCCATCCCAAGAAGCGTGTGTTCAGTGCCATGCCTGCGGAGACTGTGGCATCGGTGAATGTCCCATCTCCGTTGTTGCGATAGAGGCTGCAAGTATCGTCGGAGAAATTGGTCTTGAAAATATCCAGCCAACCGTCGCAATTAAAATCGCCCGCAGACGTGCCCATCCCGGCCTGTTCGCGGCCATCATCATTGTAGGCACAGCCTGCGGGGACCGCAATATCGGTAAAAGTTCCGTCGTGATTGTTGCGATAGAGGATGCTGGGAGTGGAATCGCAGGTCACGTAGATGTCCGGCCAGCCATCATTGTCAAAGTCGCCCGTCAGCGCGGTGAAGGCGTAGTAGCCGGGAGTTTTGAGGATGCCAGCTTTCTCAGTGACATCCGTAAAAGTCCCGTCGCCATTGTTATGGTAGAGAAGATTGGTGGAGGGTGGCAGGCCGCGCGGCCCGCACATCACGGGCACCCCTTTCCACAGGCAGTATTTGCCGGAGCCGGCCGTTGGTGTCTGCGAAAGGTCCAGGTCAACGTAATTGGCCACAAAAAGATCGAGGTGGCCGTCCTTATCGTAATCGACGAAGCAGCAACCGTTGTTCCATCTGGGCCGCGGGCCATGCTGAACGAGCCCGGCTTTTTCGGTAACGTCAGTGAATGTCCCGTCGCCATTATTGTGATAGAGCGCGTTCTGGCCCCAGTAGGTAACAAACAGATCGTCCCAACCGTCGTTGTCGTAGTCTCCAATGCAAACGCCCTGACCCCAACCGACCCGCGTGAGCCGCGCTTTTTCCGTAACATCCGTGAATGTGCCATCTCGATTGTTGTGGTAGAGATGACAAGTGGGAAGGGGGGATTTTGGGTTGACGATTTTGGATTGAGATGACTGAATCGGGATGGTGGTCCCCGCGCCTGGCGTGCCGGAAGGGTCGAGGGTGGTCGCGTTCACCTGAAAAATATCCGGCCAGCCGTCGTTGTCGTAGTCGAAGAAAGCGATGCCACAACCCGTCGTCTCAACGATCCAACGCTTGGTATCTGGATCACCGGAAACGCACACCGATTTCAGGCCCGCGCCCGCCGCAACGTCCGTTAGCGTCACGCCGAAGGGCGAGCCCGGGGCAATCACGCCACCGAAGGAATCATTTTCCCCGGCGAGAGAGAAGACCGCCCGAGACCTTGGGGGAACTATGGCATTGAGGGTAAAGGCCAGGCCACCGAATCCCAGGGAACGCAGCAAGCGACGTCTCAAATTAGAAGTCATGTATCCATCATGCCGAACGGGCGCTGGAGACTTGAGACTGGGTCAACGGACCTTGCGTCTCAGACGTTATCCTTCAACCCTCAGCCTTTAAACTTTATACTTTTTGTTATCCCTTTTCCTTCCTGCACCATCACGACTTGATCCACAGGAACGTCCTCAGCCACGTCGACCAGGCCGCTCGGCCAATGGACCTCCAGGCGGTCAACTTTGGAAGCCGGGCCAAGTCCGAAGTGCACGCGCAAATCACTTTGCGAAGCGTAACTGCCTCCGCTGCGCACCTCGTCGATTTGCTGATGGCTTCCCGTCACGCATTTAATTCGAGCCCCAATGCCGCTGCGATTGGATTTGGTGCCCGCGGTGCGGACTTTCAGCCAGTGATGTCCGGTCTTCGAATCGCAGCGCAGGAGCTGCGGGTAATTGTTCACCGTGTTGACCAGAATGTCAACGTCGCCGTCATTGTCAAAGTCACCGAAAGCGCAACCTCGGGATGAAACGAGTTCCAGAAGGGCGCCTCCTAAATCCTTCGTAATATCCCGGAAATGTCCGTTGCCAAGATTGTAATAAATAAGTTTAGGTTCTTCGTAGCGAATATCCAGGGCGAGCCGTTTGATCTCGGGATAAATGTGCCCATTGGATGCAAAGATGTCAGGCCAGCCATCGTTATCCATGTCAAAGAAGCCACACCCCCAACCCAAGTAACGAGTGTTCAGGCCGAGGCCGGCGGCAAATGTCACGTCGTCAAAAACCCCCTGGCCGGCATTATGGAAAAGCGAGGATGTGTCTTCTGAAAAATTCGTCTTGAAGATATCCAACCAACCATCGCAGTCGTAATCCGCCGCGGAGACACCCATGCCGGCCTGCGGTTTTCCATCGGCGCTATAAGCACACCCGGACTGAATGGCGACATCAGTTAACGTCCCGTTGTGGTTGTTGTGGTAGAGCGCGCTGGGTTGGGAATCGTTGGCCACGTAAATGTCCGGCCAACCATCGTTGTCAAAATCGGCCACGAGCACACCCAGGCCATAGGTTCCCTCCGTACGGAGGATTCCTGCCGCTTCAGAGACATCGGTAAACGTCCCATCGCCGTTGTTACGATAAAGGATGTTCTTCCCGCCGGGCAATCCGGGAGGGCCACAGGCCACCACCACGCTTTTGAACAAGCAAGGTCCTGACTCGGGCAGCGGCCAGGCCTTGAAGTCTCCGATGTCGACGTAGTTGGCGACGAAAAGGTCCAGATGGCCGTCCCGATCATAGTCGAGAAAGGCGCATCCGGTTCCCCAGCGGGTTCGGGAGCCGGCCACGCCCGCCTTTTCGGAAACGTCCGTAAAAGTTCCGTTACCGTTGTTGTGATAGAGAACATTTTTGCCCCAATAAGTGATGAACAGGTCTTCCAATCCGTCATTATCGTAGTCACCGATGCAGACGCCCTGGCCCCATCCCGGATGAATCAGTCCGGCCTTCACCGTCACATCGGTGAATGTCCCATCGCGGTTGTTTTTGTAGAGATGGTTGGTGGGTTCCTGGCCGTGCGGAAAGCCTTCCACTCGCGATCCATTGACCAGGAAAATGTCCAGCCACCCGTCGTTGTCGTAGTCAAAAAAGGCGGCCCCACAGCCCGTGGTTTCCAACAGATAACGATTCTTTTGATCGCTACCGAAAATCGTCTGGTGGGACAACCCGGCTGACTTTGCCACATTGGCGAACCGAACGTCTGGCGTGGGGCGAGCTTGGGGTGTGGGAGTCTGGGCGAGAAGGATATTGCCGAATGGCACGGCACCCAGGCTGGCCGCGGCGGCTTTCAACACCTCGCGTCGCGTCAACCTTCGGACTCTGCTCTGTACGAATCTGGCCATTTCAAATTTCCCGCTGACAAGCCCGAATTCCTGCCCCTCATTTCCATCATACACTGCATTTTAAGATTCAAAGATGAGCGTCCCGCCATAGCCGGCGCGCGCGCCATTTCTGCCCCATGGGCTCGCGGGAGGGCGCGTTACTTTGATGAAAGATCAACGTAACAGAATAGATTTGAATTGATGGTTAGTTTTTGGGAGACAGTCGTGGTGCCGGGTGAATGACATGTCCGGTGACATACCTCACGCTGAGGACATCACCCTTCATGATCTCGACTCTTAACACGGCCTGGAAAAAAGGGGGGATTCTCTTGGGGGAGGGGCCCGGTCCTGTATCAAGCCGGGCCGCGAGTTCTGCGATTTCGGTGGGCGAACTGGCAAAGTTAGCGGCGGCTTGGGTTCCGAGGGTAGTCAAACCTCCAAGAACCACAATCTTCCTATTAGGTGTGATCCCGGGCAGAAAACTGACCAGGGCATAATCGGTGCGGAGCACAAGCGATTTCGGGTCGCGCTCAACCTGATAGGACGTACCCTCGCCAGGTCTTGGATGCAGGTTCAGGATTTGTCCGCTCCAAACGCCGATCAGCTTTGGTGGCCAGGCGAATACAAAGTCCTGGGTCAGTGGAAGCTCTTCCATGAGAGCATTCTCCCGTGTCGACCCCAGGAAGACCACATCGTGCTGCGTAAGGTCGTCGGTGGTGACCAGGCGGATTCGTTTCACTCCCAAAGGCACGTGGTATTGGGAAAACATTCGCGTAAGGTAGAAAACGGACATCACTTCTCCCGTGCCCGTATAAACGTCTTCGAAGGCTACTGGTCCGGTGCGGTCGAGCAGACGTGGATTGGCGGCCAGCCGGCGGGCCAAATCGCTGCTCGCGGGAGCGCCCATATTGTCAACCTGCTCGGTTTTGAGGCGAAGCAAGTCCGAGGTTTCGGTGACCAGAAACTCAGTATTGGAGAACGCGATCAGCGGTGAACTTCCATCCTTACAAGTAGTCAGCCCACAAATCCCGCAACGGGCCGTCGAGGTCCAAAGTGGGAGAGGCCGTTGAGTTGGTTTTGGCCGATTCCCCGTTTGAGCGAATGACCCGCGGCAACAGAAGTGCGAAACCTGCCAGAAGCGCAATCCCTGCGATGCCCGCCGCAACCCAAAGGTGCGTATGATGCCTAGGCTCAGTCGGTGTGCTGACGACAGGGCGCCCATTGGAGGGAGTGAGGTGGGCATCCTTGTTCGATATCGGACTTTCGGAGTCAAGGTGCTCAGGTCCGCTGCCAGCCGCACCCTGTCGGGAGAAGAAGGGTATATAGTGTCCTTTGGGTATAACCAGCAGGATGGGATCAGCAATTCCCTCGGTGTTGTAATACTCCTTCAACTTGTCCCGAAGTCGGTGAGCCTGGACCCGGACCACCGTATCGATCTTGGGGTCGTAATCGTTCGATCTCCCAAATACTTCAATCCCGATCGTATACTCTTTGATTTGTTGAGAAAGGCCGTCTATGGTCTTGGTGGCAACGTGCTCAAGGAATTTCTGGAGGCCGGGGGCGGAGCGAAAAGCTTCGGAATGCAGGACTTTCTGCAGTTGCGCCTGTTGCTCCTTCCGAGTGATTTCAGGTGGTCTAACTTCGGTCGGCGAGATATCTCCCGCGGCTTTCATACCTGTGTGACCTTTCTCACCCCTTTGTCCCGACACAAGTTAAAGGCGGGCTGTAACGGTTGCTTACCCGTTACATACCCGACGTAACTCCCACGGATTTGGGTCACTAAGGTACTACTTTCCACTATGCGAGGTCAAGAAGGCACCTTAATGTTGAACCCGATTAATTCCGCGAGAAAGTTCAATGTAATGAACAGGATCGCGGAAGGCTTGGTAGTTCGGCCAGCTTGGTACTCCAAGAATTGGCTGCGAATAGCTAATCAAAATAGAGCTTGACATTGATTTATGGCACGAATATAGTGCATCCATTGCGTCGGTAGTTGGGATCATTCTCTGAAACTCAGGTCATTCTCTTCTTTCGGCATCACGGGCTGATGCCGGGGCTAATCACTTCCACTTGGCGGGTCTTTCCCGCCTGACTAAACATGGGCGAGTGCGCACCCTCAGCGCGTCATTCGAGATGGGGTGCGCGGAGCTAGGTTGTCTGCGGGACGATATTCGTGCCGCTATCATTTGGGCATAATCAGGGGCTGGCTCATGCCGTGCCCTTAACCTTTAAAGGAGCGTTGAAATGAGACGAGGATTATTGCTTGCTGGTTTGCTTCTTTCCGTGCTGGCCTATCCGGCAGGGAGGTTGTTCGGTCAGGCGGTATATGGCAGCATCATTGGCACAGTGACTGACGAGCAAGGTGCAGCTGTGCCGAACGCCAAGGTCACCATCACCAACGTCGCGCAGGGCGTGAACTTCGAAACCGCCACCAACAATGTGGGCAGCTACGATCAGGAGCACCTGATTGTGGGAGTCTACCGCGTGCGTGTTGAGGCTCAGGGTTTTCAGGCCTACGTGCAGCAGGACGTGCAGGTGAACGTGGACGCCGCCAACCAGGTCAACGCATCTTTGAAGCTGGGCGCCGTCACACAAACTGTCGAGGTTACGGCAGCGGTCCCGCTGCTTAAGACCGAGAAGACAGATGTGGCCACGAGCTTCTCCGAAAAACAGGTGGAGGATCTGCCGATTTTCAACCGCAATTTCATCGCTCTGCAATTGCTGACTCCGGGGGCGCAACGACTGGGATGGCAACACGCCGCCAGCGAAAATCCCCAGGGCGCCATCCAGATCATGATGAACGGGCAGAACTTTAGCGGGACCGATTATTCGTTGGATGGCACCTCTAACCAGGACCCCATACTGGGAATCGTGGTGATTAACCCCAACCTCGATTCGGTCACTGAGGCCAAGATTACCACCCAGAATTACGACGCCGAGATCGGCATGGCCATCGCCGGAGCCGTCAGCAGCCAAACCAAGTCGGGAACCAACTCGTGGCACGGAGACATTTTCGAGTTCAATCGCACCAACGCCACCAGCGCCCGTGACCCATTCACTCAGTGCGGCGGTGCCTGCGGTGGAATTGACACGGTTCCGCACAGCACATGGAACCAGTTCGGAGGTTCGGGCGGCGGTCCGATCAAGAAAGATAAGCTCTTCATTTTCGGCGACTACCAGCGCACGCCGCGCGCTCTCGGCGGTTCCGGCGCGACCCGTGTGCCGACTGCGGCCGAGCGCGCCGGCGACTTTAGCCTCCTGGCAGCAAAGGCAGGCACGCAGATTTTCAACCCCTTCAGCGCTGGCGTGAGCGGGGCCGTCAACCCCTGCGTTTCCTCAGGCTCTCTAAAGGCCGACGGCACAGCCTGTGGGCCGGCCGACCTGCGCCAGCAGTTCATGGGGGACAATGGCACAAGCCCTAACGTGATTCCCACTGCATTCCTGGCGACTCCGGATGCTGTGGCGGCGGCCAAGATGCTGACAAACATCCCGATGCCCAATGTCACCTGTGCCCAGATTTCCTGCGCCCAAGACAACAATTACTTCGCTTCCGGCAGCCAGACGTTTAATAGTTGGGGCTTCGACACCCGATCAGACTGGTACGCCACGGATAAGCTGCACATGTTTGGCCGCTACAGCTTACAGCAGTTCGCCCGCGTGGGACCGGGCCTCTTCGGGACTGAGGTTGGCGGCCCGGCATTCAACGTGGACCCCAGCGTGGGTGGTTTCGCGGGAGCATCGAGCGTGCGAAACCAAAGCCTTACTTATGGTTTTGACTACACGCTCAAGCCAACCTGGCTCACCGATTTCCGTTTCGGGTTCATGCGCTATCGCGTGTTTGTGAACCCCAATGGTCTCGGCACCAGCCCGGCAACAGACGCCGGCATTCCCGGTCTCAACACCGACAAGTACTACACCTCTGGAATGCCGCACTTCCAGATTCAGGGCACCGGGGGCTTGGATTGGGGGTATAGTCTCGGCGTCAACCAGTGCAACTGCCCGTTGAACGAACAGGAGCAGCAATACCAGTTTGTCAACAACTGGACTAATATCCGGGGCAACCACACCCTCAAATTCGGAGCGGACATTCGCTACGCCATGAATCTACGCGTGCCCAGCGACTCCCACCGCTCTGGTGAAATCTACTTCAGCAACAACTTCACCCAAGGCCCCGGCGGTTCGGGACTGGGGTCGGCAACCTACCTGCTTGGTGATGTTACTTCCTTCGCTCGTTACGTGAGTAACGTGACGACCGCGGCGGAGCGGCAGAAGCGGTGGTTCTTCTATGGGCAGGATACCTGGCGCTTCACTCCCAAGCTCACCCTGAACTTCGGGATGCGCTGGGAAATCTACTTCCCGCAATCGGTGAACGGTGCCGGCAATGGCGGCTGGGTCCAAGCGGATACCGGCGAGGTCTGGGTGGCAGGCGCCAAGGGCATCGGCAGCAACGGCAATGTCGGGAACAGTTACACGAACTTCGCCCCGCGCCTGGGCATCGCCTATCAGATGAACCCCAAAACTGTAATCCGTATGGGCTATGGCCGCTCCTTTGATATCGGCACGTTTGGATCGATCTTCGGTCACACGGTCACGCAAAACGTCCCCGTGCTGGCAAACCAGAATCTGAATGCGCCGTCCAATGCCTCAGACGCCTTCACACTCTCACAGGGTCCGACAGCACTCAACCCCAGTACAATTCTCCAAAACAACTGCAACTCCATTACCGACCCCACCGGCACCAAAACACAGTGCCTGGGTGCCACCGGAAATCCCCTTCTGCCCGACGGGATCAGCCCGCATATACACCCCAAGAACATGCGCCTGCTGACGGTGGATGCCTGGAACGTTACTTTCCAGCACGCTTTCAGCAACACCCTGTCGGCCGAGGCGGCGTACGTTGCCAATAAGGGCACTCACGTATTCAACGGCGATGGTCCCAACTATGACACCAACACTCCGACCCTCGCGGGATTTACCCCGGGGCGTAACAATAACCCCGCTAAGCCGTACTACTCAAAGTTTGGATGGACACAGGGCGTCAACTATTATGGCAACGACGCCAGTAACAACTACGAGTCTCTTCAAACGAAGGTGGACAAGCGCTTTGGCGCCGGCTACACCCTTTCCGGCAATTACACCTGGGCGCATGCCAACGAATACGACGGGAGTGGCTATTTCATCTACAATCCGAGCCTGAGTTACGGCCCATCGGGCTGGCAGCGGCGCCATGTCCTGACCATTACCAACGTCATCAATTTGCCTTTCGGCAAAGGCCAGAAATATATGGGCAATGCCTCGCGGGCAGCTAATCTCCTAATTGGCGGATGGCAGATCAACGGTGCCTGGAGTGCGATGAGTGGTACTCCATTCACTCCAGGGTACAATAACCGTGGCCAGGACGCCGATACTGGGGAAGGCTTTCCGAATGTTAAGGGCACCGTAGGCGCTGGCACGCGCTCTGGTAATCCCGCGATAGCCGGCTACTGGTATCAAATAGCCACACACACGCTCGCGCCCACCAATGGCGGGACATGCCCCACCGATCCTGGTTGTACCAGTGGTCCGTGGAACCGTCCGGCAGTGGGCACATTCGGCAACGCTGGGATCAACTCACTCTGGGGTCCGAGGTTCTTTAATGCCGATATCTCGTTCTTCAAAACCATCGACATCACTGAGCGGGTGAAAGCTCAACTGCGCGCTGAGTCTTTCAATACATTCAACCACGTTAACCTGGGTGGGCCTGATAGCTGCGTCGACTGCGGATCTGCGGGCAGAATCACGGACATCCTGGGCAACTCAAACATGCGGGAATGGCAGTTCGGACTCCGCATCGAGTTCTAGGATTCATCCACAACGCTTTTCAACCAGGAGGAGCTCGCAGATGCGGGCTCCTCTTTTTTGTGTGCCGAGCATGTTCGACAGCTTGGAGGTGGAAGTCCTCTACCCAACCTGATGGAGGTGAAGGGTTAGCGAAGCGCAAGGGCATCGCCGCGAGGCGGGGTCTGAAAGAAGCGTGGAGCAAAAGCGCGAG
>JBGPCF010000144.1:0-17169 GCA_041481635.1 Terriglobia bacterium | reverse complement strand
GTCATCGCGCTGAACCAGTTTGCCGACGTGCTGACTTCCTCCACTGGAGCTGTGGCGTCTGGAATGGACACTCAGGCCAAGGGCACGCCCATCGTTGTCTACAATTCCCTGAACATTCCGCGCGAAGATGTGGTGGAGGCTGCCATTTCTTTTCCCAACGGCGCACCCCAAGCCGTTCAAGTGATGGGGCCTGACGGCAAGGAAGTTCCCGCACAGTTGGAGGGCGGAGGCCAGGGATCCGCGAAGGTTCTATTCCTGGCCAAGGTTCCTTCGGTGGGATTCGCTGTGTACGACATCCAGCCTTCCTCCTTTTCGACTTCTGCCTCCGAACTCAAGGTCACCGAGTCGAGCCTGGAGAATGCTCGCTATCGAGTGCGCGTGGATGAGAACGGCGACGTGGCCAGCATCTTCGACAAAACTCTGAATCGCGAGCTGCTCTCTGCTCCGGCGCGCTTGGCCATCCAGACTGAAAAGCCCTACGACTGGCCCGCGTGGAACATGGATTGGGCCGACCAGCAGAAGCCTCCACGCACTTACGTCCAGGGACCCGCCAAAATCCGCATCGTTGAAAATGGCCCGGTCCGCGTGGCGCTTGAAGTGGAGCGCGAAACGGAAGGCTCGAAGTTTGTGCAGACCATTCGCCTTTCGGACGGTGACGCGGGCAACCGCGTGGAATTCTCGAACGCCATCGATTGGAAATCCAAGGAGGCGGCGCTCAAAGCCACTTTTCCTTTGACCGCTGCGAATCCCGAGGCGACTTACAATTGGGGCACGGCCACAATTCGCCGGGGGAACAACGACCCAAAGAAGTTTGAAGTTGCATCACACCATTGGTTCGATCTCACTGACATGAACGGCGATTTCGGCGTCACTATTCTTTCCGGCCCAAAGACGGGATCGGACAAGCCCAGCGACAACACGCTGCGCCTGACCTTGATCTACACGCCGGGCTTGGGAGGCGGCAACGGCAAGGATTACAGCGACCAGATCACGCAAGATTGGGGTCACCACGAATTTGTGTACGGTCTTGCTGCGCACGCTGGGGACTGGCGCAATGGAAAAACCGACTGGCACGCCTACCGGCTTGATCATCCCCTCATCGCCTTCGAGAGTCCGGCGCACCCGGGAGTATTGGGGAAAGAGTTTTCACTGCTTCGAGTCGATAGTGACGATGTGCGTGTGATGGCCGTCAAGAAAGCCGAAAACAGCGACGAGGTAATTGTCCGGGTGGTTGAAATGCGCGGAGGAACGGCGCCTCACGTCAGCATTTCATTCGCCGGACCGATCACCGCCGCCCGCGAAGTGAATGGGCAGGAGCAACCCTTGGGTACGGCCACGCTGTCGAATGGCGCGTTGGTGACATCGCTCACGCCTTACGCCCTCCGGACGTTTTCAGTGAAACTTGCTCCCTCGCGCGCCAAATTAGTGGCGGCACATTCGTGGCCTGTGCGACTCACTTACGACTTGGCGGCGGCCAGTGACGATGGCGAAAAGTCCATGGGTGGCTTTGACGCCGCGGGCCAGGCCTTGCCAGCCGAAATGCTGCCCAACGAATTCACCCACAACGGCATTCACTTTCACCTTGCTCCGGCTTGGACCGGCAAGCGCAACGCCGTGGTGGCTCGTGGACAAACCATCGACCTTCCCGCTGGCAAATTCAATCGGATTTACATACTTGCGGCATCCGCTGATGGAGACCAGCGTGCCACATTCCGCGTGGGCAACGAGCCTGCTGAGTTGACGATCGAAGATTGGGGCGGCTACATCGGGCAGTGGGACACTCGAATCTGGAAGCAGGTTGAAGTTTTTGCGCCGCCCGAGCCTGCGCCGAATGACAAGAGCGCGGCGGCCCAGGAAGCGCGAAGGATCCGGGCACAAATCAAGGGTCATGAGATGGAAATGACCTCGCTGTGCGAGGGTGTAAAGCCTGGTTTCATCAAACCTGCGCCAGTTGCCTGGTTCGCTTCGCACCGGCACACGGCCGATGGTGGCAATGAGCCCTATTCGTATTCTTACCTGTTTGCCTACTCCATCGATCGGCCCGACGGCGCCACCACTCTCACTCTGCCGGACAACGACAGAGTGCGAATCCTTGCCATCACTGTCGCTGACGAGCCGGCGCAAGTCCGCCCGGCCCATGCTTTATACGATCCACTCGATCGCACGCGTACCGACATGTCGCGATGGAACGCGAAGACGAATTGATTGCATGGCGAGGGTGGGTTCGCGCCCCGAAGGAGATGCCTACAACATTCCCGCGCTGTGAAGCATGATGGCGACCATGCCCACCATGATGGCTGCGCCCACGAAAATCAGGAGGAAGGCTTTCCAGCGCAAGCTCTTCTCAATTTGCTTCTCGGACTTCGAAGTGATCAGGAAGGTCTTTTCGTTTTGCCCCTTCTGGATGAGGTTGCGGTCGCGCTCGTCTTTCGGAGCCGGATTCTCCACGCACGTTCCGAGGATGTTGCAGTCGCGCTCGGCCAGCAGGCAGTTCTCCGTGAACCGGTAAGTTTGATCGCCTCCAAAGCCGACGTTAACTCCTCCCGCGCCCAGAGAAACCCCGATGCCCGCGGCCTCGAGAGATTGCTCGATCTCCAGAACCTGGGCCAGGGCCGACGCTCCGGGAATGTTGGAGGACTCGAGCGCGGCGCGGGGCTGGGAGGCGCTGGAAACGTAGTTGAGCAGGTCTTGCTCGGATGGGCCGGCCACGCCCAGCGTCGGGTCAACCGAGCGTGAATGACTGGAATGTAGGCCGACCTCGCCGTGAAATGTGCGGGGCACATCGTACTCGGCGCCGTGCGGATTCACCAGCACCTTGGCTGTGCTGTCGTCCAGGTAAAATGCCCGCTCATCCGTATCGGTGCGGACGGTCTCCCAACTGCTGTCCTTTTCCTTTTTCACATATTTTTCCACATGGACTTTGTAGTAGTAGCAAGGCATGCCGGTGAGAGGGCTGGTGAGGCGATCGTCGCCGGCGGTTTTGCCCTGCACGTGCACCAGGCCCATGGGTATGCTGCGCACCGGGGCAAGAGGTGTATCAGCCACCACGCGCAGTTCGCGGTAGGTCCTGAAGCCGAGAAAAAATATGACCGCGCCCACCAGAAATCCGATCACGAGAAAAATAAAAGGGGGTTGATTGCTTGAAGCAGTAAGGGCCGCCCATAGAGGGGACATGCGGTTTCCTCCGTCGTCGAGTTTGGGAAGCCAGGCCGCTTGCGGCCGCCCCGATTATGTTTCTATTCATCAGTCGGGGGCGTAACGCGCCTGCCCAATCCTTCCCAACTATACACCCGTCTGCAACCTGGAATGAACGCCCGCCGTAAACATAGAATCCGAGTGTCACTGCAAGTTCTTCGCCCAAGGAAAGCCCGAGTCCGTGCTAAAGTGAGCCCTGCCAGTTGGGTTGAAACAGTTTTCGAGCTTGAAGGTGTCTATTCATGAATTCTTTTGTATCGAGGAATATTTGTGGTCGGAGCGGTCGCGCCATCGTTGAGAGGTGGGGGATGCGCAACGTAAGGTGCGTGGTAGCGTTGCCGAATCCGCGGAGAATGTCATGAGCGCGCGCGAATTCGTTCGACTGGGAAGCGTTCGGGACGTCGACCATTTCTCAGATTGCCTCGACGCATTAGGCCTCAAGATTCCCCTTGATCGTGAACTCCTGCACGGCGCCGAGTCGCCTCTGGCCCAACCGTTGGCGCGCGGTGAAATCAAACTCGGCAACCGGCTCGCGATTCATCCCATGGAAGGCTGGGACGGCACCGCCGACGGAAATCCCACCGAGAAAACATTTCGCCGCTGGCGGCATTTTGGACGAAGTGGCGCAAAGCTGATTTGGGGCGGGGAAGCAGTGGCCGTGCGGCACGATGGGCGCGCCAACCCAAATCAATTATTGTTGGCCCCGCATACTCAAGACGGCTTGGCGCGCCTGCGCGACGCGCTCATCGATGAGCTTAGGCGCACCACTGGCTCCGTCGAGGACTTGCTCATTGGCCTGCAATTGACCCATTCCGGCCGATATAGCCGCCCCAGCGCGCTCAATCGTGGCGAGCCGCGCATTCTCTATCACCATCCCATCCTTGACAGAAAACTCGGCTTGCCCGAGGACTATCCCGTGCTCACCGACGGGGAGATTCGCGGGATCATTGGAGATTTCCATGCCGCGGCACGGCTGGCGCAAGCTTTGGGTTTTGATTTTGTGGACATCAAGCATTGCCACGGATATCTTGGCCACGAATTCTTGAGCGCGCACACGAGAGAAGGGGATTACGGCGGGAGCTTTGAAAATCGGACACGCTTTTTGCGCGAGGTGGTGCAGGGCGTTCGGTCGGTTGCACCTGGCTTGAAAATTGGCGTGCGCCTCTCCGCCTTTGACTCGGTCCCATTTCGCCCCGACCCTGCGCAGTCGACGGCAGGAAAGCCTGGCCCGGGCGTCCCCGAATCGTACGCTTTGCTCATCCCATATCGTTGGGGGTTCGGCGTGAATCCGCAAAGCCCAGTCGAGCCGGAACTGGCGGAAACCGTACGCTTCATGGCGCTCCTCGAGGAACTGAATATCCGTCTGGTAAATATCACGGCCGGGTCGCCATATTACTGCCCGCACATCCAGCGGCCGGCGCTCTACCCGCCGTCAGACGGATACCAGCCGCCGGAAGATCCCCTGCGTGGCGTGGCTCGCTTGATGGATGTGACGCACTGCCTGAAGCAGCAATTTCCCAATCTCATTTTTGTGGGAACGGGCTACACCTACTTGCAGGATTTTCTGCCCCAAGTGGCGCAGGCCGCCGTGCGCGACGGTTGGACCGATTGTGTGGGGCTCGGCCGCATGGTCCTAACCTACCCGGAATTGCTATGGGACGCGCTCGAGGGCCGAACGGTCCAGCACAAGCGCATCTGTCGGACATTCAGCGACTGTACCACCGCGCCGCGCAATGGATTGCCCTCCGGGTGCTATCCTCTGGATGGGTATTACAAGAAGTCTGAAGATGCGGCGAAGCTGAAGGAAGCGAAGGCGCGAGTGTGAGGGCTCTGTGTTTCAGAACGACTCTTGCCGGTGACCACGCATGACCATCGACTCATTCATGGAACGACGCCGGCCGCGTCGCCCAGTGCAGGGCATCGCTGCAGTCTTGCTCCCATATTTGGCTAATGGAGCGGTGGCTGTGGATGCTTTTCAGCGCCAGGCGCACCACGTCCATCAGGTGGGTCTCATGAACGCCGTGAACATGGACACCGGCTACGTGAATTACCTGAGTGAGACGGAAAAACTTGACGTTCTGGGCTGGACACGCGAGGCTCTGGGCAATGGCGTGCCCTTTGTGGCGGGGGCGTACATCGAGGGTCAGGAGGGCGACCCGGTCTCGCTTTACCGTCGCCAGATGGATTCGATCGTCTCCTTCGGCGGCATCCCGATCATTTTTCAGACGGCGCGTCTGCATGGCAAGCCGGCGAAGGAAAAAATCGCCCTCTACCAATCCATTTGCCGGGGTTACGAGCATGTGATCGGTTTCGAGCTGGGCGCCATGTTCGCGCCCAACGGAGAAATCTTTGACGAAGAGACGGTGCGTGGCCTGATGGAGATTCCAGAACTAAAGGGGATGAAACACTCGTCGCTTGACCGGCCTGTGGAACTCCGCCGCCTGGCGCTGCGCGACCAAATCCGCCCGGAGTTCCGCATCTATACGGGCAACGATTTGGGAATTAATATGATCGAATACGGATCGGATTATCTGCTGGGACTGGCGAGCTTCGCGCCCGAAAAGTTCGCCGAGCGTGACCGCCTATGGTTTGCGGGCGAGCCCGCCTACTTCGCCCTCTCTGACGCGCTCCAACACTTGGGCAATGTGGCGTTTCGCGAGCCTGTGCCCGCCTACAAACATTCCGCCGCGGTGTTTCTCCATTTGTTGGGGCGCATCCCGACGAGCCAATCACATCCCAGGAATCCTCAGCGGCCGGTTTGGGAAGTGGAAATGTTGCGCCAATGCGCCAAGCGCCTGGGCTACGAGATCTGAGCACTTTATCTCTACGCCGCGAGAATATTCACCGCGCGACTCCGCCAAAATCAATTTTCAATGCTGGGGCGCTGCGGTCAGCCTGCCAGCGGTCTGAATTTCCACGTCCACGCGTTCACCGACGTGCAGGAAAAAAGTGCTGGGGTTTTTCAGTCCCCATTGCTGGTAAGGAATCACGAAGCTCGTGCGCGCGGTAAGCTGGTCGCCGGACCTTTGGACAATGAAGGTGAGGGTGATCGCGTGTTCGCCTCCGTGGAGCTTGACCACGCCTTGGACCTCCACCTGGGACTCTCCTTGCGGGTTCACGCTGCCCTTGACCTGCGCGGGGACGAAGGTGGCTTCCGGATACTGTGCGCTTTGAAGAACGTCCTTGTGCATCTTGCGGTCACGGCCGTCGTTGTCTGTGTTGCCGCTGGTGACGTCCACCACCACGAGGCCGCCGGCCTTGCCCGTAGTGGGATCAAACCGCACCGTGCTGTGCTTCAGCTTAAATGTTCCGTGGACGGTGTGCAGTGTTGCGTCCAGGGTGAAATGAATTTGGGTTTGCGCGGGGTCAAGCTCCAGGGCTGTTTCTTGGGCCAGCAGGGGCGTACTGAGTAGCAGCCCGAATGGGAGCATGGCCAGCGTGCGAATGGTATTTAGCCGTCCTCGGTGGAGTCTCATCAGTGGTTGGACGCAATTTGGTGGAGAATCGTTGGACGGGCATCGCGCCACACGCTCGTCCGTTATTGGAGCAGGGAAAGCTCGTGTGCGTAGAGCGCGTTGTGGGGAAATTCGTGCGCTAAACCAGCGAGCAACTCGCGCGCTTTGGTCCGGTCCTTGTCGCGCAATGCGGCGACGGCCAGCAAAAGGCGGGCGAAGGGAAGCAGAAAGTGGCCCTTTTGCGCTGTCAGCTTGAGCTTCGCGATACCAACTTCTTTGTCCGCCTGAGCGCCGTAGATTCGTAGGAGCCATCGGACCGGGGCCGCGTTCAGGCCCAGCATGTAATTCTCAACTCCCGTGGCCAGATAAGCGTCATACCGCGAAGGATCGATGGCGAGTAACTTGTCCGCCAGAACTCCAGCGCTCTTCATGTAACTGAGCGAGGCCAGGTAACGCTTGTCGATCAATCCTACGTAGTCCGAGCGCAGTCCCAGATTCAGAGTCTTGGCGAAGAGCGCATTGGAATCCTGGGGCGAGCGCGCCAAGACCGCGTCAGCCAGTTGCTCGCTCCGGGCCAGCGCCTCTTCGAATTTTTGTCTGGCAACAGGATCCGGCGCCAGCCTTCCGCTCTTTTTCAACTTCGTATCATCCACAAACAATTCCGACTGCAGCACGCCCAGGCGATCGAACTCGGCAAACAGGTACGCGGCGGCATCCGAGCTGGGGGCAAGCGGGTCGGCGGGGTGTAGCAGCTCCCAGGCGTGAAACGTTTGGTGCGCCTCATTGAACTGGAGGTTATACATCTGGTGATATCCGATCTCGAGAGTCGGTGCAGAAACTGTCTCCGCCGGGGGCGTGGGGGAGGCTTGGGCCAACATCAAACAGAGAATGTGGATCACCGGAACAATCATAATGGTGAGCTTCTCACAGCCCCCGTGGGGACCGTAATTTCGCCAGTTATTTCGCAGCCTATTCCAACCATGCCCAGATTATCAGATGGAAGAGTTCACCAAAAAGTTCGCAATTGAATTGTAAATTTTTCCCCCACGCTCCCCAGAGCCCGATGGCCCTTGGCGGCGTGATATTGTACACGAACACAGGGATTTCCCGGCGCGCCTTGTCACCGTTATTCCCTTCGAGTACAATTCGCGCCACGGAGGTGAACGTGCCCGTACAGATCACTGGAGTTCTTCCCAAGCAATTCGATGGCGACATAAGGAAAACCCTGCATCATGCACTCAGCGAACGGCCCGAGGAATTTGTGGTTGAAATTGGGTGGCCCCACAGCGAGATGGTGGTGCACATCCACCAGCCCTTCGACAAGCGGCTGAAATTCAACGGGACCAATGAGGTGGATATAGCCCGCGAGCTTCTGGCCGTGGTCACCGAAATCGTGGAATCCGAGCTGGGGCCGACCCAAAAAGGCTGAACGCAGGTAACTTCGGCGGGGATTTTCATCTAATATCCGTGATCCCATGAAAAAGCCAAATTTCGATCCCGGTCTCACTCAGCAATACAGTGCTACCATTCGCCGCGTCATTCGCAAGGATGGACAGTTTAACGTGCGGCGCCACGGCACCACCTGGCAGGACGTCCACCCGTATCTCTACTTCATCAACGCGCCCTGGTACAAATTTTTCGCGCTCCTCCTGGCCAGCTTCATCGGCGTAAATCTGGTCTTCGCGGCCACCTATTACTTGATCGGCATCCAGTACCTGCAGGGAGGAAACGCGCCCACCGCATGGGGGCGTTTTCTGAACGCATTTTTTTTCAGCGCCCAGACTCTGACCACGGTGGGGTACGGAACCCTTGCCCCACAGGGGACGCTGGTCAGCCTGGTAGCCGCCTTCGAGGCGATGGTGGGGCTGATGGGGTTTGCGGTTCTGACGGGATTCCTGGTGGGCCGCATCACCCGTCCCACGGCGCGCATCGGATTCAGCAACACCATGATTATCGCGCCGTACCAGGACGGAACAAGCCTTCAATTCCGCGTGGTCAACCGCGGCGTAAGCAACCTGATGGAACTGCAAGCCAACGTCATGTTGATGACCGTGGTGGATGTGGGGGGCCGTCAGGAGAGGAAATTCGAGAGGTTGGAACTAGAGCGTGACAGTGTTCTATTTCTCGCGCTCACCTGGACCATCGTTCACGCCCTCGACAAAGACAGCCCGCTCTTCGGCAAGACGGCCGCCGACCTCGAGCGCATGCAGGCCGAGGTGCTCATTCTCATCAAGGGTGTGGACGACATGTTCAGTCAGGTGGTGCACGCCCGCTATTCTTACCGGTACGATGAGATTGTGTGGGGTGCGAAGTTCACGCCCGCGTTTGGAATTGATGACACCGGAAACATGAAGCTTGAAGTCGACCGCATTAGCGACATCGAGAAAGTGCCGCGACTGGGGCCCTAAGCCGGGATCACGAGCCCGCCGGCTTCGGGCTGAGGGTGCGTTCTGCTGAGCCTTGCGCTCAATTGGGTTCGGTGTAAACCGCGTCCGCGACGTTGGACGGCTGCCCCGAAAGCGATCTCCCCGGGGAGTACGCCGCCTTCTGGTATTTATTGCCCACTTTGCGGATCACATCGTGCCAGCCATCGTCCCAACTCACCTGAGCCTCGCCCCCTACCACCTTCCATGTGCCGGATGAGTTGCCATTTGTCTTTGTCGCCTGCCCATCGACCTTCAGGGAAATCGTAAACGTTCCACCAATTCCGTCGCCGACTTTCCAGTCCCCGAGAAAGCGGGCGCTGCCCGCGGGGAGGGGCGAACTGGTGGGCGTACTGAATTCGATTCGGGCGACATCCGCCAGGCGAATGCTTTCCTGGTGGCCGTCTTTGAAAGTGATCACAATCGAACCTTGCCCGTCGCCCTTCGCGGGCTTTTCCTTCGGCACGGCTGCGGGTGCGACTAAGATGATGGCTCCGAGAATCCAGAGAATTCTGGTCAATGGACGCATGGTTTTCCTCCTGCAACACGAATAGGCAGCGAAATGTCTCCCACCATGATAATACGGAACCATCCCTCCCGCGGTTCCTTTGAATATGTCTCCCGGCACGGGGCGGGGACCCGAAAATCAGGCCCCATACAAATAATCAAAAAAACTCTTGACAAGCCAACTGTATGGCTGTATTAGTACAGTATGATTCTGCACGTGAATCCATCCTCGGGTGTTCCGGTTTACCTGCAAATTGAAGCGCAGGTGAAACAGGTGGTGGCGGCCGGCGCGCTCAAGCAGGGGGACGCGCTGCTCTCGGTGCGCAAGCTGGCGGCAGAGCTGCGCGTGAATCCCAATACCGTGGCACGTGCCTACCAGAACCTGGAACGCGATGGCGTGATCCGCACCGTTCCGGGCGGGGGCACGTATGTCGCCGATGAGCACCCGGGCCTGCTGAAATCCGAGAAGGTTCGGCGACTCCGCCCGCTGGCCCGCCAGTTGGCGGTGGAAAGCACTCAGTTGCGGTTGAACGCGGAAGAGACCATCAAGCTTGTTGAGGATGAACTCGGCGAGCTGGGAGGACGGAAATGACGGACGCCGTAATTTCCACTCAGGGGTTGACGAAAATCTATCCCGACGTGCGCGCGATCGACGGCCTGAACCTGAACGTGCCGCGTGGCGCCGTATATGGCTTCCTGGGCCGCAACGGCGCGGGCAAAACCACCACCCTTCGGACACTTCTCGGGCTCTCTCATCCCACAGGCGGCTCGGCACAGGTGTTGGGCCTCGATATCCGCAAGGACCACGTCGCCATTTTGCAGTGCACCGGATTCGTTTCCGAGACCAAACAACTCTTTGACTCGCTGACTGCCGAACAGTTGGTTCGCTTCAACCGTGGCTACTATCCCAAATGGTCCGACAGCCTGGTGGAGCGTTACGTGAACCTCTTTGAGATCCCGATGAAGCGCCCATTCGGCAAACTCTCACTGGGCAACCGCACCAAGGTGTGCCACCTGCTGGCTCTGTGCCAGGGCGCAGACCTGCTGATGCTGGATGAGCCGACCTCCGGTCTCGACCCTGTGATGACCGACCTGCTGTTGCGTGTCTTGGTGGAGGACCACGTGAGCGAAGGGCGCACTGTCTTTGTCAGCTCGCACCACTTGTCGGAGGTGGAGCGTATTGCGGATTGGATTGGCATCATTGAGGGCGGCAAGTTGTTGCTCGAGACGCGCCTGGAAGACATCCGTCAAAATTTCCGCCTGGTACTGGCCTCCGGAGACTCGGCGAGTGAAATAGCGGCACCCAATTTGGTTTCGAAGAGGCGCTCGGAGAAATTCCACCGCTACCTTGTATCGCGTGAGGCGGATGATTTCGTGATGCGTCTCCGTGCGCAGGGCATGACCATTCTGGAAGTATCTCCCGTCAACCTCGGCGAAGTTTTTCTTGGCCTCGCCGGAAAGGAACTACCATGTATTCCTGGAAATCCTGGCACGACTCGCGCCATCGCTTAGCGCTCTATGCCGGAGCGTGCCTGGCCGTGGGCGCCATAACAGGGTTGGATATTTGGGGGACTTATCACTTTTGGGCTGCGTGGATTGCAGTCACCACCAACCCTCGATTGAAGCTCTGGGACCCTTCATTTGATGCTTGGGCTTGGGGAATCAATGTAATCACCGAATTAATGCTTCCTGTGGTGGTTTGGTCGAGCCTCGTGCTGGGAGTCACTAGTGTGGGCCGGGAGGATAGTTCAGGCGCCATGACTTTTATCCTCACGCGCCCCCAAAAGCGCTGGCGAATTGTTTGGGATGAGTGGGCGTTATCGGTCGCAGAAATTAGCATCATCTTGTCCATGCTGGTCCTCGGGATGGTTCCGTTTCTGTTCTTAATCAGCAGAATTTACGTGAGCTTTTCCGGGTTGATTTTGCCGGCAGTTGTGGCTGTGGCAGCCTGCCTCTATGGCCTGACCCAGTTTCTGACCCTCCTCACAAGGAGCAGCGCCAAGGGCTTGAGCGCCACCATCGCAGTTATTCTGTTTTACCTGTTCCTTCCCAGCGCATTGGATGATTGGTGGCACATCAGTTGGCCTTCAAAGGTTACAGACCTATCTCTCTCCGTGTTCAGGCCTGAGTGGGACGGCCTACCGTCCATTCATTGGGAAATTGCCATGCTGTGGGTCATTGTGGGTTTGATTTTTCCGTTTCTATCTCAGTGGCTGATCGAAAGGCGGGAAGTTTAGCGCGCCCAGAGTGGCCCGAGGTTTTGATGAACGACTGAATTGAATTAGAGGAGGAAAGTATGACCAAGACAAGAAATTGGCTGGCGATACTGCCGATCATCATCATGCTGCCGTGGGCTCGCGGTTCGGCTCAAGACAAGGGGAAGACAGAGTTGCCGGATCCCCAAGTTGCAGTGGGTTGCCTGAGAACCATCAATACGGCTGACGTCGTTTATTCGTCCACCTACGCCAAAGGGTACAGCCCGACTTTGGCGGCTATGGGAATGAAGGCTGGCTCCTCGAACCCATCCCCAGAGGCTGCTGAACTCATTGACGAGAGCCTCTCTGGTGGTAAGAAGGCGGGCTATGTCTTCACGTACAAGCCGGGCCCTAAGGACAAGAGCGGGAGGATCGCCACCTACACCGTCGTTGCGCGGCCGCAGAAATGGCAGGACGGAGTAGTCAGTTTCTTCAGCGATGAGAGCGGAGTGATTCGTTGGACAAAGGCCAACCGCGCGCCCTCGGTGAAGGATCCGGCCATCGATACGCTGACTGATTCAAAGAAACAATAAGTTTCGGAGTGATGGGGGCCCAGCCCCGCCATTCGAATTGGGAAGTCCTCGCTTGCTCAAGGAGCGCCCATGTACTTTAGGATTTGTTGGTACACCAAGCGGTACCGGTTAATCGTTTATTTGACGCTGGCCATGGTCCTCACGGTATTGGGTTGTCTGCCCGAGGCGCTCGAGTCGCGCGGGGGCCACTGGGTCCTGGCCGACATGACTGCGTTTCGTGTGGCTCGCATTTGGAATGCCGGCACCGAAAACACTCTGGCTTTATTACTGGTGATCATGCTTTTCGCCGCCGCGGATTTGGGGGCGCTTGCCATGGGTGAAGATACCAAGCGGCGGGAGCTGGATTTCCTCCTCACGCGCCCCCGGCGCCGAAGTTATTTCATCTGGACAAGCTGGCTGGCGGGCGTGGGGGAATTGATCCCACTGCTCGTGTTACCCGGCCTGACTTCAATCCTCGTCATGTTCTACATGACTCACACCATGCTCGCCGGTCCGTTGGTTCAAATGGCGATGGTTATTTTCGCCATGGCGGCCGGGATGTTTGCACTTGTTTATATGCTTGCCACTTTGACGGGTAGTGCGACCAACGGTTTCCAGATTGCCGGGTTCGTCATCTTCCTCTATGCAGGCATCAATTACGCGCGCAACGAAGTTTGGTTCGACCCCGACTATCGGCCCAAGTATTTTGGAGCGTTCGATTGGCTTGAATCCCCGCATCAGTTTTTTCCCTATGCCAACCTGGTTCTGCTGATTGCCGCAAGCCTCGCCCTGCCTCTCCTTACACAAGCCGGTTTCAAGCGAAAAGATCTGTAATCCTCGCCTTCCAACCTACCTGCGCCCGCGGCAGCCCCGCCCGAATGAGGATCAGCAGAAGAATCCCTCAACACTTGGCAGCGTTCGTCTGCTGGTCCAAAGCTCCGGATTACCTACTTCTCCAATTCAGGTATTTACCTGATAGACGAACAAAGTGAAAATTCTTACCATCGTCGCTTGGTCAACATTCAACAGCTTACTTTTGGCATGCACACAAAGGCCTCGCCAATTGAACGCCGTTCCGTGCGAGTGCCCGACAAGGTGCCCGCCAAGTTGCTGGTGAGCTCCGCGGAAGGCAATTACGTTTGCCGGGGAGTTGGGTGCGATCGTTCGCTGCATGGCATGCGGATCCAAATCAGCTACCCCTTCCTGACCGTTGGGCAGACGGTGGAAGTGGTTTTGGCGGGAGAGCGCCGGCTCACGCTCAAGAGCCGCGTGGTTTGGATTGGGCAACCGGGATCTGCGTATGCCGGGCACGTCGGCCTCGAATTCATCACCCCCTTGCCGCCCGAGCACTAGAACAGTGCGTCGAGGCTGCCGAGACTAAACCTCTCTCACCTTCGCCAATCTATTCCAGATCGCCCGACCGCCCGCAGAATCCTCCATAAGTACGCATCCCCAGTCCAGCAAATGAATTTCTAAAACCGTCGAGCATCTCTATTGCTCCTCAACGCAAAGGCGCTCCAAGGGCTTATCCGAGCCCGCTGCAGCGGGCCGCGCGGCGTTGCGCCCCATCATTTTGGAAGCAAGGACAAAATTCTCGATGGAAATTTTGCCCCACTTTAGTGTTAATCTGTATGGGCTGCGGCACCTCTGTGATCGCCCTGTAAAAACTACGAATCGAATTGGGGGATTCGAATGCGAATCGTACTCGGTGCGGATCATGCGGGCTTTGACATGAAAATGGACGCGGTCGCCTTTGTTCGCGAGCTCGGCCACCAGGTGTTGGACGTGGGTGCACACTCCGGTTCGCAGCCCGATGATTACCCTGACTTCGCCGAGGCGGTGGGTCTGGCCATTCGTAACCACCAGGCCGATCGCGGCATCCTGATTTGCGGCAGTGGAGTGGGCGCCTCCATCGCCGTCAATAAAATTCCGGGCATCCGCGCCGGCATATGCCACGACAGCTATTCGGCCCACCAGGGTGTCGAGCACGATAATATGAATGTGCTCGTGATGGGGTCGCGGGTGATTGGCCCCGCGCTGGCCCGCGAATTGATCAAGAGTTATTTGGCAGCACAGTTCACCGGCGAAGAGCGCCACGTGCGGCGTCTGGAGAAAGTAAAAAATATTGAGAGCAAATTCATGTTGGGACAGCGCAAACCGTGAAATGCGACCGCAGGCGGAGGAACCCATTTCCGTCGCCCAACAAGTATGGTGAATATCGCGGACCATAATTCAAATCCAGGAGAAAGGAATTTGAGGTGGGAGAAAATGGCGGCCGCTGGTCAAATGCATCTTCATGACCACGGCTTTGTCGTCTTGTGGCAACGGCTCGAAATCGCCAACAAGCGTCCCGGACCGTCGAACCCTCACCTCGGAGATTAGCCTCAGGACACAAACAGTATGGCCTTTGATCCCAGTGCTGCAAAAATAGCTTATTTTTCCATGGAGATTGCCCTCGAGCCTAACATCCCCACGTACAGCGGGGGCCTGGGAATCCTCGCGGGCGACATGCTGCGCTCCGCCGCGGATATGGAGTTGCCCTTGGTGGCGGTCACTCTGGTTTACCGCAAAGGATTCTTCCGCCAGAAATTGGATGAGAGCGGCATTCAGAGCGAGGATTCCGACCCATGGAGTCCGGAGAAGCGCCTTCCGCAGGAGCGGCCCACGGCCCAGGTGATGATTGAGGGGCGCGAGGTGAACCTGCGCGCCTGGCGTTATGAAATTGTGGGCATGACCGGCCATGTGGTCCCTGTTTACCTGCTGGATGCGGACATGCCTCCCAACGCGCCTGTCGACCGCGCTCTCACCGACTCGCTCTACGGTGGCGACAGCCATTACCGATTGTGCCAGGAGGCCTTGCTGGGCCTGGGCGGAGTCGAGATGCTGAGCAACCTCGGGCTGAGCCAGTTGGAGAATTACCACTTGAACGAAGGGCACTCATCACTCCTGACCGTGGCTTTATTGGAAGAGCAGTTGCAGCGCCGGCAGTCCCACGACCTGATTGAAGCTGACATCCAGGCGGTGCGCCGCCAGTGCATTTTCACCACGCACACCCCGGTCCCCGCCGGGCACGACAAATTCACCTGGCCCATGATCGAGGGGGTGCTGGGCGCAGACCGCACCCGGCTCCTCGAGCGCAGCGACTGCTGCCTGCCCGACTCGCTGAACCTCACCTACCTCGCCTTGCGCCTTTCGCATTACGTGAATGGAGTGGCCATGCGGCATGAAGAAGTTTCGCGGGGGATGTTTCCGCGCTACCCCATCCACGCGATCACCAACGGAGTTCACGCCGTTACCTGGACTTCGCCGTCCTTTCAGGCGATGTACGACCTCCACATCCCGGAATGGCGTAAGGACAACGCCTACCTTCGCTACGCCGTGGGGATTCCGCTCGCGGACATTCGAAAAGCGCACGCCAAGGCCAAAGCCGCGCTGGTGAAAGAAGTGAAGCGGCGTAGTGGCGTGGAGTTTGACGAATCCACTTTCACCATCGGGTTTGCGCGTCGCGCCGCGGCATACAAGCGCGCCAATTTGCTTTTCTCCGACCTCGACGCCCTTCGCACCCTCACGCAAAAAGTTGGCCCCATCCAGATTGTCTATGCGGGCAAAGCCCACCCCAGGGATGGGGATGGGAAGGCGATGATCAAACTCGTTTTCGAGGCCATCGCCAAACTCAAAAACGAAATCAAGGTTGTGTATCTCGAAGGCTACGACATCAGCCTGGCGAAATTCATTACCTCCGGCGTGGACCTCTGGCTGAACACTCCTCAGCCGCCCCAGGAGGCTTCCGGCACCAGCGGCATGAAGGCGGCGATGAATGGCATTCCGAGTTTGAGCATTCTGGATGGCTGGTGGATTGAGGGTTGCTTTGAGGGCTCCACCGGATGGGCGATTGGGCAGGATGGCGGCACGCACGGGGAAGTAGCGGCCGGCGAGGCCAAGTCGCTTTACCAGAAACTTGGGGAGACTATTCTTCCTCTCTTCTACAAAAGCCCGGAGGATTACACCAAAGTGATGCGCTCCGCCATCGCAGTGAATGGAAGCTTCTTTAATACCCAGCGCATGCTGGCCCAGTACCAGGTGAACGCCTACACGCCCTCTGCGTTGATGAAAGCGGAAGCGAGGTAGTGACACAACGTTTTCGATTTTAGATTTTGGATTTGCGATTTGTGATTTCCGATTAGCGAAATTGGATTTTCCGATTTCCATTTTCGACTCGCGATTTTCGAGTGCCCGTTTACGATCTCCCATTTTCCAATTGCTAACTTCTAATTCTTAATTTCCTGCTCTCGCCTCCAACTGACCAACTGACAACCTGAAATGCTGATTTACTCACAACTGACTGCTTCCCAAGTCCTCTCTTCCGCGCGCAATTGCTTACATTCTCCATTTTCGCTTTTTGTTCGCTTTTGTTGCTCATGGCAATCAGCCCCGCCCATTGTTATCAACAAGTTAAGGACACAAGCCGCCTGGTTTTGAGGGTCATTTTTGTGCAAATCAATTTATGCACTCAAATACGCTTTGCTTCACGTTTTTTCGACAGTTTTGTTGATTCTAAGCAAGTTATCAGCTCTAATTCGTGAAACCCACTTTTTCCGCATTTTCCGCCTCATTTCCCGGCCCCTTTTCCCCCAAGCCTGAGTCGTTCACTAAAAACCTGACCTCCTGAAACACTTCCTTTTCCCCCATCAACACCACGTTATTAATACTAAGTTAAGTTTCTCTTGACGGTGCTTTCTCGCGGCGGTAAGCTTCGGCTATGACGCCACGGGAGTTGAAAGCTCTCGATCAGAGATTGACAGCCTTTCTTGAGGATCTGCTC
>JBGPCF010000143.1:0-17179 GCA_041481635.1 Terriglobia bacterium | reverse complement strand
GCAAGCAATTCCTTCACTGCCTTCTGCGCCCGTTCGCGCTCGTCCAACTGTCCGAACGCCGCCGCGGATGTGGCGGGCCCCCAGAAATAGCCCGGCATGCTGATTCTCAGAGCGGCGTCGACGGATGCCCGGTAGTCACGCGTGCGGTAGGCGTTGAAAACCGTGGGGAGCCAATACCAACCGGGGAAGTGAGGATTGAGTTGCATAGCCGCGTTCGCAACTTCGCAGCCACGTTCCCATTGACCCGCGAGTGCCAGTAAGAGGCCAATGAAAGCGGAGGAGGCTCCGTCCATGCGATTCAGCGCGATCGTCCTCTCTGCCACGGGACGAAAGGCCTGCAATTCTTTCCGGAAGAACAAGCTCTGCGCGAGGGCCTGGGAGGCCAACCAATTGGACGGTGCAATCTCGATGGCTCGTTGCGCCGCTGCCTGCGCCCGCCGCAGCGGATCGGGCTGGCCGCTGAATCCGAACATGTACTCGTCGCTGTAAATCGTCGCCAGCATGGCCCAGCAATCACCTTCGCCGGGCGCGTTGTGCACGATGCGCTCTAGAATCGCCCTCAGGCTCGCGTGCTCCTGCGGAGACATCCTTTCGTGAAAACCAAAAACCCGCAACACGGCTTCATGAGGAGTTAATTGATCTTCGCTCTTGTTGCGGATCAGGTTGCTCATGCTGTGCAGCAGAACGCCATGCTGATCGGCAACGGTGGAGACAATCCGGGGGACCAGGTCGTCCTGCAAGGCAAAGACGTCATCGGCGAAAAATGGGCGATCGTAGGTTTCGGCCCACAAATGAGCGCCTGTCGTCGCATCGGTAAGTTGCACGGTGACGCGCAATCGCGATCCGGCTTGGCGGAGGCTGCCCTCCATCACGTAGCGCGCGCCGAGTCCCTTGCCGGCAGCCCGGACATCGACTGACTCGTGAGCGTACCGAGAAGTCGAACTGCGCGCGATCACTCGAAGGTAAGAGAAACGTGACAGTCCGGTGACGATCTCCTCGGTCAGCCCCTCGGCCAGCGATTTGAGACCGGCGTCGCCGCCACTGTACTTGAGCGGAAGCACGGCCACCCAAAACCCTTCGGCCGCGTAAACTTCGCCTGAGGTTCTTTTCGCGGAGGAGCCGGTGGGAGCGAGTGCGGGTCTTGCTGTTCGCCCCTCGGGTGCAATTTCCAGACCTGCCTTGCGGAGGCCGTCAAGCAGAGCTTCGACGAGTTCCGGGAGGTACCACTTCGAGAATTCGTCGCGCGCGACCAGGGCGAACCCGGGCTCCAGGACGAGCAGCTCTCGCAGGGCTTTGCCTGCCGCCTCACGTTCTCCGAGCTGCCCGTAGAGAGCCGTGAGCATGGCTTGCGTAAAGTAAAAGCCCGGCATGTTGATTTTAAGAGCGAAGGTTCGCGCGCCGCTGTAGTCGCCTTTGCGATACGCGTTGTAGAAGGGGACAGCCCAATACCACCCTGGATGATGAGGATTCAGTTGCCTCGCCCGCTCCGCCACGTCGCAGCCGTGCTCCCAGTCGCCCGCGAAGGCAATGAGGTGGCCCATGTATTCGACCGTGGCTCCGTCCATGGGGTTGAGTGCGATGGCCCGCTCCGCTGCGTTTCGGAAGGCATCGAATTCCTTGCGGAAGAAAAGAGCCTGGGCCAGAGCCAGATAGGCGAAATGATTGGAGGGTGCGGCGTCAGCCGCACGCTGAGCGGCCTGAAGGGAGCGCCCCAGGGAATCGGGCTGCGGGTTGAACCGGAACCTGTACTCTTCCCCGTACATCATCGACAGCATCGCCCAGCCATCGGCATAGCCCGGCGAGTCCTGAACGGCATGTTCCAGGCCAGCCCGCGCCGCGGCATGCTCTTCAGGGGTGACGCGCTCGTAGTAGGAGAAGCTGCGCAGCACCGCCTCATATGGGCTCAACTGGCCGGAGCCCTTGGTCCGGACGGTTTCGCTCATGCTGTGAGGCAAAACGCCGTACCAGTCGGCGACAGTAGAGACGATGCGCGGAACAAGGTCATCCTGCAACTCGAAAACTGCCTCCGGGTTGAAGGTGCGGTCGTATGTCTCCGCCCACAAATGAGCGCCGGAGCTCGCGTCTATGAGTTGCGCTGCGATGCGCAGCTTGGTCCCCACCAAGCGAAGGCTCCCTTCCATCACATAGCGAGCGCCGAGTTCCTTGCCCGCAGCGCGAACGTCCACAGCCTCGTAGACGTACCGCGAGGTCGAGCTGCGCGCGATCACGCGGAGATATGAGAAGCGGGACAGGCCGGTGACAATCTCCTCAGAGAGCCCTTCGGCCAGCGATTTGAGGCCGGTGTTTTCGCCGCTGTACTTGAACGGAAGCACTGCCACCCAGAAGCCCTCCTCGGCGCGAAGCTCACCTGAGTCTGAACCCGCCAAAACGTGGGAGGCTTGAACCGGCGCCGCAGAATCGGCCGAGCCGAACTGCAGGCCGGCTTTCTGCAACCCCTGCAAATGATGTTCTACAATGTCCTTGTCTGCGAGCCACTTCTCCAGATCCTCGCGGACATTGTGAAGGTCGAGAAACATTGGATTGTATTTGCGCAATAGCTCAATGGCCGCGCGCGCTTCCTCCGGGCGGCCCAGCATGCCGCACGCGGCCGCGGTCAACAGTTGCGCCCAATGGAACTCCGGCATGTTGATCTTCTTGGCGACTTGCAATGCGGCTTCGTACTCGCCTTTGCGATAGTGATTGTGAAATGCGGTGAGGTGATACCAACCGGGATGATGGCTATTTAACTCAATAGTTCTTTGCGCCAGTGCCGTGCCGCGCTCCCAATCGCCGGAGAACGCAATCATAATCGCCATGAAAGCCCAGGTGGTGCCGTCTCGCGGATTGAGTGCCATGGCCCGCTCCGCGGTCCCGCGAAAGGCGCTGAAATCCCGGCTGAAGAATTGCACTTGCGCCAGTTGTGCCAGGCCCATCTGGCAGGCTGGATCAATCTTGACGGATCGCCAGGCGGCCTCACGCGCCCGCTCCAAAGGTTTCTCCCGCGGATTAAACCGATCGAAATATTCCAGCAGGTAGAGATTGCAAAGACAGGCCCAGGCAGTGGCGTGGTTGGGCTCGCGCTCCAGCGCCCTTTCCAATCCGTCACGGAGCAAGGCATGCTCCTGGGGATTCACCTGCTGCATGAAAGCGTAGTACCGCAATACGAGTTCGGACGCGCTCAGATCTTCCACGTTCTTGTCCCGTGTGGGGGCAGCTATGGAGCGCACCAGGACTCCATACCCATCCGCGACGGTGGTCACGATGTGGTCGGTCAGGTCGTCCTGAACCTGGAAGGCGCCGGCGTCGGAGATTTCCCGGTCGTAGGCATCCGACCAAAGCTGCGTGCCGCTCGCGGCATCCACAAGTTGCGCGCTGGCGCGAAGGGCGGGGCCACGTTTGCGAATGCTTCCTTCCATAACATAACGTGCGCCCAATTCACGGCCCACCGTGCGAATGTCCGCTGAGCGACCCTTGAAAGCCATCGCGGAGTTGTGGGCGATGACCTGAAGATACGGGAAGCGCGAAAGCCCCGACGTGATGTCCTCGGTCAGTCCGTCAGCCATCGCTTCGAGGTCCGCATCCCCGCCGCTGTACTTGAACGGAAGCACCGCTACCCAGAAGCCCTCCGAAGCGCGAAGCTCGCCCGACAATTCTCTTGCGGAGGATGGAGCATCGACAGGTTCGGGGCCGTGGGCTTCGGGTTGTTTCTCCCGACCGATTTTGAGCCCCGCCTTGCCGAGACCGTCCTTCAGATGCGAGACCAATTCGGGGTCCCACCACTTCTCGAGTTCCGTTTGTGCCTCCGCGGCAAAGTTGGGTTTCAGGCGAAGCAGTTCACCAACGGCCTTGCGTGCCCCCTCCAGGTCACCCAACTGGGAGTAGGCCACGGCCAGCGCGAGATTCGTACGCCAGAAGCCCGGCATGTTGATTTGGAGGGCAATGTCCAGCGCCCGGCGGTAGTCGCTCTTACGGTAGGCGTCGAAGAAGGAGGCGAACCGGTACCATCGTGGAGAATGAGGGTTGAGCTGCATGCTCCGCTCCGCCAGTGCGCAGCCGCGCTCCCAGTCGCCGGCAAAGGCCATTAACATACCCATGTAGGCGGCCGTGAATCCGTCCATGGGGTTGAGTGCGATGGCCCTTTCTGCCGCGCTGCGAAAGGCTTGGATCTCCCGCCGGAAGAACAGGGCCGCGGCGAGGGCATGATAGGCGAGGTGATTGGACGGCGCGGCCTCGATGGCGCGCTGCGCACCCGCGAACGCGCGGGCCAGGGAATCTGGCCGGACGTTGAACCCGTGAGCGTACGCTTCCTTGTCAAGCATCGAAAGCATGGCCCAGCAATCGGCATTGCCGGGTGCCTGCTGGACGGCTCTTTCCAGGCATTCTGTCGCCGCACGGTGCTCCTCAGCATTGACTCGCTGATAGTGCGCGAACCCGCGAAGCACTGCCTCGTATGGGGTCAACTGGCCGGCATCCCGGGTGCGGACAATTTCGCTCATGGAGTGCGGCAAAATACCTTGGGCGTCGGCGACCGTGGAGACGATGCGAGGGACGAGTTCGTCCTGCAATTCGAAAACCGCATCCGGGCTGAAAGCGCGATCGTAGGTTTCTGCCCAGAGATGGGCGCCCGAGGTTGCGTCCACAAGTTGCACCGCGACGCGCAGCTTGCTTCCCACCAAGCGAAGGCTTCCTTCCATCACGTAGCGCGCGCCGAGATCCTCGCCAATCGTCCGCACTTCTCCCGTTTCGCTTGCGGGACTAAGCGTTCGGGCTCGCGCGATCACCCGGAGGTAGGAGAAGCGGGAAAGGCCGGTGACAATTTCCTCCGAGAGTCCTTCAGCCAGCGCCTCTACCTCCGGACTCGCACCGCGGCACTTGAATGGCAGAACTGCTATCCAAAATCCCTCGTCGGCGCGGGCACTGCCCGAGCCTGACTGCGTTGGGGGACGAGAGGCGGTGGCCGTCGGCATTCGAATCGTTGCCGAGTCGGAAGTCCACCCCCGAAGTTCGTTGTGAACCTCTTTCGCGGAAGGGTATCGGTCTTCGGCGCGCTTCGCCAGGCAGCGCTGGATGATGTCCGCCAAATGGGCGGGCAGATCGCTCCGCAAGTCAGTGACGGGCGCCGGAGTGTCGCGCATAATTGCGGAGATCAGTTCTGCGGAAGCCTGTCCTTCGAAAGGCCGCTGGCCGGTCGCCATCTCGTATAGCACGATGCCCAGCGAGAAGATGTCCGTTCGTTGGTCGACGGCGCGCCCCGCGATTTGTTCTGGAGACATGTAGGCCGGAGTTCCCATCACCACGCCGGCTTTTGTGTGGCTGGCCGACGTGATTGTTGCATCGCCGTGGGCGGGCGCGCGAGTCTCCTTGGCCAGGCCGAAGTCCAGCACCTTCACGCGGCCATCACCGGTCACCATCACGTTGGCGGGCTTCAGATCGCGATGGATGATGCCTTTCTCGTGCGCTGCGGTGAGCGCCCCTGCCAGCGCGCGCGCAATCTCTATGATTTGGTCGATTGGCAGCCCGCCTTCCGGAATGACCCGGTCGAGCGACTTGCCCTCGACGAGTTCCATGGTGAGGAAGTGAACCCCGTCCGCTTCCTCGACTGAGAATATCGTGACGATGTGGGGGTGGTTGAGCGCGGCAACGGCGCGAGCTTCGCGCTGAAAGCGCGCCAGCCGTTCGGGATCGCGAGCCATTTCGGGGGGCAGCACTTTGAGCGCCACCTCGCGCCCGAGTTTGGTGTCAGCGGCGCGATACACCTCTCCCATGCCGCCCGCGCCAAGCTTTTCCAAAATCCGGTAGTGCGAAACCGTCGTGCCAATCATCCTTTTGAGCGCCGTGTTCTCGGGGAGTGAGTCAATTTGATAAGGTATCTTAACGATTCTAGACGCAGGGGACAAGCACGAAAGGTGACGTCACGCATCGGTCGGTTAATGAGAATCATGCAGCAGAATGGTGCATTGTTGGTCCGCAAACTGCTCCAACGCATCCGCGGCTTGGGTTCGGAGCGGTCCAAGGACCTGATCCGCGGGATCGAGTGGTGCGCGATAGGCTTTCGCGATCTCTCGCGCCATTTGACGGCTTAGGCTCCAATCAAGAGCGAGCGAGTTATCCGGCGTCAGCCGATATACCCAGGAGTCCATTCCAAACTCCGCCATTGACGCGTCTTCTCGAAGCTGGAAGCTGTCCCAAATAATGAGTTCGGCTTTGCCATCATGGTCGAGATCCTCAAGCCAGGGTAATGGAGTTTTGTTGTACTGTTGCAGGGTGCGCCAGCCCACAGTGCTTGTGGTGAAGCATACGCCTCGGCTGGACTTGGACTGCTGCTTCCCTCCGACTCCCAACGTAACGTTCCAGTACCTGCCGCTGCCGGAAGGGCCGTCGGCGTATACAAACAAATCGACGGAGCCCGCAGGGCTTCGAGTCCATTTCTTAGTCGGCACCTTGTCGCACGCGCCGTCAAATTCTTCGCCCGGCAACCAGGTGAAACCGCGGCTTGGCAGTCGCAGTTCAAGGTGCTTGGGCGCCATCAAGCAAGGCGGCACATCGACGTTGCCCGCGAGCCCGAGATCTAGCCATAGCACTGCCGGCAAAACTAAGAGTGATAACAAGCGCCAGGGCATTGGTCTTCTCGAATCGCTTACTCCCGCTCACGCCGACCTGCATTATACCCTTTCAGAGCGGCATAGCTCGAAGCGCTTTGCAGTGCATCCGTCAGCTGACGTATTGCCGCCGCTAGCCCGTGGGTGGCGCCCCGATGGATCGGGGCGATTCCATTGGATTAGATCAAGGGAATGTCTTGTTCTAGGGTGGCGGCTTGATCCGAGGACGTAATCCCATACATTGCAGGAAACGCGACATATGGGCCACCCGCGGGAATCAGCTGAGCAGTGTTGGAATTTCCTGTCGCGTACCGCCGGTTCACCGAAGCACTTGAAACCATACGAGCAGGGAAGTAGTCTGATGGGCGCCCAATTGAGCCCCTGGATTTGCCTCGGGTTCGCCCAACTGGCTCGGTCACCAGGCAGCGGTGGCGCCTGCGAATGCATCAAACCGCAGCATCACTTTGCCCCCGGGCCAAACGCGGGGGAGCTTTGTGCAAATCGTGCTTGAGGAGGGGCTATGACTGAACCAAACCGTGGAGTGGCTGGCCATCGCATGCCGGTGGCTTTCTCCGTATTGGAGGCCATTGGCAAAACGCCTGTGGTCAAGCTGCGCAGGCTCCTTCCGCCACAAAGCGCAGAAGTCTTCGTCAAGCTGGAATATTACAACCCAACAGGATCCTACAAAGACCGCATGGCGCTCTCCATGATTGAGGGTGCTGAGGCGAGTGGGAAACTGCGGCCCGGGATGCGCGTTGTGGAATACACCGGAGGGAGCACCGGCTCTTCGCTGGCTCTGGTGTGCGCGGTGAAGGGCTATCGATTCATTGCCGTGACGTCTGACGGCTTTGCCAGAGAAAAGCTCGAGACCATACGCGCCTTCGGGGCCGAGCTTCGCATCGTTGGCGCTGAGGGTGGGAAGTTGACTCCGGGGCTTTTTGATCGCATGAAAGCGGAAGTGGCCAAGCTGGCCGCAGAGCCGGACACATTCTATGTCAACCAGTTCAACAACACCGACGCGATCACGGGCTACAGGACAATCGGCGAAGAGTTGCACGCGCAGCTTGGCGGAGGCATCTCAGCGTTCTGCGGCGGGGTGGGGACGGCTGGGATGTTGGTGGGAGTTTCCCGCGCCTTGAAAGCGGCAGGCTGCAAGGCGCGCATTGTGGCGCTCGAGCCTGCGTCGTCGCCTCTCCTCAGCACGGGCAAGGCTGGCACCCATCGAATTGAGGGAATCGGCGTTGGTTTTGCGCCACCCCACCTTCAGCCAGCCGATTACGATGAGGTACGAGCTATGGAAGAAGCGGGCGCCCGCGAGATGGCTCGGCGGTTGGCCCGGGAGGAAGGAATATTTGCCGGGACCTCGACAGGAGTAAACGTCCTTGCTGCGGTGCAACTCGCCGGGGAACTCGGCACGGGCCACACCGTGGCGACTGTCGCCGTCGATACCGGCTTAAAATACCTTACCGGGGATCTCTATTCGGGGTGAGGCGAGTCTCGACTGGTTGCAGGTGGTGCCCTGACCTATCGGGGCGGCCCGGGTTGCGGGAAGCCTGGTAGCGCGGATCCCCCGGTTTTGGGGTCCGCGGTTCTTCATTTGAAATACCCGCAGACCTCGCCGACGGAGGTCGGCGCTACGTCTGCTTGCGGGTCCCACTGGGGATATATACTCATACATCGCAAGAAACGCGACGTATGGGCCACCCCCGCGTCACACGTCGTTGTGAGCTAAAAACTGGAATACTTCAGCCAGGCTTCGACGATATCTTTGCCGCGAAACGTCCAGGTGCGCGCGTCCAGTTGTTGCACGCCTTCGCGCGACTCGAACCGGTCGGTGGCTCGGGGCGTAAACTCAACCTTCACCTCAACAGGACCAGCCAGGGTGTAGGGCTTGAACTCCAGCAAGCGTTCCATGGCATGGAAGGCCTTTTCGGAGATCAAAGAGCAGGCGGCGGGGTGTGAAAGAGTAATCCCTGCGGTGCGGCTGACCGCCGTCTTAACCTCCGCACATTCCGCCTGCGGCACCAGTTGGTGGATCTCCTTGCAGGCCGCGGTGTCTCCGGAAAGCATGATCACAGGAATTCCCAAAAAGCCCGCCAGCATCACCCGCGCGCCAATCTCGCCCACCGGCTTGTTGTTCACCCAGATATTCTGGATGCCCTCAGAACTGAAAGAGTGGCTGAGCACCGCCTTTTCCGCTCCCGCCATGGCGTGCTGGCCGATAAAGATCACGGCGCTGTAGGAAGAATCGAGTTCGAGGGTGGGAGAGATGGGCCGATTCATCAGCAACCTTGCCTTGGGATGAATGTCGAGCGCGGAAAGCGTGCGGCCGGAATCGTGCCCGTCCCACACCACCACGTCGGTCGCGCCGCCGGCCAGCAGCCCGTCTACGGCAGCGTTCACTTCGCCGGTCAGAAGCTTTCTCGATTCTTCAAATCGCGGGCTCTGGAACGGGATGCACTGGTCCTCGCTGGAGAAAACCCCGTCCACACCTTCCATATCCGTGATGATGAAAATCTTTTTGGGTTTGCTGGTTTGGGCGATTGCGGATGCGGCCATCGTGAGCAGCAATGCAACAACGAGCCCGTACCGCTTTAGGTTCTGCTTGTTCTGATCCATAGGCCCCCTTTTTTTGAGTTCGTCATTCGCAAGAGCCGCAGACCGCAACGGCGGAAGTCTTCGCTATACTCGCTGAATGAAATGCCGCAGAGTCCCGATCAGATCGGGACTCTGCGCTACAAAAGCTACCCCAACATTAAACTCGCAGGAAGATTTTTTGGCGGTACAAATAATAGAGTAGCGACCACGTGACGGCGATGACGCCAAGCTGCCAGACGAGTGGTTTGTACGGACCCAGATAGTCGATGAAGCCGTGAAAGAATATCGCCACGATGGTTCCGAAATCGAAGACGCGGTCGAGAATGTAAATGGTGAGGGGGTTCATGCCAATCACCGTAAAGAAGAAGGCCCACCGTTTCCAACCGCGCATGTCGATGATCCAATAGAAAAGAGCCAGGAGCAGCAGGCTCCAACCGCCCGCGAAGAGCACATAAGAACTGGTCCACAGATTCTTGATGATGGGAAACCAGATTCCCCACGCGAGCGCCAATGCCAGCGAGGCGATGCCGGCGATCACCAGGCCAATCAGCTTGCGAGTGGGAGTTCGGTCTGAGCGGAGCCAGTGCCCGGCCAGCACGCCCATCATGCAGGTGCAGATGGCAGGAATGGTGGAAAGGATTCCCTCGTTGTCCCCGTAGAGGTAGCAACAGAATGGCCGCGGCAGAAAATGCTGGTCCAAATAGGCGCTGAGGTTGCCGCTTGGAGTGAGCACGCCCGCGCCAACCCCCGGCACTGGGACAAATTTCAAGATTAGGAAGTAGGCCACCAGCAGCGAGCCGGTCACGATGGCCTGGCCGCGCACTTTGGTGTTCATCACGATCAGGGCGGCGAAGAAATAGGCCAGCCCAATGCGCTGCAGCACGCCAGCCAGCCGCAGGTTGTGAAAGTTCATGTCAAGCAGGCCGTTGTACACCAGCCCAAGCATGATGAGGATGATGAGCCTTTTGGCCATGTGCTCGTAAAGTTGCCACCGATTGGCGCCCGCCTCAAGCCGCTTGGTGAGCGAAAACGGCAGCACCACACCGACGATGAAAATGAAGAGCGGAAAAATCAAATCGTAGAAGACGAAACCTTCCCACTGCACGTGGTGGAATTGACGGTCGAGCCCCTGCATGGTTGGAGAAGAAGGGAAGATGCGCAGCAGGGCGTGGATGATGCCCTCGCCACCCGTGATCCAGAACATGTCGAAGCCCCGCAGGACATCAATGGAGGCGATGCGCCCCGGAACTCCGATTGCAGCTTTGGTATCTGCCATACGATCCCGCCAGCTTGCCTTTTTTCACTGGGCTCGGACTTGGAGCCAGTAGCCACTCACAATGGGTCAATGTCCGTGGGTCTTTCAACGCTAACCCACGGTCACTCAAAGGCAGATTGACCGTGGCTACAGCTCAGGAATTCACTCGGCGGACCTCTCCAGGCCGGATCGTGTTGAGGACCTTTCTCAATTCAGGCGCCAGTGGCAAGAGGAACTCGAGTTTATTCCGCCGGGCTTCGAGCACAACCACCGCGATAGCGAAAGTTGAAATATTGTGCTCGTAGCTCAGGCGCTGATCGGTTGTGACGAGGACATCGAACCGGCCCGAAGCGACTGAGAGGAGAGTGCCATTCTTGAACGAGGCCCAGCCCATTTCCGGAACAGTTCGAACCTCGTGCTCGGGGAGTTCTCGGCGAAACCTGCGCGGGACGCACTCATCCAGAAGAATCCGCATGCGCGAACACCGATTGCTTGGCCAACTCCAAAACAGCGAGCGCGTGCTCGCGACTCACCGTGGGAAAGTCCTCCAGGAAATGATCGAGCGTGTCCCCTTCCTCGAGGTAGTCCAGCAGGGTTTGCACGGGAACCCGGGTGCCGGCAAATACCACGGCGCCGCTCATCACTTCATCCGAACGCGTGACCAGGGGTTTTGATGCAGCCATTTCACTCCTCAGTGTACCGCAACTGGATGGCAGACGCTCTTGAAAAGTGTCCAGGGGAATGGCGCCAGCCCTGAGCCGCCCCCATGGATCGTGGCGCCAGCCCCAAAGGACCGCAGAGTCTCTGAGAAACGAGACTTTGCGCTACAAGCCAACACTCTCACGGAATGGCCGGCTGTCCCAATTGAGCCAGCAATTTGTTGACGGCGCCTCGGGCGATGTTTCTGGGTATGACAGCCCTAAAGCCTCCCGACTCAATCCCCATTTCGGCGGGCAGGATAAAGAGGGACGCCAAGCGGACAAAGAGGTTGGCACTGATCCACGCTTCGATGTTTGTTTCTTGATTTTCTTGCCTGACTTTCAACTTCATGGGCGCAACGAGAATTCCGGAACCTTTCTGGTATGACTTTTCAGGTCCATTGGCTTCCTTCTGCTTGTACCCGTTTTCACCGGCCCATTTTTCAACCACCGGCCAGATGTCTGCAGCGCTGCTAAATCGAAGTGTGGTTCTTTTGGTCATTGTGATCTCCTTTCCCGGTTTATTTTTGCCCCAAATAGGTTGATTAAGAACTCTTGCACGTCGTCATTCTGAGCGCAGCGAAGAGCCTTTTTCATATCGCAGAGAAACTGCCGGGATTCTTTGTCGGTCGCCGCGACGACCTCCTCAGAAAGACATGTTGGGAGGGTTCTGCAGCTCCCTGCCAAACCCCGTTTAGGCTGCCATCATATTAATTTCCTCGCTCTCCCAAACGAGAAAACACCGATATCGAGTCACGTGCGTTATCCCGGGAGGTCCCGAGGCTGCCCAAAGGGTGGCGTAATTTAACAGCTACCTTGATTGTGAAGCAAGACAAAAAAGGTAGGTCGTAGGTTGCATGTCGTAGGTGGGAGGAAGAAGGTAGACGGTAGGCAGGGGGGAAGGCAGGGGCTAGGGAATGGGGGCTTGGGACTGGGGAAAAGCAGTGACTTGGCAATGTGAAATCGGCGCTACTTAGAACTGAAAACTGACAACTGAGCACTTCAAACCCACCTGATTGCGATGCCCGGTAGCGTGGACTCCCGATTTTGGAGTCCGCGGTTTTTCAATTGGAACACCCGCTGACCTCAACGACGGAGGTCAGGGCTGCGCTTGCTGGTCACCATCTGGGTTCACTTCTTGTTTGGCGCGGGCCTGGGCGATACTCGCTTGTCCTGAAGGTATTACGGCAAACTCCGCAACTATATGTGCCTCTTGTCGCTCCTGGAGTCAGGTGAATTTCCTTTTTCTTATCTTCGTAACAATTTGGACAATAAGGACCCTCCCTGCCGTCATTGTCACGCTTCCAACAAACGGACTCTGCGAAAAACATGCTTTCCTGTGCTGTCAAATGAGCAAGAGTTCCACCGCTAACGGCGTCCGCTTTTTGCTTTACCGTGTGAAGGTATCGCAGATACGAAGCAGGAGTCTGGACGGGCACGGAAAGTAGCTTGGATATATCTGAGAGCAGTTGATGTAGCTGGGCCTCATTACTAGCTGAAAGCGCATTAAGGAAGCTGAGCGGGCCACGCATTTCGTGGGGCTGCATACCGGCCAGCAACGGGAGCATAGGTAGCTCCGCACCCCAACGCGCGCCAAGCTCAAACAGAACATACGGGGAAGAAAGGCTGTTCGGAGTTATCAATCCGATTAACACTTTCGTGGAGTTCACTTCCTCCCGCAATTGAGTTTCCGTGTGACCTCCGGCAGGTAGCCTGTAACCGTCCACACTGCTGCACCTGATCTGCTCTGGACGGAGTGCAAGCCCAACTCGCAGGAACTCGGTTAGTTCCGAAGCAAGCACCGCATCTTTGCTACTATGGGAGATCAAAACTAAAATGTCGTGATTGGTAAACGGCATGGGTGGGTCTTCTAAGTGAGTAATATTGGATTGGGCAGATGCGGCTCCGACGTCAGTTACTGGCGTCGCTCCCGCCAACTGATCTGGCCTATTGTCACCTTTCATCATATCAACAACTCGCTCGCCTGAGAACCCACGGTCAGTTCGCTTTCTAAGCTCCTCGCGCCATGCTGAATCGAATGAATCGAAATCGAGAATCTCGTCCAAAACATCAAGAGCGATAATAGGCCCATCAACCGTACTGCCCCAGCCGCCAAAGTAGGCCGAAAAGTCTGTCGCGAAGAGCATTCCAATAGTGACCATTTCCGGAAGGGCAGCAGGGTCTATACGCTGCGTCGTCGCGCTTAGAATCTCATTTACAGTGTATCTCTTGGGTCCGCTCCCGTTGTAAAGCCACTTCAAAGCTTTCAACACCATTTCGGTACAGTTGTAACAGTAGGTCCTGGTGGCCTCATCTTCCAATTCCAGCACTCGAAGGCAAGGCAGGAGGTTATCGGGGGTGGTTTGAATTATCTTTTGCTGGATCAGCTTGTCGAGAAGGTGCCGTCTACGCCCTAACGCAGCCTTAACCTCGTGCGAAGGTGTGCCCTTCCCTAGCCTAATAAACCTGTCATTTATCCGGCGCAGGACACTCGTCACGTCGAGGTCAGTCCCAGAATCCATTCAACTCCCGTTACACAGCTAGTTTTAAAAAGTGTACTCTTTTCGTAATCGAGACAAAAGACCTTTAATTTGGTTTATCGCGGGTGGCGCACACGTGCCGTTGTTTGGCAAGTGTGTGGCCTGCAATGTTGGAACCAAAGGGAAACGCCAACTCACATTGATCCGCGCCGGCTATATATTTCCAACGTGGTTTTCACATAAATCAAAGTCGACGAATGCTCCATGGTCTGAGTGTGTTACCCCGAGCCCCCCTCGCCAGCGCCAGCAACGCAATTGGTGGAGCGCATTTCCTTGGCTCTAGCCATTGAAATCACCTACATTCCATAAAACGGAACGTAGGCGCCACCCGCGGAGGTCGGCGCTGCGTTTGCTCATTAATGCCACGGCTCTTCGGCAGGCGCCACCGTATCCGTGTGCAGTCCACTGTTAGGCGCCGGCGGGCCTCAGAGCCACGTTCACGACCTCCCAGTCAACCAGTTTGGGTTCGCCCAAGATTCGTTTCTCGTCGTCCGGTTGAATCAACGCTGACAGCCGAAGCACTTCCTTTTTCTGTGGCTCGGTCAGGGAGTTCCACCACCTTGGCGAGAAGAAGGTATTTTCGACGTGCGCCAACATGAAGCGTGCCAAGGCATCTCCAAGTTGTTCGACGGGTAGTACCGCCATCGAGACCATCAGCGCTTCGATTCCGGGGCACGCGGGTGGCCAAGAGAACACGACGAGATTACGTCCACTCCCATCGACCCCAGGCACCATTCCGAACATCACCGGCTCCACGCGGCGAGACAAATCGCCTAAGTCCTGAATTCTGTTCTCTTGCAAATCAAAGGAAGGGGTCGCCGACCCAGCGCTGGCGATCGACAGTGCTCCGGCGACCTCGAAGACAGCTCCGCCCCACTTGGTGTACTCACCGGTCTTGATTACTTCGTCGGCTTGTGTCTTGTACCATTTATTGTCTTCGTAACCAGCAAGGACTCCCGTCCGGAAGGTGCCCAATATTTCCTGTATTCGTAGCTGGGCATCTTCAGAGTGCCCTCGGTCAATGGCGTCTCGCGTTTTGCCGAGCCCAATTCCACTGGTATCCTTCGCGAACACTTCGTGGCACAAGGAGCGGTAGCCCACCAAAAAGGTCTGCTGAGGCGACCCCGTGAATTCCTCACGTTCGATCGGGCCGAAGAGGGCGGAATCATGCGCGGAGCAAAATCCTGGGAACGTTGACGCCCCCCGCCAACCGACCTCAACAACTTGAGCTATGCGAGAAACAGCGGCTCCGAGTACATTCGCCTTAAGTACGTGCTGTGTTTCATCGACGATCTGCGCCAGGACACCTGCTCTCTGCAGAGTGTGAGCGCGGCCAATCTCTGAGCATCCGCGCGGTGCATCTGGATGAAAGCATATTTTCTTGGCACGCGCAGCCCGCATAAGGCTCTGAATGGCTGCAAACGGGAGCGGCGCTTCCGCGCGCCTTCCGAGATGGCACTTCTTGAACTTGCGTCCGGACCCGCACCAGCAGGGGTCATTTCGACCTAGCTTTTTATTCAAAGTCAAGGGCACTCAACGACCGGTAGTGGTTCAGTTTGGCTAAAATCTGCAAAATTTTGAACTTGTTGGGAGGCGTCTTGATTTGAAGACTCGTGTCTACTTTTTCCTACCAATCCTTATTTCGAAGGTGTTTTGTGGAACTCTAGGGTCGAATAATCCAGCTAGAACGACTCCTACGGCTCCAAATGCTTGCTGGACGGGGCGTGCTTGCAATACAACGGTATCTTGGCTGTGGACAACGATAAAAATTCCAGTGAAATCCGTTGCGAATCCAGCCATGGCAATGTTTTCCGGGTCCACACGCCAACCGAGTCTTTGGAACACGTCTTTAAAGTCTTCCTCGTATCCGCGTCCGTCGAAAGCCGTATTCGCCCAAAAGATACGCGGCGAGGCTGCCGGTAATCCAATCAGTAGCCTGACCACTTCCACCTTTTGCGCCTCAGATAGGTGGCGTGGTTGGGTTTGTTCTTGGAGAGCCAATAAGTCTTTCTCGGCTTTTGCGGCTCTCTCCTGCTGCTTCACTAAATCAGCACCGGTTTGCTTAGCAGTATCTTCAGCTTTCAACGCGACGCTGCCGATCACTCCGGAAGCATTCTCTACATCCTCTACCTTTTTCTTGAGCCGTTGTATTTCGGCGTCGTCCGTGCTTTTGATTGCTCCTGCTTGTGCGGCCACCAGAGCATCTTTTCTGACTCCGTATACATGGGCCAATATCTCAAAAAGGAGAAGAAAGAAGAGTGCAGCCCATCCAGAGTAGGTGAACAATTTTGCGTATGCAGTTACGTCATCGATTGAATTCCAACCCGGAGGCGTTAACACCATGGGCCTTCACCTCGCTATTGCTTGGATTGCTTCGGTCTTACTGTCCTTTAAGTGGGTAGCCACGCTCAGTGCCCTCCTGAGCATGGGCACTTTGCAGACACACAGGCCCACGGTCAGCTCGTCAACCGACGAATTGACCGTGGCTACCACTGCCCGCCTGACAGCACGAGAAAGCCCCGATGCCGATTGGCGACTGTGCCCGCCTGAGACGCTAGGGCTACCCAAAGGGTGACTTGATTAAACAACTACCGTGGTGGGGAAGCAAGGGAAAATGTGAAAGGGCAGGGAGTAGGGGCCGGAAGAAATTATATTGTGAATTGTGAATTGTGAATAGGAAAAGAATGAAGTAGTGAGCCAGAAGCCCGGTAGCGCGTCGCCTGGGCGACTCCGCAGTTCTACACTCGGAACACCCGCGGACTCGCCGCGGCGAGTCTTCGCTACACTTGCTTATGCTGCCCCTGACCCAAGCGATGAGCCGTTGCACACGAGCACGATCTTGCCTGTGACGCCTCCCATCCCGAGCAACTCCTGCGCGTGTCTTGCCTCGGCAAGAGGAAATCGCTGCGCGATGAGCGGCTTGATCTTTTTCTGTTGAAGGAGGTCGAACAGGGCGATCAAATCCTGTCGAAACAATGCCGGTTTCAGCCGTTTGAGCGTCTGGATGCTGTAGGGGACCACCCGTTTCCGGCCCGGGAGAAGCCAGCCGCCGGCAATATACAGCCCGAAAATGGGGATTCCATGAAAGCGATGACGACCACCTGAACGACCTGAAGCCAATCGGCCCCCACGTAGCGAGGAGGTAAGGCCATAGGCCACTACCCTCCCGCCAGGACGGAGAGCCTTGCGGGAACGCCAGATGTGGGTACCACCGATGCCGTCAAAGACAACGTCTACGCCCTCACCCGTGAGGCGGTGAATTTCTTTCACAAAGTCCTGATGCTGGTAATCAATTGGGATACCGCCCAGGTCGGAAACGGCCGACGCCCCTCGCGATGAACAGGTACCGTACATCTCCAGCCCGGCGAGGCGCCCAAGCTGCAATAGCGCCGAGCCGACCCCGCCTGCCGCGCCGTGGATCAGCACGCGCTGGCCCGATCTGACCTTAGCGGAACGATGCAGCATCTGGTACGCCGTGACGTAGTTCAG
>JBGPCF010000142.1:0-17242 GCA_041481635.1 Terriglobia bacterium | reverse complement strand
CGCCGCTCAGGCGCTCGCCGCGGCGCAGCAAGCCAACAACATCGCGACGACCACCCTCAACGAAATCAATGCCATCCTGCAAGGGTGCGGCTGCGTGTCCCCATCAACCCCCTGATCCATCGCCCGCTCCTCAAGCGCGCAAAGCGAAACCTGCGGGGATTTCGAGTTCACCGCCGTCTGTGATATCCTTGGCTTCGATTCGCCAGAATCGGCGAAAGCCTGGCCCTAAGACGATTACCTGCTCGGAGTGAAAATAATGATACGTCAGGTCGCGCAAGCCGCGTCATGGCTGTGGCGATTTGCCCGGCGCCATCGCGCCGGGTTGAGGATCAGCTCGGGCGTCTGCGTTTTGAGCCTGGTCCTCTATGCCTTTCTTTATTGGCCCCCCAAACATCCACCGCTGCTGGATTTCTTTTATGACATGGAGTTGAAGACCCTCGACGTGCGGTTCCAGCAGCGAGGGAAAATCCCTCCCACTTCCCCCATCGTCATAGTGGCCATAGACCAGAAAAGCCAGGACGTTTTGGGACATTGGCCGTTTTCACGGAATCGTTTTGCTGAGGCCCTTGATGTTCTCAAGGCCGCTGGAGCAAAGGTGGTGGCGTTTGACGTTACTTTCCCTCAACCGGATGATAATTCCTCCTTACAAACCCTACGACACCTGCGGAATGATTACGGTACGGGCACAGGACGGGATCCTGCCTTCGCGACTAAACTCAAGACCTTGGAAGCTGACGCGGACAACGATCAAAAATTCGCCAACGCCCTGTCCCGCTTCGACAATTCCATCCTCGGCTATTTTCTCCTCTACTCTCCAGATGAAATTAAAAGTCAAAACAAGCAGTTGGTGGAACAATTCGTGAATTACCTCTCCTTCCAAGCCTATCCGCAGGTTATTCACCCGGAGTTTGGCGGCCAGATGAATTGCGACTCTTGCGAGGCAAAAGGGGTTGAGCCCAACCTACCCAAATTGGCGGAGAACGCGAAGAATTTTGGCTTCTTCAATGTGGTGCCTGACGCAGATGGAGTAGTACGGCGTGAGCCGGTGATTGTCCGATTTCAAAACAGTTACTATCCGTCCCTCGATGTTGCCACCGTCCTGGCCTACAACAATCGGTCCCTCGATCAGGTGGCAGCCGTCTTTAACCAAGCCGGCATGGAACGAATTGACTTTGGACCTCTGTCGATACCCACGGACCCTGATGGTTATGTCCAGATCAATTTTCATGGTCCCCCAAAAACATATCCATGGTATTCGATTTCCGACGTCGTGGCGGGCAAGTTGCCGAACGGCGAAGACTTGAAAAAAGCCTTTGGAAATAAGATCGTGCTGATCGGCCCCACCGCAATTGGTATTGGTGACACCCGGCCCACCCCATTTGAAACGGTGAGTTTTCCCGGGGTGGAGGTTCACGCCAATTTCATAGATAACCTGCTGACGGGTCTGTTTATCCGGCGTGGCCCGCGGGAGAATTTGGTCGATATCGGTTTTATTTTGCTTTTCAGCCTGGCGGCAGGGATTCTGCTCAGCGTTGTTCCTGCGAGACGCGCGACGGCGGTGATTATCATTCTCCTCGCCCTTTTCATCTTTCTGGCTTATTACTTGTTTAAGTGGTACGGAATCTGGATCGCCGCCTTCCTGCCATTCCTTACCCTGGTGCTCAATTATGTCGGCATTGTCAGCTACCGTTTCTTTTTTGAAGAGCGCGAAAAGAAAAAAGTGCGGACTGCCTTCGGACAGTATTTGGCGCCCGCGGTCGTCGATCGGCTGCTCAACGAGCCCGACCTCCTTCGGTTGGGAGGAGATGAAAAGGTCCTCACCGCGATGTTCACGGACATTCGAGGCTTTACCGCCATTTCCGAGGGCTTGTCCCCCAGCGAGTTGGTGGACCTCTTAAATGAATATTTATCCGAAATGACGGCAGTGATTTTCCGGGAGTGGGGAACCCTCGATAAGTATATTGGCGATGCCATCATGGCGTTCTGGGGCGCGCCTGTGCCTCAGCCCGACCATGCCGCGCGCGCCTGCCGGGCGGCGCTGGAAATGCTCCGGGTCTTGAAGAAATTGCAGGAGCGATGGCAAGCTCAAGGAAGAGCGCAAATGAACATCGGCGTCGGGATCAATACGGGCCCGATGGTGGTGGGCAATATGGGTTCGAAGCACCGTTTTAATTTCACCATCATGGGGGATAACGTCAATCTTGCCTCGCGCCTGGAAGGCATTAACAAGGAGTTTGGAACGCGCCTGATCATCAGCGAGTCGACTTACCACGCCGTCGGAAACAGCCTGGTGGTGCGCGAACTCGATTTGATCCGCGTTAAGGGAAAAATGAAGCCGGTGAGAATCTACGAGCTTCTAGCTATGGAAAATGAGCGGGAGAAATTCCGGGATTTGGTAGACCGCTTCCAATCTGGCCTCGAGCACTATCGCGGGGGACAATGGGATGTGGCGACGGAGAGGTTTGATAAACTGGTCCAAGATTACCCCGATGATAAGCCCAGCCGCGTTTTCCTTGAGCGCTGCGAACACCTGATGGGCCAGCCCCCCGAAGGCATCTGGGACGGCGTGTACACCATGACGCACAAATAAATTGTCCTTAGCCCGCCGTCCTCCTCCTCAGATTCTCCTTTTCATAAGGCCATACATATTCGAGCGCAAGCCCGCCCTTGGCCTGAATAAAACAAAAGCCGGGCAGTGGACGCGCTCTTTTGCGTCAGCACTACCCGGCAGCAAATCAAAAAATCAACGCGGTCGAATTAGTTTTCCACTCGCAAATCATTAGTTACCGAGAACGCGCCCGACACTCCGTTGGCCTGAATGCCGGCAACGTTTCGGTCCATCTGATTGGCCACAACGCCTGTCAAAGTGACGTTTCCGTTTTTCACGATAATGTGGATGGGTGGCAAAGGTTGGAACCCGTAGCGGTCGAGCCCCACATGCCGGTAAATGGCCCGATACTCTGCCAAGCGGATTCGATCGTCGAAGTTCGAGAGGGGCAGCACTTCAATGTTATTGATTACCCGCAGGACTCCTTCCACGCGCTTCACCACACCTTCGGCGTCTGACTTCAGTACGGGTCGAACCACCTGCCCGTATAGTTCAACTTCGTTCCCGTTTACCCTGAACGCCAGGTTGTCGAAGATGGAATAGTAAGGAAGCATCCTCAGTTGGTGTAGAACGTCCTTCTGGATCCTTTCGTCGCCCGGGACCCACACCCGCGTGCCAGATGACTTGCCTAAGTTCTGGTCGTTTTCCCCTGCCCACACACCCTGGGGAACCACAATGGCCAGGCCCAAAAGTACCAGAACCGTTGACAAAACCTTTTTCAAATTGCTCCTCATGGCTCCTCCTCCGCAATTTAACAATTCAAGCTGGCCGAATAAATTAATCTTGCTCGGCCATTGCTTACATTTGTTAGATGCATGTCTCCTCAAGAGGAGTCCCGATTATACGCGTAATATATTGATTCTACATATGTTACTCGGAGACAACCCTGCCTCAAGAACCTTGGGAGGCTGCGTTTCGATTTTCAATAAGGTTATACAAATCTTAGAGTTATCTAATCGAGGTAGAAAGTTGTTTCTGTGGCAAGCTCGCGGAGAGGGCCTTGGGAAGTAAGAAATATTATTTCCAGGCCCTCCGTGAAGTGAGCAAGTGCGGGCAGCTCCCGGTGGAGAACTACTTCAGAATTTCCGCGTCCTTTTCCATCGGGTGGCGATGCCGCTTGGGCCGCTTATTTTCCTGCAGGATTTTCTTGCGCAGCCGAATGGATGAAGGGGTCACCTCCACGAACTCGTCTTCGGCGATGAACTCGATGGCTTGCTCCAGGCTCAAGGGACGGAAGGGGACCAGGCGAATCGCCTCGTCGGCGACGGATGCGCGCATGTTCGTCTGCTTTTTTTCCTTGACGGCGTTCACGTCCATGTCGTCCCAGCGCGCGCTTTCGCCAATCACCATGCCTTCGTAGACTTCGATGCCCGGCCCCACAAAAAGTTCGCCACGCTCCTGAAGATTGTAGAGCGCGAAAGCGGTGGACTTCCCCGGCCGGTCCGCCACCAAAGCGCCGGTGAGGCGCGCAGGAATCTCGCCCTGCCAGTCGATGTAGCCGTCGAACAGGGTGTTGACGATGGCGGTGCCACGCGTGTCCTGCATGATTTCGCCGCGCAACCCGATCAATCCGCGCGAGGGGATGGAGAATTCCAGGCGCACGCGCCCGCTGCCCTTGGCGCTACCCTGGTTCACCAGCTTGGTGTTGATGCCGCGGCGCGCCCCGATTTTCTGCATCAGCACGCCCACAAAATCCGCCGGGCAATCGATGATCAATTGCTCGAGCGGCTCCTGCAGCTTGCCGTTATGGCGCCGGGTCACGATTTCCGGCTTCCCCACCATCAACTCGTACCCTTCGCGCCGCATCATCTCGATCAAGATGGCCAATTGCAATTCACCGCGCCCCATCACTTTGAATGATTCTGTGTTCTCCATCGGCTCCACGCGAATAGAGACATTGGTGAGCAACTCTTTATCCAGCCGCTCGCGCAAGTGGCGCGAGGTGACGTACGTTCCCTCTTTGCCCGAAAAGGGCGAAGTGTTAATGGTAAAAATCATGGAGATGGTGGGCTCATCGATGGGAATATTGCCCAGGGCGAGCGGCGCTTCCGCGCTGGTCACCGTTTCTCCGATGGTGATTCCTTCCACGCCGGCGATGGCGACAATTTCTCCCGCCTGCGCTTTTTCCAAGTCAATGCGCTCGAGGCCTTCGAAGCCATAGAGCTTGGTGATGCGGGTTTTCTGCAGAGTCCCGTCGAGTTTTGCAATCGCCACGTCGTCACCGCGGTTCAGCGTTCCAGAAAAAATGCGCCCAATAGCCAGCCGCCCGTGGTATTCGCTGTAGTCCAGATTGGCCACCAGCAATTGCAGCGTTGCGTTGGGATCACCGGGCGCCGGGGGAATGTTCTCCACTATCGCTTCAAAAAGCGGCTGTAGAGTTTCTGAAGCGTCGTCCATCGATTTCTTCGCAATGCCGCGCCGGGCGTTGGTGTAAAGAATGGGGAAATCGATTTGCTCTTCCTCGGCCCCCAGCTCAATAAAGAGGTCGTAAATTTCGTTCACCACTTCCTGCACGCGCGCGTCGGACCGATCGATCTTGTTTACCACCACGATGGGCGGCAGCTTGGCTTCCAGCGCCTTGCGAAGAACGTAGCGCGTCTGAGGCAGCGGGCCTTCACTCGCGTCCACCAGAAGGAGAACACCATCCACCAGTTTCAGCGCGCGTTCAACTTCCCCGCCGAAATCGCTGTGGCCAGGCGTGTCCACAATGTTGATTTTGGTCCCGCGATAAAAAATGGCGGTGTTCTTGGCCAGGATGGTGATGCCGCGCTCGCGCTCCAGCTCGTTGGAGTCCATCACGCGCTCCACATGCTCTTCGTTGGCTTTGAAAATTCCGCTCTGCCAGAGCATGCCGTCTACGAGGGTCGTTTTTCCGTGATCAACGTGCGCGATAATTGCAACGTTGCGAATTGATTCGTTCAAAAGAAACCTCCGCCTTCGAAATGCAGGTTGTCTAAGGAGATGATCCAGGACAGCCGGTGGCGTCAAAAAATGCCGGATAACCGAATGTTTATTGTAACCTAGAAGTCCCAAACTGCATACCCCTCTGCTGGTCCTCTGCTGGTCCGCGGCTGGCGCTCCGAGCCTCCGATGGCTGGAGTCCGATGGACTCAATCGGAGTCCGGAAATCGGACATCAGGACGCCAGGCGGCGCGAGTGGCCTCAGAGTGCTAATTGAATGCCTCTTCCAAGCAACTCGGGCCAACCAGAAAGAATCGAAATTTCGAGGCGGGCGAATAATCAAAAGTCCGCCTGGAAGAGAATCCCTCTTTTCGTGCATGATATAAGGAATCCTCTTTTGCTTCTGAGACTCACATATCGCGGCAGGGGTTTGGGCGTTTGCCTTCTATTGCTGACTTGTGGCGCGGCAGCGCCGGCTGGCGCTCAATTCCCTCCTTCATCGCAGGCCAATCTTCCCAAGATTTCCGACCCTTGTTCGCCGCCCTGCGTCACCACGTTACGAGAGCGCCCCATATCATGGAAGCTTTTGGCGCCTAATATCGTTCATGATCAAAAACCCATCTGGTTATTTCCTGGAAGCGTGGCGCATGGTCGACACTGGAAACAGGTTGCCGGCTTCATTGTTGTCACGGCAGGACTGGTGGCACTCGACCCCCATGATGCACCGTACTTCCGGCGCACCAACAGCTTTTCCAGTTTCAACAAGACCTTCAGTGGAAGCAACACCACACTCGGAATGTCGATTGTCCCGCTCTCATTGTATGCTGTTGGGGTTTTTCGGAAAGACTCCTATGCACAGCACACATCGTTGCTGGCAGGCGAAGCGGTGGCCGACGCAGAAATTCTGACCACGGTCTTGAAGGATCTTGATCGCCGCCTGCGGCCCGTCGAGGTCCCCTCGAAAGGCAATTTCAGCGATACATGGTTTGAGGGGCACGGGTCGATGATTCGAGGCAATGGAAGTTTTCCTTCGGGACACATGGTTGCCGCCATTTCAATTGCTACGGTTATCGCCGAACGCTATCGCCGCCATCGTTGGGTGCCGTGGGTAGCCTATGGCCTGGCGGGCGTGGTCGGCTTCTCTCGTGTAACCTTACAATCTCACTTTCCTTCAGACGTCTTTGCGGGTGCGGCCCTCGGGTATGCCATCAGCCACTATGTGGTTCTGGGCTCACATTGATAAGCTGGGAAATTCGCTGGGTTAGTTTCAGGGTTTCTGCAACGTGAGGAAAGATGCGTTGACTCTGAGTCCAACTTATTAGTTTCCATGGGGGCGTCACGCGGTTCTGCGCTTTCTTCGGCGCGCTCAGGGAATCAGGACGATTCTGCGGCCGGATTGTTCTTTCTGTTGCCACACCCTTTCGACATCCGCCAGTGGAACCGCCTCGGTCTCGATGCGGAGTTCCCCGCACGCCGCTCGCGACATCACTTGTTGCATGGCGTCCACCAAGACCTCGCGTGGCGGGATTCCGGCAGTCCCGAGAATCGTCAAAGCCGTGCTGCGCAAAACCGTCGCGGGCAACAAGATGGTCGGCCCGGCGCTCGCCATTCACGAATCTGAGGAAAAACCGCAGACCTTTAAGGCGAAGGTCTGCGCTACGGATGCTCGTTGCGCAGGCTCTTATAAGGGGTGCCAGGTCATGTCGACTTTCACCGGGATTTCGTTTTTGATGGGGATGGTGAGGAGTTTCGGCGGGTCGATTTTAAAATCAGAAACCGTGGCGGGAATTGTTCCGGAGATCCGGATGTCTTTCCCTTCCGTTGTCCGTTGGAACGGGACCTGTTTGTACTGGACAGTCTGTCCGGCAAATTGGATCTCCAAATCCACATGGATTGTAGCGGACGAAGTTTCCGCTTCGGGGAATTTTGTGCGCACGACGATCATGGGATAATCCCCGCCGCGCGTCACTTGCAGCATATGAAGGTCGCGGTTGCTGTCGCCGGATTCGAATGATTTGACGGTCGCGGCGACTAGGAAGTCGCATTGACCGTCGTGGCAAACGCCCTTACCGCGCGCCGCGTGGCTGACGCCATCGAGTTGATGCAAAGGATGTGAGACGTGATAGGAAAGCGTGGACTGCGACAGCGTCCATTGCGTATCCGTCGCAGCGGGCGCGGAAAACGCGAGCAGAATAACGGCCATCAGCAATTTGCTTTTCATTTTTGCCTTCAGAATTTGACCGAGACCGAAACAATGGCGGCGCCATAAGCTGCGGCCGTCACCCAGGCTACGTCCGAATGGTACTTGGCAATTCCGTGCAGCCTCTCGCCTTTACTCATCTGGTTATAAGCGATGGCGCCCAGGATGGGTGTAAGGATCATCCCCGGGCCATGAATCCAGGCCAAGGCCTTGTGCAATCGGATTGGCCCTTCGACATGGGTTCCGGGAATTTTGGGCGCTCGGATGGCATAGTAAGCGCTGGTGAAATATAGGTCGCCAGCCGCCGCGCCCAGAATTGCGTGCAACTCGCGGCCTCCGGGACTGCCGGGAGCACCGTGATGACCTTTGGCGCCGGAGGAAGTGACAAGCGCCGCGATCATCGGAGCGGTGGCAATCAGGCCGAGCCTCTGATGGACTTGGAGCATGTGCGACCGTCTGTCCAGTCTCAGTTGATCTTGCTTGTTTCCTTTGATTGCGTCCGTCGGGAATCCTAGATCCTTGAGGGAAGGCTCGTTGCCCGAAGGCGGTGGCGTTTGATTCTGAGTACTTCCCTGCCCTTGACCCGTGGTAGTTTGCTGAGATTGTGGGCTTCCCTGCGTTTGATCGGGATTCTGCCAAAGGTCTAATCTAAGGGAGCACACCCGCACTGTATTCTCCGCGATAGCCGGCGGAGCGCTCTCAAAATCTTGGGCGAGTGCCGAGCCAGGATTCATTAGGATGCAGCAGGCTACCGCAAAGATCGTCGCACGAATGGTCTTCATGCCGATTGGTGACCTCCACCGCAGGACTGGTTAATTCAAGTCTGATTGCGTGCTGACGCGCATGCCCTAGCACGAGTACTGATTGTTACCCTTTCTTCGATTCCGCCCGCGCATTCGCGGGTTGCCTCTTCTGGAACGTAATTCACGATTCTTGTCCCTCCGCTTCTTGCCAAACACGAATGGGCGAGCGCGAGTTGCCAGGCCTCTCGCAGCTAACGACCGTGCCGTGATCTGTTACGGCGTCTGGCTGAGCAAGTAAAAGTCAGCCTCGCCGCCGGTACGCGAGTAGACGATGGAAGATAGGTCGCGGGAAAAATCAAAAGCGTTGCCGTTATAATAGAGGCGGAATGCGAAGGGGACTTTCAAAGCCACCACTGGTTTGCCGACCAGTTGGCCGTCGCGCCATCCCTGACGATAAAAGACCACGGAACCTTTCGACCCAACCGCATAGATAAAAGACTTTCCATCGCGCGCGAACAACAGGCCAAAAGTTACGACGCCAGGGATTAAGGCAGTGCATTTTCTGTCGTGGGTGGAGATTTCGTAGATACCCACCTTTTCGCCCGCGAAGATAAAGCCAATCAAATAATTTCCGTCCAAGGAAGAATCAGGGACGTAAGCACAATCCTGCGCAAAAAGTTTAGGGTTGGAACCGTCGGCGTTGGCTTTCCACACGGATGGCCCCTGCCCGTTTATTTCACTGGTGAGGTAAATTGCTTTGCCGTCGGCCGACCAGGTGACCCACCAGACCGAGCCTTCAACTTTCTCTATCGCATGAAGGCCACGCCCGTCTGTCCCGACCACAAATCCCTTAGTCGCTTCACCTGTTTGATCCAAGAAACTCACTTTCGAGCCGTCGGGCATCCATGAGCCCACTCCCAAATTCCCCGACGCAGCCAACTTGGTTTTGTTGGCACCGTCCAGGTCTGACATCCAGAGTTCGGTTTGTTCAGGCCCCAGAAATTTGATGTACATCACTCGTTTACCGTCCAGAGAAATAACGGGTTGGTAATCGTTTTCGGAAGTCGTGATGTCCACAGATTGCCGGGAATTGGGATGGGAGACCGTGAGGAAGCCAGACTGCTTTCCATTAACGTAGTAGATGCCTTTGCCGGAGGGGGCAGGCATGGGTGAGTAATCAGGACAGGGTCCGAAAGTAACCTGCGTCAAGGCTTGATTGGCCAGATCAAACTTCCAAAGGTTGGTGAGCCCATTCACATTGCGGCTGAGGAGCATGGTTTTTCCGGGCTCCGCCCACACCACCTGACCAGAAGGGCCTCGGTCTGACACGGAGCCTGCGTCAGTTGCTTTACGGCTGAGCAAGTTCAATCGATTAAAATGTAGTTGCCGTGAATAAAACAGACTCCCCGTAGTGATAAGCAGGTTCTCTCCGTCTGGATAAGGCAGAATAGACACAGGGGTTCGAGCCGGATTTTCAAAGCTAAACAGCTTTTCTTCATTCAGGCCGGATTTCCCGGCGCGAAAGACGGCGTTCGCCGCATCCGACTTTGTGTAGTAAAGGGAGTTGCCGTCCGGCGAAGGCACCAAATACTTGCCCAAGACCACACGGTGTGGAGTTCCCCCCAGGGTGGGCACCGCCCAAACTTCATCTCGGCCCAGGTTTCGCTCATAGTAGATCTCGGTGCCATCCGCGGAAAAGCTGTCGACAATCTTGTCTCCCTCATCACGCGTCAACTGGAGCGGCTCGCCGCCCGAGGTGAGCATGATGAAGACTTGCTCAATTCCTCCTGCAGCCGAGCTAAAGGCGACCGCGTGCCCGTCAGGTGAGAGGTTGGCTGAGTCAATCAGTTTGTTCCAGTGACTAATTTGGGTGACTTTGCCTGGCCCGGCGGGCACTTTGGTTCCCTGCCCCGCGCCGCTGCGCCATCGGAAGGCCACAAACGCAAGCCCCACAAAAACGATTACGATGAGACCCAGCACCGCCGCAAGGGCTTTCTTGTGGCGGCCAGCCAGGCTGACAATTTGTTGCGAGTCAGACATGTCTTGTAGGGGCGCACCTTGTGGGCGCCCTTCGTCAGCGGGCAGTCTCTGTGCAACCCCCGCGCCTCCTGAAGATTCCTCGCGGCCCACGATCGCCGCGACGCCTGGGGACCGCCCCGATTCCGTATCGCGCTTCAGCCGCTTCAGCTCACTGCGCAGATCGGCGGCGCTCTGGTAGCGCAGGTTCCGATCCTTTTCCAGAAGGCGATTGAGAATCTCTTCCAGCTTCGGAGGCAATTCGGGATTCAGCCGAAGGGGAGATAAAGGCGGCTGGTGAAGGATGGCTCCAAAGATCGCCGCCGAGGTGTTGCCAGTGAAAGGGACTTGCCGTGTTCCCATCTCGTAAATCACCGCGCCAAGACTGAAGAGGTCGCAGCGCGAGTCGAGTTCTTCGCCCCGCGCTTGCTCGGGCGACATGTGGGCTACTGTTCCCATCGTTACGCCGGGACTGGTGAGGTTTTCCTTTCCTATAGTTGCCGTGGGCGTGTCCTGTGGCACGGGATGGGGACCCCAAGCTCTGCTTTGGGGCTCGCCCGTGACCACGGCGGGGACGGCCGTGCCACTTAGCTTCGCCAGTCCAAAGTCCAGAATCTTGGCTTGCCCGCGTTGAGTAATAAAAATGTTGGCCGGCTTGATGTCGCGATAGACAATCCCTTTGGCGTGAGCCGCATCCAGCCCGTCGGCAATCTGAATGGCCAGGTCCAAACGGTCTTCAATCTTGATCGGGGCCGAGGCAATCCGGTGCTTCAGTGTTTGCCCTTCGAGCAACTGCATGGCGATGAAGGGTTGTCCCTCCGCCTCGTCAATCTCGTAGATGGTGCAAATGTTTGGGTGGTCCAGGGCGGAAGCCGCGCGCGCCTCACGCTTGAAGCGCTCCAAAGCTTGGTGGTCCTGGGGGGACGAAGAGCCCGTCACGCCGGATTCAGGAAGAAACTTGAGCGCCACCATGCGCCCAAGCTTGGTGTCCTCGGCCTTGTAGACGACGCCCATCCCACCGCCGCCCAGCTTCTCCAAAATGCGGTAATGTGAAATGACTCTGTCCATGAAAGTGGCGTATACGACTTGTACGGGGATATTAGCTAGGCGCAGAATTTTAGTCAACGCGGTGTAGTCAGTTATCGGTGGTCCGTTGCCCGTCGTCCCTAGTCCGTTGCTATTGGCAGCATCTGGCAGCCGATGAAGGTAAGCTTTCCGCTCTGCAAACTAGGCCGCAACATACCGGAAGCCGTAGAACCACTTTTGCCCGCCATAGAGGCTGACCCGCCGCCGGACTTCCGCCATCTGTTCAATTTGCTGGCCCAATCCGCTGTAAGGACAAATCACCGTGACCCGCTCGCCGAGGATGAGGTTCATGGTCAAGCCCACTCCGAGCCCCCCTTTCGAAATATTTTCCGTCCGCTCGATTTCCGATTCGCCCTTGTAGTTTCGGATGAGGGTGGGCAATTTCAAAGTGAGGCGTTTATGCATACGCCGTTCGATTTTTCGATCCCAGGGCGCAGGCGGAAGAGGTGCGGGGAGGACCTGAATGGGCCCTCCCGCAGGTTGGGGTGGAGCCGAGGTGGGGGAGGGAAAAACTACGGTGGGCGGGATAGTTCGCGGAGCCTCCAAAATCTCCACCGGATGGAGGGCGGTAGGTAGAGCAACTTTCTTGGGCAGTCGAATCTCTTCGGTGTATTCCCACTTGGTGAGCTCGCCGCATCGCTCGCAGAGTTTCTCAAGCCCGCCGCTGGAATCGAGCATGCTGACTTCGGTCAGGCTCAGAACCAGGAGACTCTGTTTGTGACAGCCGCAGCACTGTAGCAGCGCCCCCGCATTGGGCTTGATATCTTCCAAGGGAGGAGGAAAGTCGATTTCCCAGAGCGAGCGCTTTTTGTCCAGACACTCCACGCCCCACTCGGCATTGCCTTCCCCTTCCTGGCGCGCCAACCCCACCACGCGGAAGTCGTCCTCGCGAAGATTCTCCAGGTTGATAATCCGGATGGTCTCTTCCGGCGCGACACGATGCTTAAGGATAATCAAAGCGCCATCGCGGTTCACCATCAGGGTGCGAGTGTCTTCAGTGAAGTCGCCGGAGATTCCACCAAACGAGTACACGCGGATGGGAATCTCCAGCATGATCCGCTCGGTTCGCCTTAGACCGACGCCGGTCTTGAGCGGGCAAGTCTCAGGTTTGGAAATACTGCTCATACCCCTCCAGGGGCGCGACGGCGTGCGGCACAAGTTCAAAACCGGGCCAACATTCACCTGTCATGATTCCAATCAACACTCAAAAGCCCTATCGGCGGTCCATCCGAATTTCATTAATGTTTATGTGGGTAACGGCATGTAGTGGGCGGCGGCTTGGCCGGACCGCAGGGGCGAGCATTCAAAATGGATTTCCCTTTTCCGGGGCAGGCCGGCGGGAGTCATAAAAAGTAACAACAGCATGTTGCCCGCTTATTTAAATCTTGGTTCAACGTCAGGCACCGGAGGAACTGTATGTGCTAGTCGCGGAAACGTTATGCCGCCCGCGCATTGGGCTCGATATCCCTCATGCCGGGAGGAAAGCTGGTTTCCCAAAGGTCACGGCTTTTGTCCAAACACTCGACGCCCCACTCGGCGCTGCCCCCTCGTTTCTTGCGTGCCAGCCTCACCACGCGGAAGTCGTCCTGGCGCAGATTCTCCAGGTTGATGATCCAGAGGATCCCTTCCGGCGCCACGCGATTCTTCAGGATAATCAGCGCGCCATCGCGATTTACCATCAAAGTGCGGCTGTCTTCAGTAAAAAATCCTGCGGCCGCGCCAAACGAGTACACGCGGATGGGAATCTCCTGCGTGATCCGCTCGGTCCGCCTTAGTCCAACACCCGACTTGGGTGGGTGACTCTCACATTCTGGAAAGTTTCTCATGCCCTCTCCGGACGCGCCGTGGCGCAAAGCTCAAGCTCACAATCAGGTCCTCCATCACCTGTCGTGGTTCCTATGAACACTAGCCATCTTTATCGGCGTTCTATCCGCACTCCATTAATGTTTATTTGACCAACGGGACGAATGGGGTGGCGGTTGGGCTGTGACAATTGGGGGAGCTTGCAAAATAGATTTCCTTTTTCCGGCGCAAAGGGCGGAGGGTGGTAAAATGTCGCTTCAGCATGTCGCGCACTTTTTCGGTCATTCGCCCGCTCGAATCCAACTCGAAGTGCTCTGAGCCGCGGGAATTCAGAGATGCGGCGGCGCGGCCGCCGTCCGTTAATCTCCAAATACCTGAGAACCCGTTCTGCCAAGCGGGAACACAACCGGGCGGGGAGGCTCTATGATCATTGGTGTTCCCAAGGAGAGTTTTCCGGGAGAACGGCGAGTGGCGCTGGTACCCGCCGTGCTGCCCAACCTGACCAAGGCGGGCTTCCAAGTTGTGATCGAAGCGGGCGCCGGCGAAGGCGCGGGCTATCCGGACGCGGAATACATCGCGAAAGGTGCGAAGACGGCCGCTGGGCGGGCCGAAGTTTTCCAGACTGCCGACGTCATCATTCAAGTGCTGGCGCCCGGCTCAAACGACAAGACGGGCAAGGCTGACCTTCCGCTGCTCCGCCGGGGGCAAGTCTTGATCGGGTTTCTGCGCCCACTGGGCTCGCTAGAGATTTTGCAGGCCATCGCAGCAGCAGACGTCACGGCATTTTCCGTTGAACTTGTCCCGCGCATCACCCGCGCCCAGAACATGGATGTGCTTTCGTCGATGGCCACCATCTGCGGCTACAAGGCGGTGTTGCTGGCCGCCGACACTTTGCCGCGAATCTTCCCCATGCTCACCACGGCCGCGGGCACCATCACACCGGCGCGCATTTTTGTGATTGGCGCGGGCGTGGCGGGCCTACAAGCGATTGCGACCGCGCGCCGACTGGGCGCCGTGGCATCCGCCTACGACCTTCGCCCCGCCACTCGGGAGCAAGTGCAGAGCCTGGGCGGACGCTTTGTAGAGTTGCCGATTGAGACCCAGGGGACCGAAGACGCGCGCGGCTACGCGAAGGCTCAGGACGAAACTTTTTACAAGCGCCAACGCGAACTGTTAGGTAAGGTGGTGGCCGATAGCGACGTGGTGATTGCCGCCGCCGTGGTGCCCGGCCGCAAGCCTCCCGTCCTGGTGACCAAAGAAATGGTGGCGGGTATGGCGCCCGGCTCCGTGATCGTCGACCTCGCCGCGGAACAGGGTGGCAACTGCGAATACACGCAAGCCGGTGAATTCGTGGTGGAACACGGCGTCACGGTGATCGGCACCATCAATCTGGCCAGCAAGGTGCCTTACCACGCCAGCTACATGTACGCGCGCAACATGTCCGCATACCTGCTCCACCTGGTCAAGGACGGGAAACTGCAGCTCGATCCCAAGGATGAAATCACCAGCCAGACTCTGGTGACCCACAACGGCGAAATCGTCAACCGCCTCGTCCGGGAATTTTTCAAATTGCCCGCGATGGCAGAGGCCAAGAGCTCTTCATGAGGCCTTCCACAAGATCGGCGGCAACAGGTAACGCCGATGCTCGCGCGACAACAAAATCCATGAACACAATTCAGAACAGGCACGCTATGAGGAGGGTCCAGTGAGTCCAGAAATCATTACGGGTCTATACGTATTTCTCCTGGCGGGATTCGTCGGGTTCGAGGTGATTCGCCGAGTGTCGCCGCTGCTCCACACGCCGCTGATGTCGCTCACTAATGCGTTGGACGCTATCGCGGTGGTGGGCGCCATCGTCATCGCGGGCGAGCACAAGAGCACGCTCTCCACCGTGCTGGGTTCGCTGGCCGTGGCCGCCTCCATCAGCAACGTGGTGGGCGGATTCCTGATTACCGACCGCATGCTGAAAATGTTCAAGACCACCAAATCGAAGAAATCATGACACAGCCTCTCATGTCGGACCTCGTTATTCAGGTCATTTACCTGATCGCCTCGGTGCTCTTCATTTTGTCGCTCAAGTGGATGAGTTCACCCGCCACCGCCACACGCGGGGTGCGCGCCGGCGAGATTGGCATGGCGCTGGCCATTGGCGGCACGCTGCTCTATCACGGCATCATCGATTACCGCTGGGTGGTGATTGCGCTGGTGGTGGGCTCAATAGTGGGCGTGCCGTTGGGACTCGTCCATATGACCGCCGTCCCGCAACGAACCGCGCTCAGCCACGCGTTTGGAGCCTTCTCGGTAACCCTGGTGGGCACCGCGGAATATTATCTCCGCGCACCCAATGTTCCCAAGTTCATGATGTCCGTGCTCTCCATGGAGGTGATTCTCGGCGCCCTGACGTTTACAGGCAGCCTGATGGCGGCGGGGAAACTGCAGGAAGTGTTGCCGCAGCGGCCCATCACTTTCAAGGGCCAGAATTACGTCAACCTTTCGATTCTGGTGGCAGCAGTGGGCGTTGCAGTCTACCTGGTGTTTCACCCCGAGCGCTCCAGCCTGTTTCCGCTGATCATCGCCATGCCGCTCATCTTTGGCGTGATGATGATCATTCCCATCGGCGGCGCAGACATGCCCACGGTGATTTCCCTGCTCAACTCTTACGCCGGATTGTCGGCGGCGGCGATGGGGTTTGCGCTCGACAGCAAACTGCTGATCATCGCGGGCGCGCTCGATGGGTCTTCAGGATTCATCCTGTCGGTGATCATGTCCAAAGCCATGAACCGGTCATTCACCAACGTGCTCTTCGGAGCTTTTGGTCAAGTGCAGGTTTCTGCGGGAGCGCACGCCGAGGCGCAGAATGTAAAAACCGCAACCGCCGAGGAGGCAGCCGGGATTCTGGGCGCTGCGAATTCCGTAGTAATCGTTCCCGGTTACGGGATGGCGGTGGCACAAGCTCAACACAAAGTGCGCGAACTCTACGAGGCTCTCAACAAACGTGGCGTGACGGTAAAGTTTGGCATTCACCCGGTGGCGGGCCGCATGCCCGGACACATGAACGTTCTGCTCGCCGAGGCCGACATTCCCTACGACCGCCTGCTCGACATGGACGCCATCAATCCCGAGTTGCCCGAAACCGACGTCGTTCTGATCATCGGGGCCAACGACGTTACCAACCCCGCGGCGCGCCACGACCAAGCCAGCCCCATCTACGGAATGCCCATCCTCGACGTCGACAAAGCTCGAACTGTGATGGTGATCAAACGCGGCATGAGCCCCGGATTTGCCGGCATCGACAACGAACTCTATTACCTCGACAAGACCCTGATGCTTTTTGGCGACGCTCGCAAGTTTGTAGGCGACATCGTCCGTGAACTGGGCGGCCCCGGCGGGCACGGATAGGGGCAACGGGCGTATCAAATCCCGCCGTGCAAAAACATCTCTCTACCTGTACAGTTGAGGTGGGCGCTTCCCCAGCCCCCACGCTTGACTTCACCTCAGAACACGCTTAAATTCGAGACTATCCGATAATCCCAAACGGGCAGATGCCAGTTTTTTGGAGGGACTGCGATGAACCGACTCAATACCTCGGTGCTGTTAGTAGGACTGTTTCTGCTAGCCACAGTTGGAATGCAAGGTCAAACACAGACGGCAGGAAAAGTAGATCCTGTCGACGCTATCCCAACAATTGCTAGCCGAGTAGATCCGGATTCTCCCTCAACCAGTTCGACGGGCGCGGCCAGCCACATGGCAAATGTCCCGCGCCTGATGAAGTTTAGAGCGGTTTCGATTTAAGTGCTTACATACCCGCAAGAGGCGAAGAAGTTTGTGCATTCGCTTGGGGAGACAGTATTAAGCAATTCCCCGATTTCCCTCCACAGGGCATCG
>JBGPCF010000141.1:0-17271 GCA_041481635.1 Terriglobia bacterium | reverse complement strand
CGGCTCGAGGTCTGACGTCCGCCCGATACGAAGAATTTCTGCGCCCTGCGCCAAGACGGCGCCGTCTTCGATGATGCCCAGTTCGCTAAGGTCGTGTCCACGGCGGGGAACTGGCGGGCCGGCGAGGGTGAGCAATTGCCGCGCATTGCGGAAAAAAAAGGGAGGAGGTGTTGTTGAATATTTTCCAGGCATTGGACAGGTTCGAGTCTTTTGCTAGAATCTATTTATCCAGAAACGGAGGTGCGGAGCCATGCCGACCTATGAGTTCGTTTGCACCGAGTGCAAAAAAACATTTACACGCGTAATGTCAGTGGCGGAAGAAGAAAAAGGCAAAGTTGTTTGTCCGCACTGCAAGAGCAAGAAAACGGAACAGACACCCGCCGCTTTTTTCGCCGTGACGGCCAAGAAAAGCTGAAGCGCGCCTCGCCCTTCACTTTTTCTGCATGGGAATCTTCACCCCGGCTTGTCGCGCGAAGCGATCGGCCTCCTCGTAACCCGCGTCCACGTGCCGCGCCACGCCGATGCCGGGGTCATTGGTCAGGACGCGATTGATGCGCTTTGCCATCTCCGGCGTGCCATCAGCTACCGTGACCTGCCCGGCGTGGAGCGAATATCCGATGCCCACGCCGCCTCCGTTATGAAATGAAACCCAACTTGCGCCCGACGCCGTGTTCAGCAAGGCATTGAGTACCGGCCAGTCCGCAATGGCGTCGCTACCGTCTTTCATCGCTTCGGTCTCGCGGAAGGGTGAGGCCACCGAGCCGCAATCCAGGTGATCGCGCCCGATCACGATGGGCGCCTTTAATTCACCCGTGGCCACCAGATCGTTCAGGCGCTCGCCGAATAGCGCTCGCTCGCCATAGCCCAGCCAGCAGATGCGTGCGGGTAGTCCCTGGAATTTCACATGCTTGCGCGCCAGGCGGATCCAGCGGCTCAGAATCTCGTTTTCGGGAAAGAGCGAGAGCACCAGATCGTCGGTGCGGAAGATGTCCGCAGCCTCGCCCGAGAGCGCGGCCCAGCGAAACGGCCCGCGGCCTTCGCAAAACAGCGGCCGAATATAGGCGGGCACGAAGCCGGGAAAATTGTACGCCTCCTTAACGCCGCCGTGCTCGAAAGCCATGGTGCGGATGTTGTTGCCGTAGTCGAACGTGGCCGCGCCGAGCTTTTGCAACTCCAACATACCCGTAACGTGGCGCGCGATCGACTCGTACGACCGCCGGAGATAGTCCTCGGGGTCGCGCCGTCGCAACTCGGCTGCCTGTTCAAGGCTCATGCCGCGCGGCACGTAGCCATTCAAGGGATCGTGCGCGCTGGTTTGGTCGGTGAGCAAATCTGGGACAACGCCGCGGCGCGCGAGTTCTGGAATGATGTCAGCGCAGTTGCCGATCAGTCCCACGGAAGTCGGTTGCTTCTGGCGGATGGCGTTTTTCAGAATGCGCAGGGCCTCGTCGAGGTCGTTCACGCACACGTCGCAATAGCCGCTTCGAATGCGCTTCTTGATGCGTTCGCCGTCCACTTCAATCCCCAGGAACGCCGCACCATTGAGTGTGGCAGCGAGGGGCTGAGCGCCCCCCATTCCGCCCAGGCCACCCGAGACCACCAATTTCCCTGAAAGGTCCGCGCCAAAATGTTTTCGCGCCGCAGAGGCAAAGGTTTCAAACGTGCCTTGAAGGATTCCTTGCGAGCCAATATAAATCCAACTTCCTGCGGTCATCTGGCCGTACATGATGAGCCCTTGCCGCTCGAGCTCGCGGAACTTTTCCCAATTTGACCAATGGCCTACCAGGTTCGCGTTGGCGATGAGGACGCGCGGCGACCATTCGTGCGTTCGAAAGACGCCCACCGGCTTTCCAGACTGCACCAGGAGCGTCTCGTCGTTCTCCAGTTGCCTCAAGGCTCCGACAATCGCGTAATAACAATCCCAGTTTCGCGCCGCGCGGCCAGTGCCCCCGTAGACGATGAGCTCTTCGGGCCGCTCGCCCACTTCTTCGTCCAGGTTGTTCATTAGCATGCGCAGTGCGGCCTCTTGCTGCCAACCTTTGCACGAGAGAGTAGTCCCGCGAGGCGCGCGGATCGGCCGGTATTGGTGCGGAACATGAATCCCCTGATCGCGAGTTGTAGTCTCGGTGGTTCCCATGGCGGATCTCCTCGGGGAATCTTAGCCCACGCTGCAAGAAAGCGAAAGGGAATCGTGTCGCGGAGCCGCAGCCTAGCCAACTGCCCGTAGCGTTCATTTCATATTGTAGAAATCTTCTTGAAAAGCGACACCTTTTGTTGACTAGGCCATTTGTGGGTGTTAATTTACCCACGAGAGTTTTCCGTTGTGCCTTGCCTCCGCACCATGTGAATTCGGCAAAGGAAAAAAATTGAGACGATGGCGAAAACTGTCGCGAGGCTTGCCGTCCACTCCTGAAGGGTGGCCCGCATTGGGGTTATGTGTCGGCCTTGGCCTGCTGGCATTCCTCTCCGGCCCGCGCGCCACAGCCCAGGCGCACCCCCTTGCGGAACGCGTCCGCGATGCTGACGATTATTACCTGGGACGATACAGCCCGGAAAACATGATCAAAGGACTCCAACTACTTCGTGCCGAGGTGGCCGAAGATCCCAAGGATTACGAAGCGTGGTGGCGGCTCTCCAAATTTATCTGCTATCAAACGCGCCATACCAGCGGATCGGCGAGAACGAAACTTCTGGAGGATGGCATTGATGCCGGGAAGAAGGCCATCACTCTCGCACCCAACCGGGTCGAGGGGCACTACTGGTTGGGCAGCAACTATGACCAGATGTCTGACGCGCGCGGGTACCTGCGGGGACTGTTGTGGGTGGATGAGATTCGGAAAGAAATGGAACTGGTGGTGCGCCTTGACCCCGAGTACGAAGAGGCGGGTGGCCAGCGGACCTTGGCCCGTCTTGATTACCGCGCGCCGTTCTTTCTGGGGGGCGACAAGCGCCGCTCCATGCAGTTGCTGAAGGACTGCTTGACGCGTTATCCCGAAAATTCCACCGCCATGCTCTATCTCTCGGATAGCTACCTATCCCTTGGGCTTCGCGACGACGCGCACAAAGAGCTTCAGGCTGTGTTGAACCTCTGCCCTGACTCCGAGAATGCCCCGGAGCTTGCGGAAAACCAGGGTGAGGCACAAGCGCGCATCGTCAAGTATTTCCATTCCACTCCCTAAATTGATCTCCGTCAGCCCAGCGTGAGAGGCGGGCCGTCGTCCGGCCAGCCCTCGAATTATGCTAAAATCAGGCATTCACGATTTCACAAGCAAGTAGGTGATGACTCGCAGATCATGGCCAGGAAAGACTTCCACACACTGACCGAACTTTTCTTGAAAGCGATTGATGAGCGCCCCAAGCCGGCGGCTTTTCTGTCGAAGTTGGAGGGGAAATATCGCGCCCTCTCTTCGCAGCGCGCCCTCGAGATGGTGGCCGCACTCGCGGCCGCGCTCGACCACCGCGGCATCCAGCGGGGCGATCGTGTCGCGGTGGTATCGGAGAATCGGTTGGAGTGGGCCCTGACGGACTTCGCGGTGCTGGGACTTGGCGCCGCGATTGTCCCTATTTACCCGACGCTTCTCGATCTTGATATGGAGTACATCCTACGCGACTCCGGAGCCAAGGGGATCGTCTGCTCAACTGAAAAGCAGCTCGCAAAAGTGCTGAAAATCCGCGACCGGCTGACTGACCTAGGTTTCATTTTGCTGATGGATCGACCCGCGACCCCCTTGGAGGGCGTGGAGGTCTGGCACGAAGTGGTCGACTCGATGGCCAAGCGGGAAACGAATTGGGTGGAGTTTTTGCGCGGCAAAGCAGGTGAAGCCCGCCCGGGCGACACGGCGAGCATTCTGTACACCTCCGGAACGATGGGGCAGCCCAAGGGCGTAATTCTGACGCATGCCAATCTGGTCTCCAACATTCTGGCGACGCAGGGCCTTTTCCCCTTCGATGATGACGAAGTTGCGATGTCCTTCCTGCCTCTCAGTCACGTTTACGAGCGCATGCTCGACTATTATTATTTCTGGGCGGGCGTCTCAATTGCCTACGCTGAAAGTTTCGAGGCGCTGCCGCAAAACATGCTGGAGGTTCGGCCGACCGTAATGGGGGTGGTGCCGCGCGTGCTCGAGAAAGTCCATGACCGCGTGATGGAAACGGTGAGGCAATCCTCCTCCAGCCGGCAGAAACTTTTTCGCTGGGCGCTGGGCGTCGGCAAACGCCACTTTGTTTATACCGCCCAGAGCCACACGCCGCCATTCGCCTTGCGCTTTCAACACATGCTCGCCGACCGGCTGGTGGGATCCAAGGTTCGCGCCCGCATGGGCGGTCGAATCAAGAAATTAATTTCCGGGTCCGCGCCGCTCTCGCGTGATTTGGCGGAATTTTGCTTTGCGGTAGGTCTGCCCGTCTACGAAGGGTATGGTCTGACCGAAACTTCCCCTGTGATCGCCGTCAACTGTCCCGGCGCCCTCAAGCTGGGCACTGTGGGGCGCGTGATTCCCGGCGTGGAAGTGAAGCTGGACGAAACGCTGCAGGGGCAGGAGAGTGCCGGGGGAGGGGAAATCCTGGTCCGCGGGCCCAACGTCACCCCGGGCTACTTTCACATGGACGAGGAAAATCGCCGCGCCTTTGCCGACGGTTGGTTTCGGACCGGCGATCTGGGCGCCATCGATGCGAACGGCTTCCTCCGTATTACAGGGCGGATTAAGAGTCTCTTTAAGACCTCTGGAGGCAAGTACGTTTCGCCGGAGAAACTGGAGAACTTGTTTCAGGGGCATCCCTACATTTCACAGATCTTGATTTTGGGCGAGAGCCGCCGGTTCGTGAGTGCCCTGATTGCGCCCAATTATGCCCGCCTTGAAGATCATGCCCGCTGCCATGGCATCGCTTTCAAGGAGCGGGCGGACCTCGTCCGGAATCCTGACATTCTCGCCTTCATGCAGGAGCAAGTGGACGACCTGACCGCGATGCTTCCTCCGCACGAGCGGATCCGGCAGATTGGATTGGTCCCGCGTGAATTCAACACCGACGATGGCGAACTTTCCGCGACGCAGAAAATCAAACGCAATGTTGTGGAAGAGCATTTCCACGACTTGATTGAAGAGATTTATTTTCGCCACGCCCCGCAAGCCCAATTGGCTTAGCCCTTGCCCGGGAATACAAATCTTCAAATCCTTTGTAGAATAGCCCCTCCATGCCGGACGCGCTGGTAGCCGTTATTCGTAGCTGTTTCGGGCCGGGGTCTCGCGAAGGGCCCGGCCGCCTTTGGCCGCGCTGGTTGTTTCTCCGCGCCATGGGGCTGATTTTCTTCTCCGCTTTTTATTCCCTAATGTTCCAGATTCTCGGGCTCATAGGCCCTGACGGTATCCTCCCGGCCGGGCGTTATCTCATCGCAGTCCACGAAAGTCTGGGCGCCCAAGCATACTGGTTTGCGCCCACACTTCTCTGGCTGGGCAGCGGCCCGCTCGGCCTTAAGCTGCTTTGCTGGACCGGCCTCGTGGCGTCAATCCTCCTTGTGCTGAACCTCTGGCCCCGAGGCATGACCGCTGTCTGCATGGTTTGTTATCTCTCGTTCATCGCGGCGGCCCAGGACTTTGCCAGCTACCAGTCGGATGGCATGTTGCTTGCGGCTGGATTCATCTGCCTGTTCTTCGCTCCTCCCGGGATGCGTCCGGGCCTGGGCAAAGACAATCCGCCCTCTTGGGCGAGCCTTTCCCTTCTGCGCTGGCTTTGGTTCCTGATTTATTTTGAATCGGGCTTCGTTAAGATGGCGAGTCATGACCGGGATTGGCGACACCTGACGGCGCTGGACCATTACTACGAGAACGGCCCGCTCCCCAATTGGATTGGCTGGTACGTTCAGCAATTGCCCCACTGGTTTCACGCCGGCGCGGCCCTCTACACGCTAGTGGCCGAGCTGGGACTGGTCTGGATGCTTTTCCTGCCTCGGCGATTTAAAATCCTTTGCATCTTTATCGTCACGCCATTCCAAATCAGCATCATTCTCACCGCGAATTTAGCTTTCCTGAATTATCTGGTTTTAAGCCTCGGCATTTTGCTGCTCGACGATCGTTTTCTGCTGGCTGTGTCGGCACGCACGAAGTCTTTGTTGGCGGGCATGAGGCTACCGCCGCAATCCCTCCCACATTCTGCAAGGATGCCGCACAGTGCTGTGTCCATCGACTCTCCTGCACCTAATCTACTGGTCAAGGGTGGCGGAATCTGGCAGCGCGCCAGGCAATACGTCCAAAGAGCGTGGTTTCTGGTCGCGTTGGTCATGTTGCCATGGACTTTTTATGCCACCGCCGCCCTTCTCTTGCTGATGCTTTATCCCGCCTTGCCACTTCCCACCGGACCCATCACGACGCTCGAGCCGTTTCGAATTGCCAACTCGTATGGTTTGTTTGCGGTCATGACGCCGGCTCGCCATGAAATCGAATTCCAAGGAACAAGGGATGGGAAAACGTGGGTGCCTTACCCGTTTCGCTACAAGCCGCAGGACCCTTCGCAGCCGCCGCGCATCCACGCGCCCTATCAGCCGCGCTTTGATTGGAACCTGTGGTTTGCATCGCTCGGAGGGTGGCGCGAAAACACGTGGGTGGTAAACACGGAAGTGCTACTGCTGAAAAATGATCCCGACGTGCTCGAACTTTTTGCCGGCAACCCCTTCGCAGGGGCGCCGCCAATCCAGGTGCGGACTGTGATTTGGCAATACTGGTTCACGGAAATTCCCACCAAACGCGCCACGGGCCTGTGGTGGCGGCGCGAGTTTCAGGGATTGTACGCACCCACTCTCGAGAGTCAGCCCAACGGGGCGATTGAGATAGTGGATTCGCCGGAAACGGGCGATGAATTAAGGATCCCTCAACAGTAATCCTGGCCTCCGGTAATCCGCTAGGACGGACTTGGCGTGGACCGGAGCATCGTGCGCTTGGGCAAGTCCGGAGGGCTCTCTGAACGACTTCTCGAAATTCCCGTGCCGATTGTGCGGGGCAGTGCGAAATGAGCGCCAAGGTTTGCTATTTGATGGTTCAAGAGATAGAATTAACTTGCCTTGAAAACAGATAACGCATTCTGATTTGGTGTTGGAAGTGATATCAATCCTCTCTTCCCTTCGTCCTCGTACAGACCGGAGCAAATTATGCGCGGAAAACTGATTTTGATCTTTACCGTTCCCCTTACGGTGTGTCTGCTTCTTCCTTCGATCGGGATGGCGCAGTTTGCCATTCCCGGCCATGGGGCTGTGGGCAGCAATCTTCGTGGCATCGAACACCAGACATGGCACGTTTTTGGAAAGGTAATCGACCTGCAAGGAAATGCTGTCCGGGAAGCTTCTGTCAAAGTGGATGTCGGATATGGGGCAAAGTTTTTTAAGGACCTCACCACCGACGTTCAGGGAGAGTTCAAGACAGAGTACTCGATGGATGCGTCCCTAGTGACAAGCCTATATGTGAAGGTGACGGTCACTCGTGAGGGGTTCCACCCCGCGCACGAGTTTGTGGATTTTGGGAAGGGCGACAAGACCTGGGAAATTGACGTTATGATGCGGCCGGACACTGACGACTCAGACGAACTCTCCGCGGAAGCCCTCATCCAATTGCTGGCCCCCAAATTGCGCATCACCTTGCAGAAAGACGCCGCTATTGGCTCAGACCGCAAAGATTTCGAACGCGGCGCCGGTGACTTCCTGGATAAGCACGACTCCGCGAAGGGAATAGAGAGCTTGGACAAAGTAGTGAAGCGCTATCCCTCCTGCGCCAATTGCCTGACATTTCTGGGTCTGGCCATGCTCGATGCGGGGAGTTGGAATAGCGCGGCGCGCGACTTTGTCTCGGCGGCTGAGATGGCTTCCTCAAAGGGGAGCCGGGACGACAAAGTGGACTCCCTGGTGATTCTCGCGGAGCTGGAAAACTGGAAAGGCGAATATGCCAAGGCCGCAGGTTTCCTGATGCAGGCCAAGGACTTGGATCCGAAGAACGCATTCGTTCTGCAGGAGATTGGGCGGACCCTTTTTCTCCAGAAGAACTGGGAGGCGGCGGAGGACTATCTGGGCCAGGCGGTAACGGCTGGAGCCTCTAAGGACGCGCAGTTGCTTCGCGCACGCGCCTACCTGGAGGAGGGCGATCCGGAGGCGGCTGATGCCTCCATGAACGAATACCTGGGCAAGACCAATATCAAGACATATCCCGTTAGCACTCGGCGTGTGTATTCCCAAATTGAAGCGCGCATGAAGTTACGCGACTACGCGAAGGTAAATTCCGTGATAGGCGAGCCGCTTCCGTCGCTCATCAAAGCGGTGCCGGAGTTGCAGGGGCTCGATCCTGCTTCCAGCCAGACGGAGCTGGCTTCCGTCCTGAAAAAGTCCGGCGAAACCGTGCAAGCTTTTTTCCACAATTTTCAAAACACAATCTCCCTGGAGCAAGTCCGCGAAGAGCGGCTGAATAAGGAAGGAAAGCTCAAGGAGACTCTCGACCAGCAGTTCCAATATTTACTAGTGACCAAGGCGGAGAAGTGGGGTTTAGGGCTGGAGGAGTTCCGAACCAATTCCAGAGGCGATCGCGCTGCGCCCGTGGGTCTCGACTCGGGGCTCATGCTCACTTCCGGATTTGCATCTACATCCTTGCTTTTTCATCCCTTGTATCAATCCGGAGCCTCATTCCGCCTGTTGGGAAGGCAGGCTTTGAACGGTCACGACTGCTATGTAGTGGCTTTCGCTCAAAACCCCGAGAAAACGCAAATGCTTGAACGCTTCAACACCAAAGACGCCTCGGTGTTGGTTCTGTTTCAAGGGCTGGCCTGGATTGACTCTCAAAGCTACGGAGTGCTTCGATTGCGCACCGACCTGCTTAACCCACAAACAAAAATCCGACTGCGCCGCCAGACTACAGAGATTACTTACGACCCGGTGCAGTTCAAACAGGTGGCTTCGGCTCTGTGGCTGCCCTCGGAGGTCGCGGTGACGGTGGAATTCAGGGGCAACACCTATCGCAACAAGCACAAATATTCGGACTTCAAGTTGTTCAAAACTGACGCCAAAGACAAAGTGCAGAAAGTGGATGTTCCCCAGCAAGACCCTCAGCAGCAGTAGTCAAAATCCTTGCCTATGGCCTGATGAGGATTTTCGCGGCGCTGCGTGGCTGTTGGCGCTCGTCCCCCCAAAGTGGATCCTCACCTGGGGGACTCCGAATTGCAATTCCTCGCGGCGGCGACTAGAATTGTCGAGAGAGGAAAAAATGAATAACGACGTCTTGCGAATTGCCGGAAAGGAGTTTCACTCCCGCCTGATTGTGGGAACAGGAAAATACCGGAGCTTTCAGGAAATGGCCCGGGCACACGAAGCTTCGGGCGCCGAGATTGTGACCGTGGCCGTTCGGCGCGTCAATCTGACCGACAAGACCAAGGAATCTCTGCTCGACTACATTGACCGGTCTAAGTATTTCATTCTGCCCAACACCGCCGGCTGCTACAGCGCGGATGATGCCGTCCGAGCGGCACGCTTGGGTAGGGAAGTGGGGCTCTCCAACTGGGTAAAGCTCGAAGTGATCGGCGATGAGAAAACTTTATTCCCCGACAATTTCGAATTGGTGAAAGCCACCGAAACACTGGCGCACGAAGGTTTTGTGGTGCTGCCCTATACCAATGACGATTTGATCTCTGCCCGCCGACTGATTGATGCCGGGGCCGCCGCCGTCATGCCCCTCGGAGCGCCGATTGGCTCCGGACTGGGCATCCAGAACACCGCCAACATTCGTATCCTCCGTGAAATGATTACCGCGGTGCCGCTCATTCTGGATGCGGGCGTGGGGACCGCTTCCGACGCCGCCATCGCCATGGAGTTGGGTGCGGACGCGGTGCTGATGAATACTGGAATTGCCGGCGCTCAGGACGCCGTCCTGATGGCCGAAGCGATGAAGCACGGCGTGCTCGCTGGGCGCCAAGCCTACCTCGCCGGCCGCATGCCCAGAAAACTCTACGCCACCGCCTCCAGCCCCACCGAAGGCGTGGTGAAGTAGGCAGGAGGCTGATGGCCGAAGGTAAACACCGTGACAGGATGTCTCCCGCGTCCTGCTTTTTACCGTTTTTTATTTTGGAGTTGTTTCTTTCGCCGTGGAGGGCGGTGGGCTGTTCTCGGAGTGTTTATCGGGCAGGGTAAAAATCAGCTCGCCGGGGCGCGCCATACCCATCCGCTCACGCGCCAACTTTTCGATGGCCTTGGGATCGGTCTTCAGCGCCTTGATTTGTGATTCGAGTTGCTGGTTTTCCTTCTGCAGTTGCTGAATCTGTTGCTGCAGTGCATCGAAATCTTTCCGCTGGCGGCGCAGCGCAAGGTATCCGTGCTCGCCGAAAATCTCGTGGACGACCAAGGCGATGCACATGAGCGCCAGTGCCAGAATGGCGCCACGCTGATATCTCGAATCAAACCGCGGCGTCTGCTTCATGGGTTTAGCACGTACTTCCTGGCGGCCGCGGCGAGGCGTTCCAGTTCGCGTTGCGAAGGGGCTTCGCAATAAACGCGAACCACCGGCTCGGTTCCCGAGGGACGCATCAATATCCACGATCCATCCTCACGAATTATTTTCAGTCCGTCGGTACGATCGATTTTTGACACCCTTTGCGAATCAAATCGGTTCACGTCGCGCTCGAGTTTTGCGGCCAGTCGTTTCTGGACCTTGGCGGGCAACGAAAGGTTCAGGCGCGTCATGTAAAAAGCTCCCGTCTCCTTGAACAGGGCCTGCAATTGTTCTTTGAGGGAGCGCCCGCGCTTGGCCACCATTTCCGCGACTAGCAGGCACGCCAGGATGCCGTCTTTCTCCGGGATGTGCCCACGAATGGTCAAGCCGGCGCTTTCTTCACCTCCCAGTGCAATCCGATCGTCCTTAATCAGCTCTCCGATGTATTTGAATCCCACCGGCGTCTGGTAGACAGGCCCGTGGCGAAGTCTTGCCACGGCGTCCATCAGGTGCGTGGTGGCTACGCTGCGGCCGAGGCCCCCGGGAATCTTGCGATCGGCAAGGAGATAGTCGGCGAGCAGGCCCAGCACATAATTCGGATTGATCCACGTTCCATCCGCATCGACAATACCAAATCGGTCTGCGTCGCCGTCCGTGGCGAGCCCCACCGCACAGCCCTGATCCTTCACGGTTTGCGCAAGTTCCGCCAAATTCTTTTCGCTTGGGTCAGGTCCCACGCCGGAAAACAGTACGTCCCGTGAATCGTGAAGGGTGATGACTTCAGTCCCAACTTCCTTGAGCAGGTCGTTCAAGTAGCCGCGCCCCGTGCCAAAAAGTGGGTCGTAGGCGATTTTCAACTTGGCCTCGCCGATGGACTTCAGATCCACTTTCTTACGGATAGCTTTCAGGTAAGCGGGTCGCGGGTCGGCCGAGACGCGAAGCAGGGGACGCGGAGGCGACCCGTTGGCGGATAGTTTGCGCGCCAGAATTTTTTTGACATTTACCTCTATGGCGCGAGTCACTTCGGGCAGCGCCGGGGCGCCGTCAGAACTGGAAAATTTCAGGCCATTGTATTGCGGCGGGTTGTGGCTGGCCGTGATGTTGATACCTCCATCCAGCTTCTTGTCGATGACTTCGTAGGCGAGCGCGGGCGTGGGGTCGGGGCGCGTGGCTACCAGCGTTTTCACGCCGTGTGCGTTCAGAACCTCCGCCGCCGTGTCGGCGAATTTCTCCGAAAAGAAGCGCGTGTCGTAACCCACCAGCACGCGCGGGCGCTTCGACTTTGAAAGCAGGAAATGAGCAATGGCCGCCGACGCCAGGCGGACGTTGGGAAAGGTAAAATTCTCCGCCATCACGCCGCGCCAGCCCGAGGTCCCAAAATGAATGGGATTGTCTTGCATCGCGGGTTCATTGTATCGTTTGGGCACCACTCTGGCAAGCGCGCGGCCTTCCTCCTGAGGAGGAGTCATGACCGACAAGGTTTTAATCCTGGTAACAGCTTCCAGCCGCCGCGAGGCCCGCAAGATCGCGCGTCACCTGGTGGAGGCGCGACTGGCCGCCTGCGTAAACATCTCGCAGCCCATCCAATCCATCTACCGTTGGGAAGGGAAGGTGCAGGAGGACAAAGAATTCTTGTTGCAGATCAAAAGCACGCGCGACCTGTTTCCGGAAGTTCGCAAAGGCATCCAGAATACGCACAGCTATAAAATTCCTGAAATCATTTGTCTGCCCATCGTTGACGGCTCGCCGGAGTATTTGTCCTGGGTTGGCGAATCGGTGAAGTCGCCGGCGCCTATCGAATCAATCGCCTCCAATAAGGAACAAAAGGCTTAAGGATTACGTAGTAGGTTTTGAAGCCGTTACGGAAGGCTCGGCATCACGATGATCCGGCTGCAGAAGCTGCGCAAAGAATTCGATGACCTGGTGGCCGTCAACGATCTTGACGTGATGATTCCCGAGGGCCAGGTCTACGGCCTGATTGGGCCTAACGGGGCGGGAAAGACCACCACCATCCGCATGGCGTGCGGCCTGCTCGAACCCACCGGCGGCATGGTGCACATCTCCGGCGTTGACGTTCACCAGGAGCCCGAGCGCGCTCAGCAGTATATTGGCTACCTCTCCGATTTCTTCTCCGTCTACGAAGACTTGAAAGTGTGGGAATACCTCGACTATTTCGCGCACGCCTACAAGATGCCCGAGGCGGGGATTCGCGCGCGCATCGATGAAGTTATCGCGCAGGTGGGCCTGGAAGTGAAAACCGATGCCATGATCAAAGGCCTCTCGCGCGGCATGAAGCAGCGGTTGGGCATCGCGCGTGCAGTGATTCACAAACCCAAGGTGCTGCTACTGGACGAGCCCGCTTCCGGCCTCGACCCCAAAGCGCGCCTGGACCTGCGCAACCTGCTTCGCGGCATGAGCGAAGAGGGCTCCACCATCCTGATTTCCTCCCACATCCTCACCGAACTCGAAGGGTTTTGCACCTCGATCGGACTGATGGAAAAGGGCCGAATGGTACGCAGCGGTACCATCGATGAAATCATTGCTGCGGAGAGCCACCACCGCGTTGTGCGCCTCAGTTGGGTGGGCGACGGCGGGCTGGTGCAATCGACTCTGTCCGCCAATCCCAAAATCTCCGGGATCCTGCTGCGCGCCTCCGAGGGCGTCTGCAAATTCGCCGGGCCGGAAGAAGAATTGGCAGATGTGTTGCGCGCCCTGGTGACGGCTGGCGTGCGCGTGGTCTCGTTTGGCGAGGTTAAGCAGACTGTGGAAGATCTTTACCTGAAACTATCGCGCAATCAGGTGATGTAATGCCTTTCTGGAAAAATCCCGAGCTGGTCCGCTATGCCCGCGCCGAATTGCGCCCGGCGCGCGCCATGACCTCCGCCATGCTGGCCCTGGTGATTTGCACCCTCGTCGGCCTCTCGTCGTGGGCTGCGATGGAACAGGGACATCCGAAGGATTTCTTCCAGACTTTTTATCTTTGGATGATGGGCATGCAGTTTGTAGTCCTCACCTTCTGGTGCGTCTCCTCATGCGGCCACGCCATCTCCCGTGAGCGCGAATTGAAGACCTACGACTTCCTCAAGACCACCCGCTTGACTCCCAGCGAGCTGATGTTGGGGAAACTCCTCGGCGTGCCCATCCTGGCCTATTTCACAGTGGGTTGCACGGTACCTGTTTCAATTGTGGTGGGACTCATGGGCGGCTACTCGGTGAATACGATCTTTTGGACTTACGTCCTTTTGGGGGCGTTGGCCCTGTTCGTCAGCATTGTGGCCCTATGGGCATCGATGCAAGTGGAGGGGACCAGCGCGCGGTCGGTGAGCCTTTTGATAGTGGTGCCCATCGCCCTCTTCTTCGGCTTTGCGGAAACTCCATTTCCTGGTGTCGGCGCCATCAGCATTTTCCCGGCTCTGATCTCGCTCCATAAAGCCAACACGGACATTGCCCGCGTTGTGCCAACCCTTTTTGGAGCCCCGGTTTCCTTTACCTTGATTACACTTGTCCTCTACGCGTCGCTGGGCGCATGGTTCGCCCTGATGTTGATTCGCAACCTCAAGAAAGAAATCGACGAGATTCGCCTGCTCACGCGCTGGCAGGCCATCGGGTTTGCCGCATTCCTGAACATACTTTTTTTTGCGTTCCTCAACCCGCAGTTGATTCAACTCCCGCCCGCAGCAAGTCCGTTCAGATACTACCCTCGCCCGAATACCATTGCTCCGCAGGACGTAGCGAGCTTCGCCGTGGGCTTGAACGCCCTCATCCTGATTGTGATTGGGCTGGCCTTGCTCGCACCCCATGAAAAGCTGAAAGTCTGGTGGCGTAAGCACGCGGCCGGTGAGGTGAGTTATTTCTTCCCGTCCGGCCCGCCCTGGCCCTGGCTTATCCCCGCAGCGATGATTGCCTTCGCCATGCTGGTGGCGGAAGCACTGGGTTTGGAGCGGTCCATCCCCCTCAGTCAATGGCGCCTGGGCACTGCGGCCTTGCAGTTGCTGGTGGCGCTGGTCTTTGTCACTCGCGATATTCTCTTTATCCAGTGGGCTAATCTCACGAGAATGAAACGTCCAGTGTTCAAGGGAATTCTCTATTTGTGGCTTTACTACACTGCGGCGGGAATTTTGGTGGGTGTGTTTTCTGTCGCCTCGACCATCCAAAGCAGGTTCTTGCTAGGTGTACTGACGCCCTTCAGCGTCTTCATCCTCGATAACCCATCTTCCACGCTATGGCCGGGCATCTATGTTGGCTTATTTCTTCAACTGGCGCTTATAGTCCTTCTCCTGCGCGTTTTAAGTGTCCGTCTCAGCCGCCCTGCCATCGTCCCGGCACTCTCGGAAGGGTAACAATTCTTCACTCTCGAATTTTCGCCAGCGCCTGGTCCAGGTCGGCAAGCAAATCTTCGATATCCTCGACGCCCACCGAGATTCGCACCAGCCCATCGGTAATCCCCAATCGCTGTCGCTGTTCCGCGGGGACGCTGGCGTGGGTCATGGTGGCCGGGTGGGAAATCAGTGTCTCCACGCCACCCAAACTCTCAGCCAGTGAGCAGAGCCGGACCGACTTCAATACGGCGCGCGCATTTTCAATTGACCCAGTCTCAAAAGAAATCATTCCGCCAAAACCCTTCATTTGCTTCCTGGCCAGTTCGTGCTGGGGATGGGACGCAAGTCCAGGGTAATAAACTCGCTTAACCTTCGGATGGGCTTCGAGGTGCCTGGCCACCGCCATGCCGTTTTCGTTGTGCCGCGCCATGCGTAGCGCCAGAGTCTTAACGCCGCGCAGGATCAACCAACTGTCGAATGGCCCGAGGACGGCCCCGGCGGCGTTCTGAATGAACTTCAGGCGCTCGGCCAGCTTGGCGTCGTTCAAAATGACCGCACCACCCACGCCGTCACTATGGCCATTGAGGTACTTGGTGGTGCTGTGGAGGACGAAGTCCGCGCCAAGTGTGAGCGGGCGCTGGAGGTACGGGCTCATAAACGTATTGTCCACTGCCATCAGCATGCCGCGCCGGTGAGCCAGATTGGCCACGGCGGTAATGTCAGTGATCTGCATGATTGGGTTGGTGGGCGTTTCGATGTAAACCAACTTGGTGCTCGGGAGGATAGCCTTTTCCACTTCCTCCAGCCGGCAAGTGTTGGCATATGTGAAGGTCAACCCAAAGTCTTTCAGGATGCGCTCAAAGAGTCGAAATGTTCCCCCATAGAGGTCATGGCCCGCCACAATGTGGTCGCCGGCCTTGAGGAGCGTCATCAGGGCGTTGATTGCCGCCATCCCTGACGCGAACGCGTAGCCGAATTTCCCACCCTCCAGGCACGCGAGATTTTTCTCCAAAGCCACTCGGGTGGGATTCGCTGTGCGGGCGTATTCGTAACCCTTATGCTTTCCCAACTCTTCCTGGACAAACGTGGAAGTCTGGTAGATGGGGACGATAATGGCCCCCGTGGAAGGGTCGGGCTCTTGCCCCACGTGAATTGCGTCTGTCGCAAACCCCATGATCTGTTGCCTCCAAGACCTGTGTCAGTAATTATGAAATTTTGTTCTCGTTAACCAGCCTTGCTGCACGAACTGGCTGAAGAATATTGTCTCGGCTGTGGACGGGACGTCGTTCAGGCACCGCAGCCCCGGCTGATCAGAGATACTCCTGCGGCGGGGAACTTATAGGAGTTCGAGTGGGTTGTCAACGGTCAGTCCTATTGACGTAGGGCGGCGTATAACCGGACGCCGCACCGCATCTAGCATCTCTGGTATAATGAAGTGAATCCGAGGCCCGGCGACAAGTAAGGTTGGCGAGTTGCCCGGTCAAGGTCAGCTGCCGAGGGGGGAATCTGCGAATGCCACGAATTCGAACGATTTGCGTTTCGACTCTCCTGTTGCTTTGGATTCTTTCCGGGCCGATTGTCGAAGCCCAGTCAACTCCCAAGGCCGATGAGAATGACAAAACGACTATCCATGTAGTTGTCAAAGACGCCGAAAGTGGCAGCCCCATTAACCAGGCCCGACTAACCCTAACTTTTAATGAGCCAACCAGCACAATGTTTGTGAAGCATTCCAAAGAGATTTCTTACAGCGCCAAGACGAATCCTCAAGGACACTGCCGCTTTAACGATGTTCCCAAGGTGACGGTCCGCTTGCTGGTGACAGCGGAAAACCATAAGTCATTCGGGAAGACCTTTGAAATTACCAAAGACAATCAAGAGATTGAAGTGAAGCTTAAGAAGCCTCAACCCCAGCTTTGATTTCACCCATTCGAGCGTAGTCCCAGGCGACTATGCCCGGGCAATTCAGGACTCGCGTGGGTTTGTTCTTTGCGGCACGCTGAATTCCAAGTTCGTCTCATTTTTCAACGACACCAAAATTCCCGAGGCAAATCCACTATCGTTAGGCCTGATTTCTTCGTGAGTTAACACTGGCGCAACATGTGCTCCACATTAGGGCAAAGAGTCAGAAGCCATTCAGATTCGGACTCTTAAATCTGACTGAGGTGTCCTTTTCCACAAAGTTTTCAACAGACCTGTTGAAAACATTCTTGGATGCGTCAACGAGAGTTTGTCCGCTCCAGCGGCAAGGCATAGCCGGGCAACGCACGTGCAGGGCGTGGCCTCAGCAATACCGTTTCCAAACGCTCAGTTTTCAGGGGCTGCTCGGGGAAATTTTATCGCCTTCCACAAAACTTGCTGGTTCGATGCGGTGGAGGTCACCCTAGCAGGGTGCTGAAAAATGTCATTCTGAGGAGCCGAAGGCGACGAAGAATCTCGGAAGTGCTTCATTCTTAAATGCAGAGATTCTTCGCTTCGCTCAGAATGACAGGGTGATGGGCTTTTTT
>JBGPCF010000140.1:0-17299 GCA_041481635.1 Terriglobia bacterium | reverse complement strand
CTCAACACCACGTTGGCGCGGCGCATGATGGAGCAAACCAAAATCTTCACCGCGCTGCGAGGCGTGCGTGGACGGAAACCAATCGATCTGGACGCCCTCGCGGAGTTGATGGTCCACTTCAGCCAGTTAGTGGTGGAGCAGCCGTGGATTAAGGAAATTGACATCAACCCGCTGATGGTTTCACCCGACCAGATGTTGGCGCTGGACGCCCGCATCGTGACGCACCCCGTCGATACGCCGGAGGCTGACTTGCCCAAGCCCGCCATCCGGCCCTATCCCAATCAATATGTGGGTACCTGGAAACTCAAGAATGGCGTCGAGGTCACCTTCCGCCCGATCCGTCCGGAAGATGAACCGATGCTGGTTCGTTTCCATCAAGGGCTCTCCGAGCGCTCGGTTTATTTCCGGTATTTCGGCGCGCTCCAACTGAGCCAGCGCATCGCTCACGATCGCCTCACTCGAATCTGCTTTATTGATTACAACCGCCAAATCGCCTTGGTGGCCGATCACAAAGACCCGCAGACCGGCGAGCACGAAATTCTCGCAGTCGGGCGCATGACCAAACTTCACACCGCTCCCACGGCAGAGTTCGCCGTGCTGGTGACGGACAAATATCAGCGGCAGGGACTCGGCACGGAATTGATGCAGCGAATGATTCAGATTGGACGTGACGAGAAACTGAAACACATGGTGGGTTATACCCTCACCGAAAACGTCGAAATGCAGCGCCTGGTCACCCGGCTCGGATTTGAGTTGGATCGCACCAAGGATGACCCTGCTGTGCGCTGCACCATCGAGCTCTAACTTAATCTACTTGAGCAGCCCTCGAGTTCTGAACCATTGGGCCAACAACTCCGGCCAATGGGACAGGGCAGGGTCTTTCTGGGCCAGGCCCACCCCGTGCGGCCCGCGCTCGAAGATGTGCATTTCCGCAGGGACGTGGTTCCGCTTGAGCGCCAGATAAAACAGCACGCTGTTTTCCACCGGAACCCCATCATCCGAGTCAGTGTGAAAAAGAAATGTGGGCGGCGTTTGGCCGGTCACTTGAAGCTCGTTGGAGAGGCTGCGCACCAGTGCGGGATCGGGATTTTCGCCTACCAGGTTTTCCATCGATCCGCGGTGGACGTATGGGGTAGTGAACGAAATCACCGGGTAGGCCAGAATCATAAAGTCGGGGCGCGAACTCACTCGGTCGATTAGGTCGGTCGCGTTAGGGTTCCCGTTGTCAAAATGAGTGCCGACGGTGGAAGCAAGATGGCCGCCTGCTGAAAATCCCCAGATCCCAATGCGGTCGGTGGAAATACCATATTCAATGGCGTGTGAGCGGACAAAACGCATCGCACGCAGCCCGTCATTCATCTCCACCGGATGGTGGTAGCGCGGCCCCAAGCGGTACTTCAGGACGAACGCTGCGGCGCCCAGGCCATTCAGCCACTCCGCAATTTGCCGGCCTTCGTGGTCCATGGCCAGGTTGTGGTAACCGCCTCCCGGGCACACCACCACGCCGAAGCCCGCGGCCTTGGCGGGGTCGGGCAGGTAGATGGCGAGCGTGGGACGGTCTTCGTCCGCGTTGCCCTGCGCTCCAGGAGCGCCGCTCGGCCATAACAATTCCACCTTTTGCGGCGCCGCCTTTAAGGTGGCAGCAAAAATCATCGTCATTAATAAATACAGGAGGGTTTTCATGGATGTGATTCTACTCGATGAGGGACTTTAGTTGAATTGCTTCCCAGTCCGGATGGGAATACCGGGCGAAGGTCAGCAAATGCGTGGCAACTGCTCGCCGAACATGGTGTCGAGCAGTCGCGTGCCGCCAATGCCGGTTCTGGCCAAAACGCGGCCGGGGTGGGCGCTCACTACTTCTCCGATCACTCGGGCTTCGCGGCCAAAAGGATGCTCGCGCATGCGCGAAATAATCGCCTCCGCTGCTTCGGGTGCAACCATGGCCACCAATTTTCCTTCGTTGGCGACGTAAAGCGGATCGAGTCCAAGAATTTCGCACGCCCCTTTCACGCTCTCGCGCACCAGGATTTTTTTCTCGTGCACTTCAATGCCCACGCGCGAAGTGCCCGCGATTTCGTTTAGAGTGGTCGCCACGCCGCCCCGGGTGGGGTCCCGCAGGCAGTGGATAAGCGGGCTCGCGTCGAGCATGGCCGCCACCAGCGAGTGCAGGGGGGCGCAGTCGCTTTGGATGGCGCCTTCGAATTCCAGATGCTCGCGCTGCGACATGACCGCCATGCCATGGTCGCCGATCGAGCCGCTTAGGATGATGTGGTCGCCGGGCCGCGCCTGATCGGCGGATATGCGCACCGGCTTTTCGATTACGCCCAGGCCCGTGGTGGTAATGAAAATCTTGTCGCCGTGCCCGCGGTTCACCACCTTGGTGTCGCCCGTCACCAGCAGGACGTCTGCGCTTGCCGCCGCATCGCGCATCGACTCGATTACCCGGAGAAGCTCGCTCGAGGCAAATCCCTCTTCCAGGATAAACGCCGCGGCAATGTATTGCGGGCGCGCGCCGCTCATTGCCAGGTCATTCACCGTGCCGTTCACCGCCAGGCTGCCAATATCGCCTCCGGGAAAGAAGATGGGCGAGACCACAAACGAATCCGTGGTGAAGGCCAGGCGCGTACCATTGAACTCCAAAACCGCCTGGTCATCGAGGCGCGCCAGATAAGGATTGGTGAACGCGGGCAGGAAAAACTTCTGGATCAACTCCGCCGTCAGCTTGCCCCCACTTCCGTGCCCGAGCACGATTTGGTCGTGGTCGACAATCGGGGTGGGACAAACTTCGCCGGGAAGATTATCGTGGGGCGGCTCGCTCACTTGCGACCGTCCTTTCCGGCATCGCTTGCGGTAACCGGTTCTCGATCCAAATACCGCCCGTAGGTATAGTAGGCCGCACAGGTGCCCTCGGCGGAAACCATGGTGGCGCCCAGGGGATGTTGCGGCGTGCATTGCGTGGCGAACGCCGGGCAGTCGTGCGGCTTCTTGACGCCCCGCAAAATTTCCCCGCTGATGCAAATGGAAGATTCTTGCGTCTGGATTTGCTGCACGTCGAAAAGGAGGTTGGCGTCGTGCTCGCGAAACTCCTCGCGCAGTTTGTAACCACTTTGGGGAATCCCTCCCACGCCGCGCCACTGGCGGTCGCAGACCTCGAACACCTTCATCACCAGGTCCTGCGCCGGCAGATTGCCCCGGCGCGTGACGGCGCGCGCGTACTGGTTCTCCACTTCCGCGCGCCCCGACTCCAATTGTCGAATCGCGCAAAGCGTGCCTTCCAGAATATCCAGCGGCTCAAAGCCCGTGATCACGATGGGCACCTTGTATTGGGCGCAAATCGTTTCATATTCCTGGTAGCCCATCACCGCGCACACGTGGCCGGGGCCGAGAAACGCCTGGACTCGATTGCGCGGCGATTGCAGGATGGCGCTGAGCGCCGGCGGCACCAGTACGTGCGAGACCAACAATGAAAAATTCTTGATGCCTTCCTGATGGGCGTGCCACACCGCCATGGCATTGGCCGGCGCGGTAGTTTCAAAACCCACGGCAAAAAAAACCACTTGCTTGTCCGGATTAGCGCGCGCGATCTTCAGGAAATCGAGGGGTGAATAGACGATGCGCACGTCGGCGCCGCGCGACTTCAGGGTGAACAGATCATCGCGCGAGCCGGGCACTCGCAGCATGTCGCCGAAAGAACAGAAAATCACTTCCGGTCGGGCGGCAATGGCGTGGGCCTTGTCGATCAACTCTAAGGACGTGACGCACACCGGGCACCCGGGGCCGTGCACCAACTCCACATCTTTGGGCAGCAGGTGGTCGATGCCGTAGCGCACAATGGCATGCGTCTGACCGCCGCAGACCTCCATGATCACCCAGGGGCGCGTCTGGACGCGGCGAATTTGCTCAATCACCTGGTTTGCGAGCTTCTCGTCGCGATACTCGTCAAGGTACTTCATCCAGCTTCCTTCGCTCCACTCGATACTTTCGGCAAAGGGTCCTGCGGTTCCGCACCGGGGTCGTCCAACTCCGCCAGTTGGCCCATTTCTTCCAGCAATTGGAATGTGCGCGCCGCTTCCTCCGCGTCGATGCGGCTGATGGCAAACCCCACGTGGACGATCACGTAGTCGCCAACGTTGGCCTCCGGGGTGTACGCCAGGCAGACTTCGCGGACGATGCCGCCAAATTCCACTTTGCCCATCCGCAGCCCGTGGACTTCGTAGGACCCGAGGACTTTACCGGGAATGCCCAGGCACATGGTGCTCCCTTTGTCGCATCAGTTCGTTGGCAATCACCGCCTGCCCGAGGGCAATGCCCCCATCGTTGGGCGGAACCTGCGCGTGCAAGAAGACCTCGAAACCGCTTTGCCGCAAGCCACGCACCGCGCGTTCGAGCAAAGTCATGTTCTGAAAAGTTCCTCCGCTCAGGCAGACCTGATTCAATCCCTCTTCGCGGCGCAAGCGATTTGAAACCTCAACAATGACCTCGGCTAGCGTGTTGTGAAATTTTGCCGCGACTGTCCCCGTTGAGACTCCCGCCAGAGATTCGCGAACGATGGCCTCAATCATGGGCCGCGTGTCGATGGTCCAGGGATCGTCCGAGGCAATCTCAAAAGGATAACTTCCATCCACGCCGCCGGACACCGCCGCTTCCAGTTCCATGGCGGCCTGGCCTTCAAAATTGATTTCGTGACGCAAGCCCAGAATCGAGGCTACTGCATCGAACAGCCTTCCGCAACTCGAAGTGAGCACGGTGTTCACTGCGCGCCGGATCATGGTTTGCACCAGCTCGATATTCTTGTTGGGAATGGCTCTCCACAACGGCAACCCTTGCGGCAAATTCCCTTCGCCGAAGGTGTCCAGCAAGTGGCTCAGCGCCGGGCGCCATGGCTGGCGGATGGCCGCATCGCCACCAGGCAACGGAACGTAGCGGAAGTGCGCGCGCCGCTCGAAGCCCGCGCGGCCAGCCACCAGAAATTCGCCGCCCCAGATTTTGCCGTCCGTGCCATACCCAGTGCCATCGAGCGCCACGCCAATCACGCGCTGGCGCAAGTGATTCTCCGCCATGCAGCTTGCGATGTGCGCGTGGTGGTGCTGCACTCCGATGCGCTCCACGCCCGGCATTTCGAGCGCCAGCCTGGTGCTGAGATATTGTGGGTGGAGGTCGTAAGCCACGGTGCGCGGCTCAACGCGAAACAGGCGCTTCAATTTCGCAAGAGTCTCTTCGAAGAACTCCAATGTCTCGTAGTTCTCCAAATCGCCGAGGTGCTGGCTGAGGATCGCGTAGTGGCCGGTGGTGAGACAAAAAGTGCTTTTCAATTCCGCGCCGCAACCCAGGACTGACTCGAGGGGCTCGTCCAAGTCAAGGGCATGGGGTGCGTATCCGCGCGCCCGGCGCAGCAACCGTTCCTTGCCATGGAAGACTCGCACGATTGAGTCGTCCACACGCGTGTGGATGTCGCGATTGTGAAAAAGGAAAGTGTCGGCGAGCGATGTTAGTCCAGGCCGCGCCGCTTCGTTGCTCATCACAATCGGCTCTTCGCTCAAGTTGCCGCTGGTCATCACGAGCGCGGAGAATTCCGGTGATCCGTGCTCGTCGACGAACAACATATGGTGCAGGGGAGCGTAAGGCAGCATAACGCCCAGGGTCGTATTGTTGGGGGCGACGGCCAATGAGATTTGCGTCCCGGGACGGCGGGGCAGAATCACAATTGGACGTCGATTACTGGTGAGCGCCTCTCCTTCGGCGTCTGAAATGACGCAAATTCTCTTCGCCGCCTCCAGGTCGCGCGCCATCAAGGCGAAGGGTTTGTCGCTGCGCCGCTTGCGCTCGCGCAATCGACGCACGGCCGAATCGTTCTCCGCGTCGCAAGCCAGGTGGAATCCACCTAGTCCTTTGATCGCCACAATCCTGCCTTCGCGAAGCTGGCGGCGCGTTTCCTTCAAAGTCTCCGAGCAAGCTTGCGAGCCACTGCTGAAGACTTCCGGCTGTGTAGCTAATTCTAATTCGCCGCTGACGAGCTGGAGCCCCGGCCCACATTCCGGGCAGGCGTTGGGTTGCGCGTGAAAGCGCCGGCTGCGGGGGTCTTCGTACTCGGCGCGGCAAGCCGGGCACATGCGGAATTTCGCCATCGTGGTTGTGGGGCGGTCGTAGGGAACTTCCTGGATAATGGAGTAACGCGGGCCGCAGTTGGTGCAATTCGTGAACGGATACTGGTAGCGACGGTTGTCCGTGTCCGTGAAATCACTTCGGCACTCGTCGCAAGTGGCCACATCGGCCGGAACTGCCGCAACGGGGCCGTGTTCTTCAGTGCTTTCGCGGATGACGAAGCTCGTATCGCCGGCGAGCATGAGCTCGGCCGTCGAAACATCATCAATCGTAGCCAGGGGAGGCGGCTGGGAGGTGAGCACGCCCATGAATCGGTCGAGCAGCGTCTCGGAGCCTTCAGCCTCAATCACCACGCCTGTCGAGGTGTTCAGAACAAAACCACGAAGCCCAAGCGAATGCGCAAGGTTATACACGAATGGCCGAAAGCCCACGCCTTGGACAATCCCGCGTACTCGAAATTGCCGCCGAATAACCGGTCGCAATACGGTGTTCAACTCCTTCCCTGTCGGAATGTCAATTATAGACATTGAAATTACCAAAACGAATCGAGCACTGACTCCGCGCCCGGTGCGGTCAGGCTTCTCTAGCTGGTGGATTGTTGCTCGGGTGCCCGGGTTTGATTTCTGCCTGGCTCCGGCGCGTGGAGTAAAGCAGTCCGTCTAAATTCAAGCTGGCCGCTAACTTCTCAACCTAGATTTGGCGAGCGCCAAGTGGCTACAGAACCAATCGGCGGCCCGTTCGCCCACTGCTTCCATGGCGGCGAAATCTTCAAACTTGTGGGTCGCGCCGGCGATCACCACCAGTTCCTTCTCCCCACCGAGTTTGTCGAAGGCCACCTGATTCAACTCGCGAACCAAATCGTCTTTCTCACCCACGATCAAGAGGGTTGGAGGTTTGACCGCAGCCAGGAATTTTCCCGCCAAGTCAGGGCGGCCGTCCCACACGACAACCGCGGCCACATAGCTTTCGGGTGAGGCCGCCAATTTCAGAGCCGAAGCCCCGCTCGTGCCCACGCCGAACAACCCCAGCGGGAGTTGCCCCAATCCGGGTTGGGTCCGGGTCCAGCGCACCACTGCGGCGAGCCGGATGGTGAGCATCTCCAAATCGAGGCGATCTTCATAGAGCGCGTCTTCGGCGGCCGTCAGCAAGTCCACTCGCACGGTGGCCAAGGAGTTTTGGGGGAGTAGGTTGGCCAGGAAGTCGGCTTTACAACTGCGCTGGCAGTTGGCGCAAGCAAACACTACCACGCCCTCGGCGTCTTCTGGCACTCTCAGTGCACCCTTCAATTCAGCGCCTTCGACGGGTATCCTTACGTTTTCTCCGATTTCATTTGTCATGGCCTGTGTGCCTCCCTTCGTGCGACTTGTCCACTATAGCGTCCCGGTTGACGCAACGCCTTCTTACGTTCGACTTCCTTCCAACTCTGCCGGATGAATCGTGCTCTCGTTTGCGCGTGCGGCGGGATGTAATTCGCGACCCGCGCTGCTGGCAGGCTGCAATCCAATCCGGCACTGGTGCTGCTCTTGGCTGATCCGCTCCTGCTCGACGTAGGCGCGCGTGCGGCGCGTCAGCTCGTCGAAATCCACTCCATGCGCGTCAAACTCCGGCCCATCGACGCAAGCAAAACGCACTTTGCCGCCCACCGTGACGCGGCATCCGCCGCACATCCCTGTACCGTCCACCATAATGGGATTCAAGCTGGCAAAAGTGGGCACCTTCCACTCGCGCGTGACCTCTGAAGAAAAGCGCATCATCGGAATGGGGCCAATCACGTGCGCCGCGCCCAGAGTTTCGGTTTGCCGCGCTTTCCACCAGTGCATCAGGTCCACCACCGTTCCGTGGAAGCCCGCTGAGCCGTCGTCGGTGGACCACATCACTTCGTCCACCACCTGGCGTAGCTCCTCGTCGAGAAGAATTTGGGCGGAAGAGCGCGCGCCGCAAAGTGCGGTCACAAAATTCCCCGCGCGGCGAAACGCCCGCGCTACCGGAAGCAGCTCCGCCACGCCCACTCCGCCCGCCACGCAGAGTACGCGCCCCACTCTTTCAATGGTGGCTGGCTGGCCCAGCGGTCCGAGCAAATCCGCGATTCGTTCGCCCACTTCCAGCGCGACCAAAACCCGGCTGGTTTTGCCCACCGCCTGGACTACCAGGTTGATCCTGCCGCGTTCCACATTGCCATCGACTAAAGTCAATGGGATACGCTCGCTCTCCGCAGTGGGGCGGACTACGACGAATTGTCCCGGTTTCCAGTGCGCCGCCACTTCGGGCGCTTCAACTTCGAACCAAGCGATTTCCGGTGTGATCAGGCGTTTGGCGAGGATTCGATTTCCTGCTCCATCGCCGGCTTCGAAGCGCATGGCGCCGGGTGCGATTACAGGTTGTAGGCTTTGCTCCCGCACCACTCGATCGATGGCTTCGGCGGCGGCGCGCCCATCGTGCATGGCGAGAATCACAGTAGACCCGCCTCGCGCCACGTCTCCTCCGGCAAACACGCGCGGCATGCTCGTTTGCCCCGCTTCGTCCACCACAATCTTGCCGCGTTTGGTGAGCAACTGCGGCGTGGCCTTCTGCACAGTGGGATTGGGACTCTGGCCGATGGCCATCACCACGTTATCCACGGGCACGCGGTACTCCGAGCCGGGGATCGGGACCGGGGACGGCCGCCCGGACTCGTCGGGCTCGCCGAGTTCCATGCGGATGCATTCCATCTCGGTGAGATTACCTTTTTCGTCGCCGAACAAACGGACAGGCGCGGCGAGAAACTCAAAATGCACGCCTTCTTCTTCGGCATGGTCAATTTCTTCAATCCTGGCGCGCAGCTCGGCGCGGCCCCTGCGAAACAGGATGGCGGTCTCGCTGCCCATGCGGCGCGACCAGCGGGCTGCGTCCATGGCGGAGTTTCCGCCGCCCACCACCACCGTGCGTTTCCCCACGCGAACCGGAGTGTCGACTTCGGGAAAACGGTAAGCCTGCATCAGGTTGATGCGGGTCAGAAACTCGTTGGCGGTGTAAACACCAATCAGATTTTCACCCGGAATGCCCATCAGGTGAGGCAGGCCGGCGCCCGTCCCCAAAAAAATTGCGGCGTACCCGGCAGCGAACAATTCTTCCACCGTGCAGGTTCGGCCCACAATAAAATCGGTGCGAAACTCCACGCCCATCTGGCGCAACCTGTCGATTTCCTCGTGCAGAATGGTCCTCGGCAGACGGAAATTGGGAATGCCGTAGGAGAGCACTCCGCCCAACTCGTGCAGTGCTTCAAACACCGTCACGCGATAACCTTTGCGCACCAAATCGAACGCTGCGATCAATGAGGCGGGGCCGCTGCCCACCAGCGCAATGCGTGGTCCCTGAGGCGTGACCACCTCGCTGGACGCAGGGCCTGGAGCTTCTCGATGCTGGTCGGCAACATAGCGCTCCAGAGAACCAATGGCCACCGGCTTCAGCTTTTTGCCCATCAGGCAGGCTTTCTCGCAATACAGTTCGTGCTGGCAAACGCGCCCGCAAATCCCCGGGAAGGGGCTCTGCTCGCTGATCTTGGCAAACGCCGCCTGGATGTCATCCTCACCCAACGCGGCGATTACGGCTTTAATGTCAATGTGCAACGGGCATGCTTGAATGCATGTTGGGTCCACACATTGCAGGCAGCGGGTGACTTCCACTTTCACCTGCTCGGGGGAGAAACCGAGCGCCACCTCGCGGCAACCATCCAGTCGCTCGCCGGGCGCCAATAACAGGTCAACCTGCCGTGGCGCCTTAGGGTTTGGCTTGCGCTTCGGCTTGGGTTTCTCCGTCAATTGTCCGGCCTGCGTTGGTTTCGCGGGATCCAAAGTTTTCTCCCTAGATAAAGGTTTACTCTGAATTCAAGCTGCCTTCGTTCCCTGGCGGTGCTTTTCCGATCTGGCCTTCTTGGGCAGCACCACGTGCAGCATCCAGCCTTCGAGCGAGGCAGTCACCTTCGACGGATCAATTTCTACGGGCAGATGCAGCACCCTGAACACCGGGTGCGGCTTATCTGTGGGACGCGGGTGGTGATCGCCGCCGATAGTGAGGCAGAGGGGTTCGACATCCACCTCGAGGTCCTCGGCTCTGAAATCACCCACCGAAGCTTCAACGTCGAGAACTGCATCCAAGTCAATAAAGCCCACAGGGCAATGGACATCCGAACAAAGAACTTGTACTTCGGCCTCCTGCCAGTCTTCAAGGGCATGCCCTTCCACGCACCCGCGGCTTTCGTAGAACTCATAGGCACACCGCTCGATTAAGTCGTGCAGTCTCTTGCGATACTCCGCCGGTTCCCTGATGGGAATCACTTTTACCGGTTTACTTTGCTGGATTGATTCAACTTGCATGGCAGCCCTCCCTCTAAACAAAGCAACAGCAACTCGCCACGGGAGCGACCTCAGCTTGCCTATTCCACTCCCGGCCCATAACTAGGATCGGCCAATTCCACTCTATAGTCAGTGCGAAAGGTCACAAAGCGGTGTGACGCCGGTCACCTCAGGCCAAGGCCCTTTCCCACATGCACTTGGGCGGAAGTGTTGGCTGCCGGGGGCTGGTTTAAGAGGTACCTCTTCAGTTCAGTTGGATCGCAGCTTGTGGTCGGGCCAATCTTGGATATAATCGGCGTTCCTGCGGGCACGGCGGCCCTGGCTGCCTGGAGGTTTTCTTCTATGCAAAACCGAATGGTCTTTCGGCTCTCGGCAATGATCTTTGGGATCTTGGTGATCTGCGGGGCCGTCAGCCGGCTTCGCGCACAAAGCGGCGGGGCATCACTGGGTGCGTTCGAAAGCCATGGCGATGTCGGCGCGGTCCTTCACGCGGGGTCGGCGGAGTACGACGCCTCCTCGGGCGCATACACTATTGCGGGCAGCGGCGAGAACATGTGGTTTTCCAACGATTCCTTCCAGTTCGTCTGGAAAAAAGCTTCTGGTGACGTCACGCTGACGGCCGACATTTCATTCCTCGGCACGGGCGGAAACCCGCATCGAAAGGCCGTCCTCATGGTCCGCCAGAGCCTGAATGGGGATTCGGTGTATGCGGACGTGGCGCTGCACGGCGTGGGATTGACCTCGCTCCAGTTTCGCGACGAAAAGGGCGCCACCACGCATGAAGTCCAGGCCAACATTTCCGGGCCCAAGCGCCTGCGCATCGAGAAGCGTGGCGACTACTTCACCATGTTCCTGGCCGACGATGCCGGGGAGTTCCACCTGGCCGCCAGCTCGCCACGCATCCCGCTCCACGAGCCTTTTTACATCGGACTGGGCGTGTGCTCGCATGACAAGGACGTGGTGGAGAAAGCCATGTTTTCGAAGGTGAGTGCAACTTCAGAAAGCACGGCGTCCGGGAAACCGGCGCTCTACAGCATGCTCGAGATTGTGCCCATCGATTCCGGGGATCGCCGCGTGATTTTCGCCACGCCGGGGCGGATCGAGGCGCCCAACTGGACGCGCGATGGCCAGTGGCTCTTATTCAATCGCGACGGGCATATCCTGCGCATGCCTGCCAAGGGTGGCAAGCCGGAAACCATCAATACAGGAGGGGCCGCGCACTGCAACAACGATCACGGCATTTCGCCCGACGGTGCGCTGCTTGCACTCAGTGATCAGTCGAAAGAGGACCACGAGTCGCTGATCTATATTGTGCCGCTGGCGGGAGGCGAGCCTCGCCGCATCACGCAGCGCTCACCATCCTACTGGCACGGTTGGTCGCCGGACGGGAAGACGCTCGCTTTTTGCGGGGAGCGGAGCGGTGAATACGACGTTTACACCATTCCCGCCGCGGGAGGCGAAGAGACCCGCCTGACCACGGCCAAGGGTCTCGACGATGGCCCGGAATATTCGCCCGACGGGAAATATATCTATTTCAACTCGGTGCGCACCGGCCAAATGCAGATCTGGCGCATGCACCCCGATGGAAGCGGGCAGGAACAGGTGACTGCCGACGACTACAACAATTGGTTTGCCCACATTTCGCCGGATGGGAAGTGGATGGTTTTTCTCACCTTTGATAAGAGCGTGGAGGGCCATCCGGAAAACAAGGACGTGATGTTGCGCCTGATGTCGCTCACCGGCGACCAGAAAGTCAGCGTGCTCGCGAAACTTTTCGGCGGACAAGGCACTATCAACGTTCCCTCCTGGTCGCCAGACAGCAAGGAATTGGCATTTGTCAGCTATGCCTTGGTTCCCTGAGTTGAAGGCCAGCCCCTGCGGATTCGTCGATAAGCAAAAGGCGACTTTCAGCGGGTAATCTAGGATTTGAGTGCGCTACCACTTTTAGAGCTTCGCTCACTTTCGCGGTTAGCCGACGTATCGGGCACTAATCCCGCGTTTATTCCATACCATTTGCCTTCGGTGTATCATCTTAAAGAGTGGATAAATGAAATGATGACCATCAGACTTGTTCTAACCAGTTCTTTGTCCCTTCTTTTGGCAATTTCGGTCCGCTCACAGGAGGTCGCATTTAAAGACTTGCTTCACCCGTCGACTGTCGATGCCGTGTCGGCCGAGACAGGCGCAAATACCGAGACTCCGAAAGGCTGTGAAAAGGTGAGTGGCGGCTTCGTTGATGGTGTAACTTTGTCGGAGGGACCAAGGGAAATTAAAGTGGGATTGGCCAGTCTTAGTGACGCAATGCTAATTATTGGCAATGAAGTTTCGGCGACGGTGAAGTTGCAAAACGCGGGCGGTAATTCAATCACAATACCGTGGAGCACCGATTATCGGACAACTCAGAACGGCCAAGACCCCGCTAATCGTACATGGGAATTCGGACAGTTCCAAATGACACTCAGAAAAGGAAAAAACCAGTACACTGACTTGATAAACACGTCTCAGCCTCTCTACGGCTCGAAATTTCTTCCGGGTAGCACGCTGACAATCAAACCCGGTGAATGGATTACGGCGCGGATTGGTTTCCGAGTTGCTGAGGAACACCCGAAGTATGAAAGGATTGAGGAAGGCCCGGCCGACTTAGCTGTGGAATGGTTTCAAACCGTCCGGACGCATGTCTTCAAAGGCTGTGTCGTGTACCATGGCTTCTTTCCGTATGACGGTTTTCATGAGCACAAGAGTCGAGTGACCGTGCAGAGAGTAGAGGTCGAGCGCCCTGAAAAAGCGCAGAAATCTAGCCAGTAACTACCACAGGTTGGCGCAAAGTCCTGAATAATGGCCTACTCGTAGAAGTGCCCTATGCCCGCGCAGGATTGCGGCAGAAGAACCTGTCATCGGTGACTACCCGCGACAAACGCCGTAGGGTAGGGTGAAGTCGCTCCACTCCTGTATGGTCCACTCGGAAACTACCTAGACTTTCAGGCCTGCGCCGAGCCCAGAGGCCACCTCGATGAGTCGGCAGACCGAAACTGGCCCAATACCGGATTTAGTTGCAAAAGGAGGGCAGTGATTATTTTCTTCTCTCTTCTATCCTGCCCGCCCACACTCAGGAAGGCGCTGAGCGTGGCTACTGCTCCCAGAGTTTATCTGTCGTTCGCCATAAAACTTGAAAACCCAAAGTCCCCTATCACGCCAGTGGCCCCTGCGAGGTAATACCCGAGTCCTGGATTACCGCTCGTAAATCTGTCGTCGCTGAGTAGAATCATCTGCACGCCATTGATGTACACCGATAGAACTCTTCCAATCATACTGGCCTTCACCACATCTCCATCCTTGACCCCGTACTCCGAACCTTCCGTCTGTTTCAGCATGGTGAACTTTCCCAGCGGCCCCTCCCACCGGGCGATATTGCAATAGGCCTTCGGAGTTTTGGAGCAGCGAAACATGATTTCATACCCCGTGCAATGGTGAGGAGAAATGGAACTCCGCAGGCGCAACTCCACTTCCTCCCAGACCTTGCCGTCCTGGTTCGGGTTCACCGAGCGGACCGTGGCTTGGACTGTTTGGTCCGGTCCCCAAGTACCCTTCAGAAGGGCCGTGGAATCGTCGTATCTTTGTGGGTCTGGCCTATTCCCGCCTATTTCGGTCCCAAATGCGAAGCCGGGAGTGGTCCGGACGTCGGTCCAATCAAGGCCGTCGGCCTGGCCATTTAGCCACCTGCCGCCTTCCGAAATCGGATTCTCAGCGCGGGAAAAGTTGGTGGTGTAAGGCCCGTGTGTTCCCGCAGGAATGGAGGTCGCCAACAAGCTCAAGCACCGCGTTGCAAGAGTCCAGACGCCCACGATGAGAAACAGCGCGATCGCCGATGACCAAATGACCACTTTGTACTTCGGTTCTTCAACGCTCATAGGTGAATACTGAAGTATACACCTCCTTACACTTTATAGTCTGTGTCACTCCTGGTTGCCACGACGTCTTTTGCGGATGTGCGTCTCCCGCCCGCTGCTGGAGCGGGTTTGGAGGGCCTCACTTGGGGACAGTACTGTGAATGCACCTCCCGCTGCAGCCCATTGGAAAATCCGCACTTATGCCTGTGACGCTTATCACAAGTAGCTGTGCCACCGGTCACTGCCACCTTCGTTGGAACGAGTGAGACTTAGCACCAGGGAACCGGGCGTTTCCGAGGAGGGGGCAATGATGCTCACGCACCGATTGGTCCGTTTAATTGAGACACATTCTGAAACTTTGGCCAGCAGCCTTCTTTACAAAGTCCAACACTCGCCTTTCACCAAGAGCTACAACAACGTACCTCCAGAAGAATTGAAAGAGCGGGTGTTTGGGATTTATCAGCATTTAGGCGAATGGTTGTTGGGGAAGAAAGAAGTGGATATTGAGCAGCGCTACCATGCGATAGGCGCGCGCCGCTTCCAGCAGCAGGTCCCGCTCAACGAGCTGGTATGGGCCATTGTTCTGACGCGGGAAAACTTGTGGGAATTTCTCACTTGGGAGTCCGGCATGGACCGCCCTGTGGAGGTTTTCGCAGAGCTCGAATTGTTGCACCTAGTGGGCCAGTTCTTTGACCGCGCCATCTTTTTCGCGGCGGCGGGCTATGACGAGGCGCGCCAAAATGTGATGGGCGCCGTATCCAAGGTGGCGGCGTCACGGTAAGGAGCGGGCAAGCCGTGTCCTGGGAAATTCAGTATCGAAACAAACTCATGACGCCGGCGGAGGCGCTGAGCTGCGTTCAGTCGAAGATGCGGGTGTACATCCAGCCCGGCTGCGCGGAGCCGGAAACCCTGGTGGAAGCGCTCTACAAGCGCGCGCCATTCGTCCACGATGTGGAAGTTGTTCACCTGCTCACCGTGGGGCGCGCGGATTATGTGGCGCCGGAGATGGCCGGCCACTTCCGTCACAACGCCTTTTTCATTGGCCCCAACGTGCGCGAGGCGATCAACGAAGGGCGCGCCGATTACACGCCAATCTATTTAAGCGAGATGGAAGAACTGTTCGAAAGCGGCGCGATGCCGCTGGACGTGGCTCTGATCCAGGTGTCCCCTCCCGACGCGCACGGGTTCTGCAGCTTCGGCGTGGGCGTCGACACCACACTCACCGCGGCCAAGTGCGCGCGCTTTGTGGTGGCGCAGGTGAACGACCAGATGCCGCGCACCTACGGGGACAGTTTCATCCATATTAACGACATTGACGCGATTGTTGAATCTTCGCGACCACTCTGCCAGATGGCCTCCTCCAAAATCACGGACCTGCACGTGGCCATCGGGCGCAACGTGTCGGGACTGATTGAGGACGGCTCGGTGTTGCAGACGGGCATCGGCGGCATCTCCAACGCCGTGCTCGCCTTCCTGATGGATCGCAAAGACCTGGGCGTGCACACCGAAACCGTTTCGGACGGTGTGATCCCGCTGATCGAAGCGGGCGTGGTTACTGGGGCGCGCAAAAATTTTAAGCCGCGCAAGATTATTCTGGCTTTTGTCCTCGGGACGAAGAAGCTGTTCGACTACGTGGACGACAACCCCATCTTCGAATTCCATCCCAACGCTTACACCAACGACCCATTGCTCGTAGCGCGCAATGACAACATGGTGGCCATCAATTCGGCCCTGCAAATCGACATCACCGGACAAGTGTGCTCGGATTCCATCGGCACCTACTTCTACAGCGGGATCGGCGGGCAAGTGGATTTTCTGCGAGGCGCGGCCCATTCCAAGGGCGGCAAGCCCATCATCGCTTTGCCCTCCACCGCCAAGAATGGAGAGATTTCTCGCATTGTTTCCGTCCTCGATCCGGGCGCGGGTGTGGTCACGTCGCGCGGGCTCGTCCGTTATGTCGTCACCGAGTTCGGCGTCGCTTACCTGCACGGCAAATCGATACGCGAGCGGGCGAAGGCCCTGATTGAAATCGCCCACCCGAAATTCCGCGAGAAGCTTTACGAGTATTGCGAACGCACCAAATGGCTTCAGCACCCGCAGGCCGCGCCGCCTGCCTTGACGAGGTGAACATGGCCCAACCACGTGGCAGCGTCACCATCAATGTGGATGAGTGCAAAGGCTGCGGGTTGTGCGTGGCCTCGTGCCCGCCCAAATGCCTCGTGCTGGCGCGCGAGCTGAGCTCTTTCGGCGTGCATCCCGCACGTTACCTGGGCTCGGGATGCTCGGGATGCGGCATTTGTTTTTACTCCTGTCCAGAGCCCGGAGCCATTACGGTATATCGCCAGCGGGCGGCGGCCAAAGGTGTGACGCCGTCGATGGGCAAGGCCGTGGCGGCCTGAACTGAAGGAGGCGCGCATGCGTCAGTTGTGCAAAGGCAACGTGGCCGTCATGAAAGGAGCCGTCCTCGCGGGCTGCCGCGCCTACTACGGTTATCCCATCACTCCCGCCAGCGAAATCGCCGAATCGGCCGCACTGTATTTGCCGCAAGTAGGCGGAACGTTTTTGCAGGCGGAGAGTGAAATCGCCGCCATCAACATGGTGTACGGCGCAGCTGCGGCCGGGGTTCGTGTCATGAGTGCCTCCTCCGGCCCCGGCCTCAGCTTGATGCAAGAAGGAATTTCGTACATCGCCGGCGCCGAGTTGCCCTGCGTGATTGTCGATGTGATGCGCGGTGGCCCGGGCCTTGGTAACATCGCCCCCGAGCAAACCGATTATTTCGCCATGGTGAAGGGTGGCGGGCATGGCAGTTATCACAACATCGTGCTCGCGCCCGCCTCGGTGCAAGAGATGGCGGACTTCACCATGCTTGCCTTTGAACTCGCCGACCTCTACCGCAACCCCGCCGTGGTGCTCACTGACGCGTTTGTGGGCCAGATGATTGAGCCGCTCGACCTCGAGTATGCAGAGGCGAAGCTGCCG
>JBGPCF010000139.1:0-17343 GCA_041481635.1 Terriglobia bacterium | reverse complement strand
CGTTTCCCACTATCGGATCATTGAAAAGCTCGGTGGTGGCGGCATGGGCGTGGTCTACAAGGCCGAGGACGCCAAGCTTAAGCGCACCGTCGCCTTGAAATTCCTGCCCGAAGAACTTTCCAAGGATCGCCAGTCGCTAGAGCGTTTTCAGCGGGAGGCGCGCGCCGCCTCGGCCTTGAATCATCCCAACATCTGCACGATCCACGATATTGACGAGCACGAAGGTCAGCCCTTCATCGCCATGGAATTGCTGGAAGGGCAAACGCTGAAGCACCGCCTTGCCGGGAAACTACTCAAGGCGGACGAACTCCTGGACCTGGCGATCCAGATTGCCGATGCGCTGGACACTGCCCACGCGAAGGGGATTATCCATCGCGACATCAAGCCCGCGAACATCTTCGTAACCCAACGTGCCCAGGCGAAGATTCTGGACTTTGGCTTGGCCAAGCTGGCACTAGAGCCCAGACGAGTAGCGGAAACAGTGGGCGCGTCCGCGCTGCCCACCGCATCGGTCGAGCCCGAGCATCTGACCAGTCCGGGTGTGGCCATGGGGACCATCGCCTACATGTCGCCGGAGCAGGCGCGAGGAGAGGAGATCGACGCGAGAACAGACTTGTTCAGTTTTGGAGTGGTCCTGTATGAGATGGCGACAGGTCACCGCGCCTTTTCCGGGACCACATCGGCGTTGATCTTTGACGCGATCCTGCACCAAGCGCCCACCTCGCCAATGCGGCTGAATCCCGAATGTCCGGCTGAGTTGGAACGAATCATCAACAAGCTGCTGGAAAAAGACCGGGACTTGCGTTACCAGGTCGCCTCGGAGCTGCGCGCCGACCTGAAGCGCCTGAAGCGCGACTCGAACCCGGCAACGGCCTCCGTCGCCGCAATTCCCGGGCTTCCCCCGCCCGAGAAAACGATCTCCCTCGCGGTAGGGGCGCGACGGTGGATGGCGCTGGGAGTGGGGGTCATGGCGTTAGCGGCGGTGCTGTCGGTAGGTTGGCTTTTGATCTCGAAGGCGCGGGTTAAGCCCATTGCTTCGGTGGCGGTATTACCGTTCGCAAATGTCTCGGGAAACCCCGACACGGAATACCTCAGCGACGGCGTCGCCGAGAGCCTGATTGATTCTCTTTCGCAATTGCCCAACTTGCGTGTGAAATCCCGAAGCTCCAGCTTCCGCTACAAAGGGAAAGATTCGGACCCACAAGCAGTCGGCCACGACTTGGGAGTCCAAGCGGTCCTCACTGGCCGGGTGGTCGAGAGGGGCAGCGATCTGGTGATTAGCGCCGAGCTGGTGGACGCGCGCGACAACAGTCACATTTGGGGTGAGCATTATGAACGCAAGCTGGCGGATATCCTGGGCGTAGAAGGTGAAATCGCGCAGGAAATCTCCCTCGCGCTGCGGCTGAAGTTGAGCGGCGCTGAGAGGCAGCGTCTCACCCGGCGCCACACCGAGAACTCGGAAGCCTATCAACTTTATCTGCGCGGCCGCTATTTCTGGCGCCAGCTTACGCGCAGTGGAATTGAGAAAAGCCTCGCGTTCTTCCAGCAAGCCATTGATAAAGACCCGAATTTCGGGCTGGCCTACGCCGGGCTGGCGACCGCTCACGCCTTGTCGAGCTCGGGTGCAGCATTGATGACACCCAAGGAAGGAATGCCCCAAGCCAAAGCCGAGGCGATGAAAGCGCTGGCCATTGATGACTCGCTGGGCGAAGCGCATCTTGCCCTGGCGATGGTGCGAACCTTTTATGATTGGGACTGGGCGGGCGCCGGCCAGGAATTCCAGCGTGCCATTGAGTTGAATCCCGAGGACCCGGAAGCTCACCACCTCTATTCGCACTACTTCCTGTACCTCGGTCGAACCGCCGAGTCGCTCGCTGAAAGCAAGCGCGCCCTGGAGCTCGACCCGCTTTCCGTCGATCTGGCCTTCCATATGGCGTGGCACTACCACTTCATGCGCGAGGACGATCAGGCGATCGAGCAAGCCCGGAAGGCGCTGGAACTCGACCCAAACAGCAGTCAAGCCCACTTGCAGCTCGCCCTGGCGTATGAAGGGAAGCGTATGCTTCCCCAGGCGATCGCCGAGTATCAGAAGGTACGAGCGCTGTCGCCGGAGAGCGTGCTGGGACTCCCCGACCTGGGGTACGTCTATGCGATTTCGGGGCAGCGAGCCGAGGCTCGCCAAATCCTAGACCAGCTCTTGGGGCTTTCCAAACGCCAATACATTCCGGAGACCAGCTTGGCGGTGATCTATCAAGGCCTCGGCGAGAGGGATCGCGCTCTCGAATGGCTTGAGAAAGCCTGGGAGGAGCACGCCCCCGGCGCCTGCATTCTCAAGGTTGATCCCCGCTACGACAGCCTGCGCTCCGACCCCCGCTTCCAGAACATTCTGCGCCGCATGAATTTTCCGCCGTAGAGACGCCGCCCGGGAGAATCCGCGTTCACCAATGTGGATTTGAAGAGGGCAGCGACCAGAAGGTGGGTGCTGTACAAGCTGAGCGAGGAGAATTTAAATGGAGCCCGAACGATGGCAACAAGTTGAGCGCCTGTATCCCTCCGCCCTGGAACGGGAAGAAAAGTAGCAGCCGTGTTTCTTGCAGAGTCCTGCGCGAGGTCAACCCTTGAAACTTGATAATTCATCCCGCATCGGTCATCATTCATCCTGAAGAAAATGAGCCTGCGCACGCGACTTCTTACTCTCTTTCGTTTATTCGCCCTCTTCATGGTGATGGTGGCGGTGGCGCTGGTGAGCGCCATCACCACCATTCGCCTCACCATCCACGGCCATCAGACGGAGGCGCCGAATCTGGTGGGCACCACATTGGAATCGGCGCAGCGGATTACCGGCGGCATGGGCTTGGACCTCAAGGTGGAGGACAAACTTTACAGCGACAAATATCCGGTTAACCAGGTCGTTTCGCAGGTCCCGCCACCCGGCGCTCGCATGAAGGTGGGCCAACACATTCACATCCTGGTGAGCCTGGGACCGCCTCGAGTGAGCGTTCCTGACCTGGTGGGCAACAGCGTTCGAACCGCGCAGATCACCGCCGTGCAGCGAGGACTGACCGTGGGTGACGTCGCCGCCGTCCACTGGGCGGGCAGCACGGCAGACCAGGTCCTGGCGCAAGACCCTCCAGCGGCGCAAACGGAAGTTCACAGTCCAACGGTGAATATCCTCATCTCGCTCGGCGATCCGCCTCCGGCTTACATGTGCCCCAGTTTCATCGGCCGCACATTGTCCGACGTCAGTCGAATTTTGGAGAAATCCAATTTCAAGATTGGGCAGATTGCTCCCGTGGCCACCACCGTTGTTCCATCCGGCACCATTCTGGCGCAGTCGCCCTCGCCGGGGAGCAAGATCAGCCCGGACAGCGCATTCACATTCCAGGTCGCCGGGCCGCCCCAGAGCGTGCCCTCCACCGCGCCGCCTTCCACCAATCCCCAACGATAGAAAGCGCATGGGCCAGGAGATTTTAGGTTCACACTGGTTGCCACGGTCGAGGTGAGTCTTAGGGCAAATCCGCAAATGGCATGATGAGGGGGGGCTGGGCGAGGAAAGGCAGCCGCGCGATATCCGCCACGGCGCGGGCGACCTGCTTCTGCTCAATGGGTTCGAGCGTCATCACGAAAGGCAGATGCTTTTTCGAATGGTTGGGCTCCTGAAGCACTGAATCGATGTTGATGCGGTGCCGGGCGAGAATCGCGCAGACCCGCGCGAGAATCCCCGGGCGGTCGCGAACCACCAGGCGCATGTAGGTGCCCACCACGCTTTCCTGTGAGGTGGCGATCTTGGCGGGATGCCAGTCCGTGTAGCCCAGCGCCGTGGTGCCGTGCCCGCCGGCCACAATGTCCCGCGAAATTTGGACCACATCAGACATAACGGCCACGCCCGTGGGTTCACCTCCGGCGCCACGGCCCGTAATCGTCGTGTTGCCCCCTTTGCTGCCCACCAGCAGGACGCAGTTGGTGGGGCCCAGCACGTTGGCCAGTTGCGCGGCGCGTGGGATCATCATGGGCCGGACAAAAATTTCCAGGTGCCCGTGAGCGCGCCTTCTCGCGCCGGCGATCAGGCGAATTGTGTGGTCCAGCCGGTGCGCGTAAGCGAAATCCACGTGGTCAATCCGGGTGATGCCTTGGACGGGAATGTCCCGCGCGCTCACTGCCTGGCCAAAACAGATCATGGCGAGGATGGCGATCTTGTATCGCGCGTCGTAGCCTTCAACGTCGAAGGTGGGATCGGGCTCGGCAAATCCTTTCGCTTGCGCCTCAGCCAGCGTCTCAGCGAACGAAACTCCGCGCCGCTCCATTTCCGTCAGAATGTAATTGGTGGTCCCGTTCAGGATGCCGTACACGGCGGTGAAATGCTCGCCCGAGAGCCCCTCGCGGATGGCGTGCAGGATTGGCGTGCCGCCTGCCACGCACGCTTCAATGCCCAGATTCACACCCCCCGCGCGGCTGCGTGCCACCAGGTCCATGCCATGCTCCGCCACCAGTTGCTTGTTGGCCGTCACTAAATGTTTTCGGGCGTCGAGCGCGGCACGGGCAATCGAGCGGGCGGTGGAGAGCTCGCCCACCAACTCCACCACAATGTCGATCTCGGGGTCGCCCACCACGCATTTCCAGTCGCTGGTCGCCTGCACTTTCTTCCCCATCCACGAAACGTCTCGCTTGTGAATGGTCCGCGAGCAGACGGTTTTCAGTTCCAGCTCGAATCCCAGGCGGCGTTCGATTTCGCGCCGGTGCTCGAGCAAAACTTTGACGGTTCCGGTTCCCACCGTCCCCAAACCAATCACGCCCACGCGGATGGTGCGGTGGCGTGAAGCCATAATGGGGTCGGCGCTTTTTATTCGATTGGCCATAGATTTGTTTGTGCGGTTCTTACCAACGCCCGCTCAAAATATTACCACCCAAATTCCACGCGCGTGCGGTGCGTGGCATATTCATCGTAAGGCAAGAGCCTCAAGGTGCGAAAGCAATTCGCCTCGCGCGTGTAGGCGAGAATAATGGTGAGCACATTCTTCTGCTTGCTCCCGAAATTCAGGTAAGGCTCGGGAAGGTAGAATTCTTTTTGCGGACCCACCGTAACATAGCGGCCCACAAACTTCCCGTTGAGATAAATCAGCGCGTCGCGCTCCGCTTCAAAAGCCAGCTTCCAGGGAATCGACCACTCCTCCGGCGCCTGTTCCAGGGTGAACCCGGCGCGACACCAGGTGAAAGCCGGCGCCAAATCCTTGGATGCGCCGCCCGACAACGCGACCGACGGCCCGCTCAGCGTGAAGCCCGGGTCCACCTCGCGGCCTTTCATGGGCGCGGGCCGCAACTGCAATTGCCAGGAGTCAATCGGAAGTCCGCTTGTGGCGTCCGTACCAACGCGCACTGACTCGATGCCTTTCAGTTCGCCAAGGTTCTCGCCAAAATTGGGGCTGCCAAAAAGTTCATAGACAATCTCCAACGTGTTCGCGCCCGCCTGCGTGTAGCTCGCCAGAGGAAACTCGACCAGCTTTTTGCTGACGGACGCCTCACTCACCAGCTTCCCATTCAGGAAAACTTTTTTCGCGTCATCCGCAAATGCGGAGATGAACATTTTGGCTTGCCCGGCGGACGTGAACTGGGCGCGGTATTTGACGTAGCCGTAAGGAATCGCGCCCAAATCTTCCAGCGCCCGCAGCGGCGTGGTGAGCCACTGGCCCACTCCCGGGCCAATCTTCTCCACCCAGGTTTCCACCTCGTTCAAAGTGACAGCCCTTGCGGGAGGCGGCGGAGTGGTCAGGTGCACGCGCGCCGTCCGCCAGTGCCGGTCGTATTTGAACTCCGCGGGAGCCGAATCGACAAAGCATTTTGTGGGCACGGGCGGCAGGAGCAGCAGGAGGTCGTGCTCGCCGGGCATGAAATCAAGGTCCGCGTAATTAGACTTGTTTGTCATCCCGCTGCCCGCCATCATGGCGATATCCGAAATGAATGGGACCGTGTACAGTTTCGTTTCGTCGGAGGAGGGAATAAACTTGGGAGAAAACTCTCCCGTCCATGACCGCAGCGCCCTCGCGTGGGGCAGGAGGATGATCAGCGTGTGGTTGTTGAAGTAAAGAATTTTTTCTTCCTTCTCGACGCGCAGGCCCAGCACCACTGACTCGTAATCCTCGTCCCAATACTGGTAGACCGTTTCGCCCTCAATCTGCGGCTCTTTAGCGGTGGCCAAGCTGAGCTCCAGCAAGCGGCCCGGCTCATCATAAAGAATCAAAAAGTGCCGGTCGTTATTCATGCCGGCGGCCAGCACCTCGGCGGTGGTGTAGCGAAGTTGACCTCCGGGGATGGGCACCTGCACGGGAAACATTTTCATTTCGCGCGCGCCGATCACCAGTTCGCCCTCGCGCGGCACCGTGATGGGACGCCCCGTGGGGCTGTTGGGGTCGCGAAACGTCATCTTGAATTTCTGCTCGGCGTTGGCGTTCTCGCGCACAAATACCACGGCGCTCTTGCCATTCACGCGCTCCGTCACGCTCACATCTTTTTGCGTTGAGGATGTCGCGGGCTCAACTTTCGCCCGTGTCAGGATTTTTCCATACATCCCGAGAGACACGCCGATGCCGCGCGCCGCGTAATATTTGTCCCAAAGCCCGCCCGGCTCGCGGAGGGGCGCGGCGTAATCGTAGGTGGTGGTGAGCTTCTTGGCCGCCCAATCAAAGTTGGTCCCGCCGAAGCCCATGTAATAGTTGCAGTAGGTGACCCCCTGCTCAATCACCGTTTTGGTGAGCATGTTGAGTTGGGCGGCGTCCACGCCCTCCTGCTCCACAGAAAGTTTTCCGCCAAACTCACTGAACCAACCGCCCTGCAACTCGGTAATGCCGAGCGGCGAGGCAGGCTCTTCGCGGCGCAATTTTTCGAGCGCGGGCACTACTTCCTTTACAATTTTCCAGCGCGGGTAAAAGTTGCAGGTATCCATCACGCGCGCCATCTCGATGTCCGAGTTTTCGCGCGCCTGCTTGGTCCAACAAGTGATGAGGGGGACGTCGATGCCGCCCGTCCAGGCCATTTCCGCCAGAGCCCGCACATAGGCCAGGCGATCCGCCTCGGGCAGCGCCGGGCGGTAGTCGTATTCGTTTTCCACCTGCACCAGGATGATGGGTCCGCCGCCGGTTACCTGGTGGCGCTGGATGACGGGCAGAACCTGCTTGTACCAATGATCGGAAGTCTCGAGGCTCTGCGGGTGATTCGAGCGCAAGGGGAAGCGCTTGGCGATCACCCAGTGCGGGAACCCGCCCGCATCCCATTCCGCACACACATAAGGGCCGGGCCGCGCGATCATCCAAAAGCCCATCTCATGCACCAGCTTGGTGAATTCCTCAAACTCGGTCAAATCCACGCGGCCCTCCACGGGCTCGTGATAGTTCCAGAAGACGTAAGTCTCAATGGTGTTAAAGCCCGCCCGGAATAGCTTTTGCAGGCGGTCGCGCCAGAGCGCCCGCGGGCAGCGCGGGTAGTGGAAAGCGGCGCTGTAAATGAAAGCGTCCTTGTCATTAATGGTGAAACAGTTGGAGTCGTAACGGATCAGGCGGGGGTTTTCGAATTGTTCCGTGCCCTGCGCCGGCGCGAGGATAGCGAGCATACGCCCGCCCGGGCCGCCCAGCGTTGCGGCAAGTGGTGCGCCGAGAGTGGATTTGAGAAACAGTCTTCGAGTGGATCTCATGGCAAGTCTTCTTCCCTAAGAACCAATCCTCTTCCGCGGCTTCAGTGGCGGAGCCATCAGTTCCCGGATGGCGTCGAACACGACTTTGAATTGCGCGTCGTACCGCTTTTCCATTTCCGCGAGTTTCCGCGCCAAGCTCCGGTGCGAAACAAGCATCTGCCGCAACTTTACAAAGGCGCGCATGATGCCCAGGTTTACCATCACGGCGCGGTGGCTGCGCAGAACGCTCGATAACATCGCCACGCCTTGTTCGGTGAAGGCGTACGGCCGATAGCGCCGGCCACCCCTGCCCTTCTTTGAAGTCACAAATTGTGACTTTGAGTTTGAGGTGCCAAAATGGTACCTCAAAATCTCGAACTCCATGGGAGTGAGCCTGAACATGAAATCTTCGGGGAAACGTTCGATATTGCGGTTGATCGCGCGGTTCAGAGTCTTTGTTTCCACGCCATACAGATCCGCCAAGTCCACGTCAAGCATCACCTTTTGACTCCGCAGCAGCAAAATGCGGCGCTGGATCTGCTCCGGTAGAACCACGATCTGGGGTTTTGATTTGCGTGGTTTCAAGATTCTGATCTCCGATGCGCGATCCCAGCGCCGGAGGAGGGGAGCGTGCTGCCTGCCTTCCCAACCTGTTTTTGAGGTTTCAATCGGAAACCTCAAGTTTGAGGTACCAATTTGGCACCTCAAACGCAGTTCATTTTCCCCTAACCCCTAGCTCCTGAATCCTAACTCCTGCTTCCCCGTCTATCCCTTCTGAAACTGCCGCATGTGCCAATCGGCCTCCCACATGTTGAAGAAGCCTTCCTTGTAAGGGTGCTCTTTGATAAGGTCCTCGTTCAACTCGACGCCCAGTCCGGGTTTCTCGGGGAGGTAGAAGTACCCATCCTTGGGACGCGGGGTGCCTGGGACGGCGTCCACCACCCAGGTCTCGGAGAAATCGTCGAAGCACTCCTGCACTTTCACGTTGGTGGTGCAGAAATCAAAGTGCACGCTGGCCGCGGTGCACACGGGACCGTTCGAGTTGTGCGGCGCCATGATGATGGACCGCTGGTTGGCGATGGCGGCCATTTTTTTCATCTCCATAATCCCGCCCGCGTGAATCACATCGGGCTGAAAGATGTCCACCGCGCCGGACTCCAGCACCTCGCGCACTCCCAGGTGAGTGAAGGTGCGCTCGCCCGTGGCCACAGGCAGGTTCACGTGCTCCGCCACTTTGATGAGCGACGGCACATCCTCCGGCGCGCACGGTTCTTCAATCCATCCCGGGCGGTAAGGCTCCAGCATGCGCGCCACATCGATGGCGGTCGAGGCGCTGAAGCGCCCGTGCATCTCCACAAAAATTTCGATGTCAGGTCCCACCGCCTCACGCAACGCCGCCACCAATTCCACGGACAGCCGCTTCTCCTTGTCGGAAATTTCCAGGCCGCCGGGGCCGAAGGGATCCACCTTGAATGCCTTGTAGCCCTTGTCCAGCACCACCTTCACCCGCTTGGCAAACTCTTCCGGCTTGCGCTCCACGGTGTACCACGCGTTGGCGTAGGCTTTGATCTTTTCGTGGCAGCGTCCGCCCAGAATTCTCCACACGGGCTGGCCGCACGCTTTGCCGACAATGTCCCAGCACGCGATTTCAATTCCGCTCATCACCGTGACGGCGATGGGCCCGCCGCGCCAAAACTCGTTACGATACATTCGGAGTAAAAGGTCTTCGATGTTAAAAGGGTCCGAGCCGATCACGTGCCGACGCACCGCGCCCTGAATGTAGCCCAGCACTCCTTCTTCGCGGTTCTGCAAGGTACATTCGCCAATTCCCACCAGGCCTTCGTCGGTCTTCACCTTGATGAAAATAAGATTCCGCCAGCTCGTGCCCAACACCATGGTTTCAACTGCAGTAATTTTCACGCTGCCACCTTTCACGCAAGATTTTGTACCCGCAAGTTCGGGGCGAGCCCTTCTTTCGTACCGCCAATTAACAGCGGGGAGAAAAATCTAGCTGAAAACTCCGTTGAAGACAATGACGATTGCAGGCAAGTTCTTGAAACAACAAAAATAAGATTCTCGGCAGGCGATTCACGTCGGTCAAAATATTTTGCCGGCGCTTTCCGAAGGCGGCAAGGGCGTCTGCAAAAGGAGACCATTTCGTGTAATTCCATCCCATTTCGTCTAGTTCCTTTGGCGAGGGAGAATTGGCACCTTTAGGCTATTGACGCCGTTAAACTTATTGATGGGCCTGGGGCAACTTTTTGGCACGGGAATTGCTCTACCTATGGCGGCTGGCCAAGCGCCAGTTGGAGCAAGCCGATGCCAACGATGGTTTGCGAAATTCGGACAGTTTTCCTGGCATCCCGCCAAAAGGAAGTTCGTTGTCGCCTCTGGTACGAAGTCACGCCCCTGCGCGATGGGCTGCAAAGGCATTTCCTGGTCGGAATAGAGGAGCTCGACCCGCAAGCCTAGTGCGACCTATCGCACGTCTCACGAACTAACCTTTGGGTGTCCTCATGCGGAAGCCGGGCACGGAGCGCATGACTCTTGCGCGCCGTGCCCAACCTTGATTATCACAATCCGCCAACAACTAAGGCTTGATCTCCAATAAACGTCACGCCTCTTTAATGCGAAGCGGACAGGACCGCAACTCCATACACGGGCAGCGTCACCGATTGTTTGGTTCCGCCGGCCAGAACATCCTGCAATGCCTTGGGCAGCGTGATGGTCTGCACGGTCTTCGATAGATTCACCAGGATGTAGACCACGCCGTGCTCGCCGTAGCGCGGATAAACTTCCACGCCGTCGGGAACGGGCGCGAGCGCGGGCTTGACGCCGCTGGCGTCCGTCATCCATTTCGCGGCCGCGGCCATGCCGCCGTCATCGAGCCACGCGCCGATGTAAGTGATTCGTCCTTTGCCCACCTTGCGTGAAATGGCCGCCGGCTGTCCGTCCAGCCAGCCATTGCTCTTGCCGAATCGCTCCAGCACTTCAACGTCTGTGGCTTTGGTGCTGAGCAGTTCGGCCCAAAGCTTTCCCTTGCGCATACCCCAACTGCCATTCAACGGAACCGGATCGGTGAGCGCGTAATACTGTTCGACCCTTCCGCCCAGCATATCCACCAACGGGCCGGGCTGGCGTTCGGTCTGCAGGCCGTTATCCTCATTCTTCATGCCCGAGCGCTGGCCGAGCACCAGGTGTCCGCCCTGGCGAACGTAGTCCATCAAGTGATTGGCATCGCTGCCGGAAATCACATTGAGTCCCGGCGCGACCACCAGCTTGTACTGGTCGAGGGGCGCGCTGGGTGAAATCACATCGAGCGACTGGCTGATGGCGCGCAGCGGCTTGTAGTAGCTGAGGAGTTCTTCAATGGGATCGTAATCCTTGTTGTGCCTTTGCCAGTTGATGGCCCAGCGGCTGTCATAGGAATGGAGGATGGCCACTTCGGATTTGATGGTGGTGCCGGCCAATGCCGGGCCAGCCTTGGCGAACTCGCGGCCAATTTGTTGCACCTCCGAATAGAGTGGAACCGGCGTGCCGTCCGCCCCCACGACGGTGCCGTGATATTCTTCCTGGCCATTCAGCGCGCTGCGCCACTGCCAGTAGCTCACTGCGTCCGCGCCGTGCCCAACATCGTGCCACGCCATGGCGCGCACTTCGCCCTTGTCCAGCGAGTTGTTGATGGGCGCCCAATTCACCGAGCCGGGCTGCGTCTCAATCACCCAGAAATTCTTGCGCAGAAAACCGCGCGTGAGGTCATGGGCCGCTCCGCTCTTGATCGGGTCCAGATGGCCCTGGCCCACGTAGTCATCCCACGCGGCCATATCCAGATCCTGTACCACCGTGTAATGATCGAAGCCGTCGAAGGCCCCCATGGTGTTGGTGGTGACGAACTGTTTGGGATCGGAATTCGCGCGAATCACATCCAACTGGTTCTTCTGGTAGCTGCGCCACGTGTCGCTCACAAAGCGCATCCAGCTCAACAGCAGGCCGGGATTGCCGTACCCGGTCTGAATGGGAATCTGGCTCCAATCGGAAATCGTCTCGCTCCAGTAGGAGGTGGTCCAGCGGGCGTTCAAGTTGTCGAGCGTGCCGTAGCGCGCTTTCAGCCAATTCTGAAATTGCGCCTTGGTCTCGGGATCGAAGGACACTTCCCCGTACTCGTTGTCGATTTGCCAGCCCATCACGTAGGGGTTGTGCCCAAAGCGCTTGGCCATCTGCTCGGCGATTTTGCGCGTCATCTCGCGGTACTTGGGATTGGCGAAATTGAATTGCGCGCGGTTGCCATGCTCGTCGCGCCGGCCGTCTTCCTTCATGCGCAGGGTCTCCGGATATTTTTGCGTCAGCCAGGCCGGCGGAGCGGCCGTGGGAGTGCCCACTACGGAAAATATCCCGCGCTTGCCAGCCATTTCGATGGCCTTGTCCAACCAGTCCAGATCGTACTGGCCCTCGCTCGGCTCCATGCGGCTCCAGGCAAACTCGCCCACCCGCACCATGCGGACGCCCGCGTCCTGCATCAGCGCGAGGTCAGCATCCCAGCGCGATTCGGGCCATTGTTCGGGATACCACGCCGTGCCCAAAATGAGGGGCGGCGGGTTGCCCGTGGATTGACTCTTGAAAGTGATTGGCGCCACAAGGATGAAAGCGGCGGCCAGACAAAGTGCGGCCTGCAATGAACGTTTTCGTAGATTTCTGTCCATGTTTTCCTCTTCCGAATTATTGATTAAATTCACCAGGACTGACGATCTGCCGCGAGTGGATGGAACAAACAGGAGCAAATGTTTACCTGATGTAAAACTCTACGGTATGCCCCTGTTTATTGAATGTCAAGATGCGAGTCAGGCATAGCCAGGCGGGAGCAGCGAGTCGTGCGGTTTGGCCTTTGGTCGGTCAGCCATTCAAAACGCTGGTTCGTCACGCGCACCGTGCCAAATGTGGAGAATCTCCGCGGTGAGGGCGCCCTCGCCGACGTCGTAAAAGATGCGGTATGAGCGAAAGACGATCTCCCGCAATGTTCCACTCGCGCCGCGCGGATAGGTGGGGCCGATGAGCGGAAACGACGCGAGAATGCGAACGTGGTCGAGTATGCCCCGTCCAATCCGGCCAGCTGCCTGCGGGTCTTGCAGGGCGACGTAAGCGCAGATGTTTTGGAGATCAGCAATCGCCGCGGCTGACCAGATTATCTTGAAGTCCATGCGGTTGCCCAGGACTCAAGCAAACGGGCTGCTTCCTCCTGGGTCTTGGTGCGGCCTGCGGTAATGTCTGCCCGTCCCCGTCGAATGGACGCCATGATGCGCAGCTCCTCGGTGATTTCATCGAGCGAGGCGTCCTCTGGGAGCCGCTGGAGCGCGTCTAATACGGCCTGCTTATCTGTCATGGACTAGATACTACCGCTTCCTAAGGGCCATTGCAACCGGCGCAGATTGGTCTCGGGTCTTAGATCGTCGTTCATTCTATTACTTTGAGTCCTCACCGGCTCTTCTTCCCTTTCGAGCTCTGGTGCAAGCAGACTAGTACCGCACGGCCCACGCAAGACCATCGGGTTCTTCGATCCCATCGATGTGATCGGTCACTTCCAATGTCTTCAAATCGATGACGGCCACATTATTGTCCGGGCTGCATGCAACGAAGGCGCGAGCGCCATCGGGTTGCATCAAGATGCCGGCCGCGCCATGTCCAAGCTTGATCCGCTTGATCTCCTGGCGCGAGACTGCATCGAAAATCGTCAATTCCCCATTAAACAAAGATGAGACGAAGACGTTCTTGCCGTCGGGCGTAAACTTCAAACGGTTGGCGCCCCGGACGTTTGCGTTTAGGGTCTGAATCACGTGCTTGCTGGCAAGGTCAATGATGGACACAGTCCCGTCCTGCGCGTTCGCCGCCCACAGTTCCTTGTTGTCAGGGGAAACATCGAAGCCCTCCGCGCCTCGGCCAACCGCAACCACCGTTTGGTTCCAGTCGGGGCCGCCCGGACCCCTCGGTCCTCCGGGCCCGGGCGGTGGGCCCGAGCCTCCGGCGGGCCCGGCAGTCTTCTCGATGATGCTCACTGAGGCAGAGTTGACGTTGGACGTGTAAATCCGGTCGAGGGTCGGAGACACCCAGACCATGTGTGTCCGATTCTGGCCGGTACCGAGCACCCAATCGATCTTGCCGAGGGAAGGATCGTACCGGCCAATCACTTTATTCACCTCAGCCGTGAAGTAGACCTTTCCGTCCGCAAATGCCAAGCCATGTGGACCGCGCAATGCACCCAAATCGACAGACGGAAGCGCCTTCTGGGTTGTGAGGTCGATCACTGAGATGGTGTTGTACGCTCCGCCGCCGTAGTTGGACGCAAACGCGAACTTGCCATCTGATGAGGCCACAACTTCGTGAGGATCGGGTCCGGTGGGTACCGTGCCCATCACTTTCAAAGTGGCGGGATCCACAATCACCAGGGAACTGCCACTCTTGGAAAGCACCAGCAAGGCGGGCGAGGGCGTGCTCTGGGCAGGCAGCAGCGGGGCACCCAGGCAGGCCAGCAGGATTACAGAAATCATTCTGGATTGCATCGGCTTCTCACCGCCTTCATTGCATCGCCTTGGCGCAGAGTTCTGGTGAAGATCTACGCCAGCCCGCAACAAACGGGATAGCGGTGCGGTCTGCCTACTTCTTTTTCTCTTCGGCGCGCTTCAACGTCACGTCGGAGTGGCCCCAGGGGCCATCCACTCCCAACTGGATGGTGTCGCCGGAAATCGTGCCGCTGTGATTGACCTCGCTGTCGTTCACGTGCGTCTTGAACGAAATCTTGTCGCCTTCCACTTTCCCTTCCTCGATATCAATATTTCCGTGGGGTGTCTCCACCGAGCCTGTCAGCTTCGCTCCATCAACTTTAAAATGGAACACCAGTTGAATGTCGCCATTGGGCGTGCTGAACGTGCCTTCCCAGTTCCCGTTAAAATCGACGGCAAAAGCGAAAGCCGCACATACCACCATCAAAATTCCCGCCATCATCGCACGTCGAATCATGGTTGTCTCCTTTTGCGCCGTCCTGCCCCGCCGGCCCGGAGATTATACCCGGCCAAATCCTGCCGCGATAGCTTTTGCGGTCTTGATGACTGTATCTTTTCTCCATGAGGTTTCCTCTCGGCTGCCGTCGAGTGCCACGCCTCATCAGGTTTGTCGTCTGATCAATCGCCGGTACTCGTCATGAGGGCCAATCCAGACCCAGATAAAGTCCGCACCATCCTCACCTGCAAGGGCGCGATGATTGATCCCGACCCTTGCGGACCACAGACCTCCGACTTTCTTGAAATGTAACGACGGGTGTGCTGGATCCTTTTTCAGTAGCGCGAAGCTCTGGCGGGCCGCTCTCTGGACAGCTTCCGGCAGGCGCTCAAAGGAGATCCAGAAGCGAGCGGTAGTGCGATGCATTCACATTTCCTTGAGATTTCCTTTGGCTTTCTCCTCGCGGGCCTCACGCAGCAGGAAATCGAGTCTCCCCGCCTGAGAGTCGGCTTCGATCTCCTTGTCCCATCGCTCCCAGTCCTTTTCTGACAGCCACCGGAAAAGCTCGGCAAGCTCCTCGCTGGGGAGTCTCTCGATATCCGCCTTCAGTTCATCTATCTTGGACATAGATTTTCCCTTCCATCGCCGCCTCGTTAGGGCTGAATCGCTGGGGTCAATATTGATCCCCACGTTAGATTATACCTCCAGGATTTTTGTCCAACGGTTAAAAGTAACGCGAGGCCCAATCTGATCGGGACTCAGAGGTTCGTGAATCCCCGGCCACGAAATTCGTACGGCGAACGGCGTTCGGCCCACAAGGCCCAGCGCCGCTGGGCCCTACAACAAACAACGGCGCCATGCGCACGCCCTGTCAGTCGGTTTCCAGCTCGTAGGGTTGATACACGGGTTCCCAGATGTTCGCATCGAGGGCGTCTTCGAGCTCGGCAACGGTAATCTCCGCCAGGCCATCTTTGATGGCTTGCGCGCCCACGGCCCTCGCCACTGACCTGCTCACCGAGCGAATGTTGGCCAGGGGGGGCAGCAGACTCGCGTGTTTGTCCTGGCGAGTGGGCGCGAGTTCGGCCAGAGCGTGCGCGGCGGCTTTGATCATGTTGTCGGAGACGCGTGTGGCGCGCGACGCGACGACGCCCAGCGCCAGTCCGGGAAAGATGTAAGAGTTGTTGGTCTGATCGATGCGAACTAATCGGCCCTTCACGTCCACCGGTTCAAACGGGCTGCCCGTCCCGATGAGCGCGCGGCCTGCCGTCCAATTCATCAACTGCTGTGGCGTGGCCTCGCAGCGCGAGGTGGGATTGGACAGTGGACATAGCACGGGCCGCTCGCCGGCATGCGCGCGTGCTACAATTCTGGCCACTGAAATGAATCATTCGCATCTGACCTGCGCAGTTCTTCGACCAGCAAACAGTGTTATCTTGGGAAAAGCTGGAGGTCATTCATGTTAAGAAATAATCATCGGTATTTTATCGGGGCTGCGGCCCTTTCATTCACCGTGATGCTTGGCGGCCTGGCCTTTGCCGCGGAGCCCAGTCGCACGCGGCTCGCCGAGACTCCACCCATGGGTTGGAATAGTTGGGACTGTTACGGAACCACGGTGCGCGAAGAAGAAGTGAAAGCCAACGCGGACTACATGGCAAAGAATCTCGCGCGATTCGGCTGGCAATACATGGTGGTGGACATCCAGTGGTACACGCCCAACGTGAAGACGCACGGCTATATTCCCGACCCCAACAATGTGGTGCTGGATGAATTCGGGCGCGTAACTCCCGCCGTCAGCCGCTTTCCCTCGGCCGCGCGGGGTGTGGGCTTCAAGGCCCTCGCAGACTACGTCCACGCGAAGGGATTGAAATTCGGGATTCACATCATGCGCGGCATTCCACGCCGGGCCGTGTCGGAAAATCTGCCCATCCAGGGGACCCCGTACCACGCGGGCGACGTGGCGGACAAAGTGCACGTTTGCCCGTGGGAGGGCATGGTGGACATGTATGGCGTGGACATGTCCAAGCCCGGCGGGCAGGCCTACTACGATTCGATTGCCACGCTCTACGCGAAGTGGGGCGTGGACTACGTGAAGGCCGACGACATGAGCCAGTCGTTTGACCCCAAAGCGCCCTACCACGCCGACGAAATCGCCGGGCTGAGCAAGGCGCTGCGAAAAACCGGCCGGCCCATCGTGCTTAGTCTATCGCCCGGGCCCACGCCCATCGATCAGTACGACCATCTGAAAAAATACGTTCAGCTCTGGCGCATCTCAAACGATTTCTGGGATCGCTGGGAAGATTTGAAGGGCCAATTCGCGCTCATCCATCAATGGGAGCCTTACGCGCATCCCGGTGGGTGGCCGGACGCGGACATGCTTCCGCTGGGGCGCATCGGGATTCGCGGAGAGCGTGGCAACGATCGCTCGAGTAATTTCATTCACGACGAGCAGCGCACTTTGATCGCGCTGTGGTGCATGTTTCGTTCTCCCCTCATGTTTGGCGGTCACCTGCCCAGCAACGACGCGTTCACGCTTGCACTGATCACCAATCCAGAGGTGCTCGCCATCGATCAGGACAGTGTTGTGCCTCGATGATAATGTCCCCTTTTGTGCTCGATAGAAATGTCCCCTAATGGGACCTCCGAGGGGAGGTTTGATTGGGGAGAACCGAGATGAGCAAGAGGGAGTTGGCAAGGGT
>JBGPCF010000138.1:0-17581 GCA_041481635.1 Terriglobia bacterium | reverse complement strand
GCGGAGCTCCGGCCCGACCACGATGACGGTCCGGCCCGAGTAATCGACGCGCTTGCCCAGCAGGTTCTGGCGGAACCGCCCCTGCTTGCCTTTGAGCGTGTCCGAGAGAGATTTGAGCGGGCGGTTGTTGGCGCCGCGCAAAATGCGGCCACGACGCCCGTTATCAAACAGCGCGTCCACCGCTTCCTGCAGCATGCGCTTTTCGTTGCGCACGATGACGTCGGGAGCGTGAAGCTCCATCAACTTCTTCAACCGGTTGTTCCGGTTGATGACCCGCCGATAGAGGTCGTTCAAATCGGAAGTCGCAAAACGTCCGCCGTCCAGGGGCACCAGGGGCCGCAACTCCGGCGGGATCACCGGAAGCACATCGAGAATCATATTTTCCGGCCGGTTACCAGATTTCCGGAACGCCTCGACCACTTTCAATCGCTTGGCATACTTGATTCTTTTCTGTTGAGACGGGTCAACCTTCATCTTTTCACGCATCTCAACCGAGAGCGTGTCAACGTCCACGTGCTTGAGAAGTTCTTTGATGGCTTCCGCGCCCATGCCGGCCCGGAATTTTCCCGGGTATTCCTGCATGAGCTGGCGATAGCGGTCCTCGGTGAGAAGTTCTTTTTCTTTGAGCGGAGCCTCTCCGGGATCGATCACCACATAGCTTTCAAAGTACAACACCCGCTCGAGATCGCGTAGGGCGATATCCAGGAGGTGGCCGATGCGGCTGGGCAGGCCTTTGAAGAACCAAACGTGCGAGCAGGGCGAAGCCAATTCGATGTGGCCCAAGCGTTCGCGCCGCACTTTGGAAAGGGTGACCTCCACGCCGCACTTATCGCAGATCACGCCGCGGTGCTTCATGCGCTTGTACTTGCCGCACAAACACTCCCAGTCCGTGACTGGACCGAAAATCTTGGCGCAGAAAAGGCCATCCCGTTCCGGCTTGAAGGTCCGGTAGTTAATGGTTTCGGGCTTGGTGACTTCGCCGTGCGACCAGGACCGTATCTTTTCCGGCGAGGCCAGACTGATGCGGATGCTGTCAAACTCGGCAATCAAACTCACTCGGTCATAAGGGCTGCTGCGAAACAATGGATGCCTCCTTAGAAGGAGAATCTTGTCAATTCAACGAACCTGAAAAACCGAAATTCGACCCTTCCATTCCAGCCTTACTCCGCGACCGCGGCTGCCACTTGCTCCTTCGGCTTCTTGAGCAATTCCACGTCAAGGCAAAGGCTCTGCAGCTCACGCACCAGGACGTTGAACGATTCCGGAACGCCCGGTTCGATCGCGGCCTCACCCTTCACAATGGCCTCATAAATTTTGGCCCGGCCGTAAACATCGTCCGACTTCGCCGTCAAGAGTTCCTGGAGGATGTAAGCGGCGCCGTAGGCTTCCAACGCCCAAACTTCCATTTCTCCGAAGCGCTGGCCGCCAAACTGAGCCTTGCCGCCCAAGGGTTGCTGGGTGATCAGCGAATACGGGCCGATGGAGCGCGCGTGAATCTTGTCGTCGACCAGGTGCGACAGTTTGAGTACGTAGATGTAACCCACGGTCACCTGTTGTTCGAAGGCATCACCCGTCATCCCGTCGTAGAGTGTTTGCTTGCCGGAGGTCGGAAGTCCCGCTTTGGAAAGGTATTCCTTGATTTCCTTTTCCGTGGCGCCATCGAACACCGGAGTGGCAAACGGGACGCCCTCGAGCAGAGCGCTGGCGTGCTTCAAAATCCCTTCGTCGTCCAAATTCTCCAGTGTCGCGGCGAGATGGCTGTTCTTATATGTTGCCTTCAGCTCCTTGCGCGTGAGCTCGGCGCGCGATTCCGAGGAGAGCAAGTTGCGCAGCCTGTTACCCAGCTCTTTGGCGGCCCACCCGAGGTGCGTTTCCAGAATCTGCCCCACGTTCATGCGGGAGGGAACGCCCAGCGGGTTCAAGACCACCTCGACGGGTGTGCCATCGGGCAAATAGGGCATATCCTCTTCAGGCAGGATGCGCGCGATCACACCCTTGTTGCCGTGGCGTCCGGCCATTTTGTCGCCCACGGACAGCTTGCGCTTCATGGCGATATAGACCTTAACCAGCTTGATGACGCCCGGTGGAAGTTCATCGCCCTTCTTTAATTTCTGGACGTTTTCTTCAGTGATCTTGCCCAGAATGTCGATCTGCCGCGAAGTCATTTCCTCGATCTCGTCGATCTTTTCCAGGAGCGTGGGATCTTTCTTGGCAATCTTGATTCGCTTGAGGTTGCGTGTGGAAATGCGACCCAGGACCTCGCGATTCAGTTCCGTGTCCTTGGTCAGCAGGCGTTTGTTGGTTTTTTCATCGTGCAAATCGGCCAGCAGTTTTTCGCCTTCCAGAAGCGCGCAAAGGCGCTTGAGGCGCTCGTCGTTCAGGATGCGGATTTCGTCGGCAAGGTTCTTCTCCAGGCGCTCCACTTGGCCTGACTCAATCGACTTGGCGCGCTCATCCTTCTCCTGCCCCTTGCGTGAAAACACCTTCACGTCCACCACGATGCCTTCAATGCCCGGAGGGCAATTGAGGGAGGCGTCGCGAACGTCGCCGGCCTTTTCACCGAAGATGGCTCGCAGGAGTTTCTCTTCCGGGGTCAGTTGCGTCTCGCCCTTGGGCGTGACCTTGCCCACCAGGATGTCTCCCGGTTTGACATAGGCGCCAATGCGGATAATGCCGCTTTCATCCAGATCTTTGAGCAGGGATTCCGAAACGTTGGGAATATCCCGGGTGATTTCTTCCGGCCCAAGCTTCGTATCGCGCGCCTCGATTTCAAATTCCTCAATATGGATCGAGGTGTACGAATCCTCTTTCACCAATTTTTCGCTGACCAGGATGGCGTCTTCAAAGTTGTAACCGCGCCAGGGCATGAAGGCCACCAGGACGTTGCGTCCCAGCGCCAACTCCCCGCGATCGGTGCAAGGCCCGTCGGCGAGGACGGTGCCCGCATGCACCCACTGGCCTTTGTGCACGATCGGTTTTTGGTTGATGCAGGTGTTCTGGTTGGAGCGCCGGAACTTAATGAGCTGATAGATGTCGGCGCCGACTTCGCGCGAGAGCTGTCCACTATGCCCGTCGCCTTCCACGCGCACGATAATGCGCTCGCTGTCCACGCTGTCCACCACGCCGTTGCGTTTGCAGAGGACCACGGCGCCCGAGTCGCGCGCCGTCACCTCTTCCATGCCGGTGCCCACCAAGGGCGCTTGCGCGCGCAACAGCGGAACCGATTGGCGTTGCATGTTGGAACCCATCAGGGCGCGGTTGGCGTCGTCGTTCTCGAGGAACGGAATGAGCGAAGCGGCGACGCTCACCAGCTGCTTGGGGCTGACGTCGATGTAATCAATCTCGTTCTTGTGTTTGAGGACGAAGTTTCCGGCCTGGCGGGCGTTCACCAGTTCGTGAACAATCCGGCCCTTTTCATCCAGTTGCACGTTCGCCTGCGCGATGATATGGCGGTCTTCCTCCCACGCGGAGAGATAAAAGGAGTAAGGCTGTATCTCCACCAGCTTCCGCCTCTTCTCGCGCAACTCGTCATTGACCTTTTCCAGATCGTTGAGTTCGACGTGCTCGCCGACTTTCCACGAGCCGTCACCGCTGTGAGTGATGGTCACGTAGTCGACGATCCGGCCATCGCGCACCTTGCGGTACGGGCTCTCAATAAATCCATACTCGTTAATTCGCGCGTAGCAGGAAAGCGACGATATCAGTCCAATGTTCGGACCTTCAGGAGTCTCGATCGGACAAATGCGTCCGTAGTGAGTGGGGTGAACGTCGCGCACTTCGAATCCCGCGCGCTCTCTCGATAGACCGCCGGGCCCCAGGGCGGACAGCCGCCGCTTATGGGTAATTTCGGACAAGGGGTTCGTCTGGTCCATAAACTGCGAAAGCTGAGACGACCCGAAGAATTCCCGGATGGAGGCCATCACGGGCTTGGCGTTGATCAAATCGTGCGGCATCGCCGTGGACATTTCCTGGTACACGGACATCTTTTCCTTGATCGCCCGTTCCATCCGGACCAAGCCGATGCGGAACTGATTTTCCAGCAACTCGCCCACCGCGCGCACGCGGCGATTGCCCAGGTGGTCGATGTCATCCACAGTGAAATTGCCGTTCGGGTTCTTGCGCAACTTCAGCAGGTAGCGAATGCTGGTGTAAAAGTCTTCCGGCTCCAGCGTCCGTTTTTCCAACGGAAGCTGGACCACAGAGCTTTCCGAGTGATCGGTGGCGAGAGTTCCCTCGCACCCGCGAACCACTTCTGAGCAGATGTTCCCTTCGCGCTTGCCGACGAACATCTTTTCCTGGTCAACGATGATGTAGAAATTGGCCAGGGGGAGGTTTTTGCTGTCCTCGAGCTCGAAGCTTGTCGCCTTCTCATCAATGCGAGCCTTCAGCATTGTGTAATAGCCCATCTTGATGTTGAACTTCAGGCGGCCCACGCGGGAGAAGTCATACTTCCGCGGATCGAAAAACATCCCGTTGAACAGTGCGGTGGCTGTCTCGAGGGTGGGCGGATCGCCCGGGCGCATTTTCCGGTAGAGCTCGATCAGCGCCTCTTGCGGCGTCTTCAATGTGTCCTTCTTGAGTGTCTGGCTGATGATCACGCTGACGTCGTCGCGCTCGGGGAAGAAAATCGGCAACTCGGGTATATTCGAATCAATAATCGCCGTCAGGGCGGCGGAAGTCAGCTCGTTGTTGGCTTCGAGAAGGATTTCGCCGGTAGAAGGATCCACGATGTCCGCGGCGGAATAAGCGCCTTCCAGATCGTGCGAAGCGATTTCCACCTGGGTGATGTGGGCCTTTTGGATGTCCCTCAACACGGAAGCCGTGATCTTTTTCCCGGCGTGGGCTACCATTTCGTGCGACCGGGGATGTTCGATATTCTTGGAAATCTTCCATCCTATAAGGCCCTCGGTAACTTCCCAGAAAAGCTTGCGGTCGCGCAGGTGGATTTTCTCTACCTGGTAGAAAGTCTTGATGATTTCCGTGTCGTTCTTCAGTCCCAGGGCGCGCAGGAAAATGGTGGCCAAGAACTTCCGCTTGCGGTCAATGCGAACGTAAAGCACGTTTTTGGTGTCGTATTCGAACTCAACCCACGACCCGCGGTAGGGAATAATCTTGCCCAGGAAGTAAGTTTTCGAGGTGTTGGATTCAAAGAAGACGCCCGGAGAACGGTGGAGTTGGCTGACAATCACGCGCTCGGTGCCGTTGATAATGAAAGTTCCGTTCTCGGTCATCAGGGGCACTTCACCAAAATAAACTTCCTGCTCCTTGATGTCGCGGATACTCTTGTGGCCGGTGTCCGCATCTTTATCGTATATAGTCAGGCGGATTGTAACCTTGAGGGGAGCGGCGAACGTCATGCCCCGCTCCTGGCATTCCGTCACATCGTACTTCAATTGCAAAGCGACCGGGTCACCGCACTTGTTGCAGAACGTCACCACGTTCTTGTTAAAGGTGCCGCACTTCGTGCAAAGGACATCACCCATCTTGAAGGGGTCGGTGATCACGGTGTGTCCGCAGTTCTTGCAGGTGCTCCGCAAGTGGTGGAGTCCGCGCAAGTTGCCGCACTTGCATTCCCAATTCCCGATGGAATAGTCCACAAAGTCCAATTGCGATACGCCCCGAAAGTCGTTGATGGGGAAAACGGAATTAAACACCGCCTGGAGCCCACTGTCCTCGCGTTCCGAAGGGAGGAGGTCCATCTGCAGAAAGCGCTCGTAGGACTGCCTCTGGACTTCAATGAGGTTGGGAATCTTGATGACTGTCGGTATTTTAGAGAAGTTGATGCGCTGACGCACAGCGCCGTTCCCGCCGTTAGGCATTCCTGGTACTCCTTACTTGAGGATTCTGTAGCTTGTGAGGTAGTGCCGACACCGGCTCCTGCAAGAATTGGATGCACCCTTGGAGCCGAAGGATGCAACCCGTGGCCCAAAGTCCACCCGTCCAATAAGATGTGCTCATCAATGCGCCCTCCCCGAACCGCCGATCCCGTCCGCGCGGCTCTGCCGCTGCGTTTGGGAAAAAGCCTGACCCGGGAGGGAGCTACTTGATTTCCACAGTCGCGCCGGCTTCGGTGAACTTCTTTTTGATGGTCTCCGCCTCTTCCTTATTAACGCCTTCCTTGATCGGCTTGGGCGCGCCATCCACGAGATCCTTGGCTTCTTTCAAGCCCAGGCTGGTGACTTCTCGGACCGCCTTGATGACGTTAATCTTGTTGGAGCCAATCGCGGTGAGCACCACGGAGAACTCGGTCTTCTCCTCCGCCGCGGCAGCGGCAGGGGCAGCCGCGCCCGCCGAAGCCACCACGGCCGTGGCGGCCGCGGCTGAGACACCGAGCGCTTCCTCGAGCCTCTTGACCAAGTCAGCGGCCTCGAGCAGAGTTAACCCTTTGATCTCTTCTACGATCTTATCGATCTTTTCCGACATCGTTTTTTTCTCCTCCTGAAGATTCCTGCAAAGTCTCGAGCCAGCTAGTGGATTGAGCGACGAGACCCGATGCTAGGTAGCTTGCTGAAACTTGTTCTCCTTAATCCCTTGTTGAACCACCACGGCAAGCTTTCGCGCCACACCCGCCAGCGCGGAAGCCACCCGCTGCGCCGGAGCATTGACCAGGAAAAGGACTTTCGAGTGCAACGCTTCCAGCGGGGGCAATGTAGCGATCAGCGACAACTCGGCCATGGATACAACCCTGCCTTCTACCACTCCCGCCTTGAACACAAAGGCAGGATTATCCTTGGCGTAAGCGATAAGGACTTTCGCCAGAACAACGGGGTCCGCTTCGGTGATGGCAACAGAGGTCGTCCCGCGAAGCTTTTTGGCGACAGGCTCGAGGGACGTGCCCGGAGCGGCGCGCTCGATCAGGCTGTTCTTAACAACCTTATACTTGGCGCCAGTCTGCGCCACCTTGCGCCGGAGCTGCGTGTCTGCTGCAACGTGCAGCCCCTCAAAACTGGACAGGATGACGCTGCGCGCCTTTTGCAGCTCAGCCTTGAGCTCTTCCATTTTCTTTTGCTTCTCGTCTCGGTTCATAAGCGCTCTCCCGGGAGATAAAAACTACGCTGCCTCGACTGTGGCGGTGTCAATCCGGATGCCCGGACCCATGGTCGAGGAGACCACAATGCTCCTGAAATATTTGCCCTTGGCGGAAGCGGGCTTGGCTTTCAGGACGCTCGAAATCAAGGCGCCGGCGTTTTCGGCGAGCTTCTCGGCTTCAAATGAAACTTTGCCCACCGCGCAGTGAATGATGGCGGTTTTGTCCACGCGAAATTCCACTTTGCCGGCCTTCACTTCGCGGACCGCGCGCGCGACATCAAGAGTTACCGTGCCGGTCTTGGGGTTTGGCATCAAGCCGCGCGGGCCAAGAACCTTACCCAGCCGTCCCACGGATTTCATCATGTCCGGCGTCGCGATGACGGCGTCAAAATCCATCCAGCCACCCTGGATCCTTTGCACCACATCGTCGCCGCCCACTTCGTCCGCGCCGGCTTCGCGCGCCTCGCGAACTTTGTCGCCGGAACCGATCACCACCACGCGCTTGGTTTTGCCCAGGCCGTGGGGTAGAACCACTGTGCCGCGGACCATCTGGTCCGCGTGCTTGGGATCGACACCCAGGCGAATGGCCACTTCCACCGTCTCGTCAAACTTGGCGAAGGCGGCTTTCTTGAGCAGCGGCATAGCGTCGGTCAAGGTGTAGACCGGTTTATCGACCAGTTTGGCGGAATTCGTAAATTTCTTTCCTGATTTCTGCATACCCATCGCTCCGTTTAAATCTTAAGGAAACTTTTTACTCTCTTCGCCTGCAACGCAGCGCCGCTTAAGGGGTGACTTCAATTCCCATGCTGCGCGCCGTGCCCTTCACGGTTTGGATGGCCGCCGCCAGGCTGGCCGCATTCAAATCGGGCATCTTTGTCTTGGCGATTTCTTCCACTTGTTTTTCGGTGACCTTGCCAACTTTATTCTTGTTCGGCTCGCCCGAACCCTTGGCCACACCCGCAGCGCGCTTCAGCAGCACTGAGGCGGGAGGCGTTTTGGTGATAAAGGTAAAACTCCGGTCGTGATAAATGGTGATGACCACCGGAATGATCAAACCCTCCTGATCTTTCGCGGAGGTTTTGGCATTGAACGCCTTGCAAAACTCCATGATGTTCACGCCGTGTTGCCCGAGCGCCGGTCCGACGGGAGGGGCCGGGGTCGCTTTGCCCGCGGCAATCTGCAACTTCACCATCGCGGTTACTTTTTTCGCCATAATGACCTCACGAAAGGCGGAAATTCGAAATTAGAAACTGGAAATTGGGCTTGCGGGAATCCTGGTTTCCATTTTCGATTTTCCAATTTCCATTTTCCATTTTCCTTCTTACAGTTTCTCCACCTGATAAAAGTCCAATTCCACTGGAGTGGCGCGCCCGAAAATCGTCACCATCACGCGCAGAGTATTCCGGTCGTCGTTGATTTCGTCCACCGAACCGGTGAAATCCTTGAAGGGTCCGTCGGTGATCTTGACGTTTTCACCCTTCTCGTACTTCAACTTGGGCTTGGGGTGCTCCGCCGCCACTTCTACCTTATGAACAATCCGGTCCACTTCTTCACTGGTCAAGGGACTCGGCATTTGTCCCGAACCGACAAACCCGGTGACCCGCGGCGTGGAGCGCACCAGGTGCCAGGTGTCGTTGTTCATGGCCATCTCGACCAAAACATAGCCGGGATAAAAGAGCTTGGAGGACACCACTTTCTTGCCCTTCCGCATCTCAATAACGTCCTCGGTGGGGATCATGATCTCCCCAAACTGTTCGGAAAGCCCGGCGGCTTCCACGCGGCTGCGCAAGGTTTCCGCCACTTTCTTCTCAAAACCCGAATAACTGTGAATGATGTACCAATTCTTCGCCATGCCTTAAAATCCTTTGCCTTTAGTGCAAGAACAAATGGAGAATCCTCTGTATGACTCGCCTAAACACCTCGTCGCATATATGGAAATAAAATCCCAGAAGAATGGTCGTCAATATCACCATCACGGTGGTTCCGTAAATCTCCTGCTTGCCTGGCCACGTGACCCTTCTCATTTCCACGCGAACGTCCGAAACGTAATCGCGCAGGCGGGTCCACGGGGCTTTGCGAGGTCCAACTTCTTCAGCCATGCCTTGTTTATACCTCGTTCAAGTGCGTCGCCGTCTCCAGCTTCACGATTCGCGGCGCACCACTCGGGTGTCTCCGGTTCCTGGCAGGGGCGGAGGGAGTCGAACCCCCATGATCGGTTTTGGAGACCGACAGATTAGCCATTGATCTGACGCCCCTTTGAAACCAGTCCTCAGTAGGCAAGATGCAGCTTACCATCTCGCTGTCGTGGCTTTACTGCCTACCGCCTTCTGCCAACGACCTACTTCACTTCCTTATGGGCCGTATGGTGCCGGCAAGTTTTGCAAAACTTCTTCAACTCCAGCCGGTCCTGATGCTTCTTCTTGTTCCGGGTGGTCGAATAGTTCCGATTTTTACAATCGCTGCATTGTAGTGTGATGATTTCGCGCATCGATGTCCCAACCCCTGGCCGTCAGCAACGAGTAGCGATCAAGCCGTTGCCATTGACGGTTGAATGTCTTACTTCAATATCTCGGTCACGGTGCCGGCGCCGACGGTATGGCCGCCCTCGCGGATGGCGAATCGCAATCCCTTTTCCATCGCGATGGGCGTGATCAACTCAATCTCCAGCGACACGTTGTCTCCCGGCATCACCATTTCCGTCCCCGCCGGCAATTCCGCCACGCCCGTCACGTCCGTCGTGCGAAAGTAGAACTGCGGCCGGTACCCCTTGAAGAACGGCGTGTGCCGCCCGCCTTCTTCCTTGGTCAGAATATACGTCTCCGCCTTGAACTTGGTGTGCGGCGTGATCGACCCCGGCTTCGCCAGCACCATCCCGCGCTCCACGTCGTCCTTTTCCGTGCCGCGCAGCAGGATGCCTACGTTGTCTCCTGCCTGCCCTTCGTCCAAAAGCTTCTTGAACATCTCCACGCCCGTCACCACCCGCTTGAACGACTCCGGCCGCAGTCCCACGATCTCAATTTCTTCCTGGATCTTCACCTTGCCGCGCTCGATGCGCCCCGTCACCACTGTGCCGCGCCCCGAGATGGAGAAGATATCTTCCACCGGCATCAGGAACGGCTTTTCAATTTCGCGCGGCGGCATCGGAATGTAGCTGTCCACCGCATCCATCAGCGCGTGGATTGACTTCTCCCACTCCGCGTCGCCTTCCAGAGCCTTCAGCGCCGAGCCCCGCACCACCGGAATCTTGTCTCCCGGAAACTGATACTTGTTCAGCAGGTCGCGCACTTCCACTTCCACCAGCTCCAGCAACTCCGGATCTTCCACCGCGTCGCACTTGTTCATGTACACCACGATGTAAGGCACGTTCACCTGCCGCGCCAGCAGCACGTGCTCGCGCGTCTGAGGCATCGGCCCGTCGGTCGCCGCCACCACCAGAATCGCTCCGTCCATCTGCGCCGCCCCGGTGATCATGTTCTTGATGTAGTCGGCGTGTCCCGGGCAGTCCACGTGCGCGTAGTGCCGGTTCTTGGTCTCGTACTCCACGTGCGCGATGGCGATCGTGATCCCGCGCGCCTTCTCTTCCGGCGCGTTGTCAATGGAATCGAACGCCCGGAACTTCACCTTCGGGTTGTCCTTCGCCAGCACCTTGGTGATCGCCGCCGTCAGCGTCGTCTTCCCGTGATCGATGTGCCCGATCGTCCCAATGTTCATGTGCGGCTTTGATCGATCAAATTTTTCTTTGGCCATTCTGTGTCTGCCTCAATAATAGGATTCGATATTTAAGCCAAACCCACGCCGTGGACTTAATTCGCCACCGGCTTACCCTGCACGCGCGCCAGAACCTCTTCAGTAATGGACGCGGGTGCCTGGTCGTAACGCAGGAAGTGCATCGTATAGGACGCGCGTCCCTGAGTCCGCGAGCGCAAGTCCGTGGCATAGCCGAACATTTCAGCCAGCGGGACCGTGGACCGGATAATCTGTGTGGACCCGCGTTTTTCCATTTCTTCAATCTGTCCCCGGCGGGACTTCAGGTCGCCCGTCACCGGACCCATATGATCTTCCGGCACCACCACTTCCACTTTCATCACCGGCTCGAGCAGAACGGGCTTGGCGCGGCGCGCCGCTTCCTTAAAGCCGATGGAACCCGCAATCTTGAAAGCGATTTCGGAGGAATCCACGTCGTGCGCTTTGCCGTCATCCAGGGTCACGCGGACGCCCGTCATTTCAAACCCGGCCAAGACTCCGGTTTGCATCGCCTCACGCACCCCTTCGTAAACCGGGTTAATAAACTCGCGCGGAACGACGCCGCTCACAATTTCGTCCACAAAGAGCAGGTTGATCTCGGGATCAAAGTGGTGGGTGTTTTTCTTCTTGGTCAGCTCAGCAATTTCATCCATGTTGGGGTGGGGCATGGGTTCCAGGCGCAAATGGACGATACCAAATTGTCCGTGTCCGCCGGATTGCTTTACGTGCCGCCCTTCGGCGTCTGCCGCGGCGCGGATCGTCTCGCGGTAAGCCACTTGCGGCCGGCCCACATTCGCGCCCACATTAAACTCGCGCATCATGCGGTCCACCAGGATTTCCAGGTGGAGCTCGCCCATGCCGGCGATAATGGTCTGGCCAGTATCGGTATCGGTATGAACCTTGAATGTGGGGTCTTCCTGAGTCAGCTTGGAAAGCGCGACGCCCAGCTTGTCTTGATCAGCCTTGGTCTTGGGCTCGATAGCCACGGCGATAACGGGCGCCGGAAAGTCCATCGTCTCGAGCACCACCGGTTTGTCTTCATCGCAAATCGTGTCGCCGGTTGAAACGCTTTTCAGGCCCACAGCGGCCGCGATATCACCGGAATAAACTTCGGTGATTTCTTCACGTTTGTTGGCGTGCATTTTCAGCAGGCGGGATATGCGTTCGCGGCGGGTCAGGCGGGGATTGTAAACTGTATCCCCGCTTTTCAATGTCCCCGAATAGACTCGCAAGAAAGCCAACTGGCCCACAAAGGGGTCAGTCATGATCTTGAATATCAGTGCGGCAAAGGGTTCGTCGTCGGAGGCGCTCCGGGTCTCCTTTTGATCTGAATCGGGCACATCAACCTCAAGGGGCGGAACATCCAGAGGTGAAGGCAGGTAATCGACCACCGCATCGAGCAGCGGCTGAACGCCTTTGTTCTTGAAGGCGGAACCGCAAAGTACAGGAACCGTTTTCAGGGCGATGGTCTGGCGGCGCAGGCTGGCGCGCAATTCATCAGCGGAAACGGTCTCACCATGGACATACTTCTCCATGATGGCATCGTCCACTTCGCCCAGGATTTCAATCATTTTCTCGCGATGCTGGCGCGCGGTTTCCACGTGGCTTGCCGGAATTTCTTCCACCACATAGTCGGCGCCCAAAGTTTCGTCTTTCCAGATGATGGCTTTTTGTTGAAGGAGGTCGATAACGCCCAGGAAGTCGTCGCCGGAAACGATGGGGAGTTGAACGGCCACGGGGTTGGCGTGCAGCTTGGAAACCAGTTGGCTAAGGCACACGCCAAAATCCGCCCCGGCGCGGTCCATCTTATTCACAAAAACGATGCGGGGCACGCGATACTTGTCGGCCTGCCGCCAGACCGCTTCGGTCTGGGGCTCCACGGCTTCGACGGCGCCCAAAAGAGCAATCGCTCCGTCAAGAACCCGGAGCGACCTTTCTACTTCTGCCGTAAAATCAACGTGACCCGGGGTATCAATAATATTGATTCGGATATCGTTCCAAAAACAGGTGGTGGCGGCGGAGGTGATGGTAATGCCGCGCTCCTGCTCCTGGACCATGAAATCCATTACCGCGGTGCCGTCATGGACCTCGCCCATCTTGTGCGTGATCCCGGTGTAGTAGAGGATCCGCTCCGTGGTCGTGGTCTTGCCCGCATCGATGTGAGCCATGATGCCGATGTTCCGAGTTTTCTCAAGCGGCGCTTGTCGCGGCATAAATATTTGATACGGACGGATACTTCGCCTCGACCCCGCGAATCGGGATCCGGTTCACCCGCAGCAATTTGAGCAATGGTCCCCGCTGAATGCGGGGCTCAAGGCGGATCGTGATTCTGGGTTGAACCACATCCCGCCTTGCCCAAGGTCACCCTACCGAAGCAGGATTACCAGCGGTAATGGGCAAAAGCCTTGTTGGCTTCCGCCATGCGGTGTATGTCGTCCCTCTTTTTAACTGCTCCGCCGCGGTTGTTAGCTGCGTCCATGATCTCGGCGGCGAGTTTCTCGACCATGGACTTTTCGCCCCGCTCGCGCGCGTAACCGATAATCCACCGGAGGCTCAGCGAGGACTGGCGATTTCGATTCACTTCCACCGGCACCTGATAATTGGCGCCGCCCACGCGGCGGCTTTTCACTTCCAGTGCCGGCTTTACGTTTTCCAAGGCCTTCTTAAAAATTTTCAACGGATCGTCGTTGGAGCGCTGTTTGACCAGATCCAGCGCGTCGTATACGATACCCTGCGCCACCGACTGCTTGCCCTGGTACATCACACAGTTGATCAGTTTCTGCACCAACTGATTCTGGTGCACCGGATCTGCGCTTGTTTCTCGAAGTTCGATCGTCCCTTTTCTCGGCATTCTCTCTAACTACTCCTCAAGATGCTTTGGGCCGCTTGGCCCCATATTTCGACCGTCCCTGACGGCGATCACCAACCCCGGCTGAATCGAGCGTTCCACGAATCACGTGGTAACGGACGCCGGGCAAATCTTTCACGCGGCCTCCACGAATCAGCACAATCGAGTGTTCTTGCAAATTGTGACCGACGCCGGGAATATACGTGGTGACTTCCATGCTGTTGGTCAAACGTACGCGCGCCACTTTACGCAACGCGGAGTTTGGTTTCTTCGGCGTCTGCGTGTAAACACGGATACATACGCCGCGCTTCTGCGGGCATCCTTCGAGCGCCGGACTGGAGGTCTTATAGCGCGATTTCGAGCGGCGCAGACGTACGAGTTGGCTGAACGTGGGCATTCTTTATCCTTAAATGTCCTTAAGTCAAACCCCATCGGATTCCCGTTACAGGGCGGGCTCCACTGAAGGTGACTTGCGGGTCGCTGAAACCTTTCAAATTTAACAGACTGCGGGGAATTCTGTCAAGCAGGTTTCACACAAAACACTCAAAAATTTTGCCGTACCTCTACCGCATTTCCAAAATCTCTTTTTCCTTGGACTTTCCCTGGGCTTCCAGCTTTTCCATGAAATCGTCGGTCAGCTTTTGCACTTCTTCCAGACCGCGCTTTTCGTCGTCTTCCGATATCTTCTTCACTTTCAGCAATTTCTTCATGTCCTCATTGGCGTCCCGGCGAATGTTGCGCACCGCGGTGCGGTGGTCTTCTAGAACCCGGTGCAGATGCTTCACCAATTCCTTCCTGCGCTCCTCGGTTAATGGAGGGATGGGCACGCGAAGCATCTTTCCGTCACTCATGGGGTTCAATCCCAGATCGGACGAGCGAATCGCTTTATCAATAGCCGCGAGGAGCGTCGCGTCCCAGGGCTGCAGCGTCAATAGCGATGGTTCAGGAACACCCAATGTGGCGACTTGATTGAGTGGCGTCGGTGTACCATAATAATCCACCTTGATATGATCGAGCAGGGCCGTGGAAGCGCGGCCGGTGCGGACTGAGGCCAACTCGTGACGGAAATCTTCCAGCGCTTTTCCCATGCGGACTCTTGTCTGCGCCATCGTTTCTTTAATCATCGGTGACCTCTCGAAACCGGGAGCGATCCCCCGGCACCACGTCTCAGTCTTTATCCATCATCGCGAGACGTGTGAGCCCACGGGCTCACCCATTATGACCCGCTTCAGATTACCCGGAACATTTAAATTAAAAACCACTATGGGCATACTGTTATCCATGCAAAGTGAAATGGCCGTCGTATCCATCACGGCCAGGCCGCGTGAGAGTACATCCAGGTATGTAATCTTTTCGAACATCTTCGCCCCGGGGACCTTCTTGGGGTCGGCGTCGTAGACCCCATCCACCTTGGTCGCCTTCAGGATGACCTCGGCTTTGATTTCCATAGCACGGAGCGCGGCCGCTGTATCCGTGGAAAAATAAGGGTTCCCCGTTCCTCCGGCCAGCACGACCACTCGGTTTTTCTCCAAGTGACGAATCACGCGCCGCCGGATGAACGGCTCGGCGATTTCCCGGATTTCGATGGCCGTCACCACGCGTGTGTTGGACCCCGCCTTCTCCAAGGCGTCCTGCAGAGCCAGCGCATTGATCACGGTGGCCAGGATCCCCATGTGGTCCGCCACCACGCGATCGACCCCGAGCGCCGAGGCCGCTACGCCGCGAATAAAGTTTCCGCCACCCACGACGACGGCGACTTGCACGCCCAGGTTATGGACCTCGTGGACTTCCTCGGCGATACGTTTCGCGACGACGGGGTCAACGCCAAATCCCTGCGTCCCCAGCAACGCTTCGCCACTCAGTTTTAGAATGACCCGGCGGAAAATCGGCCCGCCCGGCTTTGCCACTTTCGATTTCGGATTTTGAGTTTTTTTCCGCAATGCGATTGAGGTGCTTCGATATCTTCGTCTTAAGCCGCATGTCCCCAAAACCCGTTGTCCGGGTTTCGGGTCACGCGTCCGGTCCGCTTATCCCGCCACGGAAGTTCCTGCCGCAGGAACTTCGGCCGTCGGTTTCTCGATGCCCTCGCCAACCTTGTAGCGCGAGAATCGACGCACGGTAATATTCTCACCGAATTTGGCGATTTTGGCGGTGATCAACTCCGACACCGTCTGGCTGCCCGACAAATCCTTGATAAAATGCTGTTCGTAAAGACAGGTCTCTTCCAGGAATTTGCCCACCCGGCCCTCGATCATCTTCTCAATCACAGCGGGCGGCTTGCCGCTCGTAGCCGCCTGGCTGCGCAACACTTCCTTTTCCCGGTCCAAGACCTCCGCCGGTACATCCTCTTTGCGAAGAAATTTCGGGTCGGTGGCGCAGACCTGCATGGCGAGGTCGTGCGCAAACTCTTGGAATTCCTCCGTGCGTGCCACAAAATCGCTCTCGCAGTTAACTTCGACGATCACGGCAATCTTCGATCCCGGATGAACGTAGGTGCCGATCAAGCCCTCCGCGGCCACGCGCCCCGCCTTCTTGGCAGCCGTCGCCTGGCCCCGCTTGCGCAGAATCGTGAACGCTTTATCGTGATCGCCCCCGGCTTCATCTAGCGCCTTCTTGCACTCCATCATGGGTGCGCCGCTGATCTCGCGCAGTTTCTTAACGTCCTCTGGCCTGACACTCATTCCCTGTTTTCTCCTCCCTACACGAAAAAGGTAGGCGCCCTTGCTTGCTCCGCCTACCTTTTAGTTCCAAACCATTAGCCTTGGCCTTGCGCCTAATCCACAGACGTCGAGTCGTCTTCATCACCCTTGCGCCCGCGGCCCTTGCTTTCGGTCAATTTGCGCTTGGGCTTGGGGACGCGCACGCGCCCGTCTGCCTGATCCTCCGCCGCGATCACGGTGGCAGAGAAGTCAATGTCCGCGCCTGCAGTCGCGGCAAACTCTTCTTCCACGGCGGGGCCCGTGGCCTCGCCGCCTTCGGATTGGATGGCCGCGGCTTCGCGCGCCGCTTCCAGTTCCTCCGCTGCCTTTTCCGCGGCCATCTTTTCTTCCTCCAATTGCTTATCGATGGCGAATTGCCGGCCTTCCAAAATGGCATCGGAGATGCGCGAGGTAAACAAACGAATCGCCCGCAGCGCATCGTCATTGCCCGGAATCACGTAGTCCACCAGGTCCGGGTCGCAATTAGTATCCACGACGGCGACCACGGGTATGCCCAGCTTGTGCGCTTCCTTCACCGCGATTTCTTCAATGTGGGAATCGACCACAAACAGCGCATCGGGCAAGCCCGGCATATCCCGAATTCCCGAGAGATTCTGGTCCAGGTGCTTTCGCTCCCTTTCCAACTTTTGTACTTCTTTCTTGGTCATCAGGTTGTAGCGGCCGTCCTTGCTCATCTCATCCAATTCTTTCAAGCGCTGAATGGATTTCTGGATCGTGGCGTTGTTGGTGAGCAACCCGCCCAGCCAGCGATGGTTGACAAAGTACATCTGGCAGCGCGTGGCCTCCTCGGCAATCGCTTCCTGCGCCTGCCGCTTGGTCCCAACAAACAGAATGGTTTTCCCCTCTTGCGCGAGATCTGCAACAAATTTTGCAGCTTCTTTAAAATACTTGAGGGTTTTCTGCAGGTCGATGATGTAAATTCCGTTACGCTCCCCATAAATGTATTCCTTCATTTTGGGGTTCCAGCGGCGAGTCTGGTGGCCGAAGTGGACGCCGGCCTCCAGAAAGTCTTTCATAGTAATGTTCGACAAAAAGCCTCCTTAATCCAAGTACGGCAGTTGTCAGTGGCCAGTCGTTCAGGGAAGAAGTTAATCGAGGCTGGTGTGGCCAATCTCAACAACAAACCCACAACGGACTACAGACAACCGACAGCTTTCTTTATCGTTTCGAGAACTGGAAGCGCTTGCGGGCGCCCTTCTGTCCGTACTTCTTGCGCTCGTTGGCGCGCGGATCGCGGGTG
>JBGPCF010000137.1:0-17670 GCA_041481635.1 Terriglobia bacterium | reverse complement strand
CATACTCGTGGCATGGCGGAATCTCCCTTCGTTGAGATTGATCGTTTGGCAAAACACCAACCTCAATTTATAGGAGCTTCCGCCTCTTTTTCAAAAACCTAATTTGGACAAGCCTGGTTCGGATTACACCCTACCCGCCTGCGAACCGAAGTATAATAGCGGCCGTTGGTGGGTCATCTCAAATGATGGGTGGTTGCCAGTCTCTTGGGCCGGATTTCACAACTGAAACTCAGGACGATTCCCGTTCCAAAATCCACGCATTTTTTCAGTAATCGACGACATCCATTCCTGCCTGGCCTGCCCCGCCTCATGGTGCGGGGGCTGGCAGGCATCGCCCTTCTCATTTTCATTTTATGCAATTCTACGCACGCGGCCGGCCCGCAATGGGGCACCACAGTTGTCGGCATCCAGCTTGATACCGATGCTCACCTGAGTATTGAAAACTTTTCAGCCCAAATAGCCCAAAAAGTGGGCCAGCCTCTGGACCGAAGTAAGATAAGTGAGAGTCTCAAAAACCTTTTTGCGACTGGACGATTCGTGGATTTGCGTGCCGAATCCGAGCCCAAAGGTGAGGGAGTTGAAGTTGTGTTTGTGGGTCGCGCCCAATATTTTGTCGGCATGGTCAGCGTCGATGGGGCCCCCGGCGTGCTGACCCCGGGGAGCCTGACCAGTACCACACGCCTCCGCCTGGGCCAGCCCCTGACCGAGTCGGATTTGTCCAAAGCCCATGAGCACCTGGCTGCCACGCTGGCCGAAGAAGGATACTACCAACCGAAAATCATACATGCGGTACAGTCCGACACGGACAGCCAAGAAGCCGAAGTTAAGTTCACCATCGTTCCCGGCCGTCCGGCGACACTCGCCAAGATTGAATTCGAAGGACACCCTGTCTTCCCGAGGGATCGTCTCGTCGCGATTTCCCATTTGCGCCTTGGGCACCGGTTAACGTCTAATCGGCTCGAGCGAGCTCTTCTCAAGATTCACCAGTTTTATGTGAATCAAGGGCACCTTCAGGCATATACCCGAGTCGAGAGTCGTCCGTACGATTCCGCCCGCCACATCGAGAAACTGGTCCTGCTGGTGGAAGCCGGCCCGCTCATCAGAGTTCATGTGATTGGAGCCCGCCTCTCAACAGGGAATATGAAGCAACTCCTCCCCATGTTCAGCGACGGAGTTACCGATGATTTTGCGCTGCAGCAGGGCCAGCGAAATCTGGAGGATCACTTTCAACGGCAGGGATATTTCTCCGTGAAGGCCAAGGGCGAGAGAAATGTGAATCCCAACTCACAGGAAATCGACATCACTTACCACGTCACTCTGGGCCCCGCGGGAGAATTTGACGGCTACGCGTTTAAGGGAAATAAAGCTTTCGCAGACTACGAATTGAGCCCGCTCCTCTCTCTCCAAGTGAAGGATTTTCCCTTTACCTGGAGCGGGGCGTTCAGTCACACGCTTCTAGAGCACGACGTGACGACCCTGAAGACGTATTACCAGACCCAGGGGTTTGCCGAAGTCAAGGTTAACTCGCGGCTCGAGAATAATTACGCGAATTTGCCCAATCATCTTTTTGTCGTTTTTGAAATTGTGGAGGGGCCCCGGCAGTATGTTGGGCACTTAACACTTGATGGCGTTGACTTAGCAATGCGAAAACAAATTGAGTCGACGCTTCCGGCAAAAACAGGCCAACCTTATTCACCGGCGAACGCGGAAGCAATACGGCAATCGATTCTCACCTTCCTCGGTAACACAGGATTCAACAGTCCCACCGTGACATGGAAGGCATCACCCGTCTCTCCGACAAACGACGTGGACCTCAGCTACGACATCCACCCCGGGCTGCAAGTAAGGGTCCAGCGAATAGTTCTCATGGGCAATCAGCATACTCGGTCGGGGATTATCAGGCGCCAAGTCTTGTTCAGGCCCGGCGAACCGCTCCGCCAGAGTGATGTCTTCGAATCTCAGCGGAAACTCTATGACTTGGGTATTTTCAACCAGGTGCAGATCGGAGCCCAAAATCCACAAACCTCCGAAACCCACCAAACGATGCTGGTGAAGGTTGAGGAAGGGCGTCGCTGGACTGTCGGCTATGGGGGGGGGATTGAATTCCAGCGGTTGGGGAGCAACCAGCCGCAGGGCAGCCTCCAGGTCAGCCCGCGCCTATCGCTGGACGTCAGCCGCTTGAATGTGGGCGGACGCGGACAAACCTTCACCATTCGCGGGCGCCTGTCCAATCTGGAAACGAGTGCCGGGACAAGCTATCTGATTCAGCATCTGCCCACCCGATATGATCTCAGTTTACGGGTGACGGGCTTGTTCGACCGGAGCCGCGACGTGGAAACATTCTCAGCCGAGCGCTCCGAAGGGTCGATCAGCCTGGAAAAACACTATGGTCCCTCAACCCTGCTGGTCGGGCGATACACCTACCGCAAAGTCCTGGTCGACAGCTCAACGCTGCACATTTCGCCCGACCAGATACCCCTCTTGAGTCGCCCCGCTCGGATTGGTTTAGTCGGGATGAGCTTCATCAAAGATCAGCGTGACAATCCCGCCGATGCCACTCAAGGGGCCTATACCTTGGTGGATTTTGGCATCTCGGCGAGTAAGTTGGGATCACAGGCAAATTTCTTGCGCTTCTCAGGGCAATACTCCACCTATTATTCCTTGGGGCGCCATTTGGTTTTTGCGCGCAACACAAGGATTGGCATCGAGTCCCCTTATGGAGCATTGCGAAAAGTCATAATTCCTGCCTCGGCGACCGCTCCCGCTCAAGTCCTTTTCACCCACGATATTCCCCTCCCCGAGCGGTTTTTTATGGGGGGCAGCGAGTCCGACCGCGGGTTCTCCATCAATCAGGCTGGCCCCCGGGACCCGATCACAGGCTTTCCCGTGGGCGGCAATGCGTTGTTTCTGAATTCGTTTGAACTACGCATCAGGGTTGAGGAGAATCGTCTCGGATTCGCACTCTTTCACGATTTTGGGAACGTCTATTCAAATGGTCGAGTGATGCGTTTATTAAAGTTCGGCCAGAACTCACCGACAGACCTGAACTATACGTCCCACGCGATAGGGGTGGGCATCCGTTACAATACGCCCATTGGGCCACTGCGGCTTGATGTAGGCTACAATCTAAATCCGCCGCGTTTTCAGGTGCAGAACTCAGGCGGCTTGGGAGTCAGCCAATTATCACATACCCAGTTCTTCTTAGGCGTTGGGCAAACTTTTTGATCGGAGTGCTGGCAACCCTCGGTCTTGTGTGGGGAGCGCGCAACAGTTCCGCGCTTGGACTCGAGACTTTGGACAGGATCGTCGCATCGGTTGACAACGCTGCCATAACTCGCAGCGACACCGAGAATGCGTATGGTTTCGAGCTCATTCTCGAGGGCAAAATGCCTGAGGCCACTCCCGACGAAGCCACGCGCGAAACAGTCCGGAACCGCCAGATCGACCAACTTCTGTTGTTGCGCGAAGCTGATTCTGAGGGCATTGCAGGGACCGAGGCTGCCAACACTCCCGAAGACGCTCTTGCGGACATTCGCAAGAAATTTGGAAACGACGAAAAATACGAGGCGGCCCTCCGGTCAATCCAAATGAATGAGCCCATGGTCCTCGAGCGCCTTCGTAACCGCCAGCGCATCCTCCTGCTGATTGACAGGAGGTTGCGGCCCTCGGCCCGGGTCGAATCCCCCGATCTTGAAGACTATTACAAAAGTACATTTGTGCCTGAATTGGCCCGGCGGACCTCAAACCCTGCACCACCACTGGCCGAAGTAGAAGGCCAGATCCGGGAAATACTCACGCAAAAGAAGATCGACCAACTGCTGACCGCGTGGCTGGAAAACTTGAAAGCGAATCACCGTGTGGGTGTGCATCCGTTCTGATTCTTTGCACTGAAAGCGCGATAAGAGGAAATCGTTTTGGCTCACAAGATACTTCGCAAGATTAATTTCGCGGTGATGGCCATGGGCGGGTTCCTCCTGGTGGCTTATGTCATTATGCTCACGCCATGGTTTCGCCATATTTTGGAAAGGCGGGTGATTGCGGATGTCGAAAACGCTACCGGAGGCCGAGCTGAGGTTCGCGAGTTTAGATTCAGACCGCTGGTCTTCCAGGTCATTCTTCAAGGCTTTGTTCTCCATGGATCGGAGAAGCCTTCTGCATCTCCGCTTTTCGCCGCGGAAAGCGTGGTGCTGGGAATTGACCCCACTTCCGTGTTTCGTCAAAGCGTGAACCTTAGGAACCTGGCGTGGGACAAGGCGGAAGTCCACGTGTACAGGAATCCTGATGGCTCGACAACCCTCCCCGAGCCCCACCCGACCGGGGATGGGCCAGGTACTCTGCGCGATATTCTGAATTTATCCATCGGCAGTATCACAATTCTTCATACGAGTGTTTTCTTCAACGATCAGAAAATTCCGCTCAACGTGACCGCCCGCGATGTCGCGTTCCAGCTAAGAAGCAACCTTCTGCACCACTTTCAGGGCAGTTATTCGTCCTCTCAAACTTCGGCCAAAGACAATCAATGGGAGCTCCCCGTTGCAACCGTGGCAGCCCAATTTCACTTCAGCCGAAGCGACTTCACACTTGATTCACTGACGTTGCGCTCTCCAGGATTCAACGGGACGTGCGCATTAAAGCTCAAGGCCTTGCCTGAGGTCGAAGCGAATCTCACTTATTCCGCCAACGGCGACATTCTTGAGATGGGGCGGGCACTCCGTTTGGGCAGCGGTGGTGCAGGGAAACTGACTCTCCACGGTGGTGCGACTTACCACAAGGGTGGCTGGAGCGTGCAAGGACAGATTCAGGCGCGCCAATTTGTAGTGCCCGCCAAAGGATTCAACCCTGGACGGATCGATGTATCTGCAAATTATTCGGGCACGGAGCAACATCTTAAGTTTTCGAATCTAAAGATTTCCGCTCTGGGCGGCAACGCCCAGGGAGAAGGGGAAATCACCTTCCAAGGAAATCTCCCGGCGTTTACCCTGCACACCCAAATCCGCGGTTTCGATATGGCTTTGGCCGTGCGCGCTTTTCCACACATGCTCAAAGTCTCCACATACCTGCATCCGGCTGGACTGATTGGGGGCACCATCGATACGACCTGGAAGGGCCGGCTCAATGATTTTGAATCCAAATTTAACCTGCAATTCAGTCCGCTGGAAAACGTAAGTGGCGATTCCCTCCTGGTGGGCGGAATGGCCCGAGGTAAGGCAGTTCTGGACCGGGGCCTCCGCGTCCAATTTGACGACGCCAGGCTGCAAACTCCATACTCATCACTTTTGGCTCAGGGGACCGCGGCCGAGGCCGACTCTGAACTTTCGGTCCGATTCACAACCTCCGAATTCCGGGAATGGCGGCACCTCGCGGAATATCTCATTCAGGCATCGGAGCCGATCCCGCTTGAACTCAAATCACAAGCGACATTTACCGGAACCGTTACTGGCCCCATTTTCGCTACTGACATTCGCGGGCGGTTGGAGACGGGCCCTTTCGACTATCGAGGTGGGTCCTGGGATTCTTTTTCCGGCAGTGTGGGGGCGACACACGACTACGTTGAAATTACCTCCGGGCGGCTCCGGGCGGGAACCTCCTCGCTCATCATCGACACGTCTGTTCATCTGAATGATTGGGTGCTCACCCAGGATGCGCCCGCCCATTTGACGGCCAGCGCCCAACATCTTTCCATAGAAGCACTGCAAACCTCGCTTCGCCTCACTTATCCGATAAAGGGAAACTTGACCGGACAGATTGACCTGGAGGGAACACCTCGAAATCCGACTGGCAAGGGGCAAATTCAAATTGACCGGGGACAAATCTTTCAACAGCCTTTCGACTCCCTCTCCGCAAAGGTTTCGGTTATAGGATCAGCATGGCGCCTGGACAATATTCAAATGGCCAGTGGGCCCGGCAGGGTGACCGGGGAGGCCCAATATTCCCAGGCGCAAAGAAATCTCTCCGTTGAGCTCCATGGGCGTAGTTTTTCCGAAGAGTTGGTCAAGTCGATCGCTCAATTGGAAGGACTGGGCCCGATGGCCAAAAACATCGGCGTTGGAGCAACCAGTTTTGACCTTCGCGGCCATGGTGTCCCCGAGAATTTAACAGTCAGCTCAAGCGTTGACATTCGCGAAGTTAAGATACACGGAACCCCGGTTGGAGATCTGCATGGCCAACTCGGCCTCGAGGGCCAGCGACTCCAGTTCCAACTTCAGGCGAAGGGCGAAGGCGGAACCGTTGATCTCAACGGTACCGCTCAAACCAAAGGCGATTGGCCTCTTGACATGAAAGGCACCTTCACAGATTTCCGGGGCGATCCGTGGATTCAATTAGTCTCCGGCAACAAATTCAATGCTCGCGTTATCGGCACAGGCACCGTAGAGGCTAAGGGTCCTCTCAAGGACACCAGCCGCCTGGAGGCAAACAGCGAAACCACGAAGCTAGAAGTTAACATCGCTGACCTGGCTTGGTCTAACGGTGGCCCAATCGAGCTCCATTATGCACAGCGTGTCCTCTCGGCTCGTCCATTTCAAATGCGAGGCCCATCCACCAATCTGGAGGTCGAAGGCTCCATCCATTTTGGCAATCAAGCTGAACTGACTCTCAGCGCACACGGCGAATCGGACAATACGTTGCTCAGCCTCTTGGATCCCGCCATTCACGCCACCGGCCGCTCCAAGCTTGACCTGAACCTCAGAGGCAGCCCAATGCAGCCTTTGCTCAATGGCACTCTGAAGGTTCAAGACTTGAATCTCGCTTACGGCGATTTTCCCTTTCACCTTTCGGGTTTGACAGGCGACATCCAGTTGGAGGGGGATCGCGCCACTGCAAAGTCTCTGCGAGGACAGATTGGCGGCGGCATCGTCACTTTAACGGGCTTTTTGACCTTCGCCCAGACGCCACGATTCGACTTCCGGGCCAACTTGGATCAAGTTCGAGTGCAGTATCCGGCTGATTTCACTTCCCTGCTTGCCGGCGATCTAAACCTGGTGGGTTCTACGGATGGCGGCCGGCTGCAAGGCGACATCACCATCCGCCAGATGTTTGCGAGTGAAAATTTCAATGTCCTGAATATGCTCAGCCAAGTGAATGCTCCGGGCGGAGCGCCCAGCAACATTACCTCTTCCTCATTTGCATCAAAAATCCGCCTGGACGTCAGCGCGAGTTCGGATCCCGACGTCAGGTTGGAGACGCACGACCTTCGACTGGTGGCCGACGTTGACATGAGCCTCCAGGGCACCCTGGCCAATCCGGTCGAGTTGGGGACGATTCACATCCTGAACGGGGAGGCCTTGGTCCGCGGAAATCACTATCACCTGGACCGAGGCGACGTCACGATGGCCAACCCATTTCGGACCCAGCCTATCCTTGATCTTCAGGCGCGCACGCGCATCCAGAGATACGACCTGACCATGGATATTTCCGGGCCTATCGAGCAGATGAAGATCGCCTACCGCACCGACCCCCCCTTGCCGACATCCGACATTCTGTCGCTGCTGGCTCTTGGGTATGTGCGGAACACCGGCGAGTTGGCCCCCACATCGGGGGGCTTTTCAAATGAGGGCGCCAGCGCCCTGCTTTCCGAAGCTTTGTCCAGCCAGACCACAGGCCGCATCCAGCGAATCTTTGGAGTCAGCCGAATCAAGATCGACCCGAACGTGGGCGACCCCGCGAATATTTCAGGCACCCGCGTAACCATCGAACAACAAGTTTCCCGGGACCTCACCCTCACCTACGCGACCAACACGGGTTCCACACAGCAACGCGTCATCCAGTTCGAATGGGCGTTGAGCGATCGGCTCTCGCTGATCGGCGTCCGCGATCAGAACGGGATTTTTGGAACGGAGATAATCATCCGACGACGGTTCAAATAGTAAGATTGGAGTTCTTTCAGGCGCTCATTTGCCGCTTTTGGCAGGAACCCTATTGAGATGCTATACTGGTTGAACATCCCAGTGCACTTGACGCGGCCACTCAGCAACAGGTCAAGGCGCTTTCGTGTGATGCCATCAATGCGGAGAGGTGTCCGAGTGGCTGAAGGAGCACGCTTGGAAAGCGTGTTCGCTAGAAATGGCGACGTGGGTTCGAATCCCACCCTCTCCGCCAGATTAATATATAAATAGTACACATCTTTCAGACCCCATTTTGGAAATGTGCGTATTGCGTGTGCAATAGCGCGACGATCCAATACTTGAGCGACTTCGCTCTACCCTACGCCGTTTGTGGCGGGCAATCGTCGAGACTTGTGTTCTTGTATTGTGTTCTCGCTTGGGCACTGGCAGTTGTACGGGTAGGCCGTTACACATCCAGGTGGGTTGTTTCCGAGTTCGCCGTGATCCGGGCACAACCCAAAGAGGCAAGGCGGGGCGGCTGCGAAGGAGACCCATCCTATGCCCAGTGGAGTAGACTTGATATCTGAAGACAGGAGGAGGACTCCGCCTGGTATAAGTTGGCTTTGACCGTGTTTTCGCACTTTATCCACCAGTTCCAGCACAATCTGGGCCAGGCGTCAAATCCGACTCAGGCTGAAGTGGGGACTGAAGTATATTTTGGAAAAAGGCTGGATAAGTCTCAAAGGGTCTGAAGACGCACACCGATGTAAACGCTCTATCGTGCTCCCCCTCTCATAACAAGCTCTCACTGAAATCCGTATCCAACACCACACTCCGGAATCCTGGCTCCAGCGTACTGCCGCAGGGTTGCGCGGAATCGCCTGGGTGTCGCCCCGATTGAGCTGTTGGGCAAGAAATGCACATACGTTTCCCATCCGAAGGATTCAGTCGAGGCGTTAGCAACTTTGGTGCGGTCCGATCCAGTCGGACCAACCACCGAAAGGGGGGAATCCCTTGCTTGGCATTTCATCTTGCGCAATAATCCATGTGCATAGTCGCAGCCGAAGGTGGTGGGCGGCCTCATATGATTTGCACGCACTGCCACACTGTGAACCCTGATGATTCGCAGGAGTGTGCCGCCTGCGGGGCACCCCTACCGGTGATGGACCATCAGGAAAGAATGGATGGGGCCGATGCCTCGGCTTCCTCCCAGGCACACCCAGACAGCCAACTCATCAATACGGTGGCCATGGTAGTCACCCCGCCCAAAGGCCCTGCCTGGAAGGCTTCAGCCTCAGCTAACTCGCCTGGCTTATCTTCAGGCATCTCGACAACACTCGCGCCTGGTTCCCAACTGGGGGCGCGTTACCGGATCGAATCCCTCCTTGGAAGGGGAGGCATGGGGACCGTCTACAAAGCATATGATAAGGAACTTGATCGTACTGTCGCTCTCAAGCTGCTGCGCTCTGAACTCATCGATGATCCTGTCGAGATGCAACGATTCAAACAGGAGTTGTTGCTGGCGAGCAAGATTTCCCACAAGAACATCCTACGGATTCATGATCTGGGGGAGGTGCCAGGGCTCAAATTCATCTCCATGGCTTACGTCGAGGGCGAGGATCTCCATCATCGGCTCGAGAGTCAGGGGCGGCTGCCCCTAGACCGTACAGTGAATATTGCTCGCCAGCTCTGCGCCGCGCTTGAGGCCGCACACGGTGAGGGTGTAATCCACCGCGATCTGAAACCCCAAAACGTCTTGCTCGACGGGGCGGGAAACGCCTACGTTTCTGATTTCGGGCTAGCTAGGTCCATAGAAGCTGCCTCCGCCGGAATGACTCGCACCGGACAGGTGTTGGGTACGCCACGCTACATGTCACCTGAGCAGGTCGAATGCAAACCGCTGGATCAGCGCAGTGACCTCTATTCGCTGGGATTGATCTTCTACGAGATGGTTACAGGAGACGTGCCATTCAAGGGCGACAGCGCACTCCAGCTCATGTACCAGCGCGTGAAAGTGAAACCCAAGAACCCCAAGCTGCTGAATCCCGAGCTCCCCGACTACTTAGTCCGAATCATCCTGCGTTGCTTGGAAAGGGATCCTACTAAGCGCTACCAATACGCGCGAGAGATCCTCGCCGACCTTGATGCCCAGCGCTCCCCATCGAAGTCCATCAGCGTGCAGATCGCCCTGCCTATGCCCACACGGCGAACTTGGCTGATCGCGGGGGGCTCGGTGCTGCTGCTCCTTCTGCTCGCCTTGGGAATCCCCAAGACTCGCCACTGGGTCTTTCGCATGGAGGCTCCCAGGCCGACGACGCCTGCGGACACCGCGGCACCCGGTCAAGTCAAGTACTTGGCTGTCCTGCCGTTTCGCATCTTAGGTGACAAAAAACAGCTCGGCTACGTCGGCGAGGGTCTGATGGAGGCACTTTCCGCGAAGCTTTATCAGTTGAAAGACGTCCGCGTCGCTTCCACCCAGGCAATCGAAAAAGTCAATCAAGATACACCCCTAGCGAGAATTGCGCAGGAATTGGGCGTTAATCTTATCGTTCAGGGCACGCTGCAAGGGAGCAAAGAGAAGGTTCGCATCGTCATGGGCCTGGACGATGTCACCGGAGGCCGTCGCTTGTGGACACAGGAGTTTTCAGGCGTCCCGCAGGACCTACTCACGCTGGAAGATCAAATCTATGTAAAGCTGGCCGAGGCTTTGCAGTTGAAGCCCAGCAACGAAGAGCTGGCGCGCGTCCAGATGCACCCGACGGAGAATATCGCGGCCTATGAGCTTTACCTCCAAGGGCGAAGTGCAATGCGGGGCCAGCAGCTCGTCAAAAACGTCGAAACCGCCATTCGATTATACGAGGATGCCCTAAAAAAGGATCCCACCTTTGCACTAGCTTACACTGGAATTGCCGATGCGAGCTTAGTGATGTACCAGGAGACGAAGAATAGCTTCTGGTCGCAAAAGGCCTTGGCGGCCGCCGAGCAAGCCCAAGGACTGAACAACAGCTTGGCGGAAGTCCATTTTTCATTGGGCAATGTGTATAGCACGACCGGCAAGTTGGCTGAGGCGAGCGTGGAGCTTCGACGCGCGCTGGAGCTCGCACCGAACTCGGACGAAGGCTATCGTCTTCTGGGCGCGGTATACCTAGCTGGTGGTCAAAAGGAGGAAGCGATTCAGGCGTATCGCAAGGCCATCGAGATCAATTCGTATTACTGGGTCAATTATAACTGGATGGGGAACACGTACTTCCAATTGGGAGAGTACGATAAAGCTCTGACCGCGTATCGCCGAATGACCGAAATGGATCCGGAAAATGCCTTTGGCTACTTGAATATCGGCGCCGTCTATATCCAGCAAGGCAAATATGAGGAGTGCGTCCCCTGGCTTCAAAAAGCGCTCGCCCTTCAACCATACTTCATGACCTACTCCAACCTTGGGACAGCTTACTTTTATCTCAAGCGCTACAGCGACGCGGTGGCGATGTTTGAGAAAGCTGTACAAATGAATCCGAATGATCAAATGATTGTGGGAAACCTTGCCGACGCATACCGTTGGTCGGGGCAGAAGCAAAAGGCGATGACGACCTACGACAAAGCCATCTCGCTGGCGTACAAACAACTCGAGGTGAACCCGCGCAAGGCTCTTCTGATGGGGTTTATGGCGCTCTACTATGCCAAAAAGGGAGACGTGATCCAGGCCGCCAACTTCATACACCGCGCCCGCGCCATTGATCCCAATGGTGTCGAGCTCATTTATGATGAGGCAACAGTCGAGGCTCTGGCAGGCCATCAGCAGCAAGCCTTAAGGGCGTTGCAGGAGGCTATTCAAAAGGGCTATTCGCCGGAGGAGGCCAATAACGACCCCGAGCTGGGTAGCTTACACAGCCTGCCTGAGTATGAGATTCTGGTGAAGAAATCCAAAAAGAAAGGGTGAGTCAGGGGAGAGACTTGCGGCCTCTAAGGTGCCTGTAACGAACCATCGCTGCTCCAAGACCCGCCAAACACAGCGACAAAAACCCCGGCTCGGAGGCGATTCCTGTCCCATTCGTAGGGATGCTTCCATCAGGCCAATGATCCGGGTTGGGCCCCACGTTGAACCCCACTCCAATCACGAAGTGGCTGGGGCCACATACCTCCTTGGCATCATCGGCGCAAATTTTATCTTTGGTATCATCGAAAAAACCGCCGGTTTCGAACGCTGAGGCATTGTTAATTAGGCAATTCAGATCTGCCGAGTCATCCGCGGGGTTTGCCGGGTCACTGCCCAAGCCGGTCAAGGCGTCCCAGCATCCTATACCTGTCCCGCTACCCTTGAAAAACGTAAAGGTAACTGAGGTCGCACCTTTTGGGATGGTTTGCGGGCAGTTGTTGAGGGTGAAAAAGGTGCCTCCGAAACACGAGAAAGACTGAGCGGAGCCTAAAGCGAGAAAATCAAGTGTGAGGGTGAGGTGAGCCCAGGGGACACCCGAGTCATTTTCCCCCGCAAACACGGCCTGAGGGTTAGTAAATGCGGCGCATTCAGAGGGCGTGGCGGGCCCGGTGCATGGCGTGAGATCGAACGAAAAGTTAGTGCTGAATATTTCTGTGCTCCGCCCCCCTCCGGCTACGCCGGCGCTGGGATCTATAATATTCGCGAAGGCGACGCCAGCAGAGAGTATCACGACCGCGCCTAGAAGCGCCGCATTCCCGGATTTTGTTATCCTTCCCTTGGTCATAACTATACCCAGAAAATACAGGCAATCTTATGACCAAATGTCAACCTAAATAGCCACGTAATAACTACATTTTCTTCAGTACATTAGCCGAGTTCGTGACGCAGCTTCGAGTCGATTCGCGGTCGGATGTGCATGAAAGCTGCAGCCTTTGTGCATGGTATATGCCGGATACGGCGAAGACGCATCCGCGCCATGAATATCAAATGAGAATTCTTGAACCCTGTGGTTTCTCAAAATCTAATCCTGCCTTGTCGCCAAGGTTTTACCAATATCTGTTGTTAACGGCCATTACCACAGAAAAAACACGATCGCGCCTGAACCACTGCCATTGAAGCTTTCGCTCCACTTGGACGCACTACGGCCTACGCATAGAAGTGCCCTACGCCCACACAAAATCGCAATAGGAGAGTCTGTTATCAGCGACTACTCACGATAAACGCCGTTTTGCAGACCGAAGTCCGCCAACTCCTGGATCGTCACCAACGGAAACTATGCAAGCACCTTGCAGTTGCTATTCTGAAAGTAGCGGTCACTTGGCTGTGTAGTCGGCTAACCGTAGATGTGAGCGGTCAATTCTGACGGTCGTGCTTGGATGGCGGCGTACGGGATAGTACCTTGGTATGGTCGGACTCGGACTGGCGGATGGAGCTACCGGAGCAATTTTGGCGCCCCTAATAGCGGGTCTCATTTCTTTGCTTGGGCTGATCATCAGCAAAGAGCATAAAATCTCCGACTATCGGCAAGCGTGGATTGATGCGCTCCGAGCTGACATAGCGGCGCTGATCGCACATGCTCATGCTATCGAGGGAGCGCATTTGGCGATGTACAATACTGACGAGAAATGGAAAATCGTTAGGGAGGACTTCGTTGGAATCAATGAAGCATGGGCAAGGATCAAGCTAAGGCTCAACCCTAAAGAGGAGGCTTCCATCGTTGTTTTTATAATCCTGAAAGAACACGAATCTATCTTCAATTCAGTTGCTTCAGGCTCTGTGCCCGATTTTGGCAGGCTCCCGAGTTTATATGATAGGCTAGTAGATGACACTCAAGTTATTCTAAAAAAAAGAATGGGTCCGTGTTCGTAATGGCGAACGTGTATTCCAAATCGCTAAAATTACAGCCTTTATCGTCACCGTCTCGTTTGCGATCCAGTTGATATGGCCCCTTCTTGCTTCCTTGTTCTCCAAATAGAAGGAGCGCTTCAAGCTTGACTTCGGCTAAAGCAGCCCTATAAGGCGCTCTGGTCTGTGCTCCCCCCAACTCCGACGGACATCCGACTCTAACTGTTCCTGCCTCGCCGCGACCCAGGGTGAGTAGTATTTCTCGGTGACTTTGATGCTGCTGTGGCCGAGCAAGACCGACACTCGCTCCATCGGCACGCCCGCTTGAAGCAAACTAACTGCGAAAGTGTCGTGGAATCGATGCGCGTGCCCGTCAAGAATCTTCGCCTCCTCAAACACAGCCTTTTGCGTCCGCTGCCAATCTCCGGTGGCGTTTTCCAGCTTTGATTCACCTTTCCAGAAAAAATACTCCGTACTGACACTCGGAATGGCCACAAGCGCGTTCACATCTGTGCGAAACACTCGTGAGATCACTCCCTGCTGCTCATCTTTTTTCTCGATGTTAGACAATTGTCTCCCTTCGGAAATGACCCTGATCGTTTTTATTTTCGCGACAACGGAATTGACTTCAATCACCTGATTCTAAGTAATTTAAAAAAATGGTTCACTTTGAGTTTGGCAATGGGCATGCATAACTACTTTCGGCCGGCACTTTAGACAAGGTCAGCAGTTTGGGCCAGAAGGCCGGAAGACAAACGTGATCCTTCAAAAGACCGGAGGACAGACCGAACTGAGGGAGAAAATTAGCATGGTGACTATAGCGATCTTCTTAGGACTCGTGGCAGTGGGAGGAGTCTTCGCATCAATCAGGAACTTTGGGAAACGCACCCAAATTCAGTCAATCAAACTGGACAGTATCTAACAGGCTTCGAAGTTTAGTTAATCCTACTGGTCTCAGGCATCCACGACAGTAGCCAAACCGATTGCTTTTGGCGATCCGCGCCAGGCGGTCGTCACAAATCCTGCATTTCATCTCGGACTTGGCGGCCGCCACCGTCGCTTCCTGCGCGAACAGGCTCAGTGGGATCCCACGACCGTGGGCAACCTTAACAAGCGCGGACCTCCTTTTGTGAGGTCCGCCACATTCCTTTGTCGCAGCGATGCCGAGGTGATGAGAACGCGAGGGTTTGAACCTGAAACCCGCGTACCCCAAAAACGGGGGGCCGCGCTAACGGCTAAAGCTGGTAGCCGGTGACTTTGACGAAGAGGCATGCGCCGGAAGAGATCGTAAACATACACAAACAAATCGAAATTGACGTTGTGAACGGGAAGCCGACGACACATGCGACCGGGAGTGAAAACCCACCTGGGCTCTCCTGGCCGGCATTTGATCAACGCCGAAGCTTGGTGATTATCTGTTCACTTTTTCGTGGCTATAGGGACGATGAAGTTTGCACGCCGGATTAAGGCGAACGCCAAATCCAGGCGTCCCCGGCAACTTCATTCGCCCGTTTTGTGGCACGGGCTCATCAAGCAAAAGCGGGGAAAACATCGGGATTACTTTGTCGGCGCCGGGGGCCATCATCAGAAATTCCGCAAAGGGACTGTTATGTCGTGTGAGGACGAAGTGATAGCTATACACGCTCGATCCGTGGGGTACCACCATCACCCCCTTGGCATCGGCGAGTGCTGAAATCTTGATGAGCTCGGTGACGCCGCCACACCAGCCCACGTCAGGCTGAATGATATCCGCACACTCCATATCGAGAAGCATTCGAAAACCCCAGCGCGTGGATTCATGTTCCCCTGTCGTGACCAGCATGCCGCTCGGCACTTTTCGCCGGAGCTCTGCGTAGCCCCAATAATCATCAGGTGGCAAAGCTTCTTCAATCCATTTCAATCCATAAGCCGCCGCGGCATGCGCCAGCCTTGTCGCGTAGTTCACATCCAGACTCATCCAGCAGTCATACATCAGCCAGAAAGCCGCGCCGGTCTTGGAGCGCATATTCTCCAGAAGCGCGAGGTTTTTCTGCAAGCCCTCTGCGCCCTCCCCCGGACCGTGGTGGAGAGGCAGTTTGCCGCCGATAAATCCGAGTTGTCGAGCCAGATCCGGACGAGCACTCGTGGCATAGAAAACCAGTTCATCGCGAACCGCCCCTCCGAGGAGGTGATACACGGGCTCCTGCCGGAGTTTGCCGAGCAGGTCCCACAAAGCCAAATCGACACAACTGATCGCGTTGAGCACCAGCCCTTTCCGCCCGTAGAAGAGGGTTGAGAGGTACATCTGGTCCCAAATGAGCTCGATGTCCGTAACGCTCGCGCCCTCAAGGAAGCGAACCAGATGATGCTCCACAATCCAGGCGGCTGGTTCACCGCCCGTGCTCACTGCGAATCCGACGACGCCGTTGGCCGCCTCAATCTCGACGACCAGTGTTCCCAAAACGTTCAACCCAAATTTCTGCCTGCTGTCCCGGTAGGCAGGATATTTCGCCATCGGTGTCGCGATGTGGTCGTCAATCCAATGGCCCTGTTTTTGGTCGTGGTAGTCGCCACCACCCCCTCGGACGACGTATGCGCGCACTTGCCTGATCGTGGTGTTGACCATGTGGGTGATGGTCTTCTCAGCGAACATGCTGAGTCAGCAATGCCTTAGCGCCTTCAGCGGCCGCCGCTTATTTCGTCTCAAACGGCCTACGCGGGCACCCCGTACATTGGTGGATTATGTCATATGTACTGCCTGATGGGTTGGAATCCTCAATCCGCCTGGAGAAGTGCCAGAGCCGGTCTGGGCGGCACAGGGCGGTTTGAATTTGACAGCGATAAGGCAATGGTCGTATAGTTTTTTTACCGAAAACACAGGTGAGGTCGAAAATTGCGGTTCAGGGCCTACGGCCCTAGAGAGCAGACCACCAGGAGATAATTCATGTTGCGCATAAACGACGAAGCCCCCAACTTTACGGCCGAAACTTCGCAGGGGAAAATCAACTTTCACGAATGGATCGGGAATGGCTGGGCTATCCTTTTCTCGCATCCCAAGGACTTTACGCCGGTGTGCACCACGGAACTGGGGTACATGGCCGGCCTGCAGCCGGAATTCGAAAAGCGCAATTGCAAGATCATCGGGCTGAGCGTGGACCCGGTGACTAGCCACAGCAAGTGGGCTGTGGACATCGAAGAGACGCAGGGCCACAAGGTAAACTACCCCATGATCGGGGACCCGGAGCTCAAAGTGGCCAAGCTTTATGACATGCTTCCGGCCGACGCCGGCGATACTTCCGAAGGCCGCACCGCAGCCACGAACGCTACTGTGCGTACCGTGTTCGTGATCGGTCCCGACAAGAAGGTCAAGCTGATGCTCAGCTACCCGATGAGCACCGGCCGCAACTTCGACGAAGTGCTGCGCGTCGTCGATTCGATGCAGCTCACAGCCAAGCACAAAGTCGCCACGCCGGTAAACTGGAAACGGGGCGACGATGTAATCATCCTGCCATCGGTTTCGGAGGAAGAGGCGAAACAAAAGTATCCGGGCGGCTGGAAGTCACCCCGGCCTTATCTGAGGATTGTTCCGCAGCCGAAGTGAAACTCCGCTAACGAGGGCGATTTAGCGTGATCTTCAAGCAGTTCTATCTGCCGTGCCTGGCGCACGCTTCCTACATTATTGGAGACGAGGAAACAGGCACGGGAGCCGTCGTTGACCCGCAGCGTGATACGGGCCAATACCTGGCGTTTGCCGCCGAACACAACCTCAACATAAAGCATGTACTCCTGACCCACCTCCATGCCGATTTTGTCGCCGGGCATTTGGAGCTACGCGCTCGCGTGGGCGCAACAATCTACCTGGGAGCCGCGGCGAAGGCGGAGTATCCGTTTACACCACTTCGAGATGGCGCGCTCCTCGAATTTGGGCGCGTTCGCCTCAACGTACTTGAAACGCCGGGGCACACTCCGGAATCGATCTCCATCGTCGTCTACGACCTCACTGTGAGCGACGCGCGACCCTATGCCGTCCTGACTGGAGACACGCTGTTCATAGGCGACGTAGGGCGGCCAGACCTGCGGGCGGCTCTGGGT
>JBGPCF010000136.1:0-18095 GCA_041481635.1 Terriglobia bacterium | reverse complement strand
CTGCCTAATGCCTTCTTTGATGCGCTCGGTCTTCCGCACTTGCCCGCCGGTCGCTAGCTCCACCCGCCGAACCGCCGTGTACGGACCCGTACGCACGGTGGTGTGACAGGGACAGCGGGTGACCGCTTACCTATGTCAATTGAAATAACACCCTAAAGGCAAGGGAACAACATGCCCGTGCATTTTGTTAACATTCGCATCGACGCGGCGTGCAAGCTGAATATCAGTACGATGCCCGTGCAACTGTACGTTACTCACTCTGTCCGAAACAGCGGAGCGACGCGGCTAGGTTTGGGGTAAAATGTGGAAATGAAGAAAGCCTTGCAGCTTTCGATTGCGTTGCTGGTTTGTTCAGTGGGAGCGTTGGCGGCTGACCAAACCAAAGAGCCTCCAGCGTGCGTGATTGGAGATCAAGCGCTTGCTCAGGGCCAGGCGCAACTGGCCGTGGAACAGTATCTGAAATGCCTTCCCCAAAGCCAGCCCAGTTTCACCACGCTCTCCAATCTCGGAATGGCTTATGCGGGACTGAACCAGTTTGACCAGGCCATCCGCTACTACGGACAAGCTCTTGCCCTCGACCCCGGCAATCCACAGGTCCGATTGAATCTGGGTTTGGCTTACTTGAAATCGAATCGGCCTGAGGAGGCCGGCAAGGAATTCGCGCGCTCGCTGATGAGCGACCCCAACAACATGAGAGCCTTGGAACTGCTCGCCGTTTGTCATTTCCAAACGAAAAACTTCGAACTGGCAGCTTATGAAGCCGAGCAGGTTTTGAAAGCGCTGCCCAACGAAAACTCCGCAATGCTCCTTTTGGGTTCATCCCTCCAGCATTTGGGCGCCTTCAAGGAGGCCATTCCGCTCATCTATACTTCCATCGAGAAGAGCGATTCCCCCAACGCCCATTTGGTCCTGGGCCAGGCTTTCCTCGGGGTGAAAGCTTATGCGCAGGCATTGAAGGAGTTCGAGCAGGCAGAAAAAATGTCGCCAGATCTCGAGGGTATTCATTCCCAGGAGGGCATTGCCCATGCGGGAATGGGGGACACCACCAAGGCGATTGCGGATTTCGAAAAAGCCCTTGAGAAGAACCCCGGCGACTTCGACGCCAATTACTATTTGGGGCACCTCAAGCGCTTGAGCAACGACATGGACGAGGCGCACAAGTATCTTGCCAAGGCAGAAAGCTTGCGTCCCGGCAATTCCTCTGTCGCCTACGAATATGCTGTGTTTGCGATGCAGGCCAATGACTATCCCAAGGCTGAGTTACTATTGACCGGGATTATCCAGGAAGTCCCCTCTTACTTGGATGCTCATGTCTTGCTCGCTGAGGTTTATTACCACCTGCATCGGACAGATGACGGCAAACGCGAGAAAGCCTTGGTCGACGCCATGAAGGCAGCCGAGCAGGCCCAGACGGATATCGAAGGCAAAGCGCGACAAGGATTGTATCAAGACAAAACAAAACCAACCTCACCACCGCAGCCATGAAGAATTTGAACGCATACCGGTTTGGATGGGCCGGGCTGACTCTCTTGCTGGCAGCAGTGACCAGCCATGCTGCCCGGAGCCCACAGGATGCCGGGCCCTCCAGCCCGCACGCTTTGGATGCACGACAGATCAGCGAATCGATCAGCAAGTACGAAGCCTTATCGCGCGAACAGCCGGATTCTGCAGAGGTGTGGAGCAATCTGGGCGCGGTCCGCGCGATGGCAGGAGACTGCCGGCAGGCCTTGCCGGCTCTGGAGCGCGCTGAGTCGCTGAACGCCAGGTTGTTCAATCCCTGGTTCTTCTCCGGCTACTGCTATTCCGTCCTGCATGAAAACCGGCGGGCCATGGAGAAACTTGGAAATGCTCTGCGATTAAATTCTCGAGACGCGAATGCCTGGATGTTGAAGGCTCAAGTGGACCGCGATCTCGGAGATCTGGTGGACTCTCTAGACGCAGTCTTGCACGCACATGCCGCCATGCCATCAAATCCCGAGGCTTATTATTTCGCAGGTAAAGACGCATTGGAACTGACCGCGCAATCTTATGACCGCGTCGCATCGAAGGGGCCTCAGAGTGAGTTCTATTCCCTTTTCCTGGATGGCCAGCGCAACGCGGCTCAGGGTGTGTGGGACCTGGCCCTCGACCAGTATCAACGCGCTTTGAAAATCATGCCCGAACGCTCTGACCTCCACTTTGCAATGGGCACCGCGAATCTTGAATATGGACGATTCGCCGATGCTGAGAGTTCCTTCCGCCGGTGCCTGCAGCTCTCCGATTCCTCGTGGGCACGGTTGCGACTGGTCATGGCGCTTGGCAAAGAATCAAAGGAGGCCGAAGCACGAGAAGTATTCCGTTCCATCAGTCTTAATGAGCTGCGCTTTCCTGCCGAGTACAACGACTATGTGTCGTGCGCAGTTCTGCTCAATTCGCCGAAATTGGCCCAACTGGCATTCAGCCAAGCACAAACGAAATTTCCCAACCAGGGCGAATGGAAGGAGTGGTCGAAACGACTGAAATCTCTATCCGCCCAGACCCCGGAAGACGCACGTGACTCGGCGGAACTGGAAGGTTTGAGTGGCGTCGGTCTTTCCTTGCGCTTTTGTCTTTCGGCGAAGCAGGCGAAGGGAGATGAATTCAAAAGTCTGTTTGCCAGCCCCGCCACTTATCAAAGCTTTCGATCTGATTTCCTGGCTGGCAAATGGATGCAAGCGGCAGAAAAAGTGGTGCCCATTCTTAGAACGGAAAGGCAAGCCATCTCGCCGGCGAGCGCCTTCGCGTTGGGAGAGATTTTGCAGAGCCTGTCGTACGGTTTCTACGCACAATTGGGGGCAGATTATCCGGATTCCACTCCGGCTATGAAGTTGGCTGCGGAAAACCTCTCGACGATGGGAGAGCAGCAAAAAGCTTTGGAAATTTACCAAGGCATTGTCCAGAGGGACGGCCCGTCGCCCCCGGTAATGCGCGAAATGGCGCGGATCTATTGGGCCGACCACAAGTGGGATCAGGCTTTGGATATCCTCCAACCTCTTTCGCAGATGGATCCGAATGATGCGACCATCTTTGTGAACATGGGCCGAATCTATGCGTTTGAACAGAAGGCAGACAACGCAGCACAAGCCTTCGAGCAGGCTATCCGGGTTGATGCCAGGATGAGTGAAGCGCATCTCGGGTTGGGGCAGGTTTTTCGGAAGCAAGGTGATTTGCAGCGCGCCCTCGAAGAATCCAAGATCGCCTCGCAGCTCGATCCGAAGAATCCCAAGCCGCACTACGAACTCTCGCAGATCTATGGCAAGCTGGGCGACAAAGAACTGGCGGCTCAGGAGATGGCCAGTTTTCAACATCTACAAACAAGCGCGAGCGCCGAAGCTCGACAATCAGATAAAATGCTGGTTCCCCTTGATTAAGCGACTTACATTTCGAATTCACCAGGCTTTTCCCAATCTCCGTGGGATCCACCGCTTCCCCATGCGCCTCGGGCTCTCCGCAATCGTGGCGGGTTTCCTTTCCAGCGGGGCGACAGCCCAGTCAACGGGAAGTCAAAAAGCCACGCGCTCCACGAGCCATAAGTCATCCCAATCATCTAAGTCGCAGATTTCCCCCGAATTTCAGAAGGTTGCCGATCAGGCCACCAAAGCGCGCGAGGCGAACCAGACCGAAGAAGCTATCGATCTCTACACTAAAGCCTTAAAACTGAACCCACGATGGAATGAGGGTTGGTGGTATCTTGGCACCCTTTATTACGATGGTGACCGGTTCCCACAAGGCGCAGAGGCATTTCATAATCTGGTGGGCCTCTCGCCCGATTACGGGGTAGGGTGGGCCATGCTGGGCCTATGCGAATTCGAGACGCACGACTATCAGAACTCATTCATCCACTTTGAAACGGGCCGCGCCAAAGGTTTGGGTGACAACAAAGAATTGATTTATGCCACCCGCTACCATCAGGCGCTTCTTGACCTTTTGAGAGCGAATTTCGAGGAAGCCTATTCCCTTCTATCTTCGCTGGTTACTCAGAATGTGCTATCCACCAATGTGAAACAGGCAATGGGACTCTCTCTCTTGCGGGTGCAGCTTCTGCCCAATCAGATTGACCCCTCCAAGGATGCACTGATTTCTGCTGCTGGCGACGTCGGCGAATTGCAGGCGCTCGGGGATTTTGACGAGGCCAAGAAAGCTTTTGAAAAACTAATCCATGACTATCCCTCCACTCCTTTCGTCCATTACTCCTACGGAGTGATGCTCGCTGAATTGTCCCAGTATAAGGAAGCTGAGCAGCAGCTCCTGGAGGAGATCAAGGTCAATCCTGAAAGCTCCATGCCCTACATGCAATTGGCGTATGTCTATATCCGCGTCAGCCGTTTTGACGATGCTCTGGGGATGGCACGAAAAGCGGTCCAGTTGGTTCCGGGGTCTTTTGCAGCACACTATCTGGCGGGGCGCTCTTTGCTGGAAGTCGGCCAGGTGAATGAGTCCGTCCAGGAATTGAATATTGCGAAGAGGCTCGCCCCCACCAGCCCTGAAGTCCGGTATAGCCTCGCTCGATCGCTGGCCCGAGCCCATCGGCCTCAGGAAGCAGCAAAGGAGCAAGAAGAGTTCAAACGATTGAACGCCCGGGTGGAACAAGCCAAGCAGAAATTACCGCCGCAATCCTACCGGGAATCGAATGAGCGTGGAGAGACCACCCCCCATGAGGTGCAGAAGCCACCTGGCACGAGCCAGCCTCAATGAGGTCTTGGGAGGGTATCTCCGGAATTTAAGAATTGCGTGCCTTAGGCTCGGAGAGCCAGGTCAGGATGATTGCTGCGCATGCCAACCACCACACCGTTCCATCTTCGCAGGCTGTTGGTGGGTTGGGCCGTGGTTTACATTGCGGTTTCAGGTTGCCCTGCCCGGCCTTCAGAACTAGCGAGGACAGATTTTCCGCCTGCGCAGGGGCCCCCCACGCAGGCACTCCCGGGAGCTGAATACGCGGGACGCGAGGCCTGTGCGGCTTGCCATCCCGCGCAGGCCAAGGTTCAGGGAGGCAATTCAATGGTGCGCGCCATGGAAACTGTAGCAGATTGTGAAATTCTCCGAGCTCACCCGCGGCTCACGGTTCGAAATAATGGATATACTTACCAGATTTTTCGCGAGGGAGGACGCAGCATTTACCGTGTGACGGATGGAACCCACGCGATCTCCGAGCCCATTCTCTGGGCCTTTGGGTTGGGCAGCGCAGGCCAGACCTACGTCTTTCGACACAATGGGGAGTACTACCAGAGCCGAGTTAGCTTCTATAATGACACCCAGAGCCTGGATATCACGCTGGGTGTTCCCGAGGACCCTCCAACTTCAATTGAGGCGGCTCTGGGGGCTGTAATCAGGGAGGAAGAGGAACGCCTTTGCTTTGGCTGCCATTCGACGGGGGCGTTCTCCGGTAACCAAATCCAGCTCGACCGTCTGACGCCCGGTATTATGTGTGAAGGTTGCCATGGCCCGGGCGGAAAACACATTACTTCCGTGCAAACAGGAAAAAATACCGGAGGGGAGATCTTTAATCCAGGCTCGCTCAGTACGGGAGACTTGACACGGTTCTGCGGCTCATGCCACCGCACTTGGGAACAGGTTCAATTGATGCACTTGAATGGAGTCCGCAATGTCCGTTTTCAGCCCTATCGCCTGGCCAATAGCCGGTGCTTCGATCCCGATGACTCACGGATCAGTTGTCAGGCTTGCCACGACCCCCATCAAACGGTAAGGCGGGACATCACGTTTTATGATGCAAAGTGCGAGGCCTGCCACAAGATGACGTCAGAGAAGGGTGTGACCACGAGTGAGAAGCCAGAGGTACGCAAGGCCCCACTCTGCCCCACAAGCAAAAAGAACTGTGTGGAATGCCACATGCCCCAATATTCAATTCCGGGCGCGCACTTCAAGTTCACCGATCACGAGATAAGGATTGTGCGGAGGGGAGAGCCCTATCCCGATTAGGTCTAAATAATTCGGGACGCCGGCGAATGCGCGGCGCCTCTGTAGCCGAATAGATTGTCGACAGGCGAAGAACAGAGCAAGCAGGCCCAAAACTCGGGGGTTTTAACGCAAAAAGGCGGAGATTCTGATGAGTCAAAACCGGGTAAGATCCGTTGCAAATATTTGCCTGGTACTTGTCGCGGGCATTTTGACTCTCCCGCGCACAGTGTCATGCGGAGCTCCCTCAGGAAGTCCAGCCGCCCGCGCCCAACAATCTTCTGAGCACCCTGCCGTGATCAAAACACTTAGCGAAGAGGTCTTGCTGGATATGGTGGCGCGCGACAGGCACGGCAAGCCCATTCGCGACCTCACGCAGGACCAAATCGAAGTTTTTGAAGATGGCGTCAAACAACAAATTACTTCCTTTCGCTTTGTGGAAGGGGAAGGACCAGTGACCACCGCCATGGAGGGTGGCAAGCCTTCCCCAACTCAGCCTGCAGTGGCACTGGGGCAAGTGAACTTGGTGAGCCTGGTTTTCGAGCGCCTGGGAGAGGAAGGCCGCATTCACGCGAGCGAAGCAGCGAGGGCATTCCTGAAGTCCGAGCTGCGGCCCAACGTTTATGTGGCGGTTTTTACCAATGACAAGGCGTTGTTTGTACTGCAGCAGTTTACCAACAATCGCCAGATTCTCGAAAAGGCGGTGGACATGGCGACGAGAGCCACCTCCTCTCAAATGGCAGCTCAGTCGGCAAGCGTGGTGGAGGAGTTGGAAATTGTCACCAAGGCGGCCGAAGATGCCAGCGTCGCTGCGGGAGCGGCTGCGGCAGGAGTTTCGAGCGGTAGCCGGGGGTCCGGGGCAGCGGGTATGGGCGCTGCCATGGCCGAGGCCCAAATGGCCCAGATGACCCTGGATATGATTCAAAGAGACACGGTACTCACCCGCGAGCAAGAAGGACGCTCCTCGCTCTACGCGCTCCTCAGTTTGGTGAAGGAGCAGAGACGACTGCCTGGCCGCAAAACCATAATCTATTTTTCACAAGGCCTGAATGTGACTCCCGCTCTGGTCGGCCTACTCGAAGCCACCATCAGTGAAGCGAATCGCTCCAATGTCAGTGTTTACTCGGTGGACGCGCGCGGACTGGTGTTGTCGGAAGTCAGCGGCTCCCAGCACGAGAATATGCTGGGTGCGGAAAGTGCGGTTCGGATCAACGCGCGGCCGGAACGGGATAATACCCGAGTCTTCGACAGAGTTGGGGGAGAGGAGCTCTACGAAATTCAGGCGCGCGCTAACGTTCAGGATACGCTGGCTGATCTTTCCCGAAGCACAGGCGGCTTTTTGATTGCGAACACCAACGAAATGGAACCAGCCATGCGGCGCATCGCCGAAGACATTCGGGGCTATTACACTGTGGCCTACAGGCCTTCCACCCACGAATATGACAATGAATTCCACCACATCACGGTCAAAGTCCTGCGCTCCGGCATCAATTTGCAGACCCGTGACGGCTATATGGCGGCCCCACCGGTGGGCGGATCTCCCGTTTTGCCCTACGAAGTACCCATGCTATCAGCCTTAAAGTCCTCGCCTCAGGCAAAGGGTCCACATTACGAGGCGCAGGCCCTGCATTTTGGGTACACGCCGGATGGATTGCATTGCCATTTGGTGATCAAGGTTCCGCTCTCCGATATGAATTTCAAGCCGAACACTGACAAGAACCAGTCGGGCACGCATTTCTCTGTGCTGACGCTGGTGGAGGGAAGTGATGGCAACCCGCTCCTTAAATTCAGTCAGGATTATCCTCTTGAAGGGCCGACGGAGAAACTAGAAGCGCTGAAAAAAGCAACGGTTCTGTTCGCCCGGGACTTCACGCTCCACACGGGAAGGTACTCGCTCGATACTGTGGTGCTTGACCAAGACGGGCAAAAAGCGAGCGTTCAACGCTCAGTCCTTATTATACCCCCACAAACTCAAGGGGTCCGACTGAGCAGCTTGGCCATTATTCAGCGCCTTGACCCCCTACCCCCACCGGATCAGGGGAACCATGACCCGCTCCGCCTTCCAAACGCCGAAATCATCCCCAACTTTGGGGAACCCATCCAACTGGGTGCCTCGGCAGGCGTCCCCCTGTATTTTGTCGTGTACCCGACGACCCAGGTTCCGGAAAAACCCCAGGTTGAACTCGAAATATCGCGAGGAGGGATGGTCATCGCACGAGCGCCGGTCCAGTTACCCGAGCCGGACTCGACGGGCGCTATCCGTTATGTGGGAACGCTTCCGGTAGCAAAATTCGAGCCGGGTCGTTATCAGATCCGCGCCCTCGCACGCCAAGGATCGGCAGCGGCGGAAGAATATGCCTTCTTTTCGCTTAAACCGTAGAGGCAATTTGGCAACTCCGACATGGGCGAACGGACTGCCGGCAGCGCTTGGGCATGAGTTGCCACTGGAATTCACAAACCACTTAGGGGAGGTCGATCCATGCTGATCAGAAGAACTGTTGTGGCGGTATTTCTCCTCACCACTGGTGTTGGAATCCTTCTCGCCAAAAACAAGTGGGACACCGTTCCTTTTCAACAATGGAGTCAGGACACGGTGGGAAAGCTTTTAAATGACTCCCCTTGGGCTCAGGCATGGACACACAAAAATGTGGGAGTTGGTGGTGGTGTCAATGAGCAAGAGTTCATGTTTTCGGTGCGGCTGTTTTCCTCCCAGCCGATTCGAGAAGCCTATGTGCGCATGCTGCAGCTTCTGAACAAATTTGACTCCATGCCGGCCGACCAGAAGAAGGACTTTGACGGCCGCGTCACGACCCCAATGTTGAATGCGGACGTAAAAGATGAAGTGGTGCTCGCCGTGGCGTACAAGACAAATGATCAGAGCGCGCAACGAGACCTAAAACGGTTTTTCGATACCGCCACGACAGAAACTCTTAATCAACAGGCCTATATCTTCAGCCCGCAGCTGGGGCGTGTCGATCTTCTGAAATATATCCCTCCCGGGACAGACGGAATTGGCGCCCGTTTCATTTATCCTCGAATGGTGAATAGCAAGCCATTGCTCCAGCCGGGCGACAAAGAGCTGCGCTTTGAGCTCTGGGTGGGCGGCCCGGTGAACGACGAGCTTCGCGTTGCCTTCGACGGGCGCAAATTGGCCTATAATGGCGAGTTGAGTTACTGACGTTGTGGGCTGAGTATAATTAGCCTCGAGTGAACAAAACCTTGCAGATTGACCACTGCTGCTTCGCGAATCCGTGACGGATTGTTCCTGCAGGTTCGAGCCGGCGCGGAGCCATACCGCTACTCAAGCCGGCAAGATCAGAGGGGCGCACTCGGACCGGTTTTGTCCTTGGAGGGCGGAGCAGCCTCTTTCCGCTGGTCCTCCTTCTCCGTGGCATTCACATTGAAGAGCTTGAAATCTGAGTATTGATGCTCATTGCGGAGATGCTTGCCATTCCAATCCACTGCGACGGATACCCGCTGCGGCAACCAGAATTCCCGGGAAATCTTCTTGAAGTGAACCGCGCCGAAGTCGATTTCGGTAGTTTGACGTTCCAGGTGCACCTGGGGCAAGGGTGTCAACAGGTCGCTGCGCACTCGAACAATTTGATAACTCTTCGCATCGATCCAGGCCAGACCCTGGGTAAACGTCATGGAGGGAGTGCCGTTCAGTTTAAAGGCCCCGGCCAGCCGCGCTTTGGCCGGCTGCTGCGCGAACGAGATCACGAAACTATCCCGGTCGTTTATCTTCTGGCGTCCGAGGTAATGAAATCTGGCGTCGCCCCGATAGAGGGGATGAAACAGGAGCGCGGCCGACGTGAATCCGGAAGTCAGCATGAAACCTTCCTGCAAGCCCTTCTGCGCGCTCGGGCCTCCGGACAAATCCGCGCGATACTCGCTGAACCCCGGTCCCCAGGCCTCGGGCGACGACAAGCAAAGGTAACGGAATTTTTGGTCCTGCGTGTCGCCGACCTTGCCACTGCGTTGCATTTTCTCCTGATGGATTTGCTCAAGCGAAACCGTGTTGGGGTAATTCAGGAAAGCGGCCGCCACGTTCTTACCCACTTCGCTCAAGATGGAATCCAGTTGCGCCTGGTCGGCGGACGGCTCGAGTCCCTTGAGCTCCTGAATGTCTCCGAGGAGCTCCGCGATGGGCCGGTCGACGTCGGTTTTCGCTTTCGCAGTTTCCTGGACTCTGAGCCGAGCCTGAACCTCCGCGCCGAGCCGGCTGGCGCGAGGCGGGATCTTTCCTGACCCTCGGGCGGCCAGGTACCGTTTCATTTCTTGATTCGCTTCCGCGCTATCGTCGGCGCCGAGCAGGGCTGTGACGCGCATGAGTTGCGCCTCAGAGCCTGCGCCCGCCGCAATGGCCTTTTGGAGTTCAAGGCTCGCGGCCTCGCAGCTCTGCTGCAACAACTGCGAGCGGCCAAGTTCTTGAAGCGCCAGCGGGTCTTGAGGACCGAATCGCACCGCTTCCAATAAATACCCCGCCGCATTCTTGGGCTGGTGCTGCCAGCTTTGCATTACCCCATAAGCGATCAGCGGTTCGGGCCGCCCCTTGGAAGGGTCGGCGTGAATCGCATTCACCGCTTCCACGAAGTTCCGTTCGGCCCCGTCCCAATCTCCCGAGTCGAGCTGGGCCAGGCCCCACATGGTCCGGCAAGCGATACAAGAGCCGTCACGGTGAATCACTTTGCTGAAGAAGCCCAAAGCCCGGTCCGGATCGCTACGGTCCAGAAATTCCTGCACCCCGCGCGCATAGTCTTTCGCGCTCTTCTCCGACAGGCCATCCGCCGCGCCCAGTTGCTTCAACCTGGGGGCCAGGTTGGAGATGAGATCCGCCTGCGCGAGCAGCTCGGGATCCACTGACGAGTCACGCATCGTTACGGGGATCACCCAAGTCTTGTCGGAGTCGCCGAAGTTCACTATGGCGTGGGTGGTTCGAAAGCCGCCCTTGGTAACCTTCAGATCCACCCCAAATTCTTTCACCATTTCTGTGCTCAGGGTAAACTCGGTCCGGAACTCTCCCTCGGCGTCAGTGCGAAGGGTTTCGATCTTGCCCATCAGGTTTAAGACCTTCACCACCACCTTGGCACCGCGGACCGGATCGCCCTGAATCGTTTTCACCTTGCCCTCTACAACCCAGGTTCGCAGAATGAGGTCCGTTTGGCTGCGCGTGGAACCGGGGTTTAGGATACTGGGCGTCATCTGCCCGGACGTTACCCCCTGCGCCGCCAAAAGGCGGACCCCAGCCAGGAGCACTAGAACTCCTAAGCCTGTTTTCATAATCGTTTTCATGATAATGACAACTCCTTCCCGCACCTTTAGAGCGGTCTGATTCGCAGGCGTGGGCGAATGGCAGCCGCTAGCGCCAGCTTACTCCTTGGTACCTTGGGATGCAACCCCGCCGGCGCCCTCCGCGTTTTAGGAGCAGGCATGAGAACGAGCAACGGCGCGCCTACACTGGAGGCGCGGATTCTGAAACGAACAAGGCAGGGAAACCCATAAGGACTTATGGCTCCCATTTCCCGCTGGGATGCAGACAAACTGATCGTGTACGGCGGGGCAGGCAGTCGGCAAGCTAGGGCTCGGCGCGCCGAATTACACGCGGTCAATGATTTTGAGGAGCAGGCGGGGAAGGCTGGATTTGGACGCAGTGAACCATGCCGGAAGACTCCATTTCCCGCATAACAATTCTTGTTCTGCCCGCAAAGCGGCCGTTAGGCTCCTCGCTCAAATAGGCTTGCATCTCGGCATAGGATTTATCGTAATCTTTCATCCTGTAGAACAAATCGGCCAGCTTCACCTGCAGCTCGGCAGGCGGAGCCGGATTCAGGGACCGAACTTTCAAGTATTCTTCCTCAGCTTTGTCATACTGCTCCAGCCCCGAGTACGCCGCCGCGAGCTGATAATGAAGGTCCCAGGAATTCGGGGACCGGCGCAGGCCTTCCCCGAGAATTTTCTCACTTTCAGCATGCCTCTTGCTGTTGTCCAGTAGTATTCCGAGCCTTGAATATGCCTCGAGATAATCTGGATCGCATGAAATCGATTTCCTAAGCGCCGCCTCGGCAGGAGAAATATTTTTCTGGAATACGAAAGCCATGGCAAGATCGGTTTGGGCACGAGCGAAACAGGGGTATTCTTCGATGGCCTTTTCCAAATGTAGTCGCGCCTCGTCGAGATTCTTTTCCCGAAGAGCACGGCTTCCTTTTTCATATTCTTTGCGGGCTTTTCTGGGCGCCGCCCCATCGGTCAAGGTCGGCAGATCCGTGGCTGCGGTTTTATTTTTGATCAAAGGTACAAGAACAATTTGGATAGATACATTGTAACGGGGCCCGGAAAGATCCACGTCCTTTTCGAAAGCTTGGCATCCTGGCGCCGTGACTCGCAGTCGGTAGACAACGTCGGAAAGGTTATCAAATTCAAATCTGGCGTCAGACTCATCTATCCGTTGGTAAACCAAGTTGCCATCCGCTGTTTCCAAGCGCAGGGTCACGCTGGGGCCGATAATCGCTTCTGACTCCGCGCGCACCTCTCCGACAAGCGTAACCTTGTGCTGCGCTTAAGCACGTTCCGCAGAGAATATCCACATGCTCAGGAAGGAGGCAATGGCAAGGTTCATTGCCATCGGAAGATTGGGGAGTCGGTGCGGCATAAACACCTTGCGCGCTATGTACGGTTGGAAACCCTGGGCGCCTCAATCGAGGCTGCCCTCACTCTAGCATTGGATCTGAATGTAAAGCAACCCGTGTAGTCCGCAATAATTCTGTACGTCCTGATTCACATCGTCAAGTAAGGTCCCAGTTGTGCGATTCTGTCGTTGATGCCGAAACTCGATTCTCTGTCCAACCTGCTCCTGCGCCTACTCGACCTATCGCTGGACGCTCTGAGATTTATCGGGCTCACCCTGCGGCCCCATCGCGCGCTGGCCGCTGAAAACCTTTTCCTCCGCAAGCAATTGGCTTTGAACCTGGAGCGCCAGGTCAAGCCTCGCCGAGCCAGTGATGCTACCCGGTTTACCTTGGTGTTGATTTCCAGTTTGTTTGCGTGGCGAGAGGCTCTGACCATCGTCAAGCCAGACACTTTTATGCGATGGCATCGGAAAGGCTTTCAACTATTTTGGAAGTGGAAATCGAAGCCCCGAGGACGGCCGGGAGTCCCTGCCGAACTCCAGAAATTGATCGTCGAGATGGCTCACGACAACCCGACCTGGGGTGAGGAGCGCATTGCCGCTGAACTGTTGTTGAAACTGGGGATTCGGATGTCACCTCGGACCGTCAGACGCTACATGCCCGATGACAAAGGAACCCGACGGGGCCCGTCGCCTCAGCGTTGGATGACTTTTGTCCGCAATCATGCCCAAGGCATACTGGCATGCGATTTCTTCGTCACCGTGACGGCCAGCTTTCGAGTGTTGTACGTTTTCGTGGTCATCGAGGTGGGAACGCGCCGAATTGCTCACTTCAACGTTACCGCTCATCGGACGGCGGACTGGACCCTGCAACAGTTCCGCGAGATCATCACGGGAGAGAAACCGTACCGGTTCCTCATCCACGACCGCGACAGCATTTACTCCTTCGAGCTCGATTCAGCCGTGAAGTCAATGGGTCTGGGCATCTTGAAAACGCCGTTCCGCGCGCCCCAGGCGAACGCATTCTGCGAACGCCTAATAGGAAGCATCCGCCGCGAGTGTTTGGATTTCTTGATTCCGCTGAACGAGAGGCACCTGCGGAGAATTCTCAAGGAGTGGGTGGCTCATTACAACCGAGGCCGCCCACGCTCCAGTCTGGGGCCAGGCATTCCTGAGCCCTCAGGTGGCATTCCGACAGCACCAATTTCAGGGTACGGAATTCCCTGTAATCACCGAGTGGTAAGAAGCCGTGTTCTGAGCGGTCTGCATCACGAATACCGACTGGAGAAGGCAGCATGAAAAGTGGGCGGAAATTCAGAAGCTCGAGATTTTTTGCGGAGCACAAGGGCGGCAGCTATGTTATTGATTCTGCAATCGGCCCGAGTTTTGGCGAACCACAGGTCAACCGGCAAAAAAAATGAGCCCCTACCACGTCGTGGGGGCTCTGGGATGTCTGGCCGGCGATCCACGGTCCGAATCGGCGATGGCGATTCAGCCAACCCGGGCGCTGCAGATCGACCAGCAGGAGTTTTTCGACGCCATGGCCGAAGACTTCAATATTACCCGCACGATCATGCAGGCGCTCATCCACTCGCCCGTCGCCACCAGTTGACCAACACTGGAACGCCCGCGGTTTTGAACCATGCCTTTAAAGCAACTTAGGCGTCCGCAGATCAATTCGAGTGGCGACGAGTTCCTTCTTTTCGTTGAAGTAACCCAGCACGATCACGTCGTCCCCGTCCTTCACATCACTCGGCTGGATCGCTTCCGCTCCCTTGGTCCACTTCGTCGAGGTATAATAGTGGACTACCCTCTCAATGTGCCCCTTGCGTACGTCCAGCGTAGACATGTCCTTATTGCTCCTGACGATTCTGCCGTGCCAACGAAATTCCTTGGCGCTGGCCGCTTTCTTAGCCGTCGCCACTTGCGCTGTCGCGGTCTGTGCGGCAGGTGCAATTGCCGCGACGCCGAGCACCAGAACAGCCATAAGTTTCCTCACGGAATCCTCCTTTTGCATATGCGCCGGGTGGCCCAAATTGCGTTTTAACTGTTGTGTACTAAACAAACTGGAACCCTCTGACAGGCGAAGTATAGATTGAGTTCGCAGGGAAAGTAAAGCCCTTCTACTGGCCGCTGTCGTTGCTAAGAATCCCATCCGTCAAGCAGAACTGACTGGAGGCCCAAGGCGCTGCCGGTTTTTTCGGACGCTCCGAGAGTCGCCGCACGGGCTTCGAGTCAGATGTCAGCGATGCTCGCGTGGAGTGCGGTGAGGACCGACGCGAAGGGTGCCATCTCACCCGCAAGGTGGGTCCGTTTGAAACTGGGGAGGAGAAGGATCTGGCTGTCCCTCGCCATAATTGAAAACGCATTAGAAATGCGCGCGTAGGTGCCGCGCAACATGTTACATGGATGAGATTCAAGCTCTGGCTAAGTTTTGGCAAACGACAGGACCACAACGCCAACTCTCGACCCAAACGCCAACTTTTTCGGCCGCGACCTTCACTAGGCTCTTGTTTTGCTCACCTTGTGTGCACCGTCGGCCCTTCCCAAAGCTCCTAAGCTGTTGAAATGATGATATTCGTGAAGGGAGTCAAACTCGGACCCAAAGTATTGTGGACCGTTGCTCACGCGGTCGTTCTCCGCCCGTAAGTTATTGATAATAGGGCATGGAGGGATTCGAACCCTCGCCCTACGGTTTAAAAAACCGTGGCGCCACCGTTCTTCCTGTTCGGAACACCCTATTTTCAGTCGGATGCATACCTCTCATTCGGGTCCGAACCTCCAGCTCGGGCACAAGTATGCACCTTACTATGCACCTCAGTCTGGACCTGCGAGTCCCACTCCAATCGAGTCTCTTCTCCCTTCTATCTCTCTCTCAGCAAAAACTCAAGAAGGTCCCAAAATCATATCTGATTTTGGTACAGTTTTTGCGGGGCAGGTCAGGAGGGACCAGGATGGAAGAAAACGAACAGCAAAAATCGCCACTTGAGGCATTTCAAGAATTGGCCGCCCAGGCTCCAGAAAACGTGATGGTGCGTTATAGCCTGGGCCTTGAATACCTCAAGGCGAAGCGCAACGCCGAGGCCGAAGGCGAATTCCGCGAGGTCCTGCATCTCAAGCCTGATTACTCAGCGGCCTACCGCGAGCTAGGTAAGGTTCTCACTGCGCTGGAGCGATTCGCCGAGGCGAAAAGCATATATGAGAAGGGCCTTGATGTCGCTTGTCAGAAAGGCGATTTACAAACCAAGAGGGAGATCGAGGTTTTCCTGAATGGAATCGCGAAAGGCGGCGACTAGAATTGCTGGCTCAGTTCTGCGGAAGGCGGACGGAATCTGACGCCCGCGCGGAATAGGGCGGGTCACGGTTCCGAGATCTACAACATCCTTATCATCCCGCTGCGCACCTTCATCATGCTCACCCACTGTTGCCGTCCTTTGAGCCAGGCGTGCCTTGCCTTCTGGAGAAAACGTGATGAATATCGAGTCGTGGCATGACCTTGTTTATCCACAAGACCATTTTTGTACCCAAAGAGAGACGGGCTTGCCGCCAATCAAATATACGGCCTGCTTCGCTTCCCGCCTCCTCGAACTCTCCAAGAATTGCTTGGCATCGATTCGGAAGGGTGACAAATATTCGTTCAGTTCCTACTTGAGGGGCGCACCAAGCTGAATCAAGCGCCTCATGACGGTGCAGCATTTCGAACACTGCTCCATGAAGCCGACACAACAAAGTGACCGCTGACGTCACGGGCGCAGCCGTAAGGCGCCGGAATAGTTGTCGCGGTAGGGACGACCATCGCTGATCGCCCCCCGCACAGATCCGTACAGGCGGATTCACGCATACGGCTCTTATCGTGGATGGGTGGCGGCGAAGCGAGCATCAGGATAAGGATGCAGAATAGGGGGTGGGGGAATCCACCGGGTCAAGAGAGGGGAGAGACGATCCCATCGCACCTGGGCGCGTTGACTGCGACGGACTAAAACGCCCCGCCACAACCAGCCAACGCGACGGCGAAAGATGCCCAACTGAGTCGAGTTACCCGGAACGGCATGGTATGGGTAATATCCCAGCACAACCTTCCGAAGCCATACGCCGACCGCGGTCGTGCGATGATGCTTCCGGCGTTGCAGCTCAGCCTTAATGGCTTTGAGCTTCGCGACCATTCGCTTCTTCGCCGTAATCCGCCAGACGATGAAAGCTCCGTTGCTGTTGCGCTGCCCACAGAAGTGGGTGAAACCCAAGAACGTGAAGGTCTCCGGTTTCCCCTTTCCGCGCTGTTTCCGGTCGCGGGCGGCAAACCGCCTGAACTCGATCAGTCGTGTCTTGTCCGCGTGTAATTCCAAACCGAATTTTGCCAGACGTTCCCGAAATGCGCGGAGGAACCGCTCGGCGTCCGTCCGGTATTGAAAGCCCACCACAAGATCGTCGGCGTAGCGGACGACAATCACGTCACCGTTCGCGACTTTCTTGCGCCAGGCCTCCACCCATAGATCGAACACGTAATGCAGGTAGACGTTGGCAAGCAGCGGTGAAGCGACTGCTCCCTGCGGCGTACCTAGCTTCGTCTCCGACCACTGACCATCTTCGGAAACTCCAGCCTTCAACCATTTCTGGATCAGGCGAAGTATCCGGCGATCGGCCACGCGGTGCTCAACAAACTTCATGGTCCATTCGTGGCTCATGTTGTCGAAGAAGCCCCGAATGTCCGCGTCGAGCACCCAGTTCACTCGCCTCCATTGGATGCCCACCGTCAGCGCGTCCAGCGCTTGATGGGGGCCGCGACCGGGCCGAAACCCGTAGGAAAAGCCTTTGAAGTCGACCTCATAAATCTGGTTGAGGATCGTCACCACAGCCTGTTGAACGATTTTGTCCTCCAGTGCCGCGATGCCCAACGGACGTTGTCGCCCGTCGGCCTTCGGTATATAGACTCGTCGTGAGGGTTTGGCCTGATACGCTCCACGGTGCACCCGACTGTGCAGATCGACAAGTCGATCCTCCAATCCGGCTTCGTACTCCTGCCACGTCACGCCGTCTATTCCGGGAGAAGCTTGACGCTGAAGGGCGTAGAAGCTATCACGGAGTAATCCGACGCTCAGATGGTGGAGCAGAGCGGTGAACCGATCCTGCTTCCTTTCTTTTGCTGCTTGCCGCACGCCGTGCAATCCCTGGGACATGCGTTGCCCGCTCTGTGTCGGGCGCATGCGAGATTGAACGATGTTCTCCTTGATCTGTGCCCTTCCCTCCCCGGCCTCCGCCAAAGGTTTCCCTTCGTTGTTCGACTGGTTCACTGGTACTACGGCACAGTCCGACTTCTCCTGTACGTTCTGGTCCGCCGTTCGGTTTATGGCCTTCGCGGCCCGGTCTTGAGCTTTCGCCCAAGACGTGCAGGAGATCTCCCGGTTCTCGTGCATGTTGTTTCTCAGCGTGCGCGGGTTCTCAGACTACGCAGGATCGGACAGTCCACTCGCGTTTAGCGTGGTTGTCGTGTTGCCTTCCTCCCTTCGGAACGGAGTCGGCATCCTGTTCCATCGCCTTT
>JBGPCF010000135.1:0-18162 GCA_041481635.1 Terriglobia bacterium | reverse complement strand
GTCGGGACCACGACGCCCTTGACGGCGAAGAACGACGCCCCCTTGTTCTCCCAATACAGACGGGCGCCTGAGAGCGCGGTATTCGTCAACCAGGTCAGCGTGATGTTGTCGAGGACGTCGTCTCGGGTGAGGCCTTCGCTCCCCCCGGCAAAAACATGCGCGATCATCTCGTAACTGCGTGCGTCATGATCAAGGAAGTAGGCGGCGAGACCGATAGGTGAGTCCGCTATTCCGTACAGCGTCTGCGGTCTCAACCCCATCTGAAAGCCGTAGCCGATGCCCTTTGCATAGACGAAGCTCAGCCGCTCGTAAGCGAGCTTCTCGTCGGCCGAGAGATTCGCCGGCACCGGTGCGCCGGAAAAGGCCAGCTTGTCGATGTCGAGTGGAATCACGTTCGCCATGTTGGTGTGGATGCCCATCAATTCCGGCGGCGCCTGCACGCCCATAAGCTCGGTGATGATTGCGCCCCAGTCGCCACCCTGCGCCACGAACTTCGTGTATCCGAGGCGCTTCATCAGCACGGTCCAGGCACGGGCAATGTGGGCGGGGTCCCACCCGGTCGTGGTCGGCCTCCCGGAAAAGCCGTAACCTGGCATGGATGGAATCACGACATCGAAGGCGTCGGATGCATTTCCGCCGTGTGCGGTGGGATCGGTCAGCGGATCGATGATTTTCATCTGTTCGGTGATCGACCCCGGCCATCCGTGCGTGACGATCAGCGGCAACGCATTTTCGTGTTTCGAGCGGACGTGGATGAAATGAATGTCGAGCCCGTCGATCTCCGTGATGAACTGAGGCAGCGCGTTCAGTTTGGCCTCGATCTTGCGCCAGTCATACTCTGTCGCCCAATAGCGCGCCAGCGCCTGAATCGTCGCGAGCTGCACGCCTTGCGATGCATCCGCGACCGTTTCCCGGTCAGGCCACTTTGCCGCGTTGATGCGCTTGCGCAAATCGGTCAGGTCCGCCTCAGGAACGTTTACATGAAACGGACGAATTGCATTCTTGTCATCTGCCTGCTCCTTACTTCGTTGTGTACCACTTGTTTGGGTCATAGTGTCCTCCAATTTCTCTGGGTTTGGATTTATTCGGTTGCACTGCAGTTGACTTGTCTGCGGTGATCGTCCCTTTCCTCTCTGCTGTGATTCTCGGCATCAAGGTGGGAAAACCCTTCACCGTTTTCGTGAACAACTTCCTCCTCTTTCTCGATTAGTCCACTCCCGGACATAGGCCGGACAATTCCTGAGCTTGATGCCCTCTGCTTCGCAGCGCCCGAGAAACCTGACACCGTCTTGATCCACCAGCGTTAGGTCAATCAGGTCAAAGATGATGCGGCGATCCCTCGCTTCTGCGCTGACCAGCGTATCCAACTCGCCTAAGTTTTCTGCGCCCATTCGGCCGATCAGCTTAAAGACCACCTCTCCGTTCGCTACCCTTGTGATCTTCAGCATCGACCCTCGCCTGAGAATCCGAATCTCAGCGACCTCCATCGCATATCGATCTAATAGCAATTGCAACTCCAATGCTGAACTATTGAAACCAGGCTATTTAGTTGAAAACCAAATTTCGAGTTCTCGTAAATTTCCGAAATATCGAAAGTGTGATCTCTGGGCTCGTTGAGGAGGGGACCTAAATGCGCTCTGTTGTGGGATCGGTAGTCTTGAAGCGATTCTTGTTAATCTTTAGTGACCTGATTTTCGAGTCCAATGTAGATCCTGGAATACCGAGCCTGGCGGCTGCTCCTGACGGGCCGGACACCCGTCCTCCGCTTTCGCTTAGGGCTGCTTCAATGATCTCTTTTTCATGAGAAGAAAGACTCTTATAAAGGTCACGCCGATTGTTCGATTCAGTTGCACGAAGCGGTCGCGAAAGCCAGCTCTCATCGACCGAGAAATTCTCCGTTTGGCAGACGATAACAGATCGCTCAATGACGTTCTGCAATTCGCGAATGTTACCGGGCCAGGGGTACGACTGAAGCATTTCCAGAGTGCTATTCTTAATAGTTCGCAACTTCTTACCCGCTAGTCTTGCAAAGCGATCGATGAAGTATACGACCAGCAAAGGAATGTCTTCCCTGCGTTCCCGGAGGGGAGGAATCTCAATGGGAAAAACGTTGAGCCGGTAAAACAGGTCGCTCCGAAATGCGCCTGTGGCGATGGCCGCCTGCAAGTCACGGTTTGTTGCAGCTATCACCCGAACGTCAGTTCGGATGGATCGATTTCCGCCAACACGCTCAATTTCGTGTTCTTGCAAAACACGCAGGAGAGCGATTTGGGTCTCGGCAGGAAGCTCTCCGACTTCGTCGAGGAAGATCGTGCCTCCTCCGGCCAATTCAAAGCGGCCCAAGCGTTGTTGGATTGCCCCTGTAAAGGCACCCTTCTCGTGGCCAAACAATTCTGAGGCGATCAAGTCCCGCGGGATGGCAGCGCAGTTCACAGTCACAAATGCGCGGGAGGAGCGATGAGACCGCCTATGAATCGCGCGGGCAACGAGTTCTTTACCTGTCCCCGTTTCGCCAGTGATCAGAACGCTGGAATCGGTCGGAGCAACTTTAGACATACGAGACAGAACCGTTTGCAGGGCGGGAGAACTCCCGACAATCTCCTCGAACATCGAAGAACGGTCGATCTCCTCACGAAGGACGATGTTCTCTTTCTGCAGCTCGTCTTTCAAAGCCTGTATCTTGGCGTAAGCTTTCTCCAACGCCTGGCGAGACTCCTTGACAGCCGTGACGTCCATTACGGCTCCGACATACTCGGTAGCACCAGTCAATTCGTCGTGCACGGCGTGCGCGACCACATGCAGATGCTTCACGGCGCCGTCGGGCATCACTATTCGATGTTCGAGATCCCAGTCCTTGCCCTCGCGCGTTACCCGATCGATGAGCTGCTGGACGCTGTCGCGGTCCTCGGGATGGGTTCGCGAGAGTACGAATTCGACCGTGGGTTTCATCGTTCGATCGAGGGTGAATAACCGGTACGTTTCTTCGGACCACACGATCTCGCCGCTCGCCATCTTCCACCCAAAGCTGCCCGTGACACTCAGCCGCTGCGCTTCCGCCAAATAGACCTCACTTCGCCGTAGCTCCTCTTCTGCCCGTTTGCGCTCGATGAACTGGCCTATCTGGCTGCCGATAGTCGCCATCATGTCGAGCAGGTCCCGGTCGGGCTGCCTGATCTCCTGGCTGAAAAAGTCCATGGTCCCAACGACTTCGCTGCCGAGCAGGATGGGAAAAGCGAAGGCCGCGTGCAGCCCTTCGGACGCGGCGATGGACGCGCGCTGAAAATTAGAATCTTGGACGACATCCGGAATGTAGGCGGGCTCACGGCTGGACCAGACTCGGCCCGGCAGGCCTATCCCGGGCAGGAAAGTCAGATCGCGGCTGATCGCTTCAAAACGCGGAACCTCTACGGATGGTTTGTGCCACACCTCGACGCCGCGGAGCACCCCCGCGACCCGGTCTATGCGCCATAGCTCACCCAGGTCCCATACCAGGCACTCGCACAGGGCCTGCAGTATTTTTGGCGTGGCTTCTTCGAGACTAGCTGTCTCCGCTAGGATCTGTGTGACTCTATATTGAGCCACGAGGCGTCGCTCGGCCCGTTTGCGCTCGGCAATCTCCTGTTCCAGCTCTTCAGTCCTGACTCGAACCCGCGTTTCCAGCGAATTGGTTAGGTCACGCAACGCTCTTTCCGTTTTTTCGCGCTCGGCGACTTGCAATTTGAGGTCCTCAATAAGCTCCAGGGATTGATATGCCGAGGAGGCGAATTTCCCCAGGGAACTCATGATCCGCCCATCCTCCGCGTCGAACCTGTGACGATTGTCGTGCATGATCGCCCAAATTGTCCCGACTGCTTTGCCTTCAACGTAAAACGGAACCAGCAGGCACTCTTCTGCAGAGGGCGCGACGGGCAGCAAATAGGGGTAACGCCGCTCGAAGTGCCGGAACAACAGTGTGGTGTTTCGATCGAGCACGTCTCCGCAGGGACCGAAATCGCGTGGGGTCCCGCCGCCGATGTGCGGTTTCCATTTGCCGGCGATGGCCGGCCAATAAAACCTTTTCCCCCCATCCTCCTTAGTTAGCAGACTGAGGCCGGATGAGTCGGATTGGGTGACTTCCAGGATGGTTTCGGCCAGCGTCTGAAGAATGGTGCGAGGCGAGTCGGCCAGCGCGCTTCTCAGTGCCACGAGCGCGCGGTTCTCCTTCTCGTAATCGGCCGGGCGCGATGGGCGGCGGCGCAACTCCTCCGTACAGAGGATCGATTCTAAAGAAACCGCTCCCTCTGGGAGGGAAGTCTCCAGAGGAACGTCAATCTTCGATTTGGAGGACTCGTTCAAGCTCTCACCTCCAGATGTGACCGCGTGAGCCGAACTGACCTTTTCCCTTGAGCCTCATGAACGCGCGCCGAGCTCATTAGTACTTTGTTCAGGGGTGCCCCGATAGGGACTATCTTCGATAGGCCGAAGATGGTTTCGCCGGAGAGTGCGGACGACCCATCCAAAAGATTTTGGGCATCCAATTGATGGTCAAGTGGGCCGTTCGGAGCGCAGTGAGAGGTTGGGATGCGTGAGCGCGCAGGCCACCCGTAGCAGGACGCTCCTGCTTCTCTAGAAACTGGACCGACTTTGTCATGTCTACCATCTGGCCGAAGTCCTTGGGTTAACGCTCGCGAGCGCCCCGCAGGTCCCAGATGCACCGCTACTCTGCCTGCCTTTTTTGAAGGTACAAATCTACCCCACAGGCTTTGAATGCATCCGCTAAAGATTGAAGCAGTAATATACATGGGGGCTGATTTCAATCAATCCGGTAAACACCTGAATGAGCTAAGCCTCTTGTCCTTGGGTGCCGTAGGACCGTCCTGCCATGACCAAAAGCAAAGAGATGCCCAAGGCCGGCGATAAATGCCCATGCAGTCAGCCCATTGTTTCCGAGTGGGCGATCTGAGAGTTGGACAGTTTGGTCAAAACCACGGCGCAACAAAGGACCCATCCGCCGACGAAGCCTGAAGTCATATCTGCTCTGCGTCGGCCGCAACATCTCCACTATCTGACTTTTACGTTTGGTTCCACAGACATTCCCGGCCTCAACAGGTGCTCAGGGTCCTGCCCCTTTTCAAAAACGATTTTGACGGGAATTCGCTGGACTACCTTTACATAATTTCCAGTGGCATTTTCCGGTGGCAGCAGGCTGAAGCGAGCTCCGCTGGCGCCGGCAATGTTTAGGACGTGCCCGTCATATGTGCGGCCGTAGGTGTCCACGGAAATCTTTACGGGCTGGCCGGGCCGCATGAATTTCAATTGCGTCTCTTTGAAATTCGCTGTTACCCAAATGTTCTGACTGTCCAGAGGGACGATGGTCATCAGTTGCTGGCCCGGCGAGACGTTCTGGCCAGGCTGGACTGATCGTTGCCCCACGATCCCGGCAATCGGCGCCACGATGGTGGTGTACTGGAGATTGAGTTGGGCTTGCTCGAAGGCAGCAGTGGCGCGCTGAGTCTCCGCCTCGGCGGCTTGGGCGCGGGATCGTTGTACGGAAATCTGCTGTGGCCGGGTCTGCGCGTACTGCAATTGCGCCTGAGCTTGTTCGAGTTTGGCGCGCGCCTGATTGACCGCCTGTTCGGCGGCGGCCGAGGACGCCCGGGCTGCCTCCACGGCTGCCGCGGTGGCGCGTTGAGTGTCCACGGCTTGCGTGTACCTCTGTTGCGGAATCTCGTCCTTCGCGGCAAGCGGCTTGTACCGGTTAACGTCATCCTGAGCTTTGAGGTCATTGGCTTCAGCCTGCCGTAACGAGGCTTGCGCGGCGTCAAACTGCCGTTGAGCGGCAATGATCCCGGCCCTGGCGTTCTCTACATCGGCCTGCGCACTGGATAGTTGGCTGGAAGTATTTACGGATGTGATGGGCACATTGGTGAGCAGAGCAGCGGCGCCGGCTTGGTTATTGGCCAACGTCGCCTTGGCGTTCGCCACTGCGACTTCAAAGTCTTTGGGGTCGAGTCGCGCCAGCACCGTGCCGACCTCGACGTACTGGTTGTCGTCCACCATGACTCGGGTCACATAGCCCGGAACCCGGGAACTGACCGGGTAAATGTAACCGTCAATTTCCGCATCGTCAGTGGACTCCCGTGAGGCATAATAGCGATACAACGGGACGGCGACCACGATCAGAGCCAGAGCGAGGACGGCGAACAGGATTTTCCTGCCCACCTTCGGGCGCCGCGTTGGAGCTCGGCCCGCGTCCAGCCCTGTAGGGCTTGAAAGCTGTTCGGGGGGCCTGGTAGATTCGGGTGACTGTGTTGTTGTGGTTCCCATAGTTACCTCGCTCCCAAATATTGCAGTGCTGATTGTTCGGTCACGCCTATTGCCTGCGCGAGAGAGATCTTCGCCAGATTAAATGCATAAAGACTTGCGATGTAGGATTGATTTGCCGTGGCGACGGATTCCTGCGCCTGAACGACTTCGAGATTGTCCGCGATGCCAGAACGGAGCCGGTCCTGCGCTTGAGTCAGGGTCTGGTTGGCAAGATCGATGTTGCTTTGGGTCACAGCGACCAGCTCGGAAGAGGACTTAAGATTCAAGAAGGCTGTGCGAACTTGATCGTCGATCTTGCCCCCCAGATCAGCGAATTCCGCTTTGCGCTGCTCCAGGGCTGAGTCGGCGCGTAATTTGTCCGCCCGCACGCGGCTCCCTTGAAAGATGGGAACGTTTAGGGTGACGGCAAAGTCAAATGTCCCGTGCGAGGTGCCAAAGTTAGGACTGCCAATGTCTCCGTAGTTCGCACTGGTCGACAAGGTGGGATAGTTTTCGGAGGTGGCAGCCTGCTGGGAAAGTTCCGCCGCAGTGACCTGCGACTTGGCACTTTGATAGTCGGGCCTGGTTAAATAGGCTTGCTTCAGCGCCTGCTCCAGAGTGATGCCGTCCAGCGAGACATAAGGAACTGAATCGGTCAATTGGAACTCCTGTCCGTTAGGCAGCCCGATCACACGCCCGAGCGACAGCTTGTCGACGGCGAGTTGGTTCTGTGCGGCAATCAGGCGCTGCTGCTGCGTCTGCAACTCCACGCGGGCGCGGAGCAAATCGATGCTGGCAATCACGCCTTCCTTGTTTTGATCCACATCCTGTTGATACAGCGTTTGGGCCGTCTGAACCTGCGCGCGAACCGAGTCCACCGTAGCCCCATTCGAAATCACCAGGAGATAGGCGTTTCCCGTGGTGAACACCACCAAGTCGCGATCGTTCTTGTAGGAGTATTGCGACGCCCTTTCGGATTCCGTTGCCGACTTCAGGTTCTTGATGTCGGACCAATTGAAGATTTCCTGCGACAAGTATGCACGAGCATCCGCAACGCCGAAGGGCCCCACCATGGTCGGGATGCGGAACCCGGGGATTGTGAGGTTGAAGCCCTGGGCCTTCAGATTGATCTGTTCAATCGCGCCTGAGACGCGCGCCGAGAGATCGGGCAGCAATGCGTTCAAACTGCGGAGGCGCACAGCGTGCGCCGCGCGGGTGCTCTGGCCGCTCTCGATCACGCCAAGGTTGTATTTCAGGGCGCGCTCGATCGCATCCTTGAGAGAAAGATTGAGTGTCGTTCCGGTAGCTTGGCCGGTGGGCACACTTCCGAGAAACGGGTTTTGGGCCTGGCCCGCACTGGATCTGCGGGTCGCCAATATGAAGGTCACGAGGAAAGTGATGGAAAATATCAGGTGCCGGGCCCTTTGATTGCCAAACATCGCATCTCCTCACTGAATCGGATGTATTCGATCACGCCCGCTGCTTTGAACTTCGTGCCACGGCATCTAGAATAATCTCGACCGCCACGTCATCGCCCATGCCGGAATTCACCATCAAGTGGAAACAGTGCCTTCCGGGCCAGTCGACGTGGAAATATTTCTTGATGAAGTCCGCGCGTTCACGGTCCACCGTCTCGGCCAACTCAACTGCCTCCTGCTCACTCTTCCCTATCGACCGCAGCCGTCGAACCCTTTCTTGAAAGGGCGCGTAAATAAAAACGTGAAAGGCGTCGGTGCGCGAGCAGAGATAATAGGCCGACCCTCGTCCCACAATCACGCCATTGCCGGCCTTGGCGATCTCCGGGAGGATCTTCTGCACAACATCGCGGACACATTCGGTATCCACCATCTTCAGCCGCGGGGCGTTCAGGCTTCCCTCAAAGCTGCCACGCATGAAGGACTTGAGGAGCCCGTAGTACGCAGGGTCTTTGCGCTCCTCGTGCTTTTCCACGGCTCCGCAATCGCAATCCAGCCGCCGCGCGATTTCCTTGGTCAACAATTGGTCCCAGAGCTTCCAGCCCAGGCGCGCCGCCACCTTCTCTGCGATCGCGCCGCCTCCACTCCCGTATTCTCGCTCAATGGTGATGATTCGAATCATGGTGAAACCTCAGCCGACGGCCACCTCTCCGCCCGCGCCCGGATCGTTCTTCCTCAGCGCGAAAGAAAGCAAGAACATGATGGCCGCTCCTATGCAAAGAACCCAAAAAGTGTCAATGTAAGCCAAAGTCGTCGCCTGCCCGATCAACGCCCGGTAGATCCGGCCATAAGCCTGGCTTGTGGCTCGTGTGGCGTCCAAACCCGATGACGCGAGATGCGCCGCCAGTCCACTCGCCGCACGCGCAAGGGCTGGATGTGAAGGGCTGACATGAGCCACTAGATAAACCTGATGGACTTGCGCCCGGCGCGCAATCAGCGTGGTGACCATCGACGTTCCAATGCTGCTGCCGATGTTGCGCATGAAGTTGACCAGGCCGGCGACACTGTTGCTCTTCTGAGCCGGCATACCGACGTAGGAGGCCAGAGTGATGGGTACGAAAAGGAACCCCAGCCCAAACACTTGAATCACGCGCATCAGGCTGGCCGTCCTAAAACTGATCTCGAGGTCGAGATGCTGCGTGGAGTAATACATCCCGAGAGAGAGCGTCAGCCAGCCAAAGGCGATGATGTAGCGCGCCTGAACTTTGGACCCGAGCGTCCCTGCGATGGGCATCAGAAACAACAGCACGAGGCCGCCGCCGGAGAGCACCAAACCTGCCGACTCGGCCGTGTAGCCGACGAGGGTTTGAAGGAACAAGGGCATCATGACCAGGCTGGAAAACAACATAATCCCCAGTATAAACATCATGGCGTTGGCGCCAAGGAAGTTCAAATTCCTGAAGAGACGCACTTCGACGATTGGCTCTTTGTGAAGCCACTCCCAGATGAAAAGGGAAATGAGACCCGCCGCGGCGATGACAGCGAGCACGAGAATGAAATGGGACGCGAACCAGTCCTCCTCCTGCCCCTTGTCGAGCATCACCTGTAGGGCGCCCACGCCGAGCGTGAGCAGGGCCACGCCGATATAGTCAATCTTTACTCCAGCACCCGCCACTCGCTTTGCCCAAGGAGGGTCTTCGATCAGACGAAAGACCAGGAACAATGCCAGAATGCCAACCGGCAGGTTGATGAAGAAAATCCAGCGCCAGGAGTAGCTGTCCGTGATCCAACCGCCCAGGGTCGGCCCGACCGTCGGCGCAACGACGACCGTAACTCCGTAGAGTGCAAAGGCCAGACCGCGCTGCTGCGGTGGAAAGGTGTCTGCCAGGATGGCCTGGGCCATCGGTTGCAGTCCTCCTCCGCCCGCCCCTTGGATCACACGAAACAGGATGATGGCGCCAAGGCTGGGGGCAAGCCCGCACAACAAGGAGCTGAGCGTGAAAATCACGAGACAAATCATGAAGAAACGCTTTCGACCGAACAATGTCGCGAACCACCCGCTGATAGGCAGCACGACGGCATTCGACACCAGGTAGGAAGTGAGGATCCACGTGCTTTCATCTGTGCTCGCTCCTAGACTACCGGCCATGTAAGGGAGCGCCACGTTGGCGATGCTGGTGTCGAGCACCTCCATGAAGGCGGCCACCGCCACCACCACCGCAATCAGCCAGGGGTTCACTTTGGGCCGCCAGGGCTCGGGGGTAAGGGGCGACACGGTATTTCCGCCTCCAGAGCCGTGGGGTTGCGAGTTGGATAAATCCGCAGACTTTTCTGCCATAATCAAGTAATTCTTTTTGGATGCTCTACTCAATTCCAAAGTTTCAGGCTGAGTGCACTGGGCCGATCCGATGGCCGCAAATTGAATGAAAAAATGCTTACAGGCCGATTTGCTCTGCTCATTCGCAGTCTAAATGGCCAGCGCACCCGCCATCAGACACTCAGCACTGGACATGGCGCGTCACGGACTACCGCATAGGTGAGATCCCGCAGGCGGCCTTGGGCACCTGACTGTGAGCTTCTGCCAATCACAAGCACATCTGCTCGCAGCCTGCGCGCCGCCTCGGTGAGCGCGTCTTTAATAGGGCCGACGGCGATACTGACAGGAGCGTGCGAGCCCACGACCTTTTGCAGCTCACGGATGCCGTCGCGGGCCGCCTTCTTTTCTATGGACTGCACTCGCTCTTCAAGATCCAGTTGTACGGGCAGGCCTGGCTCGGTGGCCGGGATTGCGTGAACGAGCGTTAGGTTCGCATGGAAGGTCTCGGCTGTCTGGCTGGCATACCGAAGGACCCGCGCCGAATCCGGGGTCAACCCAATCGCGCAAACCCATTCACGGTGTTCGAGCCGCCTGGGAGCTATGCTCTCAGCATGTTGAGTAGTCAATACAGGGCAGTCGGCATCGTTTAGGACCTTTGCCGTGGTAGAGCCGAGTAGCATTCTTCGAAACACACCTGCGTGAGTTGGCATGGCGAGCAGATCGAAGCCGCCTTGCCGCGCGACCTCGGCGATTTGACCCGCCGCCTCTCCTGCCACCACCAATCGGTGGTTGTCATGCACGGGGAACTCAGACGAATGGTATGATTCGAGTCTGTCGCAAGCTACGTTCTTGCGGTCTGCTTCAGCCTCGGGCAGGGGTCGCGCCAGTAGCTCGAATCCGGACGCGGGAGATATAGAAGGCTCCAGGACATGGAGGAGAGTTACTTTGGCCGAGGTGATAGCAGCCGCTCTGTTCACGAAGGGGGCCATGGCTGTGCAGGCCGGCGAAAAATCCACAGGGAAAAGAATTTTCTGGATCGTAGTCATATTCCCGGTCCACGCCATGGATTGGATAAAGCCATTGGACCCGCGGTCCAACCTTCCGATCAACCCTCAGCTTCGAAACGCCTATGCGGCTGGCGGGGGAATTTGATGGACCCCGCCTAGCTGAGTCCTTCCTCGGTTGTAGTTCCACCGCCCGTGATTTCTGAAATTAGCGCCCGCATTGACGGGCCCGAAACCAGGAACTGGGAGCCTTCCTTGTGCATCAGCCTCAGCAAATAGTCCCCGGCATTGTCCACACGAGTTGTACCAGACAGGTCCACGCATAGTGATCGCCCCTTCAATCCGGCTTGAGTTGCCCGCCAGCAATTCTCCAGTTCTTGCACCCAAACACCCATAAGTGTGCCCTCGACCTGCATGCGAACCATATGGTCGTCCTCGTGCACCGAAATCCTGAGCATCTGTCCGAGCCCCCTGGCCTGCCAACGATCAAGGCACGAGGGGCACCAAACCAGCAGCCTTTTCGCGAGAGACTCGTAACCTATTGATTGGAAATGGGAACTCACAGATTCATGGCTGGGTGAAGAAGGGGACTTACTCAACACCCAGTGCTGGTATGTTGGCACTTCGTCAACCTATGGGCACTCAAGTTCGGCATCCAGAACGTGAAATGTCTCGATAGCTTTGGTTTTTTTTAGCAGTTCCAGGTCAGAGGCCGCGCCAATTTGCGGGAGTCATTGAATTGCAAAGCCGTTTAAAGAGCGTTAAAGTGAGACGCTACGTCGAGGCCGCAAACCACACTCGATCGAATGAGAACGTGTGAATGCGAGCGGATGTTAGGTCTCGACGAGCCTCATAACAAAGGGCGCTGACAACGACAGGTCGGAACAGAATCACACCTCTGTAAAGGGCAGTTGACCAAGCCCATGCCTTACCCGTCTCTTGTCAGTGCCTTGAGCTGCATAGCCCTCACCCTTGGGCGGTGCCCAATGAGTCTGCATAAATGTGCCGCATCAAATTGGGGAAGAGCGCTCCTGGCGGTTACATGTATCCTGCTAGGGGGTTGCCAATCACGTATGGAGGTAACTGGGCCTTCCATCGAATTCACCAAAGTGCCCCGGGCAGGCGAGGGCAATGCGCTCAAATTGGTTACTATCGAAGGGCGCGTGCTCGGCGCGCACCCCGGCCAACAAATCGTCCTATTCGCCCGGAGCGGAGCTTGGTGGGTGCAGCCTTTCGCGAACAAACCATTCACTAAGATTCAGCCAGATTCGACGTGGACGAATTCAACTCATCCGGGAACGGAATATGCCGCCATCCTTGTTGAGCCGGGATATGGTCCCCCTGGCACTACCTTTGTGCTGCCAAGTCCGGGCGGTGATGTAGTCGCTGTGGCACTCGTGGAGGGGACGCCTTCATTTTGGCGGACATGGTGGTTTCGGGGCAGTGGAGGTCTGGCGCTGCTGGCGATGGCATTCGGTATTTACCGGATACGAATCCGAAATTTTGAAGAACGTGAACTTCAGTTCCGTATGCTGGCTGAGAATGCTCCTGACATCGTGATGCGATTCGACCACGACTTGCGCTACAGCTACGTCAATCCGATTGTCGAGGATTATACAGGTCTGCCGCCGACAGCATTGCTTGGAAAGACTAACCAGGAAGTTGGCATATTTGAAAAGTATGTCCAGTCCTGGGAGGCGGGTCTCCGGCGGGTGTTTAAGACTGGCCAAGCCATAGCGGAAGAGTTCACCTTCGACACTCCGAAAGGCGAGCGGCTTTTTGAATCACGGCTGGTGCCGGAGAACGGGGTGGATGGCTCGACCAGGTCAGTGCTGGCCATAACGCGTGACATCACCGGTCGCAAACGCGCGGAAGAGACGCTGCGGCGGAGTGAAGCATATCTCACCGAAGCCCAGAGACTATCCCACAGCGGAAGTTGGGCATGGGATGTGCGCACTGGCGACGCCATCTGGTCGCAAGAAATGTTTCGCATCCTTGGTTGTAATCCCGAGAAAACGAAGCCCACTCTGTCTCTTTTTCTGGAAAGGGTTCACCCCGAAGATAGGCCGCGAATCGAGCAGAGGGCGAAAATCGAGTCGACCCAGATAGAGAGGGTGGATTCTGCGGCAGATTATCGAATTGTCCTTGAGGACGGAACGATAAAACACCTTCACTCTGTCGCACACCCCGTGATCAATGAATCGGGTGAAGTTGTTGAAATCGTCGGCACTACCATGGACGTGACTGCCAGCAAGCGTGCCGAGGAAGGTTTGCTGGTGGCGCAGTCGAATTTGAAAAGATCGAACGATAGGCTGAAGCTTCTCCTCGACCTCAACAACGCGGTTATCTCGAATCTGGATCTTCGTGATCTCCTTCAAGCCATTTCGTCGAGTGTCCGGCAAGTTATGCAATGTGATTCAGCAGGGGTCATGTTGCCGGATTTGGAAAACAAATGGCTGCGGCTCTACGCCCAGGATTTTCCTGACAGCAAGGGAATCATCAACGAGGAGACTCCGATCCCCATCGAGGGATCGCACCCTGGCAAGGCATTCTTAACTGGCAAGCCTGTGGTATCGAGTGGGCCACATGACCCAGCCGGGATAAATCCAGAAATGCACCGTCTTGCCGCCAGGGAGGGTATGAAATCCATCTGTAACCTCCCACTCATCCGCCGAAATCGCGTCCTCGGCGTCTTGCGACTTGGCAGACTCCAGGAGAAACCGTTCACCGAGGATGACGTGGAGTTTCTGACTCAAGTCGCGAGCCAACTGGCTCTTGCGGTCGAGAACGCTCTTGCCTATCGCCAGATCGCCGACCTCAAGGACAAACTGGCGCAAGAAAACCTTTATCTCGAAGATGAAATTCGCAACGAGCAGGGCTTCGAGGAGATCATCGGGCAGAGCGAGGCTCTTCGTACCGTCCTCCGCCAAGTCGAGACTGTTGCTCCCACCGAATCTACAGTGTTGATCTACGGAGATACCGGCACGGGTAAGGAGTTGATCGCGCGGGCGATCCACGATCGCAGCTCACGCAGTTCGAATGCTTTCGTCAAACTGAATTGTGCAGCGATACCCGCTGGGCTGCTTGAAAGCGAACTTTTCGGGCACGAGAGAGGTGCATTCACCGGCGCCGTCACTCAACGCATCGGACGCTTTGAACTTGCCAATCACGGAACTGTATTCCTTGATGAAGTCGGGGAGATTCCGCTTGAGCTGCAGCCGAAGCTCCTTCGAGTCCTGCAAGAACGTGAATTCGAGCGATTGGGTAGCTCGCGAACGTTGCGGACGGACGTGCGCTTGATCGCCGCAACGAACCGCGATCTGGCCGCCATGGTTGAGGAGCAAAAATTTCGTGGCGACCTCTTCTATCGTTTAAACGTATTTCCCCTTCACATGCCGCCGCTAAGCGCGCGCTCGGAGGATATTCCCTTGCTGGTCCGCCATTTCGCACAGCAATTTGCCCGCCAGTTCAATAAAAACATCCAAACCATCACCACGGAAACCATGAACGAATTGGCCAGTTACCGTTGGCCTGGGAACATTCGCGAATTGCAGAATGTGGTCGAACGCGCCGTCATCTTATCAACAGGGCCCGTGTTGAAGGTGCCCCTGACTGATCTGAAAAATCGCCCAATTTCGACCACTCCCGAAAGACTTGGAACCCTGGAAGACGCAGAGCGTAAGCACATCCTGGCCGTTCTCGAGGAAACCCGCTGGGTTATTGGCGGGCAGAACGGCGCTGCGGTTCGCCTTGGCATGAAGCGCCCCACACTGCAATTCCGCATGCGAAAGCTGGGGATTTCCCGCCCCACCGATTAAAGGCGTCTTTGCTCCCATCCGACCGCAAACGGTTAAGGTTTTGTAGCCGTGATCGGAAGCTCGGGCTCCCACGAAAACCTCCCTCCTGCGTCAATCCTTGGGCAGAGTGCCAACCCGCTGGCATCCAGACGCTGGCACGTTGACTCCTCCGAGTGGCTCATCACTAATTCAATCTCATTGCACCCCAGCAGGTTAGCTGATCGTTGATGAATTCTGATCAATTGGCAGGACGAGTGCACTTCATGTCGTCGAACCGGAATTGATGGAAATCAGGAGGATGGCATGGGGATCAGTGCATCTTGCGAAGCCAGTCGAGAGAAGGACCATTTGCTTCACCTGGCGTTGGGGGGCGATCGGGAAGCTCTGGACCAGCTCTTCGCGATTTTTATGCGCCCAATGTATAAGGTTGCCCTGCGCTTCGTTCGCAGCCCGCAAGATGCTGAAGACGCTCTTCAAGACGGTTTGCTTGCCGCCTCACAAAATCTTAAAAAGTTCGAAGGACGCTCCTGTTTTTCCACTTGGCTCACGCGGATTGTGGTGAACGCTTCCTTAATGCAACTGCGCAGGAAACGCTCCCGAATAGCAATTTCGATTAAACGCGACCCACTGGAACGCGAAGAACCACCTCTAACGGCCCAGATCGTCGACACCAGGCTCAATCCAGAAGAAACATGTGTGAAGTCAGAGCTGCTGAGTATCCTCAAAGACCGATTGCAGAATTTGCCAGCAGTGTCGCGTTCGGCCCTCTGGTTCCGCGATGTCGAAGGACTGGGCACCAGGGAAACTGCTGAAGTCTTGGGTCTGACCGAAATGGGCGTGAAGATGAGGCTTCACCGCGAACGGCGGAGGATCATCAAGGAGGTCCGACAGGCTCTTGGCCCACGCGGATTCACGGGGCACGCGCCGAGTGATACTGTTTTGCAACTTTGACAAGGGCTGCAATGACCCTGCGGTCTTGTTGAGTAGTCTCGAGTTGCACGCTGCCAGCCGCGTGCTTCACCTTAAGGAAGTCTCATGAAACGATTCGGTTTTGTTGGGGGTTTGGTCGTGCTCGGATATCTGTCCATCGCGGATCCATCAAGTGCGCCAGCAGCAGATGAAATTAAGTCGCGGTCTTCAGTAGTCGAGGGCGCCCGGCTGCATTACCTGACGGCCGGTCAAGGCCCGGCGGTGATCCTTCTGCACGGTTACACGCAAACGTCTCGCATGTGGAAGCCGGTGATTCCTTTGTTGGCCGGGAAATTCAGGGTGATCGCACCCGACCTTCCCGGGATCGGTGAATCGGATATTCCAAAGGACGGGCTTGACATGAAAACCGCCGCCACCCGCATCCACGTGCTGGCCAAGTCTCTCGGTGTCGAAAAAGCGCGAGTTGTCGGCCACGACATCGGGCTTATGGTCGCTTACGCCTACGCGGCACAGTTTCCAGACGAAGTGGAAAAGCTCGTGGTGATGGATGCTTTTCTCCCGGGCGTGGCGGGATGGGAAGACGTCTATAACAACCCGTGCAACTTGCATTTTCGCTTCAACGGCCCGACGCCGGAAGCGCTGGTGCACGGACGTGAGCGAATCTACTTCGAACACTTCTGGAACAATTTTGCGGCTGACAAAAGTCATTCTATTCCAGAAGCCGACCGCGTGGCGTACGCGGCGGCTTATGCACGCCCGGGACGCATGCGCGCCGGCTGGGCATATTTCGTTTCTTTCCAGCGAGCGGCGAAGGATTTCGCGCAACTCTCCATGACCAATCTGACGATGCCGGTTCTGGCCATTGGCGGCGCGGAGGCCAATGGAGATTTGCTCGCGCGGCAGATGGAATGGGTCGCGTCTAACGTAACCATGGTGGTGTTAAAAGATACCGGACATTGGGTGCTGGAGGAACGGCCCAAGGAAACGATTGAAGCATTGCAAAAATTTCTCTGAAGCACGCAGGCCTGAGCCGGACCAATTCAATCGGCGGTGAAAAAGTGTCCTCAACGGCAAAAAGGAGATCAAGAGCGATGGGAAAGAATAGTGCACCAAAATTAAAGGGAAATATGGAAGGAGTTTATGGCCCCACGGCTGATATCGGCCGTGAGGGCGTCGAAGAAATCTCCGGCGCGCTGAACCATTTGCTTGCCGATGTGTTCGCCCTTTATGTGAAGACGAAGGGCTTCCACTGGCACATGACCGGGCGCCACTTTCGTGACTATCACCTGTTGCTTGACGAGCACGCCGAACAGATATTCGCCATGACCGACGATATCGCTGAACGTGTTCGCAAGATCGGCGGAACCACCCTACGCTCCATCGGCGACATATCACGTCATCAGCGCATCCAAGATGACGATAAAGAATCCCTTTCTCCTGAAGGGATGTTGACAGAACTCCGTACTGACAGCCGGGAACTGACGAGGTTTTTGCGGTGGACGCACGATGTCTGCGATAAGCACAAAGATGTGGCAACCGCGAGCCTGATTGAAAACTGGATTGACGAAACTGAGCGCCGAACGTGGTTCTTGTCAGAAACTCTCATTGGCTCATAAGAAATGCAGAGAGCGGCTTCAACGCCGCCAAATTCAAGAAAAGGAGAATAGAACATGTCTACGATTACCACAAAAGACGGCACAGAAATCTTTTACAAGGACTGGGGCAAAGGCCAGCCGATAGTGTTTTCGCACGGTTGGCCGCTGACCGCCGACGACTGGGACGCCCAGATGTTGTTCTTCCTCAAGCACGGCTATCGCGTCATAGCCCATGACCGGCGAGGGCACGGTCGTTCCACCCAGACTGCTGGTGGCCATGACATGGATCATTACGCCGATGACCTGGCGGCGCTGACCGCACATCTCGACCTCAAGGAAGCGGTGCATGTCGGCCACTCGACCGGCGGCGGCGAAGTGGTACATTACCTGGCGCGCCACGGCGAAAGCCGGATGGCAAAAGCGGTGATCATCAGCGCGGTGCCGCCATTGATGGTGAAGACGGCGGCCAATCCGGGCGGGCTGCCCAAAGAGGTGTTTGATGGGCTTCAGGCGCAGCTCGCCGCCAACCGAGCCCAGTTCTATTACGATTTGCCGGCTGGCCCGTTCTATGGTTACAACCGGCCTGGTGCGAAACCCTCTCAAGGGGTGATCTGGAATTGGTGGCGCCAGGGCATGATGGGAGGCGCCAAAGCGCACTATGACGGCATCGTCGCGTTCTCCCAGACGGACTTCACCGAAGACCTGAAGAAGATCACTGTGCCGGTCCTGGTGATGCATGGCGATGACGACCAGATCGTGCCTTATGCCGATTCTGCACCACTGTCTGCAAAGTTGCTGAGGAATAGCACATTGAAAACC
>JBGPCF010000134.1:0-18172 GCA_041481635.1 Terriglobia bacterium | reverse complement strand
TCAATGACACAGATTCTCAGCGTGACTTTGTTCGAAAAAATGCCCATTTTACAGGCCTTTTCGAATATCAGCGCTCCAGCCGAGTTGGCCTGTTCTCGCAACCAACTCGTTTTATTCGACTTATGACCGGACAGTAGTGGTGAATTATGAGTGAGGATTTCTGAAGTCAGATTTGATCTCTAACTTCTGGTTCGTATCCCAAGTTCTTCCATGAGTCGTGAAGAAAAACTCGACGAGCTTCGCCGGCGGCACGATTTAGCCGAGCACGGCGGGGGGCACGAGCGTCGTGCGCGCCAGAAATCCGAGGGCAAAATCCCCGCCCGCGAGCGCCTTGAATTACTTTTCGACGAAGGGACGTTCGAAGAGATCGACAAGCTCGTGGAGCATCGCTGCCAGGATTTCGGCATGGCGGAGCAGCGCATCCCGGGGGACGGCGTGGTGGCCGGATTTGGCCGCATCGATGGCCGCCTGACCTACGCCTTTGCCCAAGACTTCACCGTTTTCGGCGGCTCGCTCAGCGAGTCGAACGCCGCCAAAATCTGTAAGATTATGGATCTGGCCATGAAGGTGGGCGCCCCCATCGTCGGGCTGAACGATTCGGGCGGCGCGCGCATCCAGGAAGGCGTGGCGTCGCTGGCCGGCTATGCGGATATTTTCCTGCGCAATACCCTGGCGAGCGGCGTGATCCCTCAGATTTCCGCCATCATGGGCCCGTGCGCGGGCGGCGCGGTCTACTCTCCCGCCATCACAGATTTCACGCTGATGGTGGACAAATCCAGCTACATGTTCGTCACCGGCCCCGACGTCATCAAGACCGTGATGCACGAGGACGTCACCAAGGAAGATTTGGGCGGTCCCATGACGCACAATTCGGTGAGCGGCGTGGCGCACTTCCTCACCCGCGACGACGCCGACTGCCTGGTGGTGATCCGCGAGTTGCTCTCCTTCATGCCGCAGAATAATCGCGAGGACCCGCCGGTGGTCGAGTCGGGCGATCCGCCCGACCGTCGCGACGATGCGTTGGACACTGTGGTGCCGGCAGAATCCGACCGGCCTTACGACATCAAGGACATCATTCACCGGGTGGTGGATGACGGATATTTCCTGGAGGTCCACGAGCATTTCGCCAAGAACATTGTGGTGGGCCTGGCGCGCCTGGGCGGGCAGAGTGTGGGCATCGTCGCCAACCAGCCCGCCGTTCTTGCCGGATGCCTGGACATCAACGCCTCAGTGAAAGGCGCGCGTTTCGTCCGCTTCTGCGACGCCTTCAACATTCCGCTCATCACTTTCGAAGACGTTCCCGGATTTCTTCCCGGCACTCAGCAGGAATTTGGCGGCATCATTCGCCAGGGCGCCAAGCTCCTTTATGCGTATGCCGAGGCCACCGTGCCCAAGATCACCGTGATCACCCGCAAGGCATACGGCGGCGCCTATTGCGTGATGGCGTCCAAACATATCCGCACCGATATTAATTTTGCCTACCCCTCGGCGGAGATTGCCGTGATGGGCCCCGAAGGCGCCGTCAACATTGTTTACCGGCGAGAATTGCAGAACGCCGAAGACCCGGAAAAACTGCGCCGCGAGAAGGTGGAGGAATTCCGCCAGCGATTCGCCAACCCCTACATCGCCGCCGAGCGCGGCTACGTGGACGCCGTCATCCAGCCTCGCGATACGCGCCCCAAATTGATCGCCGCGCTGAAAATGCTCGAAACCAAACGCGACTCCAACCCGCCCAAGAAACATGGAAATATTCCGCTCTAAGTGAATATGCGAATGGATTATTTAGCCATAGAAGGGATGAAGTGACTGCAAAGGAGCGCGTTGTTTAAAAAGGTCTTGATAGCCAATCGAGGTGAGATCGCGGTGCGCGTGATGCGTTCCTGCCGTGAGATGGGCATCCGTACGGTGGGTGTTTATTCAGACGCGGACCGCAAAGCCCCGCACGTCCTCTACGCCGACGAAGCGTATCATGTCGGCCCTGCCCCATCGGTAGGCAGCTATCTGCGCATTGACCGCATCCTGGAGGTCGCCCGGCGCACGGGCGCCGAGGCCATCCATCCCGGCTACGGATTCCTGGCGGAGAACCCGGAGTTTGCCCGCGCCTGCGAGAAATCCGGACTGGTTTTTGTTGGCCCACCGGTTGCGGCCATGGAGCTGACGGGCTCCAAGACGGCGTCGCGCCGCGCGCTGATGGATGCCGGGCTGCCCGTGGTTCCCGGGACCGATTACAACATCGAGTCGATCGAAGAGGTGCGCCGAATCGCGGATGAGATCGGCTTTCCCGTGATGCTCAAGGCGTCGGCGGGTGGAGGCGGCAAGGGATTGCGGCGGGTAGCCTCGGCTGGCGATCTCGAATCTGCGTATCGCAACGCTCGCTCGGAAGCGCAAAACGCTTTCAACGATCCCTCGATTTACCTGGAGAAATACATCGAGCGGCCGCGCCACATTGAAATTCAAATCCTGGGCGACCAGCACGGGAACCTGATCCATCTGGGCGAGCGCGAGTGCTCGCTGCAACGGCGCCACCAAAAAGTGATGGAGGAGAGCCCTTCGCCCCTGCTCGACGAGACTGTGCGGCAGCAGATGGGCGCGACGGCGGTGCGCGTAGGCAAGCTCGCAGGATATACCAACGCGGGCACGGTGGAATTTATTGTCGATCAGAGCCGCACTTTTTATTTTCTCGAAATGAACACGCGCCTCCAAGTGGAGCATCCGGTCACTGAGATGGTGACGGGCATCGATCTGGTGAAGGAACAACTGCGGATCGCGGCGGGCGAGCCACTGCGATGGCGCCAGGATGATGTGCGCCAACGCGGCTGGGCCATCGAATGCCGGATTTGCGCGGAAGACCCGGCGCGGGATTTCTTCCCCTGCCCCGGCCTAATTACGCGGCTCAAGGTGCCCGCGGGGCCGGGCGTACGCGACGATGGCGGGGTGAGCGAGGGGTTCAGCGTGCCGCTCGAATACGATCCCATGCTGTCGAAGCTGATCGTCTGGGGAGGCAATCGCGCGGAGGCGATTGAGCGTCTGCGACGCGCCCTCGACGAATATGAGGTGGGCGGGATCCAAACCAACATCCCCTTTTTCCGGCGTCTACTTCATCACCCCAAATTCATTTCGGGGCAGATCGATACAGGTTTCATTGATAGGTTTTTGTCCAACGGAATGGAGAAGGACGGCGAAGGCCGGGACGAGGAAGCTGAGCAAGTGGCGATGCTGGTGGCAGCGCTGGAAACTTCGCGGCAGGGAAACAAGCAACTCACTCGCTCGCCGCAGGCCAGCGCGTGGAAAATCGCGGGCCGGGAAGCATTCCTGCAAAGCTGGCCAAAACGTGCAAGCCGCCGACCCTAGGGAACGCAACATGAAACTGGACATCAAACTTCAAAGTGGCTCGATGGGCCGCGAGCATCAGATCGAGCTCATCCCTTTGACCACATGGCCGGCGCAGGCCGGACGTGTCCAATTTGTTCTAGACGGTGAGACTCGTGAGGCGGACTGGACCGAAATCACCCCCGGGACTTTTTCCATTCTGTTGGGTGGGCGGTCGTTTCAGTTACATGTGGCTGCCCACCCCAATGGGCAAACCGCCGGTGGAGCGTATGAAATCAGCGTGGGCACGCGGCGTTATCACGTGGAAGTCCGCAACCCGCGGCGCCGCCGGCACTCAGGTCAAGAGGCACTCAACGGAGGTCCGCAAGAAATCGTCGCCCCCATGCCGGGAAAAATCGTCAAGATACTGGTGGCGGAGAATCAGGAGGTGGTTCAAGGTCAGGGACTCCTGGTGATTGAAGCCATGAAAATGCAGAACGAGCTTAAGGCGCCCCGCTCAGGGCGTGTGGAGCGGATTCACGTGAGCGAAGGTGCCGGCGTCGAATCGGGATTCAAGTTGATTCGGCTGGCTTGAGACTGAAGATGGGCGAAAGGCCTACCCGGTTCAGGGAACGCCGGCAGGATTCCCTCCGGCGGCGACAATTTTCTCCGCAAGGTGGTTCACCACTTTTGCCCGGTTGCGAAGGTCCTCAATATACGCGGCCCTCAAGAGCTGTTCTTTTTCGTTGGACAAATTGCGCCGGATGGCACTTTGGACCGTGGGGTCCGAAAGTTGGCGCTGCCCGGGCGCCTCGGTGCCTAGCAGCTTGATGATGTGGAATCCCGTGGGCGATCGAATGATCCCCGAAATCTGGCCCACTTTCAAAGAGCTCACCGCTTCCTTCAATTGCGGATTGGCGGCCAGGGAAGACACGGGAACGAAGCCCATGTCCCCTCCACCCACCGAAGTGCGAGAGTCTTCCGAATACTCTTGCGCCACCTTGGCGAAGTCGTCGCCATTATGCAAACGGGCGTACAGCGCCTGGATTTTGCGCTCCGCGGCGGCCGGATTAGAGGCGTCGTCGTTTCTCAGGTTGCGCACTTGTGCGTCCTTGGTCGGCGTCACTTGGATTTGGGCCAGGTGGACCTGGGCTTCAGGAACATTGAATGTGGCCTCATTGTGTTGATAGAAATCGGAGATTTCGGCGTCCGTCACCGTGGCACGGGATGTAATTTCCTTGTTGATGAGCTTCTCGATAATCAGGCTTTCGCGGATTTCGTCCCGGAGGTCACTCAACTCCATCCCCTGCTCTTTCAGTTTTTTTTGGAATTCGTCCGGCGTAAAGGCCACCTGAACCTGGGAGAGCTTGGTATCAACCTCAGTCTCAGCCACGGAAATCCGTGCGTGCGAAGCGTGATCCACCAGAATCTGATTGTTAATGAGTTCATTCAAAATGTTCAATTTAAGGTTGAGTGCCTGTGCGGCGCTGCCCGCTTCGGACCCGGAGGGTACACGGCTGCGATACAACCTTTCCACTTTATCCCGGTAGATGGGCCGGCCCTCGATTTCGGCCCAAACTTCGCGTCCGGAGGTGGGCTGGCGGCTGCACCCCGGCATCAGCGCAAGTCCGGCAAGGATTAGGGCTGCCAAGTGGGCCGTGGCCCACGGCATTCTGTTCATGAATTTAAGCATGTAAACATTGTAACCCGCTTTAGGGCGGAACCTAAGAACAGTTTAGGAGGAAGAAGAGCGATGACCGAAAAAGTGGGCAAAATGGCCAATTTCTGGTAAAATTCCTATTGCTGCTAATCAAGTCTGATTTCCCATGAGGTGTTCGAATGGCTCGTGAGTGCGAAATTTGCGGAAAGACCGCCCACTTTGGTAACCGGATCAGCCACGCGCACAATGTCACCAAGCGCCGCTGGAACCCCAACTTGCGCCGCGTGCGCGCCCTCGTGAACGGTGTCCATAAGACAATGCGTGTGTGCACGGGGTGCATTCGCTCCGGGAAAGTCCAGAAAGCGCCCTAAGATTCGGCGCGACTGAACCGCTCGGCTCGACCACGCCGGTCGCGCGCAAGCGACTCTCCCACCCCACTCAAACCTCAAGGCTGCATGACCCGCTCCACTTGAAACACGCCCTCTATCTTTTTCAAAGAGGAAACGATGGTATCGAGGTGTTTCATGTCCACGATGTCGAGCGTGACGTCGATGAGCGCCTGGTTGTCTCCGGTGCGCGCCTCGATATTCTGAATATTAGAGTGCACGTCGCTGATCGCTGAAGTGACCTCCGCCAGGAGGCCCTGCCGGTCCGCCGTGATGAGTGTGAGCTTGACCGTGTACAAGCTGTACTTCGGCCCAGCCCACTCCACGCTGATACGGCGATCGACGTCGTATAAGAGGTTTTGCACGTTGGGGCATTTCTTGGAATGGACCGCGATGCCCTTACCCCTCGTCACGTAGCCGACGATATCTTCCCCGCGAATCGGCTTGCAGCACTTGGCCCGGTAAACCATCAGGTCATCGTGTCCATTCACTTCGATCGCGGCGTCACGATTCAAACCCAGCACTCGCTTGACGGCGGTGGAGAGGCGCGAAGGTTGCTCGGCCTCGATGAGGGCGGAGGGGGCAAGCTTGGCCAGCACCTGGCGCGTCGCGAACTTGCCGTAACCCAGGCCGGCGTAAAGGTCATCGGCGTGTGTGCATCCGTATTCCCGCGCCACACGCAACATGTCTTCATCCGTCACTTTTTTCAAAACGACGCTAAATTTTCGCGCCTCTTTTTCCAGGAGCTTCTTTCCGATATCAACCGCCTGGCGGCGCTGGGCAACGTTAATCCAGTGTTTGATTTTGTTGCGGGCCCGCGAGGTTTTCACCATCGCCAGCCAGTCGCGGCTGGGCCGGTGATTGACCTGAGTCAAGATCTCCACAATGTCGCCATTCCGCAACTTCGCCTTGAGGGGAACAATCGCTCCATTCACCTTGGCGCCGACGCAGCGATGCCCGACCTCGGTATGAATCGCATAGGCGAAATCGATGGGAGTCGCGTCGCGCGGGAGAACAATCACTTTGCCCTTGGGCGTGAAGGTGTAGACCTCCTCCGGGTAAAGGTCAATCTTGAGGGTGGAAAGGAATTCGCCGGGGTCTCGCATCTCCTGTTGCCACTCAACCAGGTGGCGCAGCCAAGCGAAGCGCTCTGTTTCCTGCTGCGCCGGGCTCACACCACCCTTGTACTTCCAGTGCGCCGCGATGCCCTCCTCCGCCACACGGTGCATTTCCTCGGTCCGGATTTGCACTTCGAAGGGTTGTCCGTGAGGACCGATCACCGAGGTGTGCAGAGATTGATAGAGGTTGGGGCGCGGGATGGCGATGAAATCCTTGATGCGGCCCGGCACGGGTCGCCAGGTATTGTGAATGACCCCCAGCGCGGAATAGCAGTTCTTCACAGAATCGGTGATGATCCGGATGGCCAGAAGGTCGTAAACCTGGTCGATGGCGATATGCTGCCGGGTCAGTTTTTGCCGGATGCTGTAGAGCCGCTTGATCCGCCCTTCGATACGCGCGGGAACGGTGTGCTCTTTCATCTTGGCGTCCACCTGGGCCCGCACCTCGGCGAGAAATTCTTCGTTCACCTTCCGCCGGCTCTCGACGGATTTTTTGACTTCTTCAAATGCCTCCGGATCAAGATATTGGAAAGCCAGGTCTTCCAGTTCGCCGCGGATTTTGCCCATGCCCAGCCGGTGCGCAATGGGCGCGTAGATATCCAATGTTTCGCGCGCGATACGGGCGCGCTTATCAGCGGGCAGAAAACCGAGTGTTCTCATGTTGTGGAGGCGGTCGGCCAGTTTCACCAGAACCACTCGAATGTCGTCCACCATGGCCAGGACCATCTTGCGGAAGTTCTCCGCTTGCTGCTCCTCGGGGCTCGCAAACTCCATTCGGCTGATCTTGGTAACACCCTCGACAATCCCCGCGACTTCCGGGCCGAATTCCTGCCGGACCTTGTCGATGGTGATGGGCGTGTCTTCCACGACGTCGTGCAGCATTCCGCCCGCCAGGCAAACCACGTCCAGCTTCATGTCGGCGAGAACGTTGGCGACTTCCAACGGGTGGGAAAGATAGGGCTCACCCGATAGGCGCTTTTGCGCCTTATGTTCGACGCGGCTGAATTCGAAGGCTTTGCGCAGCAGTCCCAGGTCGTCGCCGGGACGGTAGGTCTGGACCTTTCTCAAGATCTCTTCAAATTGCAGATGGGACTGCATACCCTCCTATTCTATGGCAGCGACGGAGCGCCGTACAAGCACCACGCTCGGAAAGCCACCCCAATCCCAGCGGAGACCTTGACACGCGATCACACCGGTTGTGAGGTCCACGCCAGATTGGTTCCCGCATTCTAAATTTGTGATATGCTGCAACCATTTCACATGCAGACTTTCGGCCGCGTGTTTGCCGCGGAACTACGCGCTCCGGGCTTCAAGAAAGAGCCCGGGAATTGGAGGTATTTATGAAACTCAATTCAATGAAACTCTTGACCCTGTCCATGCTTTTTGTGATCGGGGTTCTAGCCTCGTGTCAGAAGCCATTCCATGATGAAAACGAACGGTACCTTTTTGTCGCGTCGAATATTTCGCTCCCCTACTGGCAGGAGGCGCAAGCTGGCTTTATGTCGGCGGCGAATGAGCTGGGTGTGAAGGCTGATTTTTCCGGCCCTGAATCCTATTCCCCTGAGCAGGAAGTGGCCGCGTTTCAAAAGGCCGTCAACCAGCACCCTGCGGGAATTTTGGTTTCAGCCGCGCGACCGGAATTGTTCAAAGACGCCATCGACGCCGCAGTGAAGAGCGGGATTCCCGTGATCTGCGTGGACTCCGACTCTCCCGAATCCGCGCGCGTCCTGTTCGTCGGGACGGACAATTACCAAGCCGGCCTGGAAAGTGGCAAGCGCATCGCGGAACTGCTCCACGGGACAGGCCGCGTCGTTTTGATTACGATCCCCGGCCAGCTCAACCTGGACGAGCGAGTTCACGGAATCGAAGATGCTTTCAAGAAATATCCCAAGATGGAGATCGTCAAAAGGCTGGACGATAAGGGAGACCCGCGGAGCGCCAACGAGCAAGTTGGCGCATTGCTGGAAAGTAAAGACGCCAAGAACAAATTCGACGGAATCGTCTGCGTTGAAGCATCCGGCGGCTCCGGCGCGGCGGAAGTCCTCCACCGCCTTAACCTGGAAGGGAAATTCCCCATTATGGCGATGGACGATAGCCCGGATACATTGGATTGGATTTCAAAAGGAGTGATTTCGGCCACCCTCGCGCAGAAGCCTTACACCATGAGTTTTTATGGCCTCAAGCTCCTCGATGACCTCCATCACAATGCGGTGCATCTGTTCAAAGATTGGCGGACCTCGCCGGTGTCGCCACTGCCCTCCAAAGTAGATACGGGAACCACGGTGATCGATTCCACGAACCTCGCGGCATACCGGTCTGCGGTGGTGTTGCATCCGAGCCAGCCGTGAGTGAAGGACCGTGCCGGAGGCGGTTCAATGGCCTGGCCTGCTGAGCGTGACCGATGAGGGTGCGCGGGAACCGGGGGGCTTTCAATTCGACCGGAGCTTAAAGCAAAAAGCCCTGACCGTGAGGGCAGGGCTTCTTGGTAGAACGGAGCTTAAATTCACGGAGAGCCTGTCGATTCTTCCCAGGCTGTCCGAGGTAAATTATTTTGTGCCTTTGGCTTCCTTTTCCTGCCTTTCCTTAATCATGTTATTGGCTTGCGCATTCAGGTCGTTGGCTTTGGAGACGTCCGCGTCGCGTGCCGAGGTGTCAGCCTCCAAATCAGCCTTTTCCCGGTACATCAAGTTCAAGTAAGCGATGGCATCGATGTAGTCCGGCTTTAGTTCGATGGCTTTTTCCAGCGCCTTGATTCCCTCGTCGATGAGCGTCCCATTTTCTTCCGCCAATTGAGCCCGGTCCTTTTCAGGAATGGGAGGAAGAATGTCGGGATGCAATGGGTCTTTAGGGTTGGCGATATTTAAATCTTTTCGCACCTGCATGCGCTTGGGGAAGCAAATGGACCAGTCCAACTGGCCGATCCAGTAATACCCCTCGGGATTGTTCGGCTCAATCTGCAGGCGTTTTTGCTGCAACTCTTTCGCCTTCTCGAACTTCTTCATGTAGTAATAAATTGTGGCAATGCTGGATAGGGCGTCGACATTGTTGGGGTCATTTTTCAAAACGTCTTCAAAGGCACCAATGGCTTGTTCGCCCACCTTGACATTATCGGGAGAATCGCCACTGGGCACGTAGAGCTGAAAATATGACGTCGCCAGGTAAAGGCGGGCGACGAGCAAGCTGGGATCGAGATTAATGGCGTTTTGAAAATGTTCGATGGCCTGTTGATACTGGGCATTGCGGAATGAACCGACGCCCTTATTGAGCTGGTCGCGGGCCTTGAGCTTGCTGCATCCAAAGGATGCAGCCGCCAGGAGCAGCACCCCACAAAACGGGGCGAGTCTCTGAAGTTTCATCTTACGATTCCTCCGTAAACCATCCGGCGGGGCCTAGTTCCCCTCTTCCAGACTGTGCGTAATCAATCCTATCTTATCGATGTTGACGCCCTTGGCGATATCGATGACCCTCGCCACCTCGCCGAAAGGCAAAGTCGGGTCACCCTTCACAAAGATGATGCGCTCATTGCGAGTCTTGAAAATATCATCGAGCTGGGAGCCTAGAGCGTCGATACCGACGGGGGTTTGGTTGATCATGATCCTTCTCCCCGCATCAACCGACACCACCACGGTGGTGTCCGCAGCTGGCGTCTTCTCCTCAGTTTTCCTGGACTGCGGGGCAATCGCGTCCAACCCCTTGGGCGTCAAGTTAGTGACCACCATGAAGGTGATGATCAAAACCAGCAAAACATCGATGAGTGGTGTAACGTTCATGTCCACCATCGGACCTTTACTGCCAGCACCAACATGCATCGACATGAAAACACCTCCAATGATTCTCTAAGACCAAAACCTCAAAGGGACGCCGCGCGCCATGCCCTCCGGTGGCCGGCATGACGAGAGATTCCGCCCTCCACACTAAGGCGTTATGGGAGCACCCGGGGGGCCTCTCTTCTCCAGCTTCTCAGCCAGAAGCCCCAGCGACTCAACCCCGGCGGCGCGGACATTGTCCACCACTTTGACCACGTCGCCGTACTTCGCGTTAGCGTCGCTCTTCACGTAGACTGTCTTATCCACCCTGTTCGAGATCATGTCTTTCACTTTGGTGGTGATCTCGTCGTATTTGACCTGGGCCGAGCCAATATACAGCTTCCCGTCCCGGGTTACGGCTATGATAACGGCGTCTTCTTTCTCCGCGTCCGCCATGTCCCTTGGATTTTGCGTCTTGACCAGGTCAACGGACGTCCCCTTTTGCAGCATGGGTGTGACGACCATGAAGATGATCAACAGCACCAGCATGATATCTACCATGGGAGTCACGTTGATGTCGGAAACCGTCCCTGAACCACCAACCTTGATTGCCATTAGCGCTTCCCTCGTTGTGAACGTTTAATAAAGTAGTCAATCAACTCCGACGAAGAGTTGTCCATCTCGACGTCAAAAGCTTCGATCTTGCTGGTGAAGTAGTTGTACATCCAGACCGCCGGGACGGCCACGAAAATGCCGAAGGCGGTGGTAATCAAAGCTTCCGCGATACCGCCGGCGACGGCCGTCAAGCCCGTGGTTTTCTCGGACTGAATCTTGGCGAATGCGTTGATGATGCCGAGCACGGTGCCGAACAGGCCGACGAATGGAGCCGTAGAACCGATGGTAGCGAGGCTGGAAACGCCGCGCTTCAGTTCTGCGTGGACAATAGCTGCCGCCCGTTCCAAGGCCCGTTTGGAGGCTTCGATTTCTTCGCCAGGGATTTCGGTGGAGACCTGGTGGGCCTGGAATTCCTGCAAACCGGCCGTGACCACTTTTGCCAAATGGCTCCGCTTATTCTGCTCGGCGATCGAAATGGCCTCGTCCATCTTTCCATCCTTCAGCGCGCCTGCCACGGAAGGCGCAAAAACACGCGACTGCTTTCGCGCCGCGCTGAAAGCGATCCAGCGGTCGATCATGACGCCGATAGACCACGCCGACATAAAGAACAGCAGGATCACGACGCATTTTGCCGGCAGTCCCATCAAGCCCCACATCTGCAACGGATTGAAGCTGATGGTTGGTTCTTCCTGGAACAACAACATCCCCAGAGTTAAAAGGTGTGCCCCTAGCATGATAGTGTGTTTCCTCCTCGAAAATTTTCGAAACCGATGACTACTCTGATAGCGTAAAGTTCACGTCCACTTCGGTGACTACTTGGACCGGCTCACCGTTCAAGAGCGTGGGCTGATAGCGCCAACGAGCCACCGCGTCCATGGCGGCTTTCACCAGAAGCGGGTGGCCAGACACCGCTTTCAGGTCCTGAATGGTTCCATCCGTACTGATGATGGCTTCCAACCGCACCGTGCCTTGAATGCGGGCCATCTTGGCCAGCGGAGGATACTCGGGAGTGGGATGAAACATCAACTTGGCTGCTTCCACCTGGCCGCCCAGACGAATCCGCTTGGGTGTGACGGATTTCGGTGGAGGAGGAGGCGGGGGAGGCGCGGAGCTGGAAATTAGGCCACCCAATACTCCGCCCACGGACCCTCCCGGCATCCCGCCGGGAACTCCGCCAACCACGCCCACTGCTCCAGAGGGTGGCGGCTCGGGTTCATCTTTAACTTTTGCGATAGTCTTCGGGATGACAGTGGGCGCCCTCATGAGTTCTTCCGACGAGAGCCGCTTGACCACCCTCACCGGAGCCGCCGGCGTTGGCGGCGGTGGGGGAGGAGGAGGCGGTGGCGGCGCCATAATGGAAACGTTCAACATTGTCTTGGGGAGCGCCTGGGTAATCAGCAGAGGGATTAGAATGGCAACGCCGATCAGGATGATCTCCACCATGTACGCCAGGGGGATCGTCGCCCTCTTCCAGTTGTCCGTCTTGATCGCGGAGTAGATCAGATAAATCACAAACCCCACGATGTTGAGGAACAACGCCACAAAGAGCCAGACCCAAACGTTCAGGCCCAAATGGCGGGCGTCAGCGTAAACGTAGCAAACCATTAGGGCGTAACTCGCCGTGAGCAAGCCCAATATGCCGGACTGCACCATGAGATCGGTTCCCTCAACCGCCAGGAGTCCCGGGGTAAAGCGTGCCACGAGAAAGAAGACCACTCCGACGGAGATTCCGATCAACCAGTGCATGGTTTGCAGAACAGGCGCTCGCGATGGCGAAGAATCTAACAGGGTCTCATCAAACATGGATGCAACCTCCTGCAGCAACTGGCCGCGGCCCCAAGCCTTTGGTCCGTCGAAATAATTTAACGACGGGCGCTTGCAAGCTCGCGCTCGTAAACCTTGGACTTCGCGCCGCCCGATAGGTCATGCCCTCCGCGTTGCTGCCAGAAGACCAGGACGGGGCTGGCAATTGCGATCGATGAATAAGTGCCAATAATGACGCCGACCACCAGCACCAAGGCAAACCCGTGAATGACCTCGCCTCCGAACAAGAAGAGCGAAAGCACGGCCAGGAAAGTCAGGCCGGAAGTCAGCAGCGTTCTGCTCAGAGTTTGATTGATGCTTCGATTCACCAACGTAAAAATGTTCTCGCGTTTATTGAGGCGGACATTCTCCCTGATTCGATCGAAAACTACAATAGTGTCGTTCATCGAATAGCCGACCAGGGTCAGCAGCGCCGCAATAACCGTGAGAGTGATTTCGGTTCCCGGGTATCCTACCGCGTTTAGCAAGGAAAAGATACCCAATGTAATAAGCACGTCGTGGAATGTCGCAATGACCGCCGCGACGCCGTAGATTAACTCAAAGCGAAACCAAATGTAAACAAGCATCGCGCCCAGTCCCGCCAGCGTCACGTACAGAGCCTGGCGCCGAAGGTCCGCACCCACTTTGGGTCCCACCACGAACGTGTGGCCCACCGAATAGCCCGACAAATAACAATTACTGTTCAGGAAAGTCAGGACGGCCGGGGTCACACCTTGAACCCCGCTCAGTTGCTGGAAGTCCGATATCAATCCCCCGCGGGACGGGTCATCCTTAAAGGTCATGAGAGCACTCGCCAAATCATGGTAGCCTTTGTCGGCGGCGTCGGTACCTTTGATAGCCAATTGCAGTGGGTCCGCCGTGATCAATTGCTCGGCCAGCGATTGGGGGCTGGTGTTGTTGAAATCAGTCTTGCCCGCCGGCCCCGCGCCATAAAGTCCGCCCAAGGCTTCCACAATGGCCCGCTTGCCGGCATCCAGCGCATCACTGGAATTCGCCGTCGTCCTCAAGTCTAATCCGATGATAACCTTGTGTTCAGACTGGGCTCCAATCGGCTGCAACGTAGCGCCTCTGAGCCCCACCTGGTCCAGATGGGTGCGAATCGCGTCGAATTGCGGGTCTCGAGCGAATTTGACGTCCACTTCAGTGCCACCTCGGAAATCAATTCCGTAAACCAATCCTCGATGCACCGCGATCGATATAAGTCCGGCAACCAGCAAGGGGATGGACAGGCCAATGAAAATCCACTTCTTGCCCATCCAGTCGATTTTAGGTTCTTGAAAAATCTCCATTATCTGTCTTCCAATCCAATCCCATAGATATGGACACCGGAGGGCGTCCAAAAGTTCCCAAATATTCTAAATGCTGAGTGCTTCACCCTTTCCTCGCCGCGATAGGATCCAATCAAAAATGACCCGGGAGACAAACACCGAGGTGAACAGGTTCGCCACCAAGCCGATAACCAATGTAACCGCAAAACCCCGGATCGGTCCCGTGCCAAAGGTAAAAAGAATGGCCGCCGAAGCCACTGTGGTCACGTGGGTGTCGATAATGGTCGTGAATGCATGCGAAAACCCACTCGACACGGCGGCGCCCACCGCCTTGCCTGACCGCAATTCTTCCCGGATACGCTCAAAGATGAGGACGTTGGAGTCCACGCCCATACCAACGGTCAGAATGATTCCGGCAATGCCCGGAAGGGTCAGCACGGCTTCAACATATGCGAAAGCGGCCATGAGAATCAGAAGGTTGAGGATCAACGCGATGTCCGCGTTAATGCCCGCGCCCTTGTAGTAGATCAGCATGAAACCCATGATGGCCGCGAATCCGACAATCGAAGCGACCACACCGGCCCGGATCGAGTCCGCGCCCAGCGAGGGTCCGACCACCTCTTCCTGCTCGATGTTGATTGAAGCCGGAAGGGCACCCGACCGCAGCACGAGTGAAATATCAGCCACCCGTTGGGCAGTGAAACTCCCATGAATTTCGCCACTGTCCCTGATTTGGCTCTGAATTACTGCTGGAGAATCAACCACACGGTGGTCAAGCACAATCGCAAGATACTTGCCAATGCTGGCCGCCGTAATCGTTCCGAACCTCTGTGCGCCGTCGCGGTTAAGCGTAAAGTGCACCGCAGGCTTTCCTTCTTCATCGACCCCCGGTTGTGCCCCTGTCAAGTCGCGCCCAGTAACGGCGGCAATTCGATTCAAAATGTACCAAGTGGGGTTCCCGTCAGACCCGGCCGGGCCCGGTACCAGCTCGCCGTCAGGGGGGAGAATCCCACCGTGCCCTGCCAGCGTGGCTTCCTTTGAGGGAAAAGGCCCATCCTGGACTATCTTGAGCTCAAGCATGGCCTGTGACTGAATAATATCCTTGACCCTGGTCGGATCGTCCACACTGGGAAGCTGGACGACTAGCTCATAATCTCCCTGACCGTAATCGGCAATTTCGGGCTCAATCACACCCAATTGGTCGATGCGATTGGTGATGGTTTCTTTGGCTTGTGCCAGTGCCTGGTTGCGAATGGTTGCCGCAGCACTCACCTTTAAGGTCAGGGAGCGTGCCGTGGCGTCGCCGGCCACCCGAGCCACATCCCAATCGGAGAGCTGTTCACTGGCTAAAGTTTGCATGTCCCCGGACTTCTCCTGGGGAATGCCCTTGATGAGGATATGGGTGATGTCGGTTTCCTGAATGTCTGCGTAGGGAATGTTTCTGGTTTTGAGCTCGTCCCTTAATCGCTCGATGGTCGTGTCGGTGGTAATCTTGACCGCATCATCCACGTGAACCTGCAGAATGAGGTGCGTCCCCCCCTTTAAGTCCAATCCCAATCGAATGTTGTTGCGAAGGTTTTCACGAACCTGAGAAATGTTTCGGGGAAAACCCGTAAAGCCCGATCCCCACGTCAGACGCAACACGCAGGCCACAACAATAGCCAGAATGACGAGAGCCCGCCCTTTAATCTTTGTATCCATATATGGATGCTATGAACCTACCCTTATTCCTATCATAAAATTAAGTCCTAATTCTTGCTTTTTGCCCCGGCGTCCCGTTTCCCTGCCTCGACTGCCGGAGCCCCTTGGGTTGAGTTATCCGAAGGTTGAAGGGCGGTAATGGCCGTACGCGCGACGTCGATTTTGACCTGCGTGGCGACCTGGACCTGTACGATCTCGTCCCGGAAACTGACGATGGTCCCGTAAATTCCTCCGGTGGTCAAGACGCGGTCACCCGTTTTCAGACTGGCCAGCATTTGCTGGGTCTTCTTCCGCTGGCGTTGTTGGGGCATTATGACCAGAAAATACCAGATGACAAACAAGGGCACAAAGAGAATCACGAACTGCAGGATTCCATCGCTCGCCGGAGCGTCGGCAGCCAGAAGAATTCTCCAAGCTGTTAGGTTTGACCAGCAAGCAATCGCCATCAAGGTCAGGGTGCTAAGATTCGGATTGGAAAAAAGAAATCCCGCTCGTGAGCAGCGGGATTAGCAGGGTTCGTCGGATTGGCCTTCCAGCTTCGTCAGAGCACCAAGTGGAAACTCTTACTGCCCCGCACGTACCCTCGACAAATGCCTTTCAAATCCCCCGGAAAGAATAGCGTGCCGGATTTCGCGCATAGTGTCAAGGTAAAAGTGGAGGTTATGCGCGGTCGCCAAAATGCCGCCCAACATTTCACGAGCAAGGAACAGGTGCCGGATATAGGCGCGCGTGTAGCGCCGGCACACCAGGCACTCGCACGCGGGGTCAAGCGGAGCTCCATCCCGGGCATACTGGGCATTCTTAATCACCAACTTCCCCTCCGAGGTGAAGACGCTCCCATTGCGTGCGTTGCGGGTGGGCATCACGCAATCGAACATATCAATGCCGCGGGCCACGCCTTCCAGCAAGTCCTCCGGCGTCCCCACTCCCATCAGATAGCGCGGGCGGTCTTGGGGAAGGAGCGCGGCGGTGTATTCGACTACATCATAGGTCTCGCTCTTCGCTTCACCCACCGAGAGCCCTCCAAGCGCGTAACCCTCAAATCCAATCTCAAGAATTTCCTCGGCGCTTACCTGGCGCAAGGCCTTGTCAGTACCCCCTTGGACGATGCCGAAGAGCGAGGGAGTAGGGAGTTGGGAATAGGGAGTAGGGTGCAGGACTTCCCCGTCCTCGTTTTTCTCCACCCTCGACTCCCTACTGCCTACTCCCGACTCCCGCAGTTTGTTGTAATGCGCCTTGGCCCGCCTCGCCCATCGGCCGGTCAGCTTCACCGCCCGCTGCAACGTTTCATGGCTCGCAGGGTACTGAACACACTCGTCCAGGGTCATCATAATATCCGGACCCAGCGCGGCTTGGATATCGACTGCCAATTCCGGCGTAAGGAAATGGGGGGAACCATCCAGGTGGGAGCGGAAATGTACCCCATCCTCGGTGACCCGGCTGAGACCCTTCAGGCTCATCACCTGGTACCCGCCGCTATCAGTAAGGATGGGGTGCGGCCAGCTCATGAAACCGTGCAAACCACCCATCTGGCGCACCACTTCGTGGCCGGGTCGAAGAAATAGATGATAAGTGTTGGCCAATAGAATTTGGACGCCCAACTGCTCAAGTTGATCCTGGGCCAACCCCTTAACGGTCGCGGCGGTGCCGACCGGCATGAAGCACGGTGTTTCAATTGTCCCGTGGGAGGTGTGGAGCAAACCCGCACGGGCGTGAGTGCCCGCGTCGTGTGACACAACTTCAAACCTGAACTCGTTCTGCAATGAGTTGACTCCGAAAACTTGCTAATTGCAGCAGACGTAAAGGGGGCATCGAGGCCATTGAAACATCACAGGTGTGACACGGTGGATTCCCAACACTACTGTAGGAACGACAGCCCCATTTTAATTAGAACCCAAACCATCCATGGGCCAAAGAAGCAAAAGAAGCCGGTCATTGAACTGACCTTTTTCCCAGAGGCTTGCGAATACCCAATCCCCAATAGCACGATGTACCAAATAGTGAAAATGTCAAACGAAGTGGCAAGCGACATAATTGGTTTTGAGGCATCCGCAGGATTTAGAAAAAATCCCAATGTTGAGGGTGTGGGATTCTGCGGGTTGGCAATAATGTGCTCAGGGTCACCGAAGAAGATCAACAACATTCCCATCAAGGAAGGTATGACTCCGATCAGGAAGGCATAGCATGGCACGGCAAACGCCGCTTTGAATCTAAGCTCGCCCCCAAAAATGGACTTCACGAATAACAACCCGAGCAACGCGTCAATCAGGCTGATGATCGGTGCGTAGATGAACCCGATGATATGGATGGCGATGGTTTGAATCTTCACCTGGGTTGTCACTGCTTGTTCGAGTTGTTCCGGAGACAAGGACGCCGTCTGACTGCTATGTTCCATAGCGTAGCGGATGACAAGCTCCAATCCAATCTTTGCCAAGAAAATCTCCGACCCAGCCACGACTAAAACTATGGAGACTATAAGGGGGGCGATGAAGTCGGGCGTTCGCGCAATGTCCGCAAAGGTTTCTCCGGGTGAAATGAAGACGCC
>JBGPCF010000133.1:0-18234 GCA_041481635.1 Terriglobia bacterium | reverse complement strand
GCGGGCTTTTTCCGTGTATCGTTCAAACATGGCGCCTCGGTTTTCGGAGTGCTCCCATCATCTTACACCCGGCCGGAGGGTGAAGGACGATTGCACCTGCATAATGGCGATGTTAAGCCGCCGCGACAGCGCATTACGGAAACAGGGCTTTCAGGCTTTCCGTATACGGCTCGCGGGCGATGCCGCGCTCGGTGATGATGGCGGTGACGTAGCGGTGCGGGGTGACGTCGAAGGCGGGGTGGCGCGCCTCAACGTCCTGGGGGGCGATGGAAACACCGCCCAGGTGAGTGACCTCGGCGGGCGAGCGCTCCTCGATGGGAATCTGTTCTCCTGACGCCAAACTCATATCAATGGTGGAAAGCGGGGCGGCCACGTAAAACGGAATCTTGTTTTCGCGGGCGAGCACGGCCACCGAGTACGTCCCGATTTTGTTGGCGACGTCGCCGTTGGAGGCGATGCGGTCGGCGCCGACGATGGCGGCCTGAATTTTTCCCTGGTGCATAAAGTGTCCGGCCATGTTGTCGGTGATCAGCGTGACCGGAATGCCGTCCTTGCCCAGTTCCCACGCGGTGAGGCGCGCGCCCTGGAGGAATGGACGAGTCTCGTCGGCGAACACGCGAATGTTTTTGCCCGACGCCACGGCGGCGCGGATCACTCCCAGCGCCGTGCCATATCCGCCGGTGGCCAGCGCGCCGGCATTGCAATGAGTGAGGACGGTGGTGGCATCCTGCAAAAGTTGGGCTCCATGTTGGCCCATCGCTTCGTTGATGGCAATGTCTTCCACCAGCACGCGTTGAGCTTCTTCCACCAAGCGGGCTTGTGTGGCGCGGATTCGGTCCGCTTCCCCGCCCTGGCGTGCCAGCGACTCTTCAAAAATTCCGCGCATCCGCTTGACTGCCCAAAAGAGGTTGACGGCGGTGGGGCGTGTTTTGGAAATCGTGTCCGCGATGGTCTCAAACTCAGCCCGCAGCGCGTGGACGCTCGACGCCGTGGATTTCTTTACTCCAATCGCAATGCCCATGGCGGCCGCCACGCCAATCGCCGGGGCGCCGCGAATCACCATAGAGCGGATGCACTCCGCCACCTCGCGATAATCGCGGCAAGTCCGGTAAACCTCTTCCGACGGAAGGCGCGTTTGGTCGATCATGCGCACGCCGTCTTCCGTCCATTCAATCGTTTTCACCATGGCGGGCATTATAGCAGTGGAGGCTCTTGTAGCGTCGGGTTCCGACCGCCGTTTTTCTTGATTCGGCGGTCAGAGACCGACGTTACAAAAGATTTTTGATCGGCGCTCATAGAGCGCCTCTACAACAACGAAGGCAGCATTTTCTCTCGACGCCTTCAAAATTTCCGGATAAGCTTGGCGGTCGAGTGGGTCGAATTCAACTTGAGCGGCAGAGCGAGATCCTTCGCTACGCTCAGGATGACAGCGAGGGGAGAAGTTCGCGGCCTATTTCTACACCAATGATCCCCGATAAGCTTCGACAACGCGCCAAAGAAAACCTCCGGCACATCGTTCTCTTCGAGGGCGAGGAAGACCGCACTCTGGTTGCCGCCGAGCGGCTTGAGAAGGAAGGCTTGGCGCGCCTGACGTTGCTGGGCAACGTGGACAAGATTCAGGCCCGCCTGAAAACGCTGGGCATGCCGCCGCTGAAGGCCGCGCTCATCAATCCATCCACATGCAGCAAGCTGAGTGCCTACGCGCGCCAACTCTACGAGCGCCGCCGCGCCCGGGGCATGACTGAGACAGAAGCGCTCGAGACGGCGAAAGTTCCGCGCTATTATGCCGGGCTGATGGTGGCGGCAGGCGACGCGGACGGCTCGGTGGGCGGCGCGCTCACCACCACGGCCGATACGGTGCGGGCGGCGCTTTGGACGATTGGCACTGCGCCGGGCATCTCACTGGTCTCGAGCTTTTTCCTGATGGTCTCGCCGCACAAGAACCTGGGGGCGCAAGGCGCCATGCTGTTTGCCGATTGTGCCGTGGTGCCCGAGCCGACTTCGGATCAGCTCGCTGACATCGCCATGGCGACAGCGCACAACGCACGAGCTTTGCTGGAAGTTGAGCCGCGCGTCGCACTGCTTTCCTTTTCGACCAAAGGAAGCGCCGAGCACCCGAGAATCAAAATCGTGCGCGAGGCGGTGAAGAACATCCAGGCGCGCGCGTCGCACGAGCCTGCATTTGCCTTTGATGGCGAATTGCAATTGGACGCCGCGCTGGTGCCCGACGTTGCGGCGCGCAAAGCGCCGGGGTCAAGCGTGGCGGGGCGCGCCAACGTGCTGATCTTTCCCGATTTAAATTCGGGCAACATAGGTTACAAACTCGCCGAGCGCCTGGGCGGATGCGCCGCCCTCGGACCGATCCTGCAGGGCCTGGGCCGCCCGGCCAACGATTTGTCGCGCGGCTGCTCCGTGGACGACATCGTGAATGTGGCCGTCATCACTGCTGTTCAGTCTCTAAGCCTCAAAAAAAATCACGCCAGCCCCACGCTTCAGGTAAACTCTAAACCTGCGGCCGAATGACCCTGTACACAAGCCGCCGAGTTCGCAATCCGGCACGATTTGACCCCAAATCAGCCGAACAACAATTGAGCAATGGAAACCAACACCACGCGGCGTAGCGATCGAGTTTCTCTCGAGCTTCCCCTGCAATTATCCGGCACCGACTCCACGGGCCAGGGATACATTGCAGAAGGGCGGACCCTGCTGCTCAGCCGACACGGAGCGAAAATAGTTTTGAACCGGAAACTTTCGCCCCACCAGGAGTTGACCGTTCGTTGCCTCTCCACTAATTCCACCGCGGACGCGCGCGTGGTGGGACTGATCGGCCGCGGGCCGCATGGCTACTTTTACGGCATCGAGTTCCTTGACGAAGGTGCCAATCCCTGGAAGATCGAATTCCCGCCCATGGCCGATGCGCACAAGGCCGTGGCGCGCACCCTGCTTGAATGCTCCGCGTGCAAAACGCGCGCCATCGCCTACATGTCGGACATCGAAGCGGAGATTTTTGAAGCCAACCGGTGCCTCCCCCGCACCTGCCAGAAATGCGGCGGTAAGGCGCTTTGGACCGAACCCGTGCTGGTGATTATTGAGGGCCCCGATTCCACGCCCAGCGCCAAGGGCTTCGACGTGCAAGCAGCCATGCTCAAACTCCTGCGGTCGCAAAACGAGCGCCAGGATACACGCGCTCACTTGAGGATGACGGCGTGCGTCCGCTCGCCAGAGTTTGGCGAGGAAGTGGTTTTCACCGAAGATGTTTCCAACGGCGGCTTGCGCTTCAAGAGCCCTAAACGCTATTCCCTGGGCTCCGTGATTGAGGTTGCCGTCCCTTACACGCGAAAAGTCGGCAACATTTTTGTGTTGGCGCAGATTGAGTGGGAGTACCCCCTACCCAATGAAGGGGTCACTCTCTTTGGGGCGTGGTACGTTCAGATGCAAGGGAGCAAGATCGAACGGGTGGAAGAGGCAACAAGGTGAACTCGGCCCCTCTAGTCCTTCGGTAGGTCCAAACTACAATCCAAGTGGCGGCGCCGCTACACCTGAAACTCGCGCTTCACTTTCTGGGATTTTTCGGCGACCGAACGGGCAAGCTCTTCCTTGTGTTCGGCCAACTTGGCCGCCAATCCTTCGTCGGATGTGGCGATAATCTCCACCGCGAAGATGGCCGCATTGATGGCGCCAGGCTTCCCGATAGCGGTGCAGGCCACGGGAACTCCGCCCGGCATTTGCACTGTGCTCAAGAGGGCGTCCAGGCCCGCCAGTGTCGTGGTGGCCATGGGGACGCCAATCACGGGCAAGGTGGTTTCCGCGGCGATCACGCCGGCCAGGTGCGAGGCGCCGCCCGCTCCCACAATAATCACTTTCAACCCCCTCTGGATGGCGCTACGCGCGTATTCCGACGTGCGTGCGGGCGAGCGGTGCGCGGAAGTAATTTCAATCTCAAAGGGCACCCCGAATTTTTTCAGAGTTTGGGCGGTTTCCGCCATCACGGGCAAGTCAGTGTCACTGCCCATCAGGATGCCGACAAGGGGTTTTTGGTTCTCTGCCAATCCAATCCTCCCGAAATGAATTCAAAATCTCTGAAGGGCGCCCGCCAAGCGCCGCTCCATGCACATCACAATTTAGCCGGGCCGGGCAATGGTTCGCCCGTCCGAGGGGGACGAGAGTCATCCGGAGGAACGGAAAGGTGCCGCAGTCCCTTGGCACCAATGTCGCGCCGGAAGTGCATGCCTTCAAAATGAATTTTATCCACGGCGGCGTACGCGCGTTCGATGGCCGCCGGCAAGTCTTCCGCGGTCGCCGTAACCCCCAACACCCGGCCGCCACTCGTCACCAGCTTGCGATCGCGCACTTCGGCGCCCGCGACAAAGACTTTAACACCGCCCATTGACTCCGCCGCTTCGATCCCCGTGATCACGTCGCCGGTTTCAGGCTTGCCCGGGTAACCTCGGGAGGCCAGCACCACGCACACGGCGGGGTTGGGACTCCAGTGCGCTTCCTGCGCGCTCAATTGACCCTCGCGCAAGGACATGAGTAGGTCCACCAAATCCAGGCGCATGCGCATCATGATGGGCTGCGTCTCCGGATCGCCCAGGCGAACGTTGTATTCGAGAACCTTCGGGCCGTCTTTGGTCAGCATCAAGCCGCAATAAAGAAAGCCGCGGTAGGGCGCGCCTTCCGCCGCCATCCCGGCGAGCGTCGGCGCCACAATCCGGCGCACGATGTTTTCGCGCTGGCGATCGTTCAAAATGGAGTTGTCACTGTAAGCGCCCATGCCGCCCGTATTCGGTCCCTGGTCGTTGTCGAAGACCGCTTTGTGATCCTGCGTCGCAGCCAGGGGGAGAATGCCGCGGCCGTCGGTGAGCACGATGAAGGACATTTCTTCGCCCACCAGGCATTCCTCAATCACCACCTGGTCTCCGGCCCGGCCCAGAGTTTTCTGGCGCATAAAATCGTCTAGCGCCTTTTCGGCCTCTTCCCAACTGCGCGCCACCACCACGCCCTTGCCCGCGGCCAGTCCGTCCGCTTTAATCACCACCGGAAACCCAAATCCCGCGAGGGCCCTCACCCCATCTTCAAAGTTCTCCACCACTATAAAACGCGCGGTGGGGATGGCGTGCCGCTGCATAAACAGTTTGGAAAAAACTTTGCTGCCTTCGAGCCGCGCCGCAACTTTGGAGGGCCCGATGATGGGCAGCCCCGCCCGCTCAAATTCGTCCACCACGCCCGCCACCAACGGCGCCTCCGGGCCAACCACCGTCAGGTTGGCGCCAATCGCCTGGGCCACCTGGCAGATTTCCTGTGGATTGGAGAGATTCACCGGCAGACACTCGGCGTCCGTGGCAATGCCAGGATTGCCGGGCGCGCAGTAGATTTCCTCCATGTGCTGGCTCTCGCGCAGCTTCCACATAATGGCGTGTTCTCGGCCGCCAGAACCGATAATCAGGATTTTCATAGCGCCCGGTTACACTATCGGCAGTCAGCACCTTTTGTCAATAATCGATTCGGGGGAGGGGCGGGGAGCCGCTTTACCAAGGGGGGCGGTTCAGCACAAGAAGGCGATGCGAACGCCTTCCTCAACGAACAGGAGCAGTCAGTCTGCGGAGACGTGATCGAAGCGTTGCATGCCTATCGCGTTACTCCCGCCGTGTGGTCCGGGCGTGGGCAGTGTGCCGTCGCTCTGGCAGAATGACGGGCGTTGACGATGCCCTTCAAGAGGGTGGCGTGTCTATGGTCCGGTGGAACAGCGGAGCTGAAAATCATAGGTTCGCGCTTCGTTAGATGGACCGCGTATTTCAAATCTAAAGCGGGCTAAGACCTATACTTGGCTGTAGAAGTGCAAAAGTTACCTTCGAACTGGGAATCCCAGAGGAATGCGTCGTTGTCTCGGACCGGCACTGCGCTCCAACATTTCTATGTTCGGGCACGGAGGGACAACTGGTGCAGTCGGGTTACTTTTGCAAGTGTTTGACCAAGCTGCGAGATTTTGAATCCCGCTCGCAAGTTGCAGTGAATAGTCGAGAGATGCACTCCCAGTCGAGAAGGGCTGTCCTGCCGGAACATTCCTAAACCATTGCATCCAAATAGTTGAGCCCTCCGGTGTGTTTACGGGGGGCACCATGGGTGCCTTTACTGGCCATTGCGCGGTTGAGTGGCATGATAAGCACGACGACTTGGGATTGTCCACTGGGCCGTTGAGACGCCCAAGCCAGCCGTAATGCCGCATAATACCTTGAGTGGGCTGATAAAGACGAGTTTCCGTTGGCCTTGCTCCCTGTTGGTACTGTGCAGGTCCGAGACTAGGATCATTTCCCCACATCAGACCTACTGGCCGTAGTTTTGAGTACGGATCGTTTCCCTGATTCCGTCCGTCATAGATAAAGGTTCCGAAAACCCATCCGGTAGTATTGTTCACTCGAGAATCCCGGACAGCAACGTCCACCTGCAACAGATAAAGCGTTTTGACCACCCTCGGCGCACCCGGACCGGTGTTCTGCGGATTGACGTAGACGTACGCTGGCCAAACCTTTGATCCCGCCAAGTAAGGAACTTGGTCAGGGGTTCCTTCGGTGAATAGCAGTTTGATGCTGACCGTGTTCGGCGGGAAGCTGGCAAACGCTGTGTTGGGTTTTAGCGGGTCACTCCACACACGTCCAATCGTGTAACCTCCTGGAGCGTTGTACATCCCAACAGCCCAGTTCTGCAAGACAGATGTCTGCTGCGGTGCCAATTCGCCTGGCTGCGACATTCGCTCGAAGGTTAAACCGTGAATTGGCTCTCTGCCGTGCGCACCCCAGTGCATCCACGGAGCGTGGTACCAACCGCGCTTAGTGTTCGCCTGAAGCACCCAGTCGGATTGAGCGTTGCCTTCGAGACAGTATTGCAAGACGGAGAGCATGTAATTATCGGGCTGAGTTGCTGGATCGAACTGGAGCCACGGATACGAATCCACGGGTATCTGCTCGGGGTAATTCTGGCTGAGGTGAAATACGGGGTCATTCCAACCAGCAGGAAGTGGTACTCCGCTGTCCGGAAAGTTCCCTGCAACTATCGGACTACCAAAGATTACAAATGACAAGGGCATTACCAAGAATTTCGTTAGACTCCTCATCGAAGCACCTTTACGATGCCTGCAACTTGCTAGGGAGCGCAAGTCGCCGCTGCGAGCATTAAGCTCTTTCACCGAAGAGAAATTTGGCGGAAGTGAGTCGGAATCGAACCGACCGGTCCCGCATAGCAGGACCCGCAGGATTTGAAGTCCCAGGCGGACACCAGCCCACATGCACTTCCCCAGCCTATTTTTGGATAAACCGTATAGCCGACGTCGAGACTTCGCAATTAAAAATTCAATTTAGCCACAATCATCGAATCAACCTTCCGCACCGCTTAAGCCTAATGCTTTTTAGGTACGGCATCAGGCCTTTCTTTTTTTCATATAGGTGGCGCGAAAAATATATCAACTCTGCTCTCCCGAGAACAGACCGATCAGACAGAGGCCCCCAAAATCGACTGTCTCTGCTGACCAAACGATTATCACCAACCACAAACACTTCATTCCTTCCGAGAGAGACAGAGAGGCTGCCGTGAGCACGTGTTTCTTCGAAACCGTTCTGCGGTCGGAAAGGTATCTCATCAACCCACACAGAATGGCCAACAGAATGTATTGTTTGGCCCGAGGTAGCCGCACACCGCTTTACGATGGCAACGGATGGATGCTCAGGCGACCTTAAGACTATTATTTCTCCTTGCGCAGGGCTCCTGAACAAGAAGACCAACTTGTTTACGAGAATATGATCACCTACGCAGAGGGTGTCTTCCATAGAATTCGAGCGCACGACATATGGTTCTAAGACAAGCAACCGGAGAGGAATAGAAATCATTGCAACCAGAATTAGAAGTGAAATCAATGGCTTTTCATGTTCCGAAACGGAAAGGAGGACGGACCGCAAGTCGAGTCCGTCCCCCTTATGATGTAAAAGCTAGAACCCTTCCTCTTGATGGGTTCTGGCGTTGACCTTATACGTAGCCATGACGCTGTCTATCGCCGCGAGAGCGGCGACGCACGACGCCATTGACGGATACTTCCCTGCTTTAAGGTGTGTGCTAACCCCGGAAATAGCCTTTTCCAATGCCTTCGCATTGCCAAGCATGCCTTTTAGTCGAATTGAGACCACCTCTTCCGATCCCTTGGGAAGGTGGTTTAACATCTCGGAGCCTGAAGCCATACTTCCTTGAAGGTTGTTGAGAGACGAATCCATGCGTTCTGCCGCTTTACGTAGCGTATTCGGATCTGGTTTTTGAATATCCACAGATTCAACAAACGCGATCCCAGTGAAGTAATCAGCTAAGGATTGTGCGAGGCTCGCGTCCGCCTTTCGTCCCGATTGCAAGAATTGTTCGGCTTCCGGACCGGAAGCCGCTCTGAGTGGGACTCAGATATAGCCGCACCCTCAAGCGGCGAATGCCGACCGGGGTCGCGACAAGAGAATCACCCCGCCCACAGCCAGAGACAGCAATGTAACAATCACAATCATAATCTTCCTCCTTTTAGCCGGATTTTCTGAGTTGGCCCTTGCCCTCGGCTTTATAATTACGCCGTGGGTTTCGCGCAGCTTACGTTTCAGCACCGAGACTCATGAGCATCGCTGCCAAACGATTCATCAAAGATTGGAAGCAAAAGCTGAGACTTAAATGCGCAGTGTGGCGCTTCGTCCTTTGAATCTCCTCAACTCGGCGCCATGGGATTAATAACATAATGGGAATTCACAACAACGCAATGCGATTGGCGGATTTTGCTGTTTATTGGCCGTTTTGACTGTAGACGGTAGACTGAAGACAGTAAACTGGCCTTATCTTAACCCCTAGCGCGTAGCATCCATCTCCCATCTTCTAACTTCTAGCTTCTGTCTCCTCACTCCTGTCTTCCCCTCTCATTCTTCCGATAACGAGAGGGCGAGACGCCGTAGGTCTTCTCAAAGTCGCGGACGAAGTGGCTCACGTCGTTCAAGCCGACCCGGGCGCAAACTTCCTTGACGGTCAAGAACGTGGTTTCTAGCAATTCCCGCGCGCGCTCCATTCGGAGTTGCTTCAAATACCGAGCGGGTGAATGGCCGGTGTGGCCTTTGAAAAGGTGCGAGAGGCGGGAGACGGAAAGCCCCGTTTCGGCGGCCAGCGTCGGAAGCGTGATCCGGCGGTGCATCTGGCTTCGGATGATCGACTGGGTTCGCGCCACGCGTGGGTCGGTGAGCCGGGGGCGCGGGAAAAAATCGGCTTGGGAAGCCACCAATGTTGCCACCATATCAAAAAACACCGAAGAGTTGTTTATGCCGTCACTGCCTTCAGATCAGCCTGGAGCGCCGCCATATCGAAACCGGCCGGGGCCTTCCAATCCGGGGACAGCAGCGCATGGGCCTCGTCGCAGTAGGTGCCTAAAAATCCCGAGGTTAAGTCGTTTGGTGCGCCCCAGGTGATGCACGTGAGGCCTTTGGCTTCGTAGTCGGAGACGAATACACAGTAGCCCCCACACGATTCGAGGCTGACGCCGATGATGAGTCCACAGGCGTACGACTCCTTTCAATATTCATCCCATACTTGCAGGCCAAATGGCCTGGGCCGGGACGATAGTCGGTCGCCGGGAAAATCCGGGGCTTTCCCCCTGATAAGAGGCGTTGCCCCCAACAGAACGTTAACGAAAGCAATAGTTATGGCCGTGTAGTATTAGCCCGAGGCGGCTATTAAACACACAGGCAGTATGCCTGTCAACACTTATTTTTATTTTATTTCGTGTTGCCCGAAACATATCAGTGTTGGCTATCTACCTCGCGGGTGATGCATCAGGAACAGTAAACGGTAGACGGTAGACTGTAGACCGTAGATAGGAACAACTCTAAAGGGAATAGGTGGGCAAGGCTACGCCCAACACCCCTGCCGCGGGACCTCGGCGGCCTGGGCGTCCCAATCAGGTATAATTGAGCGCCAGCTGGGGCCATGTGCGGCCATTTGGTCCACGGTCATTCCTGATGGGGCGGATCAGCGGGTCAGACTGGCGGCGGGTAAGGTGCAGAAAAGGGGAATTCAATGAGCAATCGAAAAGCCAACATCCAGGCGTTGATAGTGCGATGCGAAGCAGACCTTGCAAAGGTCGCGAAGGAATATAGAAATTCCCTCGACGCCCAGAAAATCGGCAACGACCTTAAGGTCGACATTAAGAACCTGTGCGAAAACCTGAGGTCGGTGTTGGATTACATCGCACACGACCTCGGTGAAAAATACTGTCCAGACGCTGATCCCAAAACTCAGTTTTATTTCCTGATTCGGCTTTCGAAACCGGATTTTGAGGGGTCGATGGAGCGATCGTACCCCGGCTTGCACGAGCGCGCTCCCGATCTGTGGGCTTACCTTGAGAGTGTCCAGCCCTATTACAACGCGTTCCGGTGGCTTGATTCATTCAACCGGGTCAACAACGAAAACAAACACGGAAATCTCGTGGAGCAGACGCGGACGGAAACCGACCAAGTAAAGGTCTCATTCCAGGGTGGCAACGTGAGGTGGTTGCCCAAGAATGTCAAATTCGGTTCCGGAGTTTCCATCGGCGGTATAGCCGTTGACCCGAGGACTCAGATGCCTGTTCCTCATCCGTCACAGAAGGTGGAGCGCATCAGGTGGGTAGACTTCAGGTTTGCCGATCTAAACGTTTCCGCATTAGGGCTCCTCAGGGAAGCCTTTGCTGGCATCAAGGGCATAGCCATCGGAACCGAGAAGTGGCTTTGACCCGGTGTCCTGCTGTAAACCCTCGGACCGACGCCTTGGCGAACGGGGAGGAGGGTTTTACTGCCCTGACAACGAAAAAATTGGGCACTGGAAATTCGTAGAGGGTGTATCCTTTGGGGTAGTTGGTAGTCAAAGCGGAAAATACCAAAGGAATTCATTTCGGCCGGGAACCGCTGCCCGTCCTGGCAGGGTAAGGATGATGGTTGGGCCGCACACTAGAAGGAGTCTGCCGGGGAGCGTCAAGAGTCCCGGAAGGCGATAGGAGGCTGAGGATGCAAAGGGAGGAGAGGCGAAGCAGCGACCGGGTTTCGCTGTTCAGCGCAATTCGCGTCAATGGCAAAGATGCTAAGGGAGAAACGTTCAGCTTACAAGCTCGAACCGCGATGGTCACTCTGCACGGCGCGGCCATCATTGTCAACCGCGAGCTTGCTCCTGACACCACAGTGGTCATCCGCTGTTACGGAACCAACACCGATGCTGAAGCGCGCGTAGTGGGCAAGATCGAGAAACATCCGGAGGGCTTCCTCTACGGAGTGCAATTCCTGGACCCGGCCGTGAATCCCTGGAACATCAAGTTTCCCTCCGCAATCCTTGTCGAGGACGTGGTGGGACGCCTGCTGCTCCAGTGCAGCGATTGCCGGCGGCGCGAGTTGGTTTACCTCGACGAGATGGAAGTGGAAGTCTTTGGGGCCAATCTGGGTTTGACCAGAACCTGCGAGGAGTGTGGGAGGCCCACGGTTTGGAAGGCCACGCCGCACGATGTCCCGGCCGCCGAGGGAGCCGCGACGGAAAGCGAGGAACGCGTCGCCGGGCTGTTGCCTCGCACCCGCAACGACCGCAAATTCCTTCGCGTGCGGATGAAGCTTCGGGCCTGCATCCGCCACCCCGAATTGGGTGACGACGTGGTGGAATGCGAGGACGTTTCGCGCGGCGGAGTCTGCTTCCTGAGTCCAAAACAGTACACCAGGGGCACGCCCGTAGAGGCCGCCGTCCCTTACCTGCCGGGGCAGGCGAATATTTTTACCCGCGCCAAGATCGTCAACGTGCGCCTCGCCGCCGGCAAAGACGGGCTGAACAAGTATGGTGTCAGCTACACCCCCTAAGAACGGGCCTGCGCTGCCCCGGCGTGAGCTCGCTTAATGCCCGACCGCGTCCAGAGCGCAACGGAATCCACTGTCGTCAAAACGCTCGCCGGGATTGACTATAGTGGGGTAAGAGACACGCACCACATAGGGTTTGCTGCTCCAGCACCCGCCTCGAAGAGTTTGGTAGTTGGCTTTGCGCCAATCGCTCACCCACTCCCATACATTACCCAGCGTGTCGAATAGTCCGAATCCGTTTGCCCGCTTTTGCGCCACCTCATGCGGGCCACTCCCACTATTGTCCGCGTACCACGCCACCTCGTCGAGCGGTCCATCGCGGGCTGTCTTGCTCCCCCCCCCGCGCCGCGAATTCCCATTGCGGCTCGCTTGGCAAATGCCCACCAGACCTTTTACAGTAAGCTTGCGCTTCGTCCCAACTGACGTTCACGATGGGCATCTTGTCGTTCGCCCAATCCTTATTGGAGCTGGGGATGGCGGGCATGTGTTTTCCCGCGCCGGCCGTAAAGCGCTTGTACGCACCAACCGTCACCTCTGTTTGGCCGATCCAGAAGCCGCTCCTAATGGTGACTTGAATGGCCGGTGTCTCGGCGGGATAACACTCGGTATCCCCAACCGAACAACCCATTCGAAAAGTCCCTGGAGGAATCCAAACATATTTGAGACCGTCTTTAGGGTTCTCGATCACACTTCCTGCCTTTAGGGCCGGCTTCGCGGTCACCTGCGCTGGCACTTGCCCATCCGACGGAAGGTCAGTGACCAAGAGGAAGAGTAATGTGACCGGAAGTTTCCAATTAGACATAAGCACCAGCGGTGTGGCTCATGATTGCATGGCTTGCAGTGAATCTTAGCACGCGGCCGGGAGCAATTCGTCATCGGATGAGCAGGGGCCGTGCTGACTTGTTGCTTAACCGTTCCGTGTGCGGCGCAGAAATTGGTCTCCGTGTGAGCGCACGACCGGCAGGTCAATGACCCTAACCCGTGCTGCAACTCAGGCTGCAAGAATGTCCCCTAACCTGCTAAAATAAAGGCTCGTCCCCAGGGCTGGAACAAAAGTCATGAACTCAGGCTTCACCGAAAAATACGAAGTGGTGGTGGTGGGCGCAGGGCACGCGGGGTGCGAAGCCGCCATGGCTGCGGCGCGCATGGGCCTGAAGACTGCGCTCTACACGATGAACCTGGACCTCATCGCGCAGATGTCCTGCAACCCGGCCGTGGGTGGCATTGCCAAAGGGCATCTGGTGCGCGAAGTGGACGCGTTGGGCGGCGTGATGGGCGAAGTGATTGACGCCGTCGGCATCCAGTTCCGCCTGCTCAACACCAGCCGCGGCCCGGCTGTCTGGTCGCCGCGCGCCCAGGCCGACAAGAAACAATATCGCGTCAAGATGCGCCAGGTTCTCGAGGCCGAGCCCAACCTGCGCATCAAGCAAGCCGAAGTGGTGGATTTAGTGTTCGACGTAGGGGCGGATCGCGAACCGCCCCTACACCAGACGGGGCGCCCCGTGCGGGGCATCCGCCTGCGCGATGGCCGTACGGTGGAGGCGGGCGCGCTGATTGTTACGACCGGAACGTTCTTGAATGGGCTCATCCACTGCGGTGAACAGAAATATCCCGCTGGACGCTCGGGTGAGGCTGCCTCCGTGATGCTGGGCGAGGCGTTGCGCGGGCTGGGATTTGAAATCGGCCGGCTCAAGACGGGCACGCCGCCTCGGCTCGACGCGCGCACCATCGACTTCTCCAAATTCCAGGTGCAGGCCGGTGACCCCGTGCCCACGCCATTCAGTTTTCGGACGCGCGCCATCACCCAGCCGCAAACCGTTTGCTGGATTACGTACACCACGGCGGCAACACATCAGGTGATTCGGGAGAACCTGCACCGCTCGCCGCTTTACTCGGGACAGATCAAGAGCCTCGGGCCGCGCTACTGCCCGTCCATCGAAGATAAGATCGTTAAGTTCCCCGACAAATCGCAGCACCAGATTTTCCTTGAGCCCGAGGGCATGGACACCAACGAGATTTATGTGAATGGGATGTCCACTTCCATGCCGATCGACGCACAGGTGGCGATGGTGAAGTCCATCCCTGGCCTCGAAAACGCAGACATGATTCGCCCCGGCTACGCCATTGAATACGATATGGTGCAACCCACCGAACTTTATCCCTGGCTCGAGACCAAACGAATCTCCAACCTTTTCCTGGCCGGTCAAATCAACGGCACTACGGGCTATGAAGAAGCCGCGTGCCAGGGCATCATGGCGGGCATCAACGCGGGGCTGAGGGTGCAGGGCAAAGAGCCGGTGACCATCGAGCGCACTCGCGGCTACACCGGCATCCTGATTGACGATTTGGTGAGCAAGGGCGCCGACGAGCCTTACCGCATGTTCACCTCGCGCGCCGAATTTCGCCTGCACCTGCGCATCGACAACGCCGACGAGCGCTTGACTCCCATCGGATACAAGGTGGGCACCATCAAGCAGAAGGATTACGATATTTTCCTGGAGAAGCAGGCGCGCATTTGTGCCGCAGCAAAATTCCTTTTGGAGAATCGGCTCGACCCGGCATCCCCGACTGGGCAGATCATCTACCCCAAGCTTGGGCTGATGAACGGCGGACAATTCACCGGCTCGTCGACGCTCAGCGGCGCGCAACTCCTGAAACGCAATGAAGTGAATGTGGAAGATCTGATGGCCTGGGTATCCGAGGGAATGGTCGGGATTGGTATGGGCGGTTTGCGAACCGCCCCTACAGCGTTGCTGACGCACGAAGAGGCGCGCCGGATCGAAACCGATTTCAAATACGAGGGCTATCTGGTCCAGCAGGAAAAACAGATCGAGCGGATGAAGCGCGCCGAAGCGCGGCACATTCCGGACTGGTTCGATTACAAGAAAGTCTCGGGCCTTTCTCGCGAAGTGGTGGAGAAGCTTACTAAAGTTCGGCCTCTCACCCTCGCCCAGGCTTCGCGCATCCCCGGCATTACGCCAGCGGCAGTTTCGCTAGTCAACGTGTACATCGAAATCTTCCAACAACGGTTTTCAAGTCAACCCTCAGTCTAGCCCCACGCGAAGGCAAAACAAACGCTCGCCCCCGAGTTCTTATTCGGCCACTTGACACCATCACTCCAGCACTCCAGAATGTGGCTCATCGGGCAGTCATAGTCTTATTTTTATGAAATTGGCATTGCGTTCCGGAGCGAGCTGACCCAAGTAAGAAAGCCTGTCGTGCCGCAGCGGCAGTAGGCGTGCCTGCGCTCTATCCAAGGCCGTTCAAGGAGCTACCATGAGTAAAGTTCGCCAAAGGGTATCCGTCAGCGTTTGCACTGCTCTCCTCATTTTGGTGACAGCCGTGACAAATCCAGGCGCCGCGCAGACCCGCAGCCAATCGAGCAAAAGCAACTTGAACAAGATTACGGGTGTCTGGGAAGTCCAGACCGCCAAAGGTTCTTTCACACTCCTGCTGAACGCTGACGGGTCGGGAGAATTCAACGGGGAAGAGATCCACTGGACCTACAGCCAAAACGTGCTGAGCATCACCGATCAAGAAGGCACGGTGATGTACAACGCGGCGCTCACCTCGAATTCGTTGACGATTTCCGGGGGCAATTTGCAAACACCGGTCACTTTCAGGCGTTCGGGCTCGGACGCGGGCCCGGACAACGCGGATGATTCCGCTGGCGCGCAATCCGCCGGCGGGTTGGGAGCGATTACCGGGAGCGCCAAAGCTTCTGGCCCCACAGGCACGTGGCAATTTCAGAATGCCAAGGGAACTTTCACGATGACCCTCAGCCCGGGCGGCACCGGGAAATTCAACAACGACCAAATCCGCTGGGAGTACAACCAGAACGTCCTCACGTTGAAATGGGAGAGCGGCGACACGTTTATGTACAACGCCAAACTGTCCGGCGATTCTTTTCACATTTCGGGCGGCAATCTGAGCCAGCCGATTGACTTTCAACGCGCGGGATCGGCGAAGAGTTCCGGCGGATTGGATGTGGGGACAGATGAAAATGTTGCGCCGAAGAAATCAAAAAAGGTTTCGGCTTCAGACCCGGGTGGAGATTGGGAAGTGCCGGGGCCCAACGGGATTATCCATCTGTCCCTCATGGCCAATGGGACGGGGACATTTGGCGGCGGGAACATTCACTGGACCTACAGTCAAAGAATCCTGAGCATGACGGGACCCAACGGAAATACCATCAAGTACAACGCCGCCTTCGGGCCGGGCACCATGACTCTTTCCGGCGGCGGGCTCGAAACGCCACTCGTGTTTCGCCGGCCAGGCGCAGAGCCTGAAGAAGATTCCCAGGAAGGTGAGACTCGCGCTGAGAATGGAAATCGCGGCCTGGTAGGGAGTTGGCAAGGACAAAAAGGGAGCGTAACCCTGAACGCCGATGGTTCCGCTGTTTTCAACGGCATCAGTTGCCGCTACTCAGTCGAGGGCAACACCCTCACCATGTCCGGCACTGACGGAGATTTCCCTTTACCGTTTACGCTGAGCGGCAACACCCTCACCCTGACTATCCGCGGGGAGCCGGCAACTTTCAAACGGGGCACAGGCGCGCAACGAGGCACGTCCGCCGGAGGAGGCAATCATCCGCCCGCCTTGGCGGGCCAATGGTGCTTTTTCTCCGGATCCAACACCGGGCAAATCTCCAGCGCCAGTCAGGAATGCGTTACGTTGAACTCGAATGGAACGTACACTTATTCCGCCAATTCCGATTCGTCAAACCAATACGGTGGAACGGCTTCCCAGGGTTCGGACCAGGGTACATGGAGCGTGAGTGGCTCAACCATGACAGCGAATTCGCAAAGCAAAGGAGTCCTGAACTATCAGTTGGAATTGAGGAACAATAAGAACAACGATCCTATGATTTGCTTGGATGGCCGTTGCTTCGCCACCACCACTCAAAAGACGCCGTGGTAATGAACCACCTGAATGGTGGCAATACCGCTAAAACGTGTCCGCCATGGCAACAACTCTGGTTTTGGCGCCATCCCTTCAGACCAATTCAGTTCACAGTCAGGGTGAGTTTGATGTCGTGCGTCACCGTGGCCGTGCCGAATGTGAATGTCCCTTTCACATCCAGCGTGTAGGTCCCAGCCGGAGTGCCCGTGGGCCCGGAGCCGCTCCCGTTGTTGCCCCCTCCGCAAGCGGGCATCGAGATTGCTGCGACCATCACGACGAACAAAATTGCTGTTGCACTCCCAAGTCGCAGGGGTGCAATACCGTGTGCCCGTAATCGTTCTCGACTACGCCATGTCACAACAGCCAGTCCTGCGATCAGGACAAGCGCCAAGCACCAGAGTGGGGGCACACCATGGTGTGCCCCTACCGGAACCTGTCGCGGCGTCCCCACAGCCGGTGGAAGATTGAAGACTTGTGGCACCACAAGAGACCGCGCCGTCGTCGCCACGCTCACCGTCGCGTTGGCCGGGGTTGTGCCGTTCAGAGTGAGCGAACTCGGCGTGATGGAACAGGTGGCAGCAGCCGGCGCGCCGCTGCACGTGAGCGCCACCGTCCCGCTAAATCCCGCCGCGCCGCTGATCGATAGATTGAAGGTGGCAGTTTGGCCCGCCGCCGCTGTGGCACTGGTGGAAGATCCTGTCCCCGCCGCAACGCTGAAGTCCGTGCCCGTCCCTGAGAGCCTCACCGTCTGAGGGCTTCCTGGCGCATCGTCAGTAACCGTCAGAGTCCCGCTGCGCGAGCCTGCTGCAGTAGGCGTGAAGGTGACACTGATGATGCAGATTGCTCCCGCGGCCACGCTCGACCCACAGGTGTTGGTTTGCGCAAAGTCACCGCTGATTGCGATGTTGCTGACGGAGACTGCACCAGTGCCAGTATTGCTGAGCGTCACGGTCTGCGCTGCACTCGTCGAACCCACCGGCTGGCTCGCAAAACTTAGGGCGCTGGGGCTCAACCCCGCCATGGGCGCGATACCAGTGCCGGCCAAGGCAACAACCTGCGGAGTTGTGAGAGCATTGTCCGCGAAAACCAACGTACCGGTCCGAGTTCCGGTGGCGGAGGGGGCAAACGTCACGTTGACCACGCAGTTCGCCCCTACCGCCAAAGTTGCAGCACAGTTGTTAGTTTGAGAGAAATCACCGGCGGTCGTGACGCTCGCAAGTGAGAGCGGCACACTACCGATGTTTGTGAGTGTCACATCTTGGGGCACACTCGGAACGCCCACTTCCTGGGGGCCGAAGGTCAGCGGGTCGGGCCAGAGATTGACAAACGGCGCGCTGAGAAGGAGGTCCACTGAAGCGAGGCTGTTGGGAACCGGATCGCCCAGCACCAAATCAGGTACCCCATCAGAGTTAAAATCACCCGAAGCGAGACCACCAGCTCCGGCCACTGGGAAATAGCCCCT
>JBGPCF010000132.1:0-18433 GCA_041481635.1 Terriglobia bacterium | reverse complement strand
GCTTCACGGCCATCGGATTGGCGCCCGCCGCCACGGTCTTCACGCCCTCGCGGAAAATCGCCTGGGCCAGCACGGTAGCGGTGGTGGTGCCGTCGCCGGCCACGTCGGAGGTCTTTGAAGCCACCTCGCGCACCATTTGCGCGCCCATGTTCTCCAGGGGATCCTGCAATTCGATTTCCTTAGCCACGGTCACGCCGTCCTTGGTGATGGTGGGGGAACCGAATTTCTTGTCCAAGACCACGTTGCGCCCCTTGGGACCCAACGTAATCTTGACGACGTCCGCCAGTTGATTCACGCCTCGCAGAATCGCCTGACGGCTATTTTCGCCGTGTACAATTTGCTTTGCATTTGCCATCTTTTTTCTCCTCTTCGATTTCCTTTTAGATCTTGCGTCGGATGTTCCATTCTTCTTCGTTCGTTGTCTGTTGAGAGAGTTGAGTCATTGCAGAGCGTCCCTCATCGAGTCATTTGGTGATTCATTCAATAACCCAATGGGCCGATGAATCACTGAGTCAATTCATCTCACCTCTTGCCGCCCGCAGCCTTCGCTGCTCCCTCCATCACGCCCAGCACTTCTTCCTCGCGGATGATAAGGTAATCTTGATCGTCGATCTTGATGGGAAGTTCGGTGCCGGCGTATTTCCCGAAGATGATGCGGTCGCCCACTCTAACGTCCAGCGGGATTAACTTTCCTTCTTCGGTTTTCTTTCCATTGCCCACCGCAATCACTTCCGCCTCTTGCGGCTTTTCTTTGGCCGTGTCGGGGATGATGATTCCTCCTTTCGCGGTTTCTTTCTCTTCGATTCTCTTGATCAGAATGCGATCATGAAGCGGTCTTACTTTCATTTGTCCGTCTCCTTCCTTAGTTTAGTTTTAAACATGGATCGAACTACGTGGCGAGTCGAGACTCGCTACGTCCTCGTGCGTGCTGCCGGATCCAGCAGTTTTGAAGTGTTGGACTCTGCGTTTCTTCCCATAATTGGGGAGCGTGTTTACCATCCGGAAAGGAGGGCGGACTTGGCCGCCCCCAATCAAACAGAAAAGATCTATCGGCTTCAGGCTGCAGCGCGAGCGGCTACCTTGTGGAAGGTCGAGTTGCAGACCTCATAAGTTCGAACCTGAGGAGTTCCCTCAACCACTTTTGCGAGGCCCTTTAGCACCTCTGAATATGTCCCGCGGCTATAGGTTTCCGCGTTCTCTTTGTTATCCCACAAACTGATTGCCACCGCTTCCGTTCCCTCCGAGGCGACGAACGTAACTTCGTCCTGGAAGCCTTTCTGTTTTCGAAGCAACGGAATGATTTCGTTCTCAATCGTCCGGGCAAACTCACCGGCGCTATTGGCCTTTAGCTGTATGGATACGCTTCGAGCAAACATGGCAACCTCCTTGGTTGTCTTCTAAGAGGTGCGATTTCAGATAACCCGACTTAGTTCAGATTACTTGAGGAGTGAGGAAGTTGTCCCACTTCTGTTAACTATTGTTAGTTAATAATCTTTGCTTGTCAAGTAAAATCTGTTATATTCTTGGAGATGAGAGGTGCTTAATCGAAACGAGTTAAGCGAAGGAGGAGTCCGGTGGATATTTCTTTGGTGATCAAACACCGCCTGGAAGAATTGGGTCTCGGGCAGCGCGACCTGGCGGCTGCCGCCCAAGTTACAGAGTCTTACATCTCCCAATTGCTGACTCGAAAGAAAGCGCCACCGGCCCCCAATCGAACCGACATATATGGCAAGATGGGAAAATTCCTGAAGTTTCCGAACGGGGAGCTGGTGAAGCTGGCTGACCTTGAGCGCAAGGAAAGATTAAAGAGAAAATTGGCAGACCCGCCCGAGCCGCTCCTTAGAGAAGTTCGAGAGTTGGTTCTGCGCAAATGCAAAACGGATAAACAGAAACAGATGCGGGAGGTTTTTGAAAAGCAAGCTTTCGGCGAACTCGAACGCCTGGTCACTCAGAAGCTTTTGGATGTTGCCAAGAAGGTTGCCAGAGAAGAATTGGAAAGTGAAAACTGGCTTCACTTGGTCGCCAGACTCAGTAACCGGACCTACGAACAAATGCGGGTTACCATTCTCGAGTTTCTGGACACGGATGTTTTCAATGTTTCGATCGAGAACTGCGTGTCATTTCTGGATCCGCTGATTGAATCTTGGGACATCGACCTGGTGACTTTCGGTATGGAAATCTTACTAAACCACAGAGTGGCCCCAGGAGACCCTAAGAAATTTGAGTTTGTTGAAAAGCAACCGGAACCGATTTTCGACGACGAGCCGGGCCTCAAAGAATTCCTCCGTGATGCTTCCCTCAGCGGAGATGCTATGGAGGAGGAAATCGAGTTTCTAATGAAACTGAGATTCAAGGCGAAGCGGCCTACAGCCCTTTATTATTACCGGGAGTTGCAAAGCCTCAGAGACCCTCTGCATTTTCGCACACCGTAAGCTGAATGGGACGTTGCCCAAACGCTACAGTTTTGGCACGCACTTTTCCTTCGGTTCCTCCAACTTAGAAAGCGATATCGACCACCGAAGGAACTTCACGTGCCGGTTGCTTGAAGGACAACTCAGTGAGCTCCGGCGTGTCGGCCCATCTTCCTTGGAATCCGAAGAGGTGTTTGTTCGTTGCGGAGTCGTAAAACTCCAGTGTTGCCGTGACGTTCTTGGCTAGCCTTCACCAAAACGGACATGCGCAAAAATGCTCAGGCAGCTAGTCGCAATCGGACAGCCGCCCGCCTTCGTTGCGTCTAGAATGTTGCTTATGGGGAAGCAATAAGGCTGCAGATTGGATGAGTCCACCGGCTTCCTTTTAAAATTGAGGTGAGATATGGGGACCCTTTTAATTGTTCTTTTGGTGCTGTTTGTGGTCGGGGGTGGAGGCTGGGGATACTCTCGTTATCGCTAGATCGTGCGCGGCTGGGCCTTTGCCAGCGATCCACAAGGAACTGACTGTTTGGTCAGATTGGAACAATCAATGCATCCGGAAGCACATATGCTTCAAACGGATTGTTGGCGTGCAAGGTCGAGCCGGCAGAGTCTCAAGGGGCTTTCAGCTGGCAATGATCAGCTACCCCCAGCCCCGTTAAATCTAGAGTTGGGGCCGGGGGCATGGTTGTTAACCAAAGGAAGGCGCTCGGAACCGGAGCCACGAGTGCGGCAATCTAATTCCTGGAAGCCCGAGTGCTCCCGGCACAGGTCAGAATACCTGAACATTTAGGAGGAAGAAGCCATGAAACCAAGTACCAAAGATCAGATAGCGGGAAAGTTTCACGAAGTGAAGGGCAAGATCAAGGAGGAAGGTGGGAAAGGCTGCCAATAGTTTAATTCTGTAAAACCGAGGCGCCAACGAAGAGACGGCCGGCAAGATCCAGAAGAAGATCGGACAGGCTGAAAAGGTTCTAGAGGATTAGCGGGCGAGCTTCCATCGCCGAGAATGGGAGACTTATAGAAGGCCAATCCGCTCCGCCCATGAGCGGCTGTGCGGGACGCACCACAGGGCAGCCGATCGAGACCGACGAACACAAACAAGCAGGAAGTGGTCTCATTCTGTCGCTCTTGGCCCTCTGTTTGGCCTTTGCCTGCCGTGCGCGTAACGACCGGAAAAGCAGCCAATGTCATTTGCCAAGGCTCTGGGACTGCATCCCACGGAGCGATTGGATTACTACGGAGGTGTATGGTGAAAGTCAATTTCTTGGGCCGGATAGTTATAGCAGTTGTAATCAGCGCGGTGTGGTTGATCGGAATGAGCATACCGACCCACGGCCAGAAAGAGCCACTTCAAGGCCGGAAATATCAACATAAACGGCAAAAAAATCAAACGCAGCAAGGCAATAAAGAACAGCACCAAACACAGCCCCTCCATCTGCAACATCAGCCACAACGCCTCCAGTTGCAACAGCAGCAACCGCAGCGCGTCAAGCCTCCTCAGCCGCAGCCGGACCGTGTCTGGCCTCCACAAGAGCAGCCCGATCGTGTACAGTCGTCCCAGCAGCAGCCCGATCACGTTCAGCCACCAAAGCAGCAGCCTGATCGCGTCCTGGCGCCAAAGCAGCAGCCATAAGGCGCATGGCAGAACTCAAGCGGATAGATAACCTCAATATAGCCGGCTGCCTGTCGGACTGCTCGAGATTGTCGCTGGCCTTCTCTGAAGCCCACCTTAACTCCCTTTCACGCTCGTAGCGCAAAGGGACCCTAGTATGGCAAACCCCGCCGCCCCCGTCGAGACAAGAATGCCATGAATACAGTCAGTCAGCAATGGCGCTGAGCCGCCGACAGGAGTATCTTCGGATGGCAGCCCACAGCAGGACATTCATCGCGATCCACGTTTCGTGGTTCCAGTGGTAGGTGAATCCTCTGAATCGAGCTACAGCATGAATTCCTGGTTTTTCTCGCGAATCCATCGCTTGTCCATCTCCGGCTAGTCCATCAAAAGGGGATGTCAAGAGAAATACCTCTGTCACTCGCCACAATTCCGTCCGATTGTGGCGAATGACAGCCGCCGATGTCTACTGCTCCGTGGCAAATTCAACTTCCCAGTTCACCACTTCGGCGTGTCCCTGAAAGCTGATCTCCAATGAATTCCCGGCCCGATTGTGTTGGATGGGGATCGCTCGATTGTTCTCGCTCGTCGCCTTGACCTGAGAGACCTTTACTCCGTCGGGAACATAGAACCACAGAGTGTAGGGCTCGCCTGCCACAGCCTCGGAAGACCCTCGTAGCGCCTCTCTTGACGCGTCCCATGCGAGGCTCTGGATCGAGTAAGCACCGGTGATATGGCGGGAGGTTCCAATCAGTTGCGGTCGATTCAGGAATGGGTGAACCAAGAGTACGCGAGTATCATGTGGCTCAATGTCAACCTCCATTCGGTCCGTGAATACCCCCAGCAGTTCTTGTTTCCAGAAATCAAAGGCGATGTAAGGAGTGCCGGCACTTAGTCCCAACTTGTCCGCGAAGGAAAGCTCTCGGGTCGTTGTCCAACTCCGCCAATTGGTCAGGCCCACCACATCATAGATTCCTGACGTGGCGTTTACCTTCAGGTCTAAAATTTCCGGGTAGTTATGGATGTAAGAGTCGGGTGTTGTATGTTTGAACTTGTCCCACTTCATGTCAGTGCCCCGGCTAAACAGGTCGATAGGGAGTATGGGCATTGTGGGCATCGTCTTCTTCAAAAGCTCTACTCTTTCTTCCGGCAGCTCGGGCATCACGCTCGCCAAAGGGTAGGCGACGCCGGTGAGAGAAACGTAGGTGACCAGCGTGCGGGCTTCCGGCAGCGTGACGCCGACGCCGACGAGGGGATCCTCACGCGTGCGGGCTGTCTCAATCACGCGGGAGCCCCGTTTCTTCTCCGCTTCCGCCACGGTCATGGGTGGATTCAGCTCAATCCCTTCACCGGGCATGGTGTAAACGACTAGGTGGTTCAGGAAAGCGTTGGCGTTGATGGAACTAAACAAGGCATACATCCCCTGCCAGTTGCTGTAGAGATCGTGCCCATTGAAGTAAGAGTCGAAATACCCGATCCCGTTCAAGGGCGTGCCGGCCGGGCAGCCCTCGATGAATCTCTTGGGGCCGATTGTCTCACGGACCAACTTCAGCCGGTCGCGATAGGCGGCGAGAGGATCAATGGACTTGTCGTGGAGCCTGTTCAGGTCGACGCCCGGCGCATACTTGGGGATGGCATGCTCGCCGTCAAACTTGTAATACTCAAAACCCCAGTTGTCCAGAGTGGTGAATTCCTTCTTAAGGAACTCGAAGACCTGAGGATTCGTGGAATCGAGGGCAGGCGTGTAGTAATCAAGCATGATTTTTCCGCCCTTGTCGCGTAGATACCAGTCGGGATGCTCTTTCACGGCTCCCGCATAGGCATTGGGGACGATCCACAGGCCCGGATGCAAGCCTTGGGACTTGATGTAGTCCGCCAACCACTTGGGCCCATGCGGGAACTTATCCTTGTCCCAATTTTCAATCCAGTAATGCTCCCCGTTCTTTCCCCGGTCATAGCCATCGTCCAGTTGCACGTATTCGAATCCGTATGGTTTCAGGTTTGCAGCGAGCCAGTCGGCATTGTGGACGATGTCTTCCTCCCGCACGTCATCGTAGTAGCTTGTCCAACTCGACCAAACCATCGGCGCCGTGCGGAAAGTGGAGTCGTCAAACGGCGTGTAGTAAGGGACTCCCAGGGTTTTCGCAAAATAATGCGGGATCAAACGTATCAGCGTGTTCCCCGGCACAGGAATGGTCACATTGAGCAGGTCCTGGTCTTGATCGTTGCGATGCATCCGCGTTTGGCTGGAAAAGCTGATGGCCGTGTCGGTGGCACGGTCAAAGAGACTGTGAAGATTCGTACTCGAAACGAGGCCCATTGCAAAGTACAGGCACTCCGGATTTCTACGTTGCAGGAATGATGGATTCCGCGTTTCATGTCCGCCATAACTTTCCACCACCTCATTGGTTCCGACCCAGTTCACCGGCACTCCCTCGGTGTCCAGTAGGCGGGCGACTATGCGGCTTGCCGCGGCGGGAGCCGCGGCGGTAACGGCACCCTGGGCCGAGGTGCTCGAAATTTCCAGGGCATCAGGGCCCAAATTGAGCCGCCAACCTGTCGGCGGTTGAGTCGTTCTGATGAAAAGCTCATTCTCTCCCTTCTTTTCAACCGACCAGTTCAGGAACTGGTGCACGCCGCGCACCTCCTGGAGGCTGAGTCGAGCGTTCTTCAGTATTGTTCCCAACGTGTCGTACGAAATGGTGAGGACTCCCTGTTCCCCGTTAGCGATGACAGTCCAGCCATCGCTGGTAGCTGAAACCGGGTTCCCCTTCTGAGCCCGTCCTCCAGCCACTGCCAATCCCACCGCGATTACGAGTGAAAACAAACTACCCATTTGCCCCACGATGCACTCCACAAACGAGCGAGTCAAGATCCAACCAGCACCCTCTCAACCTCAAAGCCTATTTCGGATCGTCCTTCTCCGTATAGCGACGGTTGTTGGGAAGGTTGACGAACCAAATCCGGTGCATATAGTAACGGGCCGCGATACCGGAGCCTGCCTCCTTACTTGCCCGGAAGGAATGGCAGGTGTCCACGGAAATCCGGCCGTAATCGATGATCCCCAACGGGTTCAACATCGGGCTGCCGTCTTTGTCCAGCAAAACGCTTTCGCCCACCGCCTCACGAACGATCTTCATCCCGATGCGCTGGGCTTCCAATGCCGTTGTGTGGGGCTTGATGTCGCTCGAGAGTGACTTGCTCTTGCAAACTATCCCACACGCAAGAGTTCCCCTTTGCTCTTGAGGTAGCGGGTGAAGTCGTTATCGTCATCCAGATCGACCAGATCAATCGGACGTCCCAACGCATCATGGGCGGCGGCCATGGCGCGGAAAAAGACCTCCGGGGGCAAGCCCGAGACGGCCATATCAACGTCGGAATTGGGGCGCATCTTCCTTTTGCTTGCCGAGCCGAAAACATACACATCTTTCGCTCCGACAGCTTTGAGTGCAGATGCCGCCTTATTCACTAATCCCTTCATTTCATCGGTCATGGCGTCGTTCCTGACCCTAGTATGGCAAACCGCGCCGCCACCGTCGAGCCAAGAATGCCATGGATACAGTCAGTCAGCAATGGCCCCCCAACGCGTCAAGACGATTCAAGAAAATGGCCCGTCAGGTTTTTCGGGAGTCAATTTTGAGTGCGTGTCCGGAGCGGCGACCTGAACCAGTCCCGACCAGCGTCGTTCGCCCCCGTAACCCTTCCGGAAGGTCTCGGCCGCAGTTTCGGTGACCGATCGAAAATCGGGCCGAGCTAAAACCGGAACGGTCGATCAAACTCACCCTGGAAGATTTATTACGATCCCCGGAATCATTGTTACGATGACCCCGGAATCGTTATTCCGATCATTTCGGAACGGCGATCATGATCCCTTTGGAATCGCCATCCGGTTTCGCCTGCCAGAAGAAATTGCCGTGGCGTTGTACGGTGACTACCGATGCGGAATTGCGACTCATTCGCGCCTATGGTTGTCAGCCAACGAACCTGTACTAACTTTGAACTTGAAGGCCCGATTCAGTTCTGCTATCTCTATTGCATGAACATAGGAATCCGGCTCCGCGAATTACGCACTTCAAAAGGCCTCTCCCAAGGCGACATCCAGAAGCGCACCGGCTGTCTGCGCTGCTACACTTCCCGCGTGGAAAACGGGCACACCGTCCCGAGCCTCGAAACGCTTGAGAAATACGCTGGAGCCCTAGAAATTGATTTGTACCAGCTTTTCTTCGCAGGTAAAGGCAAGCCGCAGCCAGTCGGCTCAAGCGATGCAGGGAAGCTGGGGCCAGAGGAACGCGGGCTTATTGAAGCCTTCAAGAAGCTCGACAAGAGGAATAGAAACTTCGTAATTGAGATGGTAAGGAAAATGGCAAAAGGAAATTGAACTGCAAGACAAGCCCACTCCATCGGGTAGCCGAAGTCTGGACTGGACTTGGCGTTTCTGCCTGAAACGTCCCATAACCAGTTCCCAAGAGAATGGAAACCCTTACGAACCGGTGTCGCCCTCGGGTTTCCCCTCTTCGTCCAATCCAATTTGACTGGATGTATCGTAGTTTATTGCCACCTGAACGGCTGCACACGGTCGGCAAATTGGTTTGAAGCCCAGAATTAACACAGTTTCAGCGGATAACGTATCCACGAACAGACCGGTGCCGTCAAAGAATCCAGCGGCCTCCCTTGCTCCACACCGGGTACAAGTCGCCATGACAATAGCCCCGTATAATTTGTAACAGGCGCGACTTTCTGGCAGTGACCCCCATCACGCCTTCTTGTGATTTCCGCACCCTCGCGTGTGACCCTTCTATCTGCCCGCGTCAGTATTCACCTATTAAACCGTTTCGCGGAGATCTGGCGACGGACCAAAGCTTGGATTACAGCCTATTGGTGCTGGTCATTCCCTGGGAGAAGGGAGAGCCGTAGCCCTTCCGTGGAGATTCGGCCTTGAATCCCAGGGATGGCCCTAAGAAAGTGCCATCACACAGGCTAAGCCGTCAGTTTCGACTCGGCACTGCCAATGTCCTGCAATCCACAGATCCAACTATTTCTTCTGAACGAGTTGATCAAGGAGGGTAGCGATCAATCCATTCGGGAGACTCTCGACGACTTTCTTCAATTGAGTTCGGGGGGCTGGGTGGGCGCTACATCACCGCGGGTTACTGGCCTCTGGGAGCCGCCGCCTTGAAAAACCGGTCCAATTCGCCTTCCATCAGTTTGAGAGTCTCTTCACAGCCCAGCACCAGAGTTTTCATCCTGTCCCAACGCATGTTAAAGGTGTAGGCGTGGTGGAAGGCATGGCGAAATTCCATGTACTCCTTATAAACGTGCTCGCAATTCGGGAGTGAGGACAGGATTTCTATTTCCAGTGGCCTGCGTCATGCTATCCAGAAGTTCCTTGTGCCAGAACTCGCCGCCGGGCATAAGGTCGCCAAGCTCCAGCGTGGTGCGTTTGAAGATGTTCTCCAGGCCGCTATAAAAGGAATGCAGCATCGCCGCGAGGGAGGAAAGCTCGATGTCGCTGGGCGGGCTTTCGGCGCACTTCTCGAGCAAGAGGCGGTAAACGTCGAGCAAATGGTGAAGTTGCCGTCGCTCGAGAGTGACTTGCTCTTGCAGACTATCCCACATGACCACACGCGGTCTGCGTTAACGGCGAATTAGACAGACATCGACATTTCCCGCGTCAAATGGTACTTCTCAAGAATCCAGTTCGGATTGACTTTCGGGTCTCTAAAAAACTTTCATCTCCCTGGGGCTCACAAACACCGAGTCACCCTTTTGGAGCTTGAGTTCCTGAAGACGCTCATGGGAAATCTGGGAATGGATCTCGTGTCCACTTAGTGTGACCAGATCTACCTTGACAATGGGACCTGCCGAGTTGATATGAACCACTCGAGCCGGGAATTGTTGGTGGGCGTTTGACTCGCGCTCGATCTCCATCAGGTGAGGTCTGACGTATACCATCGCGCCACCCTCCGGCTCCTCAGATTGCTCGTGGGCGTTGGCTGCCGGCTCCAGCAGGACGGTCTCTCCGCCCTCCACGCGGCCATGAAATAAATTCAGGTTACCCAAAAAATCGTAGACAAATGCATTCGCCGGGTGATGATAGACTTCGTCCGGAACGCCTTCCTGCTCGATGCGGCCTTGATTCATCACCACCACCCGGTCCGCCACTTCCAACGCCTCTTCCTGGTCGTGAGTCACAAAGATGCTCGTCACGTGGATTTCATCGTGGAGGCGGCGAAGCCAGCGTCGCAATTCCTGCCGGACCTTGGCGTCAAGCGACCCGAAGGGTTCATCGAGCAACAACACTTTGGGTTCGACTGCCAAAGCGCGGGCCAAGGCTACCCGCTGGCGCTGTCCTCCCGAAAGTTGCGAAGGATACCGTTGGGCCAGCCAATTGAGTTGCACCAAGTTGAGCAGCTCAGTGACCTTGGCCCTGATTTGCTCTTTGGATGGCCGCACTTTTCGCGGCTTCACCGTCATTCCAAAAGCCACATTGTCAAAGACAGTCATGTGGCGGAATAACGCGTAGTGCTGGAAAACAAATCCCACCGCGCGGTTCTGGGCCGTGCGATTCGTCGTGTCCACACCGTCGAACAAAACCGTCCCATGGTCTGCAAAATCGAGCCCGGCGATAATACGCAGCAACGACGTTTTCCCTGACCCCGATGGGCCCAACAAGGCAACGAGTTCGCCCGTCGGGACGTGCAGACTGACGTCCTGGAGTGCTTTGAAATTGCCAAAGGCTTTCGAGATATTCCGCGCCTCAATACTCATAATTCTCCTTCGACCTTGACCAGCCCATCCAATTCCGCCATCTGCCGCTCGAATTTCCATTCGACCAGGCTTTTGGCCACCAGCGTCAGAATCGCCAACAGGGCCAGGAGGGAAGCGACGGCAAAGGCGGGGACGAATTGATATTCGTTGTAGAGAATTTCAATATGAAGTGGCATGGTGTTGGTCAACCCGCGGATATGCCCGGAAACCACCGAGACCGCGCCGAATTCACCCATGGCGCGCGCGTTGCAAAGAAGCACACCATACAACAATCCCCACTTGATGCTGGGAAGAGTGACACGAAGAAACGTCTTCCATCCACTGGCGCCCAGAGTAGTCGCAGCCTCTTCCGCTTCGTTGCCAAGGGCTTGCATGATGGGGATCAATTCGCGAGCGACAAACGGGAAGGTGACAAACGCCGTGGCCAGCACAATTCCGGGCCAGGCAAAAACAATCTTGATGTCTTTTTCCATCAGCCATTTTCCCATCCAGCCTTGAGCCCCGAAGAGTAGTACAAAAACCATGCCGCTGATGACCGGTGAAACGCTGAAGGGAATGTCGATGAGCGTGGTCAGGAACCCTTTGCCCCAAAACTCATGCTTGGCAATCACCCAGGCCGCGGTAAGGCCAAAGATCAGGTTGAGAGGGACCACAATTGCGGCCGTCACCAACGTCAGGCTAATGGCCGAAAGCGCATCCTCAGACGTGATGCCGAGCCAGTACGCTGCGAAGCCCTTTTGGAGGCCGTTGCTCAGGACAGCAGCAAGAGGAAGAAAAAGAAATAGTGCCAGAAAAACCAGGGCAATAAGAATGAGAGGCCAACGAACCAATGCGGAGTCCGTTCGTCCTTGCGGCCTGCCTTTTGACGCTCGCTGTTGAGGTGGAAGAGTTCCAGCCATAATGGATTCTGTTCGGTTAAGTTGAAAATGCAGCGGACCTCCTTCTTCGCTGCAGGAGATTGATCGCCAACATCAGACAGAATGAGACCAGCAAAAACACCAGCGCAATGGCGCTTGCACCCGCGTAGTCGTACTGGTCGAGTTTCGTCATAATCAACAGTGGTGTGATTTCGGTTCGCATCGGCATATTGCCGGCAATAAAGACCACCGAGCCGTATTCGCCCAGGCCCCGCGCCAGGGCCAGAGTGACTCCAGTAATCCATGCCGGCATAATCTCCGGAAGCAACACACGCCAAAAAGTCTGCCAGAGATTTGCACCCAGGCTGATAGCCGCCTCTTCAATTTCCGCGTCAAGCTCCTGCAAGACAGGTTGGATGGTGCGAACTACAAATGGAAGTCCGATGAAAGTCAAAGCAACCGTAATCCCGATTGGCGTGTAGGCAACTTTAATCCCGATCTTTTCAAGCTGGCTCCCGATCAAACCGTTTTGCGAGTAGAGGGTGGTGAGCACAATGCCCGCGACGGCGGTGGGGAGCGCAAAGGGCAAATCGACAAGGCCGTCAATCAATCTCCGAAACGGGAAGCGGTAACGCACCAGGACCCACGCCACCAGGAGGCCGAACGCCCCGTTGATCAAAGCCGCCACCAGCGAGGCCCCAAAGGATAGGCGGTAACTGGCCAGGGCGCGAGGCGACGCGACCGCGTGCCAGAACTCCAGCCAGGTCAAAGACGCGGACTTCACAAAAATCGTAGAAATCGGGATGAGAACGATGAGACACAAATAGAAAATCGTCCAGCCCATCGCCAGGCCAAATCCCGGGAGCATCGATCGCTTTTTAGGAATCAGAGGCATGATGATTGAGTCCCAGCTACCTTTCGGGTGTGTAGATCTGGTCGAATATTGCCCCGTCCGCAAAATGGGTTTTCTGGGCTTTTTGCCAGCCACCAAAAACTTCATCCACGGTGAACAACTTGATGGTGGGAAATTGCGTAGAGTATTTTGCCGCCACGGTTTTAAGGCGAGGGCGGTAATAATGCCGCGCCGCGATTTCCTGCCCAGGCTCGGAGTAAAGAAATTCGAGATAGGCTTGCGCCACAGCGCGGGTGCCGCGCTTGTCTACTACTTTGTCCACCAAACTGACCGGGGGCTCCGCGAGAATGCTCTCCGTTGGGTAGACAATATCAAACTGGTTTTTTCCCAGCTCCCGGACGGCCAGCAGCGCTTCGTTTTCCCAGGCGATGAGTGCGTCTCCAATCCCCCGCTGTACAAAAGTATCCGTGGCGCCGCGCGCCCCACTGTCGAGCACCGGAACATTTTTGAAGAGGCAGGTTACGAAATCCCGCGCCGCTCCCTCGTTGCCCCCATTCTTGTGCAAGGCGTATCCCCAGGCGGCAAGATAGTTCCATCGCGCGCCGCCGGAAGTCTTGGGATTGGGCGTGATGACGGCGATTCCAGGGCGAACCAGATCGTCCCAACCTTTGATGTTTTTGGGATTTCCTTTCCGCACCAGTAAGACGATGGTTGAAGTGTAGGGCGTGCTGTGGTCGGGAAGGCGCGTTTGCCAATTCTTGGGCAACAAGGCCGCTCGCTCAGCAATCTCATCAATGTCGTAGGCCAGGGCCAACGTGACCACGTCGGCAGCGAGGCCGTCGATCACGGCTCGAGCCTGCTTTCCGGAGCCGCCGTGAGATTGATTGATGGTCACCGATTGGCCGGTTTTCGCCTTCCATTGGGCGCCAAACACCTCGTTAATCTCCTGATATAGTTCCCGGGTCGGGTCGTACGACACATTGAGCAGAGTCACTTCCGCGCCGAAGGCCCTAAACGGGATAAGAACCGAAATGGAAATCCAGACTGCGGTCAAGACTCTCGGGAAAAAATTTTGTGAGGTCATTTCATTTCCCTCTTCGTAAGGCACTCGCGATTTCGGTTTGCGAGGGTTGGAGGCGCGGATGGGAATCGAACCCATTCATAAGGGTTTTGCAGACCCTCCCCTTCCCACTTGGGTACCGCGCCTGAAGCCAGGGGGTGTGATTTCACCCCCCCCGCAAAACTCTTAGAACTTGTAGGCCATCATTGCGTACGGATACGTATATCCATGGTCTGAAGCCGCACGTTTGATAAATGTGCCAGGGAAAATGTGGCCCACGCCGATATTGATCTCGAACCCGTTGGCGAAATTATGCGAGACTTGGACATCAGCCTCTTGGCCCACCCATCGACCGGCTGTCCCGACCGTCACTCTCGGAATTGCGACGGAACCGCTCGCCGAGTAGAGCCCATCGTGCACGTTGGCAAGCCAATAGGCATAATAGTTCGTCGAGACATTCCAAGTTTTGCGTGCGGCAATCTCGAAGCCACCGCGCACATCATGGATATTGCGCCATCCGACTTGATCCGTTTCGCCCCATTTCAAGTGCGTGCTGGGATACATCACATCAAAGGTTTGCATCTTATTGTCCTTGGGATTGTTGTCTCCAGAGGCGTAGTTATATTCCGCCGAGATGCGTGGCTTCCAAGCTGGCTTCCAGGTGTGGCCGAGTACCCAGTGGCCGGCCCAAGCATTAAAATCTGAAGTGGCGATTTTGCCTCTCTCAGTTGCCACTTCCGCTCCGTAATCGAAGCCGGCGGGCAATTTTCCAACCCAGCGGAACCCATACGTCTTGAAATTGAGATCGCCTCGCTTCTTGTCTTCGCCCGTAACCAGGGCTCCGATGCGCCAGAAGATGTACGGCTCAATAGTTGCCTTCGGGACCAGCTTCTCAATGCCTCCATACAAGCCATGGATGTTATTTCCCAATGTGGGCTTGCTGAATCCATTGCTTGTAGTCCTTGTGATTTGGACCGCAGATGCCGCGAACGCGTCAAGACGGTATCCCTGGTGGCGAAATGTCGTGCGAATGGCGTCAAAGCTTCTGGCGCCCGGGAATGACCAGCGGCTCTCCGCCACCAGGCGCCCTTCGCCCCAATAGAAAGCTTGGCGGCCAACTCTGACGGATAGAGGACCCTTTTCGGTGTCACCCACTTCGATGTAGGCTAGCCTGAGATCGAACTGGTCATAGAATCCCGTGGTGCGTGGAGGATTCTTGTCGAAAGCGCGCGCATCCTGCCCCTCCACATGAAACTTCAGCCAGTTCGCAGGCTGAACAGTGACACCCAAACGAATCCGATTGAGGAAGTACGTATCTCCGTCGTTGGCTTGGAATAGTTTTCCAGTAAAGCCGTCTTCGACTCGGGCCCGGTACTCGCCCTCAAAACGCAGCCACTTGGGCAGATGGCTGTTCAGATCCCCTGCGGGAGAGAAGCGTGCAGCGCCTTGTCTTCTCTCCTCCTGCGGGCCGGCAGGCGCAGCAATACCCCGCCCATTGCCATTCAGCTCAGCCGAGGCCGTCTTTGCAGTCGAGGGGTCTTTTTTGACACGACTCGAGGTGATTTGGGTCGCACTCTGTTTTAAGGGCAGATTCTGCTTCTCCGTTTGCGGACCCTGCACGGCTACTTCGCCCACCACTTCCCCGGCGCTATTGCTTTGGGATGAGACCGCATTCGCCCGCATTGCAGCACGAATCGTGGCGGTCTTGCCCGCCGGCCTTTTGCGCTCCTTTCTGACTCGACTGGAATTCTCGCCAGGGGGGACCCCAATTACCGCGCCGGCGCCAGATGCCAAAACGTTTTGAATTGTTAATAAGAGTCCAAGCATTGCCGCCTGGACCGCCAAGAACCGTAAGCGTTTTGCCTTTTGCATGATTTCTCCTTTTATTCTCTGGCAGAACGCCTCCAGGGGTCTGGTTGGGCCGCCGTCACTTGGGGCTTGCCTCCTTTGATGGGGTTGGCTGTTCATCGTTCGAAATAACTCTTTCGGTCCTGCTGGCCATCCTGATTCTCTCGAGCTTCTGAATCTCTACTAGACGACCGTCATGAACTGTGAGGTTCACGGACCCGTAGCGGACACTCCGCAAGCTCCGGATGACTTCACGCAGTAGCTCCACTTCTGTCGCGGATAAATCATTTTCCAGTCCTCCAAATAATGAAATGCTCATAGGAGTTGTTCCTCCGAGCTGCCACTGAACTGTTCGTGGAACCTAATCGGTGCCCGATTTGAACGGATTGCGATCATCAGGAAACAGGAAGGCCAGTTGTGGCTGCGACAACAGGGAGCGGCAGGGGGGGCGTAAAAGCGAATGTGGGAGATAGCGTTTTGCAATTTGAGGAAGACTTGAAAGAGATGGCTATGCGGCCCGGCGTTGGCGAAAAGGGCGCGGGGGCCATCCACGAGACGGATGATTTCCCCCGGATTTACCTTCTCGGGCTTGCGTGCCAAAGAGTCATCCCCTGTCGCTCCGAGCAGGCTCTCGGCGCGACGCGCGTCCTTCAGGCCGGGCAAAATGAGCGGCAGAAATTGCCCTCGCATTTTCGCCGTGACTTCATTGCCGCGAGTCTTTATCGGCGCCTTGGGATAGCGTTGAGCGATTCTCGTTATCGCTTCCAAGCCCTCGAGATCCTTATTCGCAATCCGCTTGCCGGCCATCTGAAGTAACACTATCGACTTAGTCTACTATCACTTCCAATTAACCCTATCGGCTTAATAGACTATCAGAATGACAGGCACATTGTCAAGTAGTTTCTGCAGCCTTTGACGATACGCCGCAATAACTCTTCGCGCCCGGCTCTCCTAGCTCTTCCAGCAACTCCTCATTTATTGCGATTCTATAGAGGATCCCGGCGCGCTCTACGCTTTCATTATCGCTTCACTTCAAAACAACAAACCCTCTTCGGAATGCCCTGTCGCCAGGAGATAGAGGCCCCCCCACACATCTTAAGTGTGTTCGTCTTCTCGCCGCCGGCCGCGAGCACGCAGCCATCCGACTTACGTCTCAGAATAAGCGAGAACGGCTGATATCTCGTCGACCAGAAGGGCAACCCATTTTTGGTTGTGGGTGATTCGCCTTGTTGTCTGATCGCTCAACTCTACGACAAAGACATTGAAAGCTATCTGGAGGATCGCCAGAACAAAGGCTTCAGCTCGATCATCGTCAATCTGATCGAGCACAAGTTCTGCATGACGCCGAGTACGCGTTCGGGCTTGGCGCCGTTCAGCAAGCCGGGCGATTTGTCGACTCCAAATCGCGCCTACTTCGATTTCGCTCACAATGTCATCGAACAAGCAGGCAAACACGGCATGGTTGTATGGCTTGCTCCGGCCTATCTGGGTTACGGAGGTGGCGACGACGCGATTGCTACCTTATGCATAATCAACGGAGGGCGTCCCACATATTGCTCTCACTTCTTACCTCCATTTGACCCTGGACGACGCTATGTGTGGTCATCCAAGAACGCAGCGATGTCCCTGGAGAGATTTCGCCCGCTTGCTAGAAGACCCGGCAGGAGCGGCGATCTATTATTGAATGCAAGGGGAGAGTTTTTCGAGCTGCGTACAATCCCGCCCCCGGCTTCTACCAGCGTGACACCGGCTGCGACGTCCCACTCGTTCTTGGGAGTTAGAGTCCAGGTGGCATCGCCCAGACCGGCCGCCACGAGCGCCAGTTTATAAGCCACCGACCCAACTGGGCGAATCTCGAATGGACCGTTTTGAAATTGGTCCCACTCGCCACGCTTCAATTCACTGCGGCTGGCGAGCACTACGGCTCCATAAAGAGTTGTTCTCTCGCTGGGTTTTGCTGGCCGGCCGTTGTAAGTAACACCCACGCCTGGAGCACCCAGAAAAACTTCACCCGTCGAAGGATTGCAGATGCCACCAGCCACTGGACGTCCATCCTCAACCATGGCCACGGACACGCACCACTCCGGAACGCCGGCTATGAATTCGAGCGTTCCGTCCAGAGGATCAACTACCCATACGCGTTGCTTATCCAACCGCGCGAGATCATCAACGGTTTCTTCCGAAAGCCAGCCTTCCCCGTTACGAAGAAGACTTTCGCGAAGGACGCGATTCGAAATGCGATCGGCCTCGGTGACAGGACCCCGGCCCCCGGTTTTTTGCTCGGCCTTAATCGAGCCGGGAATGAGCGACGAGATGGCGCTCACCGCGGAATCCAACGCCTCGTGTATTCTGCTCAGAGTTTCCGTGGCTAAAGTATGGGACATTTCCAAATTGCCTTAGGTCGCTCTCCTGTCTCGATGAATGCGGCCCAGAAAATCTCAGCATCAAGTCCGGGAAATTGACGCTTGGCCGTTCGCGCCGCTTGCGCCGACAAAGCCCTGCCGCTCAAGATAGAGAAATATTTCCTGGGCCGCCTCTTCGGGGGAAACGTCGGTGGTGTCAATCACCACCTCAGCGTCGGCTGGCGCCTCATACGGGTCATTCACGCCCGTAAATTGCTGCACAAGACCCGCGCGAGCTTTCGCGTAGAGCCCTTTCCGATCCCTGGCCTCGCAGGTCTCAATCGGAGTGGCCATGTGAATCAACACAAAGCCTCCGTATGGTTGGATGGCCGCCCTCACTTCTTTGCGAATGGAATCAAAAGGTGCAATGGGAGCGCAGAGAGCGATGCCTCCATTCTTGGTAATTTCGGAAGCCACAAACCCGATGCGCCGGATGTTGATGTCGCGATGCTCGCGTGAGAATCCAAGCTCTGACGAGAGATTTTTCCTCACGATGTCGCCATCCAGAAGCGTGACGGGACGCCCGCCCATCTCCAGAAATTTAACCCGCAGCACGTTGGCCACCGTCGATTTTCCCGAGCCGGATAATCCGGTGAAGAATACGGTGAAGCCCTGCTTG
>JBGPCF010000131.1:0-18701 GCA_041481635.1 Terriglobia bacterium | reverse complement strand
TCGCCGCTGACCCCTGCCCACTGCCCGCCCTGGTGTCGCCGCTCCTCCCCATTTGACCGCTTGAAAATACCCTGCCTTCTCCCCCCCAAGCCCAACACGATTCCCCATTTCACTTCCCCTGCCTTCGCAGCTCGTTCCCAACACCGTATTCCGAAACCGCTGCGTCGCAGGGCATAGGCTTGCGAACCTGCACCCACGCGCCTATACTTGCGGCGCGTATTCGCACTAGACCAAGACCGGATCATCCAGGAGGACTTATGGCCCCCATTTCGCGGCGTGATGCAGGCAAATTAATGGTGTGCGGCGGAGCAGCATGGCTGGCCGCCGGCAAGTTCGGGCATGGCGCCCCCATGATTGACTCGGTTGTGCGCGGGGTGCAAATTGGCGCACAAAGCTACTCGTTCCGCGACCGTCCGCTCGAGGAATGCATTGCGGCTTTCCAGGCCGTTGGCTTGGGCGAGGTCGAACTCTACACGGGGCACACGGACCCCAAAGGCATGTTCGGGCCGGAGCTGCGCAAGTGGCGCCTGAGCACGCCGCTCAGCCACTGGCAGGAAATCCGGACGAAGTTCGACAATGCGGGAATTCTTGTATACGCCTACAATTTCAGTTTCAACAAGCGCATGACCGACGAGGAATTCGAGCGCGGCTTTCAGATGGCTAAGGCGCTGGGCGTGAAATACATTACCGCCTCGTCGCAGGTAAGTGTGGCGCCGCGCGTGGACAAGTACGCGCAGAAATACCAGATCACTGTCGGCTTTCACGGCCACGACAACACGAAAGATCTCGATGAGTTTTCCACCCCGGACACTTTCGCGCGCGCCATGCAGGGCGCGTCAAAATATATTGGAATCAATCTGGACATCGGGCACTTTATCGCGGCGGGAGGCGACCCCCTGGCGTACATCCGCGAGCACCACGAGCAGATCGTCACGCTGCACATCAAGGACCGCAAGAAAGACCACGGCGCCAACCTGCCCTTCGGCCAGGGCGACACGCCCATCGTGGAAGTGTTGCGCCTGCTGCGCGACAACCAATGGAAGATTCCCGCCAACATCGAGTACGAGTACGGCGAGACCATCAAGGGCCTTGACCCCGTCGCCGAAGTCAAGAAGTGCTACGACTATTGCCGCACGGCGCTGGAGAGTTAAGCGGGCCCCCTTGGGAGCGCGGGACGGGGCCCCAGGCATTGCTTTGGGGCTTGCCCGCATTTGGTTTGTTAATCTTGTGTGCGAGCGTAAGCGGTTTTGCCATCGACTGTCCGACGGTTTTTCCCGCCCGTTGCGGCTGGCTGAATTGACAAAGCGCGTCACCACTAAGAAAGACCGGTTAAAGCGTGAAACCCTCTCTTCGTGAAATCTTGGTGGACTCCCACATCTCAGCCGTTGCTCTCGTGGTGCTTCTCTTTTGGTCGCTTGAGTCGATATACCACGCTCTATGGGATCCACTTTTCCGCGCCGCCAGTTTCTTGATTACTGCGCTGGCGATCCTTGATATTCCCTACTTTTCTTCTTCCCCCGCATTAACCGACCGCCGCATGTTAATCATCACATTCTTAAATCTCTTCTATGCTTTTCTCAATCTTGCCGCAGCGTGGCTTCTTTCCCGCTGGGTGTATGGAATGGGGCCGCTTCACAGTTTGAGCAAATACCACGCCAGACTTGCAAGGAGGAACCATGTTTGAGCGATTGAAGCGGGCTCTGGTGGAAAGCTTTGTTGGCGCCGTCGCACTCGGTTACCTATTCGCACAAGCCATACTGCACTTCGTGAATATCTTTGCTTCGCCCGTTGTGGGTTGGGTTACGCGAAACGAATATCGAGAAATGATCCCGGCCTCGGCGGGGTTCTCGCTCCGAGATACACTGCCCGAACTGATCAGATTTTTTTTACTCCTGCTGGTCGGGTATGTTCTGTTGCGCTGGCTCTACTTTAACCCCCTCAAAAGAGAGATGCCCGCGCCAGGGCCGAGTCCAAAACAAGAGGCTTAAACACCTGAACAATCTCCCGAACTCAGGCGGAGATCGATACTCAAGTGGGCTAGATGACCGAATTCCGCTTGATTCTCTTACCCGTACGTTTTGAACGTGTGGTCCCCACTCGGAAGCGCGCAGAGTGGCCCAACGCGATGCTTGCCCCGGTTGGAGATTACTTGGAATCGCGACCCTCACCCTTTTTCAGTTCCTAAAGCAAAAACAAAATACTGCACGTGGACAGGGCCGGGATTATGGACGCCGTGCTCCTGCTGAGAGGCCACATAGGCGACGGAACCGGGGCTGAGCCGCGTGGATTTTCCCTCGATGGTGACTTCGAGAGTCCCTTCGCGCACCAGGAAGATTTCCTCGTGGTCGTGGTGGTGAGCGGGATGTGGCGCGCCACCGGGCGCTAGATCGGTCTCGTGCAGTTCTACCAGAAAGCCGGTGTGAGTCTTGCCGGCAAAGACAGCGCGAAATTTGTTTTCGCCGTTAGCTCGCACGGGCAAGTCGTCAAAAATGTAAGCCTTCGAATGCAACGCGGTATCGTCCGCGGCGTAGCCCGCCGTGGCGGCGAGCGCAGGAAGCAACAAGCAAATATCTCGGCGAGAAAAGTTCATGGTTCATCTCCTTCGTGGGCAATGCCCATGCGGGCCGGGTGGTTGAGCGCCGGCTGATTGACGGGTGGCGTAACAGGCATCCATTCCATGGCCACCCACTGCAGAAACTCGCGAAAATCCTGAAGATCCGTTCTATCTCCGGGCGGGCCCTCGCCGGGGATGTAAGTGGTAACGTCCATGCTCTCCACCTGGTGCAAGACTTCCAGCCAGGCGGCAACATCCGTCAGACCGCGGCGGGGGATGTTGACGTTTTCAAAAAGCTCGCCGAGAAACAGAACTTTAGCGCCGGGCAGGTAAACCGCGGCATCGCCCGCGGTAGGGCCCTTGCCCAAATCGAGCACTCGGAATTCCTCGCTGCCCAGCTGAAAATTCATTCGGCTCTCAAAGGTCTGCGTGGGAAGCGTGAGATGGATGCCGCGCATGCGCATCTCCAGGCGGAGATCGCCCCTGATGCGTTTCGTGAGATCTTGTTGGTAATCCTTCATTTCCGTCTGGACGACTCCGGTGGAAAGGATGGCGGCCTGCTCGTCCACAAAAACCTCGTTGCCCAGGATGTGATCGCCGCGCGCGTCTGTGTTGATCACGTACTTCACCGGCTGGTTCGTGCGCTGGCGGATTTCGTAAAGCATTTCGCGCGCGTTGAAGGGATTGTTGGTGGTGTTCACCACCACCACGCCCTCGCTGGTGACGATGAACCCCGCCGTCCCCGCGCGCCCAAATTGTGGGTCGCCCACCAGGTACAGAACGTCGTCCGGCACCCAGACAAAAACGTGTGGTTTGATTTCTTTCACCTCGTAGCGTCCGGAAATCGCCGCGGGTGAGAAATCTGCGCGGAGAAGCAACAATGCGAGTAGACAGTAGACCGTAAACAGCAGACGCGGGGGAAATCGGCGGGACCCCATGGGCCGCCGGCAACTGACCACGGACCACGGACTACGGACGGTTTGTTTAAATATCCACATACACTTGAGCGCGCCAACCCTCCGAAGTCTGTTCGAGCGAGAGTTGATGATACGTGATGGCCTTCACCTGCAAATTCACTTGATGCCGCGCGCGGTCAAAAGGCTCGCCACGCGTGATGGCGACGAGAGACTTGTCACCCAGGGATCGAATCTCAAAATCGTGGAACAACCGGCCGTCAGCGTCAATGCGAAAGAGGATTTCGCTCAGCCAATTCACCAACAGGCTGGCCGCATCGGCGCCCTCCACGCGAATTTCCACTTCATCGCGCGCCGCAATCTGATCCAAATCGACCATCAGGCTTTGCAGGGCGCGCGCCGAATTCGCAAAGACCTCCTCGCGCGTCTTGCCGAAAGCCTCAAACCCGATGTCCGCCGTATGCTCCAGAATTCGAAAACTCCCCATTCGCCTCTCGCGATCGACGGCGGACTAGCAGGCGCGCCGCGCTGCAATATCATAACTGCCGCACGGCCTGGTTGGATAGATGGTTGCGGGCCGACTTGTTCACTCCGCGAAAGTTCACTCCGCGAAAGCTGGACTTTCCCGACCTCCTCCATTAGCATGGTGAAAATAGTTGGGCTCATACTATGTCAGACGACGGGAATTTTGAAATTTACGTGGCACTCGGGTTCGGCTTCGGTCTCTACTCCTTTTTCCGGGGTTTCAAGATTTACCGCGAGTACCGAGTGCTCGCCGACACGCCGGAAATTCCCATCCGCAGCGTGGCCATGGGTCTGGTGGAAATCCACGGCAAAGCGCTGGGCGACCAGACGGTGACGGCGCCCGTCACGCAGACGCCCTGCTTCTTCTACAAAGTGGACATCGAACATTATCACGTGGACTCCAAAGGCAAGGGCGGGTGGCGAAACTACGCCACCGACCTCAACGGAGTGCGGTTCTATCTAGAAGACGCCACGGGCAAAGTGGTGGTCGATCCGCACAACGCGGAATACGACTTGCTGCAAACCTGCCAGCGCAAAACGGGCAGCCGTTTCGGGCTTGGTTCCCGGACCATCAGCGCGGGCACCAAAAACCCCGCCCTCGCGCTCGGGCCGGGAGCTGATGATGCCACGCTCTTTAGTTACGCCCGCTCGGTCGGGCATGGTTCCCCATCGATTTCCGGCGCCCTTTCCTCCGTTTCTGTCTCTTCTTTATTCGGTGGGTCGAATCGAACCTGGAGCAGTGGAACGTCCGGCGATTTCCGCTTTACCGAATACTGCATCCTCAAAGACCACTGGTACGACGTCACCGGAACCTGCGTGGAGAACCCGGATTGCAAGGACGAGCACGACCGCAACATAATCATGAAAGGCACCAACGAGCCCACGTACCTGATTTCCTGGCAGACCGAAAAGAACATTGAAAAGAGCCTGCGCAATCGGGCCGCGTTGCACGTTTTTGGCGGCGGTGCACTGGCGGTGATCTGCTTGGGGATCCTGCTCGTCGACTTCGGTTGGTGGTGAGCGCAACACTACCGTGACATCCAGAGGTATTGCCTTCTTCATGTCATCCCAAATTGGATCATTTGAGTTCTGGGACGCCGTAGGTTTCATTGCCGGCCTCGTCACATTCTTCAAAGGCTTCAAGATTTACCGCGAGTTCCGCATCCTCGCGGACACCCCGGAAATTCCCATCCGCAGCATTCCCATGGGCCTGGTGCAAGTGCACGGCCGGGCCACAGGGGAAAAACCCATCACTAGCCCGGTGAGTCACACTCCGTGTTTTTTCTACAAAGTCGAAATCGAACGCTGGGAATCCCGCGGAAAGAGTTCGGGGTGGCGCAATTACAAGACGGATACCGATGGCGCGAAGTTTTATCTGGATGACGGCTCCGGCAAAGTTTTGGTGGACGCCCACGGCGCGGAACTCGATTTGGAAAAATCGTGCCAGCGTGAGACAGGCAAGGCGATGAGCCGCTTGAGCGCGGGTGGGGCCACTGACGATGAACTGCTGCGCTACGTTAACAAAGTGGCGGTGGGCCGGCTTATTTCCTTTGTGGGCCGCGGGCTGGCGTCGGTGGGCCACTTGAGCGACCCCCACAAGGAAGAGATGCGGCAGAAATTCGCCGACGCTTTTCAACACCCTTTTCTCAGCCAGGATTTTATGACCAAGCTGATGTCCATTCAGATGCCCAGCATCGAGCGCCGGGTCCGGGAAATGGGACCGCAGAGCGACCCTCAAAAAGAGAAGGCCAGGCTGGCGGCACTCGAGGCCTTAAAGTTTCCGCCGGGCAGTCCTGAATTCATGGAGCGCATTCAACACTTGATGGAGGCCGAACACCATCCGGCGCACGCCGAGAAATTCCAGCTCTTTATGAGCGCCGGGCAGGGCTCACCGCAGGTTTCCTTTGACAGCATCATTTCGCCCGCCTCCGGGCGTTACCGCTTAACCGAGTACTGCATCGTCCCCGACCACTCTTACGACGTGACGGCCACCTGCGTGGAGAATCCCGCGGCCCAGGACCAGCACGATCGCAACCTGCTCACCAAAGGGACGAACGAGCCTACGTTTCTGATCTCCTATCGCACCGAAAAAGAAATTGAAAACAGGCTGCGATGGCGGGCTGCCAAGTTTGTTTTTGGAGGCGCCGCGCTGAGCGTCGCGTGCGTGGCGATTTTTCTCGCCAAATACGGCTGGCTGTATTGATGCGGCGCCCGGCGGCAGTATCTTCAGCTCCAGTGCGGACAGTACTGACCATCAAACACGTTCCAGGAGAAACAGCAACCTGCGGCTGCGAGCTTTCATTGCCGGCGTACCATTCCGAGTATACTCGCGCAGAATTTCAATCACTCTGGAGCGAATCCGTTGGTCATTCTGCGCCAGGTCGGCCAGTCCCTGAAGCGCGAAGGTCTTGACAATGGAACTGCGGTCTTCCAGGTAACTATTTAACAAAGATATCGCGAGTCGCCGTTCCTTGGCGTTCAGCAGGAGCCGTGGGACCATGACCGCCAGATGCCAGCGCATTTCTTGCTCCCTGGTCGCGGCCATCAAGCCCAGCAGTTCCTTCTTGTAGTGCTGGAGGAGCTCAGGATTGTTCCGTGTGACCTTTTCGGTGGCGTCTGCAGCCCGCATTCGCACATGCGGATTTGCGGACCACAAGCCTGCGATCAGCTCGGGAAAGAGATTTGGATGCTTGGACACATTGGCCGCTACTTGGTTAGAGCGGCCGATCTTGCGGCGATCCCCTCCTTCGAGGAGAGCGAGGATGTTTTTTCGCGGCATTCAGAGGAGCAACATGTTACACCCGACAGGCCGGCTGGTGCAGGTTCTCGGGACTTGCGATGTCTGCATTAACTGCGCCTTGGGCGTGCTCCGGTTCCCGGATGCGCGTTAGTTCTTTGCGGGATCACCCGAGGTAAAACTGGGGAAGATGGCATGGCGCGGATGGATCTTGTGAACGCGTTGCGTAGCGCGGCAGCGGAAATGCATTCCCGCGGTGCAGCAACCTTGCTTGACATAAAATATGACGACAGAAAGAAGTTAGCTGTGTTCTTAGCCACTGCAGCCAATCAGATCGAACAGGGCAATAGGGATGCGGAACCGGAACTCCGCCGGATTTTCGCGCCGTCCAGCGTGTGGGACGACGCTGATGGATCCTGTGAACTTGGAAATAAAATCCACCGGATGCTCAGCACGGAGCCTGCTTAATTTCACTGTCGAGGGCGTCAAAGACAGTTCCGGGATCTGAGGTGAAGTCATGGCAAACGTGTACCGCCTCAAAGGGTGCGATCCTTTTAGCAGCGACTACTATGAGATTGGTGGCGAATTTTCCACGCTGCAAGAAGCGGAGGCCGCCGCCCGCAAGGAGCTGAATGAATTGGAAGTCGCTCAACCCTCGGCGCAGTCAGGCGGACAGGATGGAATTCAGGATCGCGTTTATATCATCCACCCGAATGGGCAATTTGTGCGTTTCCGCTGAAGGGTCATGGTGACCGTCACCAGGACGTCGGAACTGGCGCTGAAGTTCCGCGCACCAAGGCTCGACTTTTTGCCCGCGCGCGTGTAGCATCGGGGGCGAATAAAGTCTGTGGAGTTCTGGTCAAATGTTCTTCATGCTGAATCTCCGATGATTCAAGACACGCGGGAGGAAATCAGGGCATGGGCGTTGCCATACTGTTGGGCCTGGTAATTTTTCTGGTCGTGGTGGGCGTTTTTGTCTATTTCCTGACCATTTACAACAGCCTGGTGCGTTTGCGCAACGACATTGACAAGGCGTGGGCGAACATCGACGTTTTGCTCAAGCAGCGCCACGACGAGTTGCCCAAGCTCATCGAAACCTGCAAGGGTTACATGCAATACGAGCAGGAGACTTTCAAAAAAGTAGTGGAGGCGCGCAACGCTTATTCCAATGCCACCACCCTCTCGCAAAAGGCGCAGGCGGATAACCTGATTACCGGGGCACTCAAAACTCTGTTCGCCGTCTCGGAAAAATATCCCGACCTGAAGGCCAACAACAATTTCATGCAATTGCAGAATCGGATTTCGGAGTTGGAGGAAAAAATCGCCGACCGCCGCGAGTTCTTTAACGACGACGTGAATACCTACAACATCCGCATCCAGCAATTGCCTGACGTTTTTGTGGCCGGCATGATGGGCCTGAAGCACAAGGACTTGTTCAGGGTCTCGGACGCGGATCGTCAGGACGTGGAAGTGAAGATGACGTAAACGGTAGGTGGTAGGTTGTAGGTGGCATGTGGGAGGTCGTAAACCCAATATTCGACTTGCCACCTACTTTCTTAATCGGAGGACGCCATGGCACTTGGAATCGTATTGCTGCTGATATTCGGGATCTTCGTAGTGGTTGCGATTGTGATCATCATGTACGCGGTGGGGATCTACAACAACCTGGTGACGCTGAAGAACGACATTGACCGGTCGTTCGCCAACATCGACGTCATCCTAAAGCAGCGGCACGACGAGCTGCCCAAGCTCATCGAGACTTGCAAGGGGTACATGCAATACGAGCAAAAGACCTTGCAGGCGGTGGTGGAGGCGCGCAACGCTTACGGCCGCGCCACCACACCGAGCGAAAAAGCCCAGGCGGACAACATGGTGACCGGGGCGCTCAAGACGTTGTTTGCGGTGGCCGAGAGCTATCCCGACCTGAAAGCCAACACCAATTTCATGCAGCTCCAGGGGCGCATTACCGAGCTCGAAACCAAGATTGCCGGACAACGCACCACCTACAACGCCGACGTGAACGACTACAACATCCGCATCGCGCAGGTTCCCGCCAATTTTGTGGCGGGATTTATGGGACTGCAACCGCACGCTCTTTTCCAAGCCACCGAGGCTGACCGCGAAGACGTTCAAGTGAAATTTACTTAAACGCCCTCGTCAGCCACTGTAGTGGGACTCTCACACCTGTCATTCAGATCCGTGAGCTGGCGGAGAATTATCTCGCTCTGAGGTCAAGCCGGTGGCGTATTCGCCGGCCGTCGGAAACTTATTGGAAGGGGTGAGCTCATGTGCCAGGTCAAACGACGTTCCTTTCTCGGTATGTCCGCCACAATCCTGGGAGGCGGACTAATTGCGGGCAAAACGGGCCACGGTTTTCAGAACACCGGTCAGGGCGCGCCGGGCAGCGGACACCATCACGTCCACGCGGTTTCGGTGATGACGGAAACCGCCAACCGTTTTCTCGCCGCGCTCAGCCCGGAGCAGCGGGCCAAGGCCACCTTCCAATTCAGCGACGATGAGCGCATGAACTGGCACTTCATCCCCAAGGAGCGCAAAGGGCTGACGCTGCGTGAAATGAGCCCTTACCAGAGGCACCTGGCGAGCGCGCTACTGGCCGCAGGACTGAGCCAGACTGGATACATCAAGGCCGTCACCATCATGAGCCTGGAAGACGTGCTGCGGGTTTTGGAAAACGATAGTGGCGAGCGCCGCAATCCGGAGAAGTATCATTTCACGGTATTCGGCGCGCCTTCCGATTCGGGAACCTGGGGCTGGCGCGTGGAGGGACATCACCTGAGCCAGAACTACACGGTGACCAACGGCCAGGTGGTGGATGGGCCGAGCTTCTTCGGCGCCAATCCCGCCGAGGTCCGGCAGGGTCAGCGCAAAGGACTGCGGACGCTGGCCGCCGAGGACGACCTGGGTTTCGAGGTGATTCAAGCGCTCGATGAGCCGCAGCAAAAGATCGCCATCGTCGATCCGAAGGCGTACAGCGATATCCTGACGGCGGCCAACAGGAAGGCGGCGTTGCAGGGGCAGCCCTCGGGATTTCCGGCAACGAAGATGAACACCGGCCAGTTCGACGCGCTGCGCGCCCTGGTGGAAGTGTACGCGTACAATTTGCCGGATGATCTGGCGGAGCGGCGCAGGGACCAGATCAATAAGGCCGGGCGCAACGTTCACTTCGCCTGGGCCGGCGGCATCAAACCAGGCGACCCGCACTATTATCGAGTCCAGACTCCTTCGTTCTTGATCGAACTCGACGACACCCAGGATAGCGCCAACCACATCCATTCGGTATGGCGCGATTTCGGCGGCGACTTCGGCGGAGACCTGCTTCAGGCTCATTACGAAACCAGCCATCGGAAAGAGAAGGCGTAGCTTCAATCAGCCACGGGAGATGAGGCGGTTTCACAGGCCCAAACGCAATTGCTACCCTCGACCCGTTGCAGGGTTGAACCGGGCGGGGAAGCGGAGTACAATCGCCAGCGAGTTTAGATCTGAAGTTCACGGAAAGTTCGCGAGGAGTCCAACTTGAAACCAATTCATGCGGGCTTGCTTCTGCTTGTGTTCCTCCCGGCGCTCGCGGCTGCCCAAATCCCCGGAGAAGTCAGTTGCGACAAAGGCGCGGACATGCCGAGAGTCCAGGCGCTGGTCAAGAAGACCGCAGAAGCCCTGAAGAAGGACGAGGGCACGGTGGTCCAACAAATCAATCACGGCGACAAGCAATGGAAAGACGGTTATTACTATATGGTGGTGGTGCGAGGAACCCAGATCCTCGCGCATGGCTACTTTAGTTCAGCCGCGGGGATGGATGCCGCGAAGCCGCCCTACGATCGCATGTTTCCTGCGGTCAAGCTTATGGAGAAGATCGCTCTAACCAAAGGCGAAGGGTGTGTACAGTATGATTTCATGAACCCCGCGAAAAGCGGACAGGTGGAGCACAAAGTTACATACGTAACCAAGGTTAGCGGAAATCTCTGGGCTGCAAGTGGAACCTATCTTTTGCGGAAATAGCAACCGGCTGAAGGCGCCAATCCTCCCGCGCGGACGCCGGGGGCTCTTCGCGCCACACTCAGCCGGGCGATAGACTAGGAAGCGGAAACCGGGACGCTCCCCGCTTGTAGTTTTGCACCTTCTTTACCCGCATCCGCACTTCATGTTCGCGGAGGTGCTCCATGAAGCGACGAATCCTCGGAAGTGCAACGGGTTGCCTTTTCGGCTTCATCCACTCGCGCAGCCTGGCCACTTTTCTTGTCCTCACCTCCTGCCTGGCTTGCTCGTGCTCGCGGAAGTCGACCCCGCCGCCGGTCGAGAATCGCGGCCCCAATCCCTTCATCTCGGCGCCGGACCTGACCACGCTCCCAGGCACAGTCTGCGATGTGAAGTTCAGCCCTGCCACGATTCGGATTGAGCCGGAAAATTTCATCCACGCGCTTCGTGGAATCAGTCCGGACCACACCATCTATATTTTTGACAAGTCGTCGGATGTCGCGCGGTCGCTCCAGCCAGGGAAGGTTATGTTTGTTCCCGGGCTCACTTTGCAAAAAGTGATTGCCACGGCCGAAGACGGTCAGGATTTGATCGTAGGCGCTGACGACCACACGCCACTCGCCGAGGCCTTCGAAAACGCCACCATCAAGTGGGACTATCCCGTCAACTTTCAACAGGCCGCCGCGCAGCAGAAGAAGGCGGCGATTGTCCCGATGGGGAGGCCGGGGCTACTGGGCAGTCTGGACGGGATCGAATCGTTGCTGACTTCGTCGGTCTGGGCGGCTCCGCCGGATAGCGGGGAGGAATCGGGGGAGGAAGAGGGCTGGAAGTTCAACGTTCACGCCCAGCCCGACGCGAGCGGGCTGGCCTTCCAGGCGCAACTCGAGAAAAAGCTCACCGACGCCGGCGTCAACGCAACGATCGAAGCCAAGGGCAACGTCCAGAATTTTCGGAACGTAACCTCAATCATCATCAACAAGGGCAATGTGGATTCCTTCGGTTTCCACAATCAAAGTATGAATGCCACGGTGAATCTGGTGTGGACGGTGTCCAAGTCAGAGCCCGGTACCGCAACCGGAGAAGAGGACTTCCGGCTGCCCACGTCTTTTTCGCTTCCCTTGATCATCAGTGGCATCCCTTTTTCACTTGAGATCAGCGAAGCGGTAATGTTCAAGCCCGGCTTCACAAGCAAAGGCGAACTCGCCAAGGGAGGCTTCAAGCTCCAGATGACGGGCGACAACGGATTCAAATGGAACGGGGGTGACGTCGAGCAGGACGGCAGCTCGTCCGGCGAGAATTCCATAGACGATGAATCCGGCATTTCGCCCGTGGCGCCCTTTGCCATCCTCATCGCCGTAGCCGTGCCGCGGATCGAACTTAGCACCGGTCCGGAAGCCGCCTTTGAAAACTTGAAGGGTCTGGTTCCACCCACCCTGGGGGCGCGCCTGGCGAGGGTAACCAACTTGCTCGGCTTGAACCACGCCTTCGGCCAATGGCTGGCCGACCGCGCGCGCGAAGCCCTGAAACCCAAGGGAGCGGCCTACGCGCAGATCATTCTCTCCACCTCCGCGACCATCGGCAGCGCGACGGCATTGATTCCCTGCCAGATGAGGAAACTGGTGGTGAGCGGCACGGCCGGAGTCAGTCTCCGGCTGCCCAACCTCCCCAAAGATTGGAAGTCGGAGCGGACCTTCTATAGGGATGAAAAGAGTCTTACGCGTCCGCCCATCAAAGGTTGTAGCCTCTAATAAGGAGGGAATTGATTATGGCCAGGTTTTGCACAAAATGCGGCGCCGCCGCAAGTGAGCAAGTGAAATTCTGCGCAAAGTGCGGAGCAGCCCTGCCCGCGCCATCCACCACGAGTGCGGCGCCGCCACCCACGACGGCGCAAGCTTCTCCGCCTGTGGCGCCGCCTGTCACGCCCGCTGCGTCTGTACCCACCGCGGCGGCGCCTGCCAAGAGCTCGGGCCCGTGGATGAAGATTATTCTTGCTGTTCTTGGCTTCTTCGTCGTGCTCAGCGTCCTCGGTATCGCTACATGCGTCTACATCGGCTATCGAGTCAAACAAAAGGTCGAGCAGGCCAAGACCGAGTACGGACTGGACAAGCTCAGCAATCTGCCCTCGACTCCCTCCGGTTCCAGCACAGCTCAGGCGCGCGATGTCTGTTCGCTGCTCACCAAGGAAGAGGTCAGCGATATTACCGGGGTGACCATCACCGAAGCGCAAGGTACTAAAGAACAGTGCACGTATGCCTCGGCGACGAACCCAACTGTTGTGCAAGACAATGTCACCTGGGAGGGTGGTGCGATGGCCTTTAAGATTACCGCGGGCGTTACTAAATTCGGCGCCGCAGGGGCTCCCGTGATCGAAAAGATCCCGGGAATCGGCGATGAAGCCATCTCCATGACACCCTTCCAGGGGAAGGATAAAGAGTCCTTCCAACATGACATGAAGGACGACAAATCCGGCATGCTCAAAGGCATGGCCAATATGATCGGACAGTTTCCCCTGATGTTTCGTAAAGGCGATGTGATGGTTTCGGTGGGCGTCTCGGAGGCGCGCGGGGACAATGACGACGCCAAAAAAGCCCTCGCCGCGAAGATCGCCTCTCGCCTCTGACGCCGTCTTTGAGCCGGTCTTGAACGCGGGACGGGCATCTTGATCCCCCCGCAGGAGGACGCAAGAGGGAGGAGCATGGCGGGCTTCTGCACAAACTGCGGCTCATCGCTTGATGAGGGAGCGGCGTTCTGCGGGAGTTGCGGGACGCCCATCGAGCCATCAGGCGCCCCGGCACCGCCACCGGTCCCTGTATCCGCGCCCCCTCGGCCGCCGGCCAATGTCACGACTGCTCCTCGAGCCGCCCAAACTCCGCCGGCCGCGGCCACGCCCCCACCTGCAAAGTCCGGAAACGTTTTTCTCAAGGTGGTGACTTTTGTTCTCGCCTTCTTTGCACTGGTCACCGTCGTCGGAATTGGGAGTTGCCTCTACATCGGCTATCGAGTGAAGCAAAAGGCGGAGCAGCTCACAGAAAAAGTAGCCCAGGTGAAGGGGAAAATGGCCCCCGTTCTCCCGGCAAGAACCGTGAAGGCCCGGGCGTGCCTCGACGTCGACCCTTCACAATCTGCGGCCTTCCGGACCGTGGCCGCCTCTGCATCGATTCCATTCCAGCCTGGCCTGACGCTCATCAGCATTTGGACGAACCCGCAAAAAAATGCCCACGACATCGAGATGCTGGAGACCGTCGAGGAGATTGACAACAACACGGTCCGGGTTAGCCTGGCTTCCACCGCGGAGCAAACAGAATACAAACATGGGAACAGTGCCCGGGTCCTTTGCATTGCCGACTTGCTGAATGGGCGCCAATATGAGACTGCATGGGCCGAGGATTCAGACCAGCTCCTGGCCATCCCCGAGACCGTCTCCGGCGCCACCATGTTCAGCATGTCTCAGGCCATGTTTCAGGACTTGAAGGCCGCCCGCACCTCCGAGCTGGAGTACTACGAAGCCCACGATTTGCCTTGGAGTGTGAATGAGTACGGACTCTCCAATGATTTTAGGGCCCAGCTCGCGCGTGTGGAGCCGGATGACGTGCCCTACTCCGCCATCGTCAACGGCGAACGCAAAGACCTTCCGGCTATTCACGTCAAAAGCCGCGCCGGAGAAACCAAGGTGGAAGCCTACATCCTGGACGACCCCGCGAACCCCATTACCCTGAACTTCGGGGTGCCCGACGAGAAGTCTTACATCAAGTACGTAAAGATCAACTATCCCGTGGAGAAAAAGCTCGAGCGCGATCTCTCCCAGGGCGGGTGCGCGGCGGTCTATGGCATCTATTTTGATTTTGACAGCGCCAGGCTGCGCTCCGAATCGGGGCCGGCCCTCCAGGAAATTGCCGACGCGCTCGGGCACAATCCCGCCTGGAGAGTGAAAATCGACGGGCACACCGATAATATCGGCGGGGATGATTACAATATGACGCTCTCCACGCGCCGCGCGGAAGCCGTCGCGCAGGCGCTCGCCACCAAGTACCAGGTCTCCGCAAGCCGGCTAAGTTCGGAAGGATTTGGGGCCCGGCGTCCCAAGGGCTCAAACGACACCACAGAAGGCCGGGCCCTCAATCGCCGGGTCGAGTTGTGCCGCCAGTGACCCCCAAAGTAGGTTGTGGGTTGTAAGTGGGAGGGAATGACAGGAGGCGGAGACGGGCACGCTTCTCGTGCGGGCAGACTCGTCCAAATTGTCGTTCTGCGGACGGGGCGGGGGGGACGAAGTCCGCTTGGACCTTGTCGCCGCTCCAACGACTCAGGCTCAGTTCACCGCGGGCCCTCAAGGGAGACGCTACGGGGGCGACCACCCGCTAATTTCCCCGATCGATCGGCGGTGTCCCCTGGGGCAGGTGGCGAAATCTTGCACATAGTCGTCTGAGTCTACCTCGTGCTCCACGATGTAATGTCCGGCACAGTAAGTCCGGTCGCATTTCGGGCAATAGGCGGTGTCAAATCCATACAATTCTTGCCCGCGCGTGTAGGCACGGACTTTGGCCATCTCACCCTGGTCCAACCATTCAAAAATCTTGCTCGCGTGCTTCGGATTTGCATCCCACCACCCGCCGATGCCGCGGTAAACCAGAGGTTCTTTGTTTCCGTAGTCGGCGCCTCCCCATTTGAATCGTCCAATCTCCCAGACCGCCGCCGTCTCCCCACAGATTGAACATGGCAACTCGTATCGCCGGTCGTTGACCTTGATGACTTTTTTTTCCGGCGGCTTCTCTTGGTCATTTTCGGGTTGAGGCTGGAGGTCCACTGGCTGCTCGAAGAAGACCGCCCAGCAAAAAGACGGATTGGGGTCGAGCGTGGCGGGAGGAGCCGGGAGCATCGCACAAAGCTCTAGCCAGCAATCCTCGAACGCGGCTCTCATTTCTGTTTCCAGCTTCACGCCGCGCTCGTCTTTGAGCTCCTTCAATTCGCTCGCGGCCCGCTCCATCCGGCTGCGCGCGGCGCCGAGAATTTGCCCGCTGGAAGCGGCACTCTCCGGTGAGGGCGTCCCGCGGGTCAGCCTCTACGACGCGGCGAGGGTGGTGTAATAAACTTCCTTCGCGTCGCTCACCCACGTCTTCTTGGTGCTTTCGTCCAGGTGAGTCTCAGACTCCAACAGCTTGAGAACGGAGTCTTTGGCATTCTCGAGTCTCTGGAGCCTCTCTCTCATGCTGACTTTCTCCACGGCAGGCGGGGCCCCGATGGAAATCGCGGTGCCGGCAGGCGCCACCGAAGGCAGGGGCGAGGCCGGTACATCCCACGAATCGAGAATTCTCCCCAGCTCAGCCTCTTTCTTGGTATCTCCGGCCTTCGCGTACTTTTCCTTTTGCCTGGCCAGCATGAGTTTTATTCGGTCTTTGTAGGAACGCGGCCACCACTCTTCAAGGAAGATTGCCATAAAACTGCCTGCGAGAAGAACAGCGGCCGGCAGACCCAAAAAAATAAAGGCGGCTGCGAGAAAAACAGCCAGCGGCAGACCCCAGCCGACGTACCACAGCCTGTAGACAAAAATCGACAGGACCCCTGTCGCGAGTACCATAAGAAAAAGGGGCAGACAGCCAATTCTATTTTCTACCTTGAGCGAGAATTGTTGAGGAGAGCAAGCCTCGGCGACCTTATTCATCGCCGACTCGAGATTCATCTGGTCAGCCAAGAGAAAGGCACAGACCAGAAACAAGATGATCGGAAGCAGGAGGGTCAGCCAGGTGCCCATGAGATCGGAAAGGATATTACCACGGAATGAATATATCGGAAGAGCCACGGAGAGCCGCTCGGAACCTTCCTCCTTTTGCCAGGAATGCTTCTAAAGGGAAATCAATATATGGGGAGGAATTCTGGATATTGCTGTTGGCGGCGGGAATAAATTTTGACGAACGGTATTTGCTTTGAGCGGCGTTGTACGGCCCCGTCAGGGCCGGGATGATCCTCGTGGGCTTTTGTAATCCGGGGGTTACACCCACGGCTGCCTACAGTGTTGCCCTTCGAGCAATCAGCGGCGGAAGCTCGACAATCCCACCGGCACGGATTCTGAAGTTCGGCGCGCCAAAGCTCGACTTTTGGCTCGCGCGCGTGTAGCATCGGGGACGCTCAAGGCATCGGGAATTGCAGTCGTGAGGCCGACCATGAAAATCAAATTCCTGTTCTGCGCCTTGCTACTGACCTCCCTGGTTGGTGCCGGCACGCCTATCGCTTCAGCTCAGGAGACCCACATTCCAACAATGAAAAACAATAATGCGGAAGAAGAGGTTCGGAAACTGAGTGCCGAGGAAGTGGAGGCTTTCATCCACAAAGACTCGAAAGCCATGGCGCGCTTGTGGTCGGATGATTTCGTCGTCACCAATCCCTTGAACAAGTTCGTAGACAAGCGGCAGGTATTGGGAATGATGGAGTCAGGCTTCCTGATCATCACTTCCTTCGACCGGCAGATTGAGTATGTCCGGGTGTACGGCGATACGGTAATTGTTGCGGGCAGCGAGACCGTAGTGTGGGGCGGAAAGATGCCCAACGCCGGGAAAACCGAACATCTTCGCTTCACTGCAATATGGATGAAACAAGGTGAGCGCTGGCAAGAGGTCGCCCGGCATGCCAACATCGTGCCATAACTCCGGAGCGAGTTGGACCTGGGGCGGTCAAGCCTTTGGGAATTCTTTATCGAGGTCCGCCATGAAACAAAAATTCCTTGTTTCACTCATCGCATTAGTACTTGGGTTGGGGCTCGCGGCTGCGGCGCGCGGGCAAGAAAAACCCCTGACCAAGGATCAAGTGATCATTCTGGTCCGCAATCAGATGGGCGACGAAGCCGGCGCCAAAGCCATCGCGGCACGCGGCATCGATTTTGAGCCCACTGAAGATTTTCTGGCCAGCTTGAAAAAAGCCGGCGCCAATGACGCGTTTCTCCAGGCCCTGCGCGCCACCCATCAGCCCAAACCCGCGGGCGGCGATCAGGCCAAGAAGGAGCTTTCCCAAAAGCAAATCCTGGAATTGCTGGCCGGAGATGTTCCCAGCAGCCGCGTGGCTATGCTGGTGGGCGAACGTGGCATCGACTTTAAACCCACTGACGAATATCTGAAGACGTTGGAAGGCGCGGGCGCCGAATCGGATCTCCTGAACGCACTGCGCGCCGCCAAGCCTCCGCAGGTTTCGTTGAGCGGCGCGACCAAGCAAGGCTCGCAGGGCAATGCGACCGACGAGGCCACACAAACCGAAATGCAACAACATCTGATGCAGGGATTGCGATTGAGGAAAAGGCGGCAGCTTCCGGAAGCGGAGAAGGAATATCTCGCGGCCACAAATCTGGAGCCGAAGAACCCCGATGTTTGGGTGGGACTGTCCTCAGTCTACAACCAGGAGGGCAAGCTCGACGATGCCATCGCCGCGGCACATCGCGCGCTCCAGTTGAATCCCGACCTTGACCGCGCGCACGTTGCCCTGGGTGTCGGGTTTGGCGGCAAAGGCGATTACGACGAGGCGACGGCCGAGTTTCGCAAGGCGGTGAGCCTGAATCCAGAAAACGACGTGGCGCACGATAATCTCGGCCTGTCCCTCTCCCGACAGGGCAACCAAGAGGGAGCGCTCGCTGAGTTCCGCGAGGCGCTGCGCCTGAATCCCAAGGACGATCACGCCCATAACAATTTTGGCTCTGCCCTCAGAAAAAAGGGTGATTTGGAAGCCGCCATTATCCAATTCCACGAGGCGATTCGCTTGAATCAAAACAACGATTTGGCCCACATGAACCTGGGCGCCGCTTTGGTGCAAAAGGGCAAACTCAAACTCGCGCTCGAGCAGTACCGCATTGGCTGCAAGCTGAAACCTGGAAATGAAACCTATAAACGGGCCTACGAAAACCTCCAGAAGCAGATCAAAAAGTAAACGTTTCTTGCCACGCTGAAAAAGGGACCACACCACACCGTCGTCGCTCAGTTCGTTCCGATTTCTAATAATACTA
>JBGPCF010000130.1:0-18767 GCA_041481635.1 Terriglobia bacterium | reverse complement strand
CCGTTAAAGAAAACTTCGCCGCTCGTCGCACCGTAAAGGCAGACATTGCCCACCAGGATATTCTCTTCCGCGACGAACTCGGATTTGCGCGGGGGATAGATAATCAGACGGCCGCCCGAAAGACCCTTACCCACATAATCGTTCGCTTCACCCTCCAGGGTCAAGGTCACCCCGCCGGCCAGGAACGCGCCAAAGCTTTGTCCAGCCGACCCGGTAAATTGGATTCGGATGGTGTCCTCGGGCAGGCCTTGCGAGCCAGAACGCCGGGCGATCTCTCCACTCAGCATCGCGCCCACAGACCGGTGAACGTTGGTGATAGGAAGGCTCAGATTGACGGGCGTGAGGTGTCCGAGCGCCTCGCGCGAATATTCGATCAGGTTGTTGTCCATTGACTTCTCAATCCCGTGATCCTGAGCAATCTTGCAGCGCCGCCCCACGTGGGTCGGGACAGGCGGATTATAGAGGATGGAGGAAAGGTCGATGCCCTTGGCTTTCCAGTGTGTAATGTCCGGGCGCTGAACCAGGCAATCCACCCGGCCCACCATGTCGTCCACCGTCTTAAAGCCAAGCTCCGCCATCACCTTCCGTAAATCCTCGGCGACATAGAAAAGGAAATTAATTACGTGTTCAGGCTGACCCTGGAATTTCTTGCGCAGTAAAGGGTCCTGAGTGGCCACGCCCACCGGGCAAGTGTTCAGGTGGCACTTGCGCATCATGATGCAGCCCATGGCGATCAGCGGAGTGGTGGCGAATCCAAATTCCTCCGCACCGAGCAAGGCCGCTATCGCCACGTCGCGCCCGGTCTGGAGTTTGCCATCCACCTGCAGGCGCACGCGGCTGCGCAAGTCGTTCATCACCAGAATTTGTTGAGTTTCAGCCAGGCCCAGCTCCCAGGGAATACCGGCATGCCGGATGGAACTGATGGGCGAAGCTCCGGTCCCGCCATCGTACCCGCTGATCAATATGACGTCTGCGTGGGCTTTCGCAACTCCGGCAGCCACCGTGCCCACGCCAACCTCGGCCACCAGCTTCACCGAAATCCGTGCTTTCGGATTCACCATCTTCAGGTCATAGATCAGTTGGGCCAGGTCTTCGATGGAATAAATGTCGTGGTGCGGCGGCGGAGAAATCAGTCCGACACCGGGGATGGAGTGGCGGATCCGCGCAATCACCTCATCCACTTTGTGTCCCGGCAACTGTCCGCCCTCGCCGGGTTTGGCGCCCTGTGCAATTTTGATTTGCAGGTCGCTCGCGTTCACCAAATAGTGGGCCGTCACGCCGAACCGCGCCGAGGCGACCTGTTTGATGGCGCTCCGACGCGAATCACCGTTGGCGTCCGGCAGGTATCGAGCTTCGTCTTCACCCCCTTCGCCCGTATTGGAGCGGCCGCCAATCCGGTTCATGGCGATGGCGAGCGTCTCGTGAGCCTCCTTGCTGATGGAGCCGAAAGACATGGCACCGGTGGCAAACCGCTTCACGATTTCGGAAGCAGGCTCAACCTGATCCAGCGGAATAGAAGGCCCGGCCGGTTTGAAGTCAAACATGCCGCGCAGCATCAGGAAATCGCGGTTCTGCTGGTTCACAATGTTGGCGAACTCAGTGAACGTATCAGGCTTGGATTGCCGGACCGCGTGCTGGAGCTTGCTTACAGTGAGCGGGTTGATCAGGTGCTTCTCGCCGCGCACCCGGTACTGGTAACTGCCGCCTACTTCCAATTCCGTGTCCGACTCACTGGGAGGCTGCATGGCAAACTGGTGCATCATCATCGCCTCTTGTGCCAGCACTTCCATGCTGACTCCTTCGATGCGCGATGATGTTCCGGTAAAGTACCGCTCCACCAGCGCGCGGTTCAGACCAATGGCCTCAAAAATCTGCGCGCCCTGGTAACTCTGTAAAGTGGAAATGCCCATTTTTGAGAAGGTCTTCAGCAGGCCCTTGTCCACGGCCTTCATGAAGCTCTTCAAGACCTTGTCGAAATCATATTCCGGCGGGAAGTAGCCGCCCCGGAACAGGTCCTCGAGCGTTTCGATAGCCAGGTAGGGATTCACCGCACTCGCCCCGTAGCCCAGGAGTAGCGCGAAATGCATCACCTCGCGGGGTTCGCCCGACTCCACCACCAGTGCCACTTCGTTTCGAGTCTTCTCCCTCACCAGGTGGTTGTGTACCGCGGAAAGGGCCAGCAAACTTGGAATAGGCGCGTATTCGTCGTCCACGCCTCGATCGGAAAGAATCAGCAGCGTGTAACCCGATTTAATGGCCAGGGAGGCGCGACGACAAAGTCCTTCCACAGCCCTCTCGAGCTCGATCCCGCCCCCTTTCGCACGAAAGAGCATGGGCAGCGTGTTGGTTAGGAAGTCCCCCTGGCTCACACGTCGAAGTTTTTCCAGCCGCCAGTTGGTAATGATGGGATGGCGAAGTTTCAGCGTGTGCGCGTTCTTCGGAGTCTCCTCAAGAATGTTGCCTTCGCATCCGATATAACAATTCAGCGACATCACCAGGTCTTCGCGAATCGAATCGATGGGTGGATTGGTGACCTGGGCAAACGTCTGCTTGAAATAATTGAAAAGTAATTGCGGCTTGTCCGAAAGGCAGGCGAGCGGTGTGTCCGTGCCCATGGACCCCACTGGTTCTTCACCCTTATTGGCCATGGGGCCGAGAATCATCTTCAGATCCTCATCGGTGTATCCAAAGGCGCGCTGGCGCATCAGGATGGTTTCGTGATCGGTGGCCTGAACGTGCGTGGGAGCCGGCAAATGATCGAGTGTGATCTGATTTTCCTTTACCCATTCGGCGTACGGCTGTCGCGCCGCCAGTTGTTTCTTAACCTCCTCATCCGAAATTAAGCGTTTCTGCTCCGTATCCACCAACAGCATACGGCCGGGTTCGAGCCGGCCCTTCATGCGAACGTCCTCAGGCTTGACAGGCAGCACGCCGGCCTCTGAGGCCATAATTACTAGGCCATCCGCTGTCACCAGATACCGGCCAGGCCGCAGTCCGTTGCGGTCAAGCTTGGCGCCAATCACGCGGCCATCGGTAAAGGCGACCGCCGCCGGCCCATCCCAGGGTTCCATCAGCGAGGCGTGATATTCGTAAAACGCCTTGATGTCCGCCGGCATGGTTGGATCGTTGTCCCAGGCCTCCGGTATGAGCATCGACAAAACGTGAGGCAGGCTGCGCCCTGCAAGAGTCAAAAGCTCCACGGCATTGTCGAGCATGGCCGAGTCGCTGCCGCCCGCCGTGATGATGGGCAGTAACTTCTGCATGTCCGGGCCAAAAAGCTGCGACTTCAGGTCAGACTGGCGGGCGTACATCCAGTTGGCGTTGCCGCGCAGGGTGTTGATTTCCCCATTGTGACAAATGTAGCGATAGGGGTGGGCGAGTTGCCAGGTGGGAAATGTGTTAGTGGAAAAGCGCTGGTGCACCAGGCAAATAGCGCTCATCACATTGGGGTCCGATAGTTCTTTGTAAAAATTCGCGATCTGGGGCGCCAATAACAGCCCCTTGTACACAATGGTGCGTGAAGAAAGAGAGGGAATGTAGAAAAAATCCCTTTCTTTCATGTCAGACCGGAGCACTTCCGCCTCAGCCCTCTTGCGCACCACGTAGAGCTTGCGCTCCAGCGCGTCCTGGTCCATGCCTGGGCCGCGCCCCACAAATATCTGCTCGATGTAAGGCTGAGTATTGCGCGCCACACGTCCAATGGTGTTGCCATCAATGGGCGTGTCACGCCAGCCCAGCACCGAGAGGCCTTCCTCGCGCGCGATTTTTTCCAGGATGCCTTCGCACAGTATCCGCTCGTGAGGCTCCACTGGCAGGAAGATCATGCCCACGCCGTATTCGCCCGGACCCGGAAGACTGAAGCCCAATCGAATGCACTCGCGCTCGAAGAAAACGTGAGGAATCTGAATCAAGATGCCCGCGCCGTCGCCCGTTTCCGGATCGCATCCGCAGGCGCCGCGGTGGGTCAGGTTGATCAGAATCTGGATGCCCTTCAGAATGATTTCGTGGGATTTTTGGCCTTCGATGTTGGCGACAAAGCCGATGCCACACGCGTCGTGCTCGTGTTGAGGGTGATAGAGGCCTTGCGGGGCGGGCAGGCCCGGAGTTATGGATCTTTCTTTCATCCTCTCACCCTGCCTTCGCTTATCGGGAGAATGCTTGTACGGGATAAATAAGTATGCTCGAAGCGGTCAAAGAGGGCAACCATTCGTTGGCCGGCGCTCGCTCCATCCGGGCGGACCGGAGAACAGGGACGGTCCATGGAGCGTTGAGTGATGCAGAGTGAGGGCGGGGCGGGAGGCTTAGCCACGAAGCGCAGACCCCGGAACTCACGCCCTTTTAGCCGGTAAAGTCCGGCACGCCAATCACCTACCGATGCTTCTGTCATTTAGGGTAGCCCCCACTTATTCACTCTCGCTTGTGCGCAACTTTCATTGTGGGGGCAAGCGTCATACCAAGTGAAATTAAATGTTTTTATCCCAACTATAAGTTTTTGCGAAAGGCCTGGATTGGGGCGAAGATGTCGATTCCGTGAGAGCATCTGCTTAGAGTTTTCCCTGCTGACCGAGGTCTTGCGAAATCAGGGCGCCTGCCAGGCTATGCCCTGCGACGGACGTCTTGGTTTCTGTTGAGCGTAATTTAGCTTGACAGGATACTATAACAACTATATCGTCAATTTACAAAACGGTGTTGTATCGCCAATCGTTCGAGCTATCGGGGACGGCGGCCATCGAAACGGGCTTCGCCGGACCGAGATCGAACAACTGAACCCAGACTTTCAGGAATTATCGGTACTGGCCGGAGGCCTGAAATGTTGCCCAACAGAATCGGTCGTTACACTATTGGTCGTAAACTCGGGGAAGGACAGGACAGCGCGGTTTATTTGGCGCGCGACACGGTCCTGGACCGCCAAGCCGCAGTAAAAATCCTAAAGCAATACGACGGTGACGCCTATCAAAAGGTTCTTCAAGAGGCACGTTTGGCGAGTTCGCTCGACCACGCCTACATTTGCCGCATTTATGACGTGGGCACGCCAAACGGTAAAGGCGAAGACCGCACGCCGCCCTACATCGCGATGGAATATATCGAGGGCACGTCACTCGCCGAGCGGCTGGAGGCGGGCCCGCTCGATGCCCACACCCTCGTCAGGCTGGGCATGCAAATCTGCGACGCACTTGCCTACGCGCATGACTTGGGCGTGGTCCACGGCGACATCAGCGCCGCGAATGTCCTCGTCAATGAAGAGTGCGAAGCGAAGCTCGTGGACTTCGGCTGCGCCGCGGGATACAAGTCGGCGGGGGCGGCCACGGTTCAAGGCGATGTGTGGGCGCTCGGCAACCTGCTGTTCCACATGGCCACGGGGAAAGACGCCCTGGCCCAAATGAACGGGCGCGAGCCCGGAGAGTTGGGCCTCCGCGAGTTGGTTTCACCGGGCCTCGCCGCCATCATCGAGCGCTGCGTCGATACTCGTCTTGCGCAGTGCTATCACACGGCGGTGGAGGTCCTCCGCGACCTGCACGCGGACTCATCCCCCAAAATCGAGACTCACCCGCCCCAAAGCGGCGCAGGTCGAAGGCGGACAGAGCGGATCATGCTGCAGATTCCCATCCGCGTGTCTTCGAATGGTGGGATCTCCGGCGACTTCACCGAAGACACTCACACGCTGATAGTGAACAGCGATGGCGCGCTGATCATCCTCAGGCATGGGGCCGCTGCAGAAGAGATCATTCAGATTATCAACCTGGAAAATCTCCAGGAGAGTGACTTCCGCGTCGTGGGGCTAGCGCATCAACAAGGGGAGGGCGACGCCACGCGGGGCGTGGAGAATTTGGACAGGAATCGAACCCTCTGGGGAATCGACTTTCCTCCTCCGTTGGAGAATAGCGACCCCAGGGCGGGGGCGCTGTTGCAGTGCCGCCGATGTCGCAAGCGGAGTTTCCAATTCCTGAGCTCGACGGAAATCCGTATGCTCGATTCCAGCGGCGCCCTCGAGAGACTCTGCGAGAAATGTGGCGTGCTCGCCGAGTGGGAATACGCCGAGGAGGTTCGATCCTCCAGAAAAGTCTCTCCGTCCCCGGCATCGTCTCCGATGCACGGATTGGTGTCCCCGCAGACTCTCCCGGTCCCCGATGGTCTCCCCGTGCCAACCGCTCCCGAACTTGAACAAGCGGGGGGCCCTTGTGGGTTCCTTCCACACCTTCTGCGCCCGCGCCCCGGGGTCGAGAGGTCGAATGGCGCGCGCACAAACGCCACACCCTGAAATTGCCGGCCCTCATCCGAAACCATCAAGGCGAATCGGAAATCGAGCGGGCGGAGAATATTTCGAAGGGAGGGCTCGCAGTGAGTCTGACCATGAAACTCGTCGTCAACGAACTAGTTATAGTGATTTGCCCATACAGCGGCTTGGGCCAGGACATTGAACAGAAGGCGGAAGTACGGCGGCGGATCAGCCTCTCTGGCGGGAATAAGTGCCTTTACGGTCTCCGCTATGTTTCCCCGTAGCGCCTACCGTGCCAGCTAAAGGTCACGCCCATGTGGCGCAGAACACTTCGCTGCGGGGAGGCAGTGAGATTGACGAGAGCACCACTCGGCACGCGCGTTACACGGTGAGTGAGACGAAGCGCAGAACCCGGGAGCCATGCCCTTCTCGCCGGTAAAGTCCGGCACGCCATCATGGAGACGTTGAATGAAGTGGGTGGCAATCGGGTGCGCGCCACGAAGGTACTCGGCATCGGCAAGACAACGATTTATCGCAAGCTTCAAGCGTTCCGGCATAAGACACATCTCGCTAAATGCAAGTCAACCTAGCAGGGAAACTGGCCTGCTCCCTGCCTACACGGCTTACTCGACACGTTCGGACGTGAGTTTCGGGAACTCAGTTCCGCGCTGGTGGGAAGGTTTATTAGTATGGATTTTCTACCACTCCTTCGAGAGGAAGTTCCGCCAACCATGACTCAGTTATCCTCTACCACGGGCCCCACGATGTGGCTAGCGATCGACATCGCCCCAGTTTTGATCTAGTCGGCCCGTTTGCCCTCTTTGTCCAAGATTCCCAGGGTTGCTCAGGCCTTCATCCCCTGACTGATCCAAAAGAAGCTTCTCTCCCCTCCGCAACAATCTCTCAAGTCTGACCGTCAAGATGCCGATAGAACAAGTAGGCGGCAAAGAGTCTATGACGCGACATGTATGCAAAAGGAAGTGTCTGCTACCTGCCGGTTGGATGGGACCAAGGGTCGCCAATCGACAAAAAAAACGGAGGGGAAAAAACATGGTTGGACCAAATGAATGGCGTGCCTCAATGAGGCGCCTCGTCTGTTCAAAATACGCGGCTGTCTCCATCATGATTCTATTTAGCTTACCCAGTTTAAGGGGTCAAGTATTCCAGGCGGCCGACTACAACAGCAAAACCAGCAAAACTTTCGGCATCCAAGAAGCGATCGACGCTGCGTCGGCCGCAGGCGGAGGAACCGTAGAGATTGGCCCGGGCACCTTCACCTTGGATCCGCGCGAAAAAAGCTCGGCAATACTGATTCGATCGCATGTTCGCATCGTCGGAAGCGGTGTCGACACGACTTTCCTCAAGCTGAAGTCTGGCTCAAAAAAACCTGATAGCCTGATTGCGAATGCAAATTATCAAAATCCTGACTTCACTGCCCCTGATCATGAAATGACAATCGAGGGGCTGACTCTCGACGGAAATACAGAAGGGCAAGTCGTGGCCGGCACGGTGTTGACAAGCAAGCTCTCCGGCCTTGGCAAGGAGATGGCCTATCTCGGGTCGGTAGTTGCCATCGTGCGATACTCCGTTCTGTGTGTTGACCCCGGTCCAAATCAAGAGATCGTCACCCCTCTTCAAATTACAAAGTACGGTTTCACGAGTTACTTTTTCCGGCCTCACTCGGTGGGAGCGAAAGTGCTTGTCCTGGACTATCAGCTTATGGGTGTCGCCCTCATAGGAGCCGAGGATGTTACACTCAAGGACCTTCGCATTCAAAACATCTCTATGGACGGAGTGTTCATCTGCAATACCATCAGACCCGGTCATCTGAACCACACCTACTCACAGCGAATAATAATCCAGAATAACGAGTTCTTACGGTGTCACCGTAATGGAATCTCGGTGGTCGATGGGAACGAGATCTACATCCAATCGAATACATTTCGGTTTATTACGGGCAATCCTGGTCAAGCAATTGATGTGGAGCCCGATCATGTTCAAGAACACGGGAGCAACATCACCATCAGCGGGAACGTGATCGAGGATTGTTTTGGCGGGATTCAGCTCTGTTTGCATCTCAATGGCCCGAGCCCAGAAAACTCTTGGGGGGAGGTAGTTCAAGGAAACGTGATCCGGAGAGCCAAGGTGGGAGCTGGCATCCTTCTCTACGAAAACCGCGCGGCACCTACGGTGGTTTCAAACGAGATCTCTGGGTGCGCCTGGGGAGGTATCGTCCTCGTTGGGACAGCTGGCGCTCGGATAATGCAGAACGTTATTTACGCTTTAGGCGATTGTAAGTGGGGCATCTGGTCCACTGATGGGTCAACGCCCTCGGTAGACAATTATCTCAGCTGCAACACGATTTACCTGCTTGACGTCGTTTCGGGTGCTAGCTCGCTTTGCGGTTCTTCCGATCCCTCCTGCGGTTCGCAGTGAGCCAGGTGCTGGACCTGAAGGGCCTGGATTGGGGGGAGGCTGTCGATTCCGTGGGGGGTAATTCAACGGGAGTGGCAAAACGCAGTCTACTTTGCCTGAGCCCAAGGGATGTATGATACAAGGTTCTCCACGAGGCGGTTTGGACTTGTGGGGAATTTGACCTCCTCCCTCTTGCGTGAAAAGCAAGCGTGGATCCTTTCCATCCTTGAAACGTCGTAAGCATGCAGGAAGAGATTACCAGGCAGGCTGAATGCAAGAATTATTAATCAAACATATCGACATCCTGGCCTGTCCAAAGTGCCGTGGTCATTTGAAACTAGAAGGTGTTCGCGGTGAGGCCTTGGTCTGTGTTACGTGCGGCGCCTCCTACTCTTGCGATCAGGACATTCCCTTGCTCTTCCATCCCCATGATCCAAAGGACCGGCGCGACGTAACCCAGATCGTGAGGGAATTCTACGAGGAAAACCCCTTCCCAAATTACGATGATTTTGACTCCAGCGCGTCTCTGCAGGAAAAAGGTCGACGCGGAGTCTTCGCCAGGCTGCTCGACGAACAGATTCCGAAGGGAGCTTTCGTGTTGGAAGTAGGCTGTGGAACCGGGCAACTCAGTAACTTCCTGGGGATACACTGGAACCGGCAGGTTTTTGGATCGGACCTGTGCCTGAACTCGCTCCATATCGCAAACAGTTTCCGAACGCGCTGCCAAATACCCAACAGCGGATTCCTGGAGATGAACCTCTTCAATCCTGCATTTCAGGAGCAGTCTTTTGACATTGTCATCTGCAATGGAGTACTCCACCACACCTCCGACCCCGTCGGAGGCTTCGAATCGATTGGTCGTCTTGTCAAGCCGAAGGGCAAGATTATCATTGGTTTGTACAACCCCATCGGACGCCTCACTACAGACTTCCGAAGAATTTTGTTTCGTATTTCAGGGGATCGGCTGCGTTTTCTGGACGGGCATATGCGCAAAAAGAGTTATAACGAAACGCGGAAGCAAGCGTGGTTCATGGACCAGTACAAGCATCCCGTCGAGAGCAAACACTCATTCGACGAAGTCTTGCGTTGGTTTGACCAAAAGGGTTTCGAATTCCTGATCAGCATTCCGAAAACAGACTCCGCCCCCTTCTTGCCGGATGAGAAGCTTTTTTCCCCTCATGACCGAGGGACGCGGGTCAGCCGGCTGTTCACGCAAGTGGGAATGTTGCTGCGCGGCGGCGCAGATGGAGCTCTGTTCATCATGGTTGGCCGCAAGCGGGAAAAAAAAGAGGATTCGCCTGCTCCCGACAGATGGGCTCCGGCCGAGTAGGAGCTTAATCGCCAGCTTCAGGTTAGTTTATCGAGAGGTGGTTGGAGAATTCTCAAGGTCTATTCTGGAAGCTCCATTTCGAACGACACATAGAGTGGTTGTTCAGCGGGAGGGCTGGCATGATTCTGCTCCGAGTCATCGGCTTTTTCATCGTGATCATTGCAGTTTATTCGTTTGGAGCGGTCGCGGGTAGTCGCTCAAAATCCATGACATCTAGGAGGGCTCCATCCCCTTGCAATTTGGACCTCGCGGTCATAATCCTGTCCTGGCTGGGTGCGCTCGCGGCGTACCTGGTGGGTTACAGAACCGCCGTGGCAACCATTATCGGGGCTGGCATAGGATTGTTCGCCTCTCTCGCACGATATCGAACCCTGAAGCAAATTCAGGGGGATAACAACAGAGCTGGAAATTCCGGGAGGGAAACCTTGATTGCCGGAATAGAGTCGTCCACCTCCGCCTCTCCTCAATTAGGCAACCACGTTCAGCCACCCTGGAGGTTATTTGTCCGGCAGGTTGGCGGTTTCCAAAGCAGACTTATGCTGAGCGCGTTCTACTTTATTGCCCTAATGCCATTCGGGATCCTGGTAGGGAACCTTGGAGATCCGTTGGGGGTCAAGGTGCCGCCCGGCGAATCATTCTGGAAGCGCAGGGAAGATGATAGCCAAAGCCTTGAAGAAGCCCGTAGGCAGTCATAATGAATATCCTTGGGGTTTCCTGCTACTACCATGATGCTGCGGCGGCTTTGATACAGGATGGAATGCTTGTCGCCGCGGCGGAAGAGGAGCGTTTTTCCAGGAAGAAGCATGACTCCGGTTTCCCCACCCACGCCATTTGGTTTTGTCTGGAGCAGGCGGGGATTGACCCCGGCGACCTGGACTACGTGGTCTTTTACGAAAAACCTTTGGTGAAGTTCGAGCGAATTCTCACCACCGCGGTAAGCACATTCCCCCGCTCCGCAGGCATGTTCCGCGAGGCGATGATCGCCCAATTCGACAATAAACTTTGGATCAGAAGCCAGTTGGCGAGCCGCCTCGGTTTCCCCCCAGAGAAAATCCTGTTCGTCGACCACCACGTTGCCCATGCTGCGAGCGCATTTTTCTGCTCCCCGTTCAAGGAGGCTGCCATCTTGACGGTTGATGGTGTGGGCGAATGGACGACGGCCGCCACAGGGTCCGCGACGGCAGACTGGAACGGGCAGGGAACCAACACCATTCGCATGTCCCACGAAATACGTTTTCCCCATTCGCTAGGGCTGCTTTACTCCACTTTTACGGCCTTCCTGGGTTTTGAATTCAATGAGGGAGAGTACAAAGTGATGGGGATGGCCGCCTACGGAAAACCCCGCTTTTTGGACAAGGTGTACAAGCTCATCCGTGTGGCCAACGACGGCAGCTTTCATCTGAACATGGAGTATTTCTCCTTTCATAAATCGGTAGCCCGGTCTTTTTCCAGGCGTTTCGTCGAACTTTTCGGCGAGCCAAGAGATCCGAATGCCGAATTCATTTCATCCGAGATGCAGCCTGACTTCGCCGGGCTCGGAGCCGAAGCGAAATCGAGCCAGTACTACGCCGATGTGGCTGCCAGCATCCAGTATGTGACTGAGGACATTTTGCTCAAGATGGCCAACCACCTTCAGCAAGAGACTGGTTTAAAAACATTATGTATGGCAGGTGGGGTGGCGCTCAATAGCGTGGCCAACGGGCGGATCCTTCGAGAGACTGGGGTTGAGGACCTTTTTATCCAGCCTGCGGCGGGCGATTCGGGTGGCGCTGTGGGAGCTGCCCTCTACGCCTGGCACGTGCTCCTGGGCAAGCCGCGAATATATGTTATGGAGCACGCCTATCTGGGCCAAGGTGCTGAGGAAGACGAAATCAGCGGTTTCCTGATTCAAAACAACATCCGCTATCAGGTTGAAAAAGACGAAAATCTGCTCGCCCGGGTGGTCGACGATTTGATGGCAGGGAAAGTGATTGGTTGGTTCCAAGGGAGGTTCGAGTGGGGGCCTCGCGCGCTCGGCAATCGCAGCATACTGGCCGACCCGCGGCGTGCGGAAATGAAGCAGATTGTGAACGCCAAGATCAAATTCCGCGAGCCCTTCCGCCCCTTCGCGCCGATGGTCCCTGAGGGACGGGCCAGCAAGTTTTTTGAAGGATTGCCGGATCCGGCACGCCATTATCCATGCCGATACATGCTCCTCGTGTTGCCTTGGAAGGACATTGCTGCTAATCTGGTGCCAGCGGTCAACCACGTCGGGACGGGGCGGCTTCAGACCGTGCGCCCCGAGTGGAACCCACGCTGCCACCGGCTACTTGAGCTATTCGAAGAAGCAACCGGCGTTCCGATCCTGATGAATACCAGCTTCAACCTGCGCGGCGAGCCTATTGTCGGAAGTGTGGCCAATGCCTGGGAAACTTTTAAGAACAGCGGGCTTGAGGTGCTTGTCATGGGAAATTGCATGATAAGGAAGTAGGAGGAAGCGAATGCCATCAATCAGGGAGCTTAGACTGGGCTTGGGGACCATGGGTGAGTTTCTAGGCTTCCTGTGGAGGCGCAAGCTCTGGTGGCTCATTCCCCTCACCCTGGCTATACTCATGGTGGGGATGCTGCTAGTTTTCGGGGAGGCAACTGGCGTTGCACCCTTCATTTATACGTTGTTCTAAGGCGTGGCAATCCAGGTGCACTGACCCCTCCCGAATTGCAAAACCCACTCCGGCAAACAGGTGTAAGTGCGCTCCCCAGTCAAGCCTCCCAATCGAGAAAGTTTGATGCGTCACGAAGCAGAAAAAAAACCGGGGTTGGTGCCCTTTCCACGGTTCTTCGCCGTGCTCGGCTACGGGGTGTTTTGTTGTGTGGTGATGTTTATCCTTGCCGAGGCGGCATCTCGAGTGGTCTTCCCCACCTACTACCATTTCATGTCCCCACTTCTCAGGGCTGGGCCACACTCTGAAAACCTGATGAGTCAGCGCCGAGGGGCTGGAATCCTGGGCGGTTTGTTCTTCGGCAACGCTTGGCTCGACATGTGCAGTGCTAGCCCCGCTTACGCCGGATATTCCTGGGCGGAAGATTTCTGGAAGGAACAAAGAACGCGATATGAAATCGAAACCTTTCATCCCGCGCCCTACGAAGCGTTCAGAGTTTGGGGGACAGAGGAGTCTCACGGAAGGTACATCAACGTAGATAAGACGGAAATGGGCGCCAGGCGCAGAACAATTAACCCGTTTCAGCCAGGCTGCGACACACGGCACGCGCAGAAAATTTGGGTGTTCGGCGCATCGACTACCTGGGGATATGGCACACCCGATTTGGCGACAATCCCATCTTATCTTTCCAAGAAACTGAACGCGGAGGGTGGCAACTGCGCCGAAGTCATCAACCTGGGAGTCGACGGATATAATACAAACCAGGAATTAGTCTACCTAATACAGCAGCTGAAGTCGGGGGAAAGGCCGGACACGGTGATCTTCTACGACGGGTATGCCGACGCCTATGTTGGCACCCTTGGACCGGGTATCCCATCGACCCACTGGGATTACGATGAAATAAAGGCAAAGCAAGAGAGCGGGATATGGAATTGGCCCAACCTTGTCAAGAGATCCTACTTCCTGACTTTCCTCAACAAACTGATGTCGCGATCCCATCCCCAGGGTGTCCATTCGGATCAGGATTTGGCTGCCCGAGTCAGGGCGACCACGGATAATTACGAATTGAACCTGCACCTCGCCCGACTTCTCGCCAAGGAATACGGGTTTGACGCGTACTTTTTCTGGCAGCCATACGTGCTATACGGAAAGAAGCCGCTGGTTCCGTTCGAACAGAGCATGTGGGATGACAAAGCAATTTATGCTGTCTACGAAGAGGCAGGCCGGCGCGCGGCCGAAACCGGGAATTTTGTTTTCCTGGGCCGAATATTTGACCAAGTGAAAGCGCCAATTTATATTGACTCTGTCCATCTCGGCCCGCTGGGAAATGAAATCATTGCTGGGACCATTGCTTCACAGATTCAGGCGGCATTAATGAATCGAAAGGCGAAGCTTGCGGAAGCCTCGAAGGGTAAGACGAGCGCATCACCTTGACCAAACTTCTGGCGGCACCAAATAGGCGTGGGCGATATTCATCGAAGAATGCGTACGCAAAAGTTTCCCGGAAAACTTCGGCTGAACTCAGGCGGAAACGTTGGGCTGAACCTTTCTAAACAAGGTGTGCATCCAGAGATCAAGATTGTAGTCGCCGACCTTCTTCAAATTAGGGTCTTCCCCAATGTGTTCCAGGATCCATTTACCCCCAAGGAATAGCCGCTTGGCCCACCATGAGTTTTGGAATATCTCAGGCCCACGAAGTTCCCCAACAAGGAGGTAACCGCCGGGACGAAGCGCGTCTACGATTGCCGCGCAAACTCTTCGAAACTCCTTGGGAAGAACAAGGTTGCCCAGAGCTACGACGACAATAAGGTCATAGGTGCCGGGCAGAGGATCGCGCCGCATATCATACTTTCCAAACTCAACAGACTCGAAACGGCGACAGCGCTTGCGGGCCCTATCCAGTGCAATGAGGGAATTGTCCAGAGCCACCAATGCCTCGCACCGTGGGGCGAGCAACTCTGTGAACACTCCCTCCGCACAACCAACTTCCACCGCGCGCTCGAACTTTGCTCTTCCTCGAACCGCATCCAGCATCGCAAGTTCGTAGCTATATCGCTCCTGTGACTCCGGTTCGAAGGCGTTGTAAGGGTCCTCCTTGGTTGCGAATAATTCTTCCAGCCGGGCGGTCACACGTTCGGGATTGTAGGTCAATACCCGATAGATGTTCGCCAGGAAAATGTAAGCGCGATACTTGGGTCCAATTCGATGCTGCAATCGCCGCAGACTGTGCCAGGCGAATCGAACTAAAGTGATAGGTGACAAGAGGACTTCTCGAGCCAGCATGCGCTCCTCCGGGCGAGCTCCGCCAAAGTGCAGTCCGGCGCCGTAGGCCATCCCACCCGCCAAAGAAGCAGCTATCATGCCCAGCCATCCGCCGGGCCAGGCCAGCGTAAGAACTCCCCAGGTCACCGCCCCGCAAGCGGTTGCAGGAAGAAAGACCCCTTTCAGGGAACCACGAAGCACGCTGAACGCTCCCGTCTGGCCCATGTGTGAGGCGAGCACCAAGAATGCCATCGAGCGAACAGTCATTGACAGCAGGAAGCCCCACGCGGCCCCCTGCAAACCAATTCGATGCATGGCGAAGAATGTAACCGCGAGATTAGCGGCCAGGGCAGCCATACTCACCCAGAAAACCTTGCGAGCTTCTCCATGGCCCCAGAGGACTTGCTCGGATCCTCCCCCAAGCGCGGCCACGGCCATCGCTCCGCACATCAATCGTAATACAGCCACCGTGTCCGAAGGCGCCTCGCCCATCCACGCCAACAAGAGATGGGGGGCGGCGATTATAAGGCCGAGATATAACGGAAGCATTAGAACAACCGTCCACCTTGTGCCCACCTCGATCAGTTGACGGGTCGCATCGGAATGCCCAGACTGTCCGGCCAGGCTGGCCGCGGGAAACAGGACGTCCATGGCGCGCCCCTGAATTCGCGCGAGAGCCGTAGGAAATTTCTGCCCCACCGCAAAAGGAGAAATTGCAGAAGAGTTCAAAACGGTCCCGATTAACAGCGGCGCTGCCTGCAGGTTGGCGTTTTTAGCGAAATCGTACAGCTGGCTCCAAAGGCCAAAGGCGATATGGGGACGCAGCCAGGCCCACTTGAACCTGCCCTTGCCGAGTTGGAGCCGCGGTTCGAGCCTTCGCACCACGTGGATGGCTACGAGCAATGAACTCCAATTGATGACGAGCTGCCATACCATGACCGTTAGCAGCGATCCCCCAAAACTGAGCACCGCAATCACCCCTGCCGCCCCGACGAGGGCGCTTCCGACGGCAAGGTAATTGGCCACATCAAATCTTCGGAGCCCGTTCAGGACAGCAGCCGTGAAAGTCAGGAGTTGACTGCCCCAGTAGGCCAAACCGGTCAGACCAAAAACAAGCGGGGCGATGCCAATTGCCTTGGCGGTTAGATGTAACCCCTGGGTCAAGGCGAACCCGAACGCACCGATTAGCACGGCGCCGAGAAAACCCAGAGCCAGATAGGCAATCCATGCGGCCCCCACAAATCGAGGCATCTCTTCGGGGAATTCGGTGACGCGATCTCTGGCGACCACCCGGGCAGTGCTGGCCAGGATTCCGAAGTCGATCCATACCAAGTTTCCCAGGGCTGAGGCGGCTACCCATAAACCATACCCCTCGGCGCCGAATCCTCTTAGCATGATGGGGACAAGAATGATTCCCAGCGGCGCCCAGATGAACAGAATCGCGTTGTTGATCAAGCTATCTCGCATGAGGCGGACACGTTCGCTAAGATCAACAGTGTAACCAGCGGCTGGATTTCCGGAGGCGGGCCCTTCAGTCATCGTTCGTCCTCAAACGCCATTTTCGGGAGAGTGTGACGTCTCTAGCGATCAAGACTGACTAGAGGTGCGGGAAGACAATAGTACAATTGAATCCCGGCGAGGTGTGCCGAAACATTAGTCGGCTGCCCTCCATGGAACTCGCGGTCATCTCCATTCACTTGATAAAGACAGAATGGAGATACACCATTTAGCCCGGCGCCGTGAATAACACCCTGAAGGTGCCACTCCAATGCGCGGACACAAACAGAGATAATACACCGAAGTAAGAGAAAACCCGCTTCTGGAAGGCGCGGGCCGCGTGGGGCAGGGCCGGTTTCCTCACTTGGTGGATATGGATAAGCGTCAGGACTCCGAAGCAGGCCAGATCAACGGGGAAGATATCCTCCAAAGTGGCGTGTGCAACCATTATGTGGTAGTCTCCAAATTCTGAATCATCATGGCGAGGCGAGCTGCGGATTTTTCAGCACGCTCCCGTTAACGCCGTCGTTGCTCATCAACCTCATCACACGAAACGGACCATTACGGACGCTGCAAGTTGTCCGCCCACCACACTGGGGGGCGTTCAAGAGATACATCAGGAGAAGAGGGAGGTGAAGGCATTTTTCAAGCGACACACATTCGCTCTGGTAATGCTCAGCGGGCTTTTGCTTCGTCTGATCTTACTCCCCTACCCCGGAACCGAGGACATGGACCACTGCCGGATATGGGGCGCCAAGGCCATTCGATCCGGTCTGCTGAAAATGTACACGCAGACGGACACTGAAGTCCTGACTTACTTCATCCTGTTATCGCGACATATCCAAATTCATCCCCACGTCACAACCATGACGGACCTGGGGCCGATTTCGGCAGCTCCGGATCATCCTCCCGGCATGATGTTGATGCTCGATGCTTCTTTACGGGTGTGCAAACTTCTCGAGCCCGGACCTCTGCGCAATGGCCCTCTCCTCAACGCCTGTCTGAACTTGCCCCCGGTGTTATTCTCCCTGGGAATTGCACTGTTGGTCTGGTGGTTCACGCGCGCGGAGAAAATGGCGCAACCGCTTTACGCGGTCAGCGCCTTTTGGCTAAGCCCGGCCCTCATTCTGGATTCACCCTTGTTGGGGTATCAGGATTCGATGTTCGCATTTTTTGGTTTACTGGCTCTCATGCTTTTCTACCGGCGATGCTACGGTTTCAGCGCGCTGGCGTTAGCCCTCAGTTGCCTATCCAAACCCGAAGGGATGTTCATGATTCCCGTGTTGGCCGCGGCGGCGTGGGCGGACGGCGGGTTTAAATCAACCCTGCGCTATGGCCTTCGGGTTGGGTTGTTCGCGCTGATTGCGCTCCTGCCCTATATACTTGTTCACCGCGTTCTTGCAGTTTTCGCTCACGTCGCCACATTGCTTGCAGATCCCGCCCTTTCCGGCCAGGGGCTGAACGTGTGGTGGCTGGCCGCACCTCTGTTGAATTGGGTTTTCGGTCATGTCCCATGGAACCCCTCGGCCATCGTTCCAATGTATACCAGAGCAGATTTCGTCCGTTGGGTGGGCTTTCAACCTGGCTGGATTGCCAACATCGCCCTGGCAATTTTTATTTTCTTTGGATTGAAAGTGTTTCTCCAACAAATGAAACTGGGCAATCGGCTTGCCATTTTTTGGGCCGGAGCCCTGGTCATTTATGGCTACACGATGCTTTCCCTTTTTGTTCACGAGAACCATCTCGACAGTTTCTTCGTTTATGCGGCGCCTCTACTGGCGCTGCGCACCCGGATTTTCAAACGGGTCTATTTAGCCCTGTCGGGCATCTTGGGGTTAAACCTCTACCTTTTTGAGGGGTTCGGGCAAAATATCCGGGCCGGCATGCAATGGATCCGCCTCTTACCCGGCTTCGATATCACGATTCTCATTGCCCTGGGCAACGTGGCCCTCTTCGTGACGCTACTCCTGGCCCGGCATTGGTGGTTTGACTTGACTGTGCATGAGACTTCGCCGGCGCAATCCACTTGACCTATCGCCGGCTCGCATAAGCTGATATGCAATTACCATCCTCCTCCGCACCTGCCGGGCCGGCCGGTTCACGACCAATGGAAGTGTCAGTCGTCATACCTTGTCTCAACGAGGCTCGTACGATCGGCGCCTGCATCAAGAAGGCGCAGGCTGCGTTTAAAGACGCTCAACTCAACGGAGAGGTGGTGGTGGCTGACAACGGTTCCACGGACGGATCAATTGGAATCGCAGAGGAGCTGGGGGCGCGTGTCGTCCATGCCCCACTCAAGGGATACGGGAGCGCATTGCGGAAGGGAATTGAAGAGGCACAAGGCGCCTTCATCATCATGGGCGACGCGGACGGCAGCCACGACTTTTCGGAGTTGCCGCGCTTTGTT
>JBGPCF010000129.1:0-18906 GCA_041481635.1 Terriglobia bacterium | reverse complement strand
GGCTGGGTGAACTACTTTGCGGTCGGCCACTCCAGCCGGTGCTTCTCGTATATCCGAGACTGGGTAGAGAAGAAGATTCGGTGCCACTTGGTGAGAGCCAGACAGCGCCAAGGCTTCGGATGGAAGCGGTGGAGCAGGGAATGGCTGTATGGCACGCTCGGGCTCTTTCATGAGTACCGTGTGGCTCATCCACCGCCAACCTGGGTCACCGTTCCGAACCGATAGGCCCCATAACCCTTGTCGTGAAGTGTGTAGGAACGCGTAGTGCGGGCAATCCGCACGCTACGTGTGATGCGGCGGGAGCTGGAAACGGCGGTCCGGGGACATCCCTGATCTACCGCGCCAGTTCCCGACCCTACCAGCCATTTATTTGAAATGCGTTTTTCATTTTGGCGGGGGCCAGCGTCTTGCAGGAGGTTCAATAAATCATCCTCGAGAGTCCTGTCGCTCTTTGCAGTCTTTGCAATGCCGGGCCCAAGGCACTGCTTCTAAGCGTGCCTTGCTAATCGGCTGCTCGCATTCTTCACAAGTGCCAAATTTCCCCTGTCGAATCCGAGCCAAAGCATCTTCAATGGCCCGCAATAGCTTGCTGTCTTTCTCATTCATCCGGTTTTGCAAAACCGCGCCGGTTTCACCAGCAGCCATATCGACAAAATCCGCGCACGGTTCAGCGGACGTGGGAATCGAACCGACCTGACTCTTGTGAGTTGAGAGCTCGTGCTGCTTTGCGAGGAGTAGATTCTTAAAGCGAAGGAGGTCGCTCCTGTTCATGACAGCAACCCTGCATCTGACGTTTGCCACATGTATTCAATGCCGATTCTTGGATTATACAGCAAGGGCTTCGTGGCAGTGAGGTTCGGCGTTTTCGGTTCGGCCTCCTCTGTGGGCAACTCTTTGCATAGCACGGTATAATGGACTTCTCCAGAGTAATCTTGAGGAAAAGGCGTCCAGGTAATGATCCTTCCCGCTGAATTGGAAGCTGCAAAGCTTCGTATGGTGGAATCGCGAAAGGCCCTCGAGGACTACGAAAAGCTCAAGGGCTTTGCTGCGTCTATCGAACACGAAAAACTCACCAAGATATTCAGACGATTCACGGAGGCCTACCTAAGGCTTTCAGACCACCAACGGTGACTCGGCTATCGACTGAGGTAGGAATAGGAACATGAGAATTCCGTGGTTGAAGGCATTTCCAATCCTTGAACACTGGCGGGATTCCAAAAGAGCCTTGAATGTCTTTTCAACGCTTCCAAAGCCACATGGAAGATTAGCCGCCATTGTGTCTGTCGTTTCCGTCGAGCCGCCGCTAATCGGGCTAACTATTTGGAGGTCTAGTGAGGTCGGAGAGTTGGGCTCAGGTGACTTGATAGAAATCTCTCTTCCTCCTGACCCTTTTTTTGTGCTCGACAAAGGCGGGAGACTCACCGGCTGCGCGGGATCGTTGATAACATATCCACATGGATGCTCGTTGACACTCAAACCAACTTAGTTTTCTATGAACTTCTCCTCGATGGATAAAATGCACGAAGAACTGCTAGAAATTTGATTCCAGGAAATTTGGATTGCGAAGGTTTGTTCCGGAATTTAATTATTTTGTTTCCAATTGCGTGAACTTATCGTCTAGTGGCCAAACCAACTTGCTGTCCATATTGAATCTTTCTTAGGCCTTCAACATCAAAATTAAAGCACTTAACGTGATAACAGTAGAATCTAGATTCTAGACCTAACCGGCTCAACAAACCATTTATTGTGTTATGATTAGCTGGATTAGAGTGGCGGGGGTAATTCAGTTGGAAGAATGCCAGCTTCCCATCTGAAATATTAGTTTCAATGATTTACAGCCATACTGTCCATTTTCTTGTCCATATTTTGAATGAGTTTTCGGCTACTTTCTTGTCCCGCGCCAACATCATTTAACAGGTCAAGGTCGGTAGTCGCTGGAGTCTGCGCGCCATTCCGTGAAAGCCGACGGGGAAATTGTTGATGCTGGTTTGTTGTTCCTCTCGAGCCTTGTATTTCTTCACTGACTTTTGTTGATTGCCCCTAATTACCGTCCTTTATGGGCCATTCTGGTCAATCAAGGGCATTGGCAAACGATTCTTTTCGAGTCGGCACCGATCCAAAAGTTGACCTGTCCGCTCACCACTACAGCGATTCTGCGCGAATGTCGAGCACTTATCCTGAATTCGTAAGTTGAACGATTTTTTTTACCTCTGGTAAGTATAGCCGTGGTGTTTTTATCCCGTGGCGTGCGGTTGAAATTCCGACTTGCGCGAAGTTGGAATTTCATAGTCTAAGAGTTTGTCGAATAGCGAGTTACGCTTTTCGAGCCCTCCCCAGGCAGTCGACAAATGCAGCACGGTTCGGTGGCCGGCACGGCCCAAAATCGCTCCAAAGAGAAACACCTGCGCGCGCCACTCTGGCACCCGTGCCGCCTCCCGCTTCAGCCACTTCGTCAGCCGCGCCACCACGATGTAGCGCAACTCCAGGCTCTCCAGGTATTGCAACAACTCCTGCGCGAAGAATCCCGAGTCCGCCCGCACCACACGGATCCACCCCCGGGCTTTTCAGCTTCACCAAGGCATCCTTCAGAAACTCCACCACCCCCGTCCCTCCGCCGTGTTCCCGCTGCGCAGCCAGCCGTGCAGAATGAAGCATGCTTCTCCCAGCACCGCCAGTAGGGGATGGTGCGAGCCGCGCCCCGGCTTGCGTGGGTTGTAGCCGAGCTTCACCCCTTCCTGTTTCCAGTAGCGCTCGAACACCGTCGAGTCCAGATCCAGACTGTAACCCTGCGCCCGCTTCGGCAATCGCCCCACTTGCCACGCCCACAGCGGTTCGTACATCCCCACTACCATCCCTTGCGTGAAGCGCTTGAATAAATTCCGAATCGTCCCGTCGGTGGGAAACCGCTTCATCCCCAGCAAGGCGTGCAAGCCCTATCCGCTCGCAGCAGTGAGGTGTGCACAATGCGCCGCTCCCCGGCCGCCACCGAGATCAGAAACGCCGTGAACGTCTCGCCCGGATTGATCGCATTCGGCGATTTCAGATGCACCGGCATGTGTTCGCTCACCTGCTTCCGATAGCCGATCTTCTGCAGAAACTCGATGAATACGCTGAGCCCTCCGAACGGCGTCACCGCCCTCGCCGTCTGGCGCAAAACCACTATCCTTTTTCCCCAAAGCGCGTTACTTTCTCGATGCACTGTTCTGTTCCTCCGTAGATTATGTTTAACCAACTTCAATCTAATGGATCAGAGCGGAAGAGTGCACCCTCATTTGTGAATTCAGGTTGAATGAATCTCAGGCATGGAAATTCGCTTCGGGAGACGATTCCAAAGAAGTGGGGACTGGCGGCGGAGATTGGCATCGAGACGGCGATTCCAACATTTTCATCTCGCACTGGATCGCCCAGAGTGGCGACCTTTATCAGAACTTTCGTGCTAACCGAGTTAGCAGTACACCACCAAGGGTATTGTAATTCGAGTACGTGCGTGGCGTGGTCGGCGGTAACAACGACATCAGAGGGGAAACATCATTCCTCGATCACAATAGCAATTGCCGGCTTGATCCCACATTTCTGTTTTTGAATTCGAAAAGCGAGGACAGGTGTTAGTAGCAAGCTATGTTGGATACCGGAAACAGACCAGACAAGAGTACGGAACGGACAAAACGAACGTGGATGCAGCCTAAGCGCGGCCACAGCAAACGGAGCTCGAAACGAGGGGGCGGCTTGCGTACGATTCTGAGGAGAGAAAAAGGTGAAATCGCAAATTCCGACTAGGGGAAATCCCACCCAGTCACACCGTGGTGTGAAGGTCCTGCTGACGAGCATTTGCCGGCCCATCGGCGCCGCGCATGGAGATGCTCCCAGCGTGGGCTACGAAGTTTTGTACGGACAAATTACGCGGGCCCAGGGGATATTCAGCCCGCGCTCCACCAATTACACTTTTGGCCTCGATTACATTGCGGCCAACATCGATGCGCCCGCCACCGTTCTCCACTATCCGTCGCATGCCGAATTGATCCGCGAGCTTCGCAAAGCTCCGGACTATGTCGGAATCTCATTTAATCTCTCACTCTTCCAACGGATGAAGGAAGCTGTGGCGCTGGTGCGCCTTCACGCGCCAAACGCCAAAGTGGTGCTGGGCGGTTACGGGACTGTGGTGGATGACGAAATGCTCGCGCCCTACTCGGACTACGTTTGCCGGGGAGAAGGCGTCGCCTTTTTCCGGGAAGTTCTGGACGAGACGCCCCGGCCCATGCCCTACGACCATCCGCTGGTCACCCACACCTTGCGCGTCTTTTCTTTTCCGGTGCAGCGGACGGGCATGATCTTTGCCGGGCTCGGTTGTCCTCACGGGTGCGACTTCTGTTGCACTTCCCACTTTTTCAAGCGGCACCACATTCGACTGCTTCCCACCGGCGACGACATTTACCGGGTGATTGACCGCTACCTGGAAGTCGATCCAAAAATGAACCTGGCGATTATCGACGAGGATTTTCTGGTGGCCAAGGACCGCGCCATCCGCCTGCGCGAACTGGTGCTCGAACGAGGGAAAGCGCTTTCGATCTTCGCCTTCGCCACCGTGAAAGGGCTCAGCCGGATTACCCCGCGCGAGTTGCTGGAAACGGGGATTGACGGAGTCTGGGTGGGCTACGAGGGCAAGCGTTCCGGCTTTGCCAAGCAACAGGGCCGGCCGATAGAAGAATTGATTCCAGACTTGCGGTCACACGGCATCACAGTTCTCTCCTCGATGATCCTGGGCTTCGACTATCAGACCCCGGAGATCATCCGCCAGGAACTTTCGGAGTTCATGGCGCTCAAGCCGACCTTTGCCCAGTTCCTGATTTATGGGCCCACCCCGGGAACACCGTTTTTCGAGCGGGTCATGAAAGAGGGACGCCTGCATCGCGATTTGGCGGAGGATCCCGAGACCTACTACCGCAAATGCGATGGATTTGCTGCCATGGTAAACCATCCCAGCATGGCGCCGAAGGAAATCGAGGCGTTGCAGCGCGAGTGTTTTGAGACGGACTTCCGGGTTCTCGGGCCTTCTATTTTGCGTTCGGTGGAAACCTGGTTTGCCGGCTGGAAGCGATATCACGATTCGGATTCATCCTACCTTCGAGCGAAATCGGAACGCTGGGCTGAAGAGATCCGGAACGCGTACCCGCTTTTCCGCGTGGCAAAGCGTTATGGTCCGACACCCGAAATGGCTGTGGGTTTAGAGGGGGAAATCGAAGCGGCGCTTGGTCCGCCGAGCCTTGGCCAGAGGTGCCTGTCGCTTATGGCACCTCTGGCCGCCAGGGTGACACGCTTCACTTTGCAATATGACCGCTTTCAGCACCCCAAGCTGCGCCGGCTCACGTTTCGCAGCTCACGGTGGGCCCTCCGCCCGGGCCCCCTGGGATCACTTCGTGTGGACATCGAGCGCGCTCTCCGAAGCACCATCGTCAAGCTGGAGGGAGCCTTGGACCAGTCCAGCGCAAGGCATCTCGCTGCCGGCATCCTGAATGTCCTCCACGGCAACGATGCCCAAGTCCGAGTCGTGGTGGCTGAGGGAACCCAAGCGACGCGGGAACACCTCCGCATTCTGGGCAAGAGGCTGGCCCGGTACCGTCACCGCGTTTCAGTGGCGGTCCCTTCTGTCCCTGAAACCTGGGTGCAACTCGGGCAGTGGCTTGAAGTGGTGTGCGAATCGGCTTGAAAGGTCGTGGTTGTCAAGCTCTCTCGGGATTTAGATAGAGAACCGAGAAGGCACGAGACTGGAAGTCGCGCACGACCTGGCAACGCAGTGGGTATCTGTGCGTTGCGAACTGGCCCGGTAACCGGCCCCGGAGATAAGCCCCGGGCAGCGTTTCACAGTCCACTGTAAAAAGATCCCCGCGCGTGACGATGGAAAGGTTGAAATCGTACCTTTCCCGAGTGTTCAGGAAGACGCGCGCCCGCGGGAAAGCCAAATGGTAGATGGCGACGGCCAGCCGATACTGCTCATCGGAGACCGTGAAGCGCGAGGCCTTCTGCGAGGCAGGTACCCCGTACGCCGGCTTCAGACGTGGAACACCCAGCGCATGCGGCTCGATGCCATGGGTGTCGCGCAGGAAGTTAGCATGGGCGACTAGCGCCAGCACATCGTACCCCCAGTCGAAGAGACCGAAGAGGACTCCAAGCGCTACGCGCCGGAAGCCTGCCGCAATGGCCCGATCCCAGACGTCCAACCGGAACTCGTAATTGCGCTTGGGAGAGCCCTGTGGGTGCCAGCGTTCGAAGTGCGGCTGGTGATAGGTTTCCTGCCAGAGAGCGACCCAATCGAGCCCTGCCTCACGCAGCAGGCTGTAGTTCTTGTATTCATACGGCGGCGCATTAAGGGCCACGGACCCCCCGCCGAGATCATCTAGTTTTCTTCGCGTCAATTCTACGTACCGAGCGAGATAATGGCAGTCGAATTGGGAGTCGTCTGCCAGCACCAGCTCGATCTGGCGGTGACCCCACAATAGGATCACGTCGAGTTCACGCTCAAAGTGCTCCAGGCTAAGGCGCACGCGTTCGGCCAGGGGATTACCTTTCCGGTAGCCGCAATAGAGGCAATCGTTTTGGCAGTAGCTGGTTAGGTACTCGGGAATGATGAATTCGACGGCTCTGCGGTAGTTTCTCTCCCGCAGTCCGCGCGCTGCGGACTCGATTTCATTACATGCCGCCGGGTCTTCGCGGAGCGCCACCAAAGAGGCGACTTCTTCAAGTTCGAGCCAACCCCGGTCCTCCGCGGCTCTGACCACGGCCTCGACTGACCGGGTCGGGCGCCACTGGCGCGCTAGCTCAGCGACACGGCGTTCAGTTGAAGCGAAGTACTGACTGAATCTTCTCATGTTCTTCCGAAGCCTCAGTTCGCCTGACCTGCCTCCCGTCTTCTGTACCAATGATAATGGTAGTCTCTCCAGTCCGTGAGCGGTCCCCTTTTTCTGTACCAATCTTAGGGTGAGTCCCCGGCTGCTTGCAGGCTGGTCAGGTCGGGGCTAGCCCCGACCTGACCAGCGAATTCGTTCGGCGTCCTCTCTCCGAGAGCCCTGTGAGGACGACTCTCATTATATTCCTTCTGCCAAGCTTCGATTCTCTCCTTCGCCTCTGCGAGCGTACCGAACCAATGCGCGTCCAGGCATTCGGCTCGAAACGTCCCATTGAATGTTTCGATGTAAGCATTGTCGGTCGGCTGAAGTCGATCCGCACCCCGTTCTGATACGCCCACAGGTCCATAATCTGACTTGAGAATTCCGACCCATTATCACAGAAGAGCATCTTCGGCACCCCGCGCGCGGCAAGCGCACCACAAGGACAAGATGTCGTAGCGACTCGAGCCATTTGTTTCCGCGATTGCATTCTGAGGGGATTAAGTGTATGTTGCCGACCGGGCAAACAGTGGATAATGGAGGTTTCAGGGAGGAACTGACCCGGCAGTTGAACAGACTGTGGGGCTCACAGCGGTCGGTCTTGCAGCCTTCGTCGTTGCTGGCAAATTTCCCTATACCGGAACGGCGTTGGAGGGATCTGATGGCAACAGAATGGCGCTTTAAGGCGCAATACCTCAAGAACTGTAACTGTGCGATGGGCTGTCCCTGCGATTTCTGGGCCACTCCGACGCACGGTTCCTGCCAGGGAATGTTCGCTGATCGCATCTTGGAAGGCCATTATGGAAAGATCAAGCTGGATGGCCTGATCTTTGCGGGCACTTACCATTGGCCGGGGGCTCTTCATTTAGGCAACGGAACGTTTCAGCCCTACGTCCTCGATAAATCTACGCCAGAGCAACGCGAAGCCATTCTCACGATTATGAGCGGCAAAGCGGGAAATCCTTGGTACGAGGTATTGGCCAGCGTCGTATCGAGAGTGTTGGAGCCAAGGTTCGTTCCCATCGAGTTCGAATTCGACCTGGAACGCCGCCATGCCCGAGTCAATATTCCCGGCGAGCTGCTCACTACCACTGAGCCGGTAAAGAATATCGCCACCGGCAAAGACCATCGGGTGCGGCTGGAAATCCCGGAAGGAATGGAATACCGGCATCCGGAGATTGCTACGACTGGCATTCTGCGTTCGTCAGGTCCGATCGCATTTGATTATCCCCCGGCCCATAGTTCTCTGGCGGTGGTTGAGCAGACGCACCTCGGAATAGCAGCTTAATCTCCAATTCGTATGTGGACTACGGCCGCCAAAGTGTCTGCGAATTCACCCCACCAGAGTGAAGGCGGCTCTGAACCGCCGACGCCCGCCTACACATCCGAGCAGCCCATCTACGCTGCGGCTATCGTGATGTTCGCACTGTCCGCTGCCATCACACTCTATTTAAGCCATTCGATGACCGGCGGCATGTCCATGCCCGGACACTGGACCATGAGCATGATGTGGATGATGATGCCAGGCCAAACCTGGTTCTTCGCGGCGCTGGTTTTCCTGGGCATGTGGCTGCCCATGATGGTTGCCATGATGCTGCCTTCCACTTTGCCCATGCTACTCGTCTATCGCCGTGCCAGTGCGTTTCGCGGCGAGCCGAGGTCGGGTTGGTTCACGCTCACCTTAGGGATGGGATATTTCTTCGTCTGGCTTTTATTCGGAGCCGTGGCCTACGCGGGAGGTCAGGCAATCACGCGCGTCGCAATGCATTGGATCACCTTTAGCCGGCTTATTCCCGTCGCAGCTGGAGGGGCACTGATCCTGGCCGGCATTTTCCAGCTCACACCGTGGAAGGCGGCATGCCTGAAGCACTGCCGTGATCCTTTGTTGCTCGTGGCGCGGCATCTACATGGCGGCTGGCGGGGGGCCTTGCGTCTCGGCCTTCATCACGGAGCTTACTGCGCCGCCTGCTGCTGGGCACTTATGCTGATTCAATTTGTGTTGGGAGTGATGAATATCGCCGTCATGGTTGTTGTCGGCGTGATCATCGCCCTGGAAAAATTGCTTCCACGCGGCGAGCTTGTCGCCCGTCTCACCGGACTAGCATCCATTCTGGGCGGGATTCTCCTGAGCGCATTTTCGATTGTGTCCTAATCCACGAATCACGGATAAGACGTTTGCCAAATAATGCTTCACGTTGAAGAATCGGCGGCAGTCGATCGAATACTTGGCAGCGGCGTTTCTGAGTGACGCATGAATTTCAAGAACTGGAGTCCAGGGCGGCTGCTGGCGCTGAAAGACATCGACATTGACGGTGCGATGGACATCAAAGCCTGCCCACCCAACACTACCCGCCTTGGGCGCCGTTGCCCACGCTGTGCTAAGTCACCGGGAAGGGCCCGAACTCCTGGACCTTACCGGTTTGGGCGACCGTGGTCTTCACCCGCATGTTCTTGTCCGCAGAGATTATCAACGTGACCGTGATATCCAAACTTTTGTTGGCGGCGTGTGGTATAGGAATTCGCAGGGACGTGATGGTCTCTGTCCCGGTAGAATCCTTCTGAGAGAGTTCGACCATGACCTCGGCCTTGCCATTGGTGGCGTTACTGAAAGTTTCCGAATGGGTGTAGGGTAGGCGCTGACCGGCGGGAACGAGCGGCGAGAACACGTCACCGGCGGTAGTAATGCCGATAGGCTTGCGGAGTGTGGGGCTCGATGCGGCGAGTGTAGTGGCGGCAGAGTTGACCTCGGGGGCCTTCTCAGCCGATGTGGGGCGGTCACCGCAACTCGTCAGCATAGTCACGGAGAGTAATAGGACCTGAATGATGAATTTGCTTGGCATAATTGTTCCTCCTATATGGTGTGAGTTGCCCTCCATCCCATCAAAGGATGTGAGGCGTTCCTGATGGCTACACCCGGATGGTGAGAGTCACAGGCATGCTTAGCCCGGGTGCGCCCGTGGATAGGAGATAGGTCTATAATCTGGATGATGCTCTCCGCCTCCGGCAGTTTACTGCTGACCGTAATCCTCGCCTTTCCGGCGGTCCCACCCATGGCCACTCTTACGATTCAGACCAAGGGCGCCGCAGTCGACACCACGCTCGTCATCGCCAACAATTCAGACTTTGAGCTTGCCATTGAATCTTACAAGGTCTTCGCCGATGGACACCTCACCAGCCTTGTCTTCATTGTTGAGTGTGATGGCCGGAAGATCGCGTACTCCGGACCGATGGTGAAACGCCGCCGCCCTATCGCTGAAGACTATATCCGCATCCCAGCCCATCAAAGCAAATCCTTCACTACTGACTTGGCGAAATCGTATTCCTTTCCGCCCGGGCACCATTCGTGCAACGTTTTGTACGATGCCATCTACACACTGCCCGCCAAGGACGATATCTATACGCTCCGATCAAACACCGCCAGCTTCAAACGCTAGAAGGCAATCGCAGACGTCTTTACAAGCAAGCGCTCCACCGCACGAGCGGGCGGCTTTGACTTTCTGGGCTAGCACTTGGATTTGCGCTACCGTCGACCCCGGCAGATGAAGCAGGAGAAGGTCCCCATTCCTCCGTCCTCACCGCTCTTTGCATCCGAGCCAGTTGAAAAAATCAGGGTGAAAAGCTCGGAGGGCATCACCGGTTCCTGTGTTCTTGCTCCAGAAACAGTAATTCTTTTTCATCAAAGTAGTGTCTATGGCCTTTAGGTCCCCATTTCTCACAGATTCACCTAGCTGAGCGGCCACTGAACTGGCCGCGCTGTAAACAGTGGCTTCCTCTGCTGAGAGAGGGCGAACTCCAATGATCCGAAGCTCCTTGATTTCCCTTGTCAGGATTTCCAATCGCGGCATCGATTCGTCCTTCAAATCCACCCGGACGCGCGCCCACACCGGACCCAACCATTCACCGTCCACGAGGACGTTGGGGTTCATAGCGGCTGCATAAGCATAATAGTAGATGATTCCAGATCCGTCCGGCGGCCAGACCGCTGGAAAGGGCGGCGAGATCCGATACTCCCAGAACCTGTAGTTAGGTGAACCTGGATTGAGTGGTCTTCCTCCATGGCCCGGCGAGATGACTGGCTTAATGTCTTTCCACTGAGCCTTCACAATTACTTCGATTCTGTCGCGAATTAACTCAGAGTCCATAGATACTTCCTTGTTGTCCCCCTTATTGCGGTGTGAAGGTCTTTCGTCATCGTAACACTCGATTTCCCCCGGCGAGCAGCCCATCATGAATGTCCCTGGCGGAATCCACACGTACTTCAGCCTATCCTTCGAATTCACTCTTATTATCCCCCACACCGTGACGACCTTCACGGGTTCCATTGACCGATTTTTGTTCAGCGGCTTAACGGTTTGTTGCGGGCGGGCAGACGGCCCGGCGATGACGAGAAACAGAATCATAGAGATGAAGAGTTCGAATCTCATAGGGCAGTGAGGTTGCGATTTCAAGGGTCCCATTGCGGCCTATTTTCAATAATCTACAGCCATGCTGTCCATTTTCTTGTCCATATTTTGAATGAGTTTTAGGATACCTTCGCCTCTCCCATCAACATTACTGAACTGGTCAAAGTCAGAGGTCGCGGGATTCTTGGCGACCCCCACCAGTGGATTTACCACGAGCGGCCGAAGTAGAGGCTGTAGGATCGCAGTATGCCATTCAAGTACGGGTTGGTATAGTCGCGATAGCTCCCGTAGGAAATGAGAAAGCCGGAGTCGAAACCATGAGGCAGCAGATAATACACCTTGCCCTGGCCGATGAACTGGGGAACGTTCACCTGCGAGGCTTGTGCTGATCCAAATTGGATCGCCTGGAGGGCCTGCGCAAACACGCTGGGATCGAACGTGCCATCTTGAATCCCTGGGCCGTTGCCCAGCAGCAAATAATCATTCGGATTCACGTCGGGCAGCATCCCGCTGTGCGCCGAGCTGTGCGCCAGCGACACGTTCAATCCCGCGCGATCCTTGTATTTGAACGCGGACTGGATCCAATAGGACTGGGTGAGCTGATGATAAGGCACAAAAGGCTCATCCACGACATAGCCGGCCGCAGCGTCGTTGTTGAAGGCCATGTAGGTTGCCAGATTGTTCTGCTGATAGGAATACCCCATTACGAGGTTCCAGAAAGGAACGGGCGCCAGTGTGGCGCTCGCCGTTTCCACGTAGAAACGGTTCTGGCGGTGAATCACAGGGAAAGCGTTTTGCAGGATGATGCTGAGGTCATTGGTAAACGTGAGCCAAGGGGCGGGTGTGAGTGTCACGTCGGCGAAGACGCGATGGTTGACCTTCGCGTCGATCAGATAACCGGGATTGTGGTTGCCCGTCCATTCGTACCCCCCGCGCGCATTCAAGTGGCTCTGCGGGTGATAGTGCAAGGCAATTCCAATCGTGTTGCGGGACGAATCTGGAACAACGTAGAGCTGGTCGGTGTTACTGAAGGAATAGACCTGCGGCCACAGGAAAGCATTGGAGCGGGTGATTCCCGAGTGTTCAAATTTTGTCTCCCAATTCAGGTGGTTCGTAATCTCATAATCCGCTTTCAACCCGGCCCAGTATTCGTGGTAAGACATGTTGCCGTAGTACGCGAAATAAGGTGTGAAGTTGTTGACGAGGTTTTGCTGGCGATAATCCGCCGTCAGGCGCAGCCGCTCCTCTGGGTGCCAGCTCAGCATGGTGTCAGCGTCAAACGCGTTTTGGGGATTGTTGGTGAAAACGTCGCGCCCGCGGCGATAGCTCGCCTGGCCGTTGAAAATCAATTCAGTGGAAGGGGTCCAGTTCAGGCTCGCCGTATCGGCGGAATATGTACTGGGCGCCGGGATGTCGAGGTAATACATGCCCGGAGGCGTATCGGCAACCGTCGCGGCAATGACGGGATTCGGATTGGGTTCGAATTCATTCAGCATCGGGCCAAAACTTCCTGACGGGAAGGGCAGCCGGTCGTTGAAGCTGCTGTAGTCATGCTCGTAGGTCAGGTTCACGCTGTGCGTCTTCACTTCCACGCCTCCGCCCACATTTCGCGTGGTGTAGTTCAGGCGCTGAAGCTGCGACGTGTAATGGCAGGTTTCGCCGCAGTTGGTGTTGGTGTTCTCATCCAGAAACATGAATTGCGTGTGGCCGACCCTGGCCTGCCAGCCACCTTTCACAAACAATTGAACAGGCGAATTGGGCACTTTTAGCCGGGCATAGGCATTGCCCAGCCTCCGTTTGACTCCGAAGACGGTTCCCGGTGCGATTTGGTCGTAGATCGACTGCGTGCCGCTCGCGGTGGTGATGTCGGGTGAGATCGCTTCCGAGTAAAAGGGATAATTATCCTGCTGCTCGACAAAGCTTCGCAGATCGCCTCCGACTTCCAACAGGTCGCCCAACGTGAGCCGCGATTTGATGTCGAAGTCGGAGCCGCTCAGCACGGTCCCTCGGGTGAGGAAAGTCACGTGGTGCGGAATGGAAACGTAATCCGCCTCCAAATCCCCGCCCACCGACTCCTGAAGGCTATCGTATTGGCCCACTCTGCCGCCGTATCCGCTCAAACTGAGGAATCGGTAGGCGCCTGGCGTGAAGTAGAAGCCACCATAACTCTGGGCCATTGGCGCGTCGGGTGGCATGCCCATCCCCGCGGAAATTCCGCCCGGAAACGCTCCGAGCATTCCGGCCGCTGCCCCGGCAAAAGGGACCATGGGCCGGAATTTGAAGGAGGGATGCGAAGCCGCCATAGACAAGTTGCCGCTCGGGCGCATCGCGGCATGAGCCGCAACCAGCGCCGAAGCCCCGCGAACCGGCAAGCGGTTCAAGCCTCGCGCGATCGATGGCTGTGGAAAGCCCGGTACGCCCAGGCCCCCTTTATCCACAAATCGGCTGCCCCCCGTGGGCGTGGGCACGTCAGTGCCGTGGATTGACCCATGGCAATTCGTGCAGCGATCGACCAGAGGCAATCCGGCGCCGTCATGATGGCCGGTATGGCACTGCAAGCACAGGGCAGGCAGGCTCACCGTGAGCAAGTTGGAATTCGGAGAGCCGTGCGGTGAGTGGCAAATCATGCAATTCTCCGTTACCGGAGGGTGCTGGTACATGAACGGCCCGCGATATTGCGCGTGGCAGCTCAGGCAAAGCTGATTGGCATTCGCCATGGTCAGGTTGTTACCGGCCGCGCCGCCGTGTGGGTCGTGGCAATCCACGCAGGTGATCTTGCCTTCGCGCAGTGGGTGGTGATAGGGCAAATAGGTTTGCGCGCGTTCCGTCTGATGGCATTTCAGGCAGGTATCGTTGAGAGCCGAACGGCGCTCCATCCTCACGCTGCTTTCAGGAACGATGTTCTTGACGAAGGTGACGTGGCCGGGAGCCATGGTGTCAAAATTCATGTGGGATGCAGTCAGCGATGGCGCTGACTGAGTGTGAGTCAGATGGCACTCAATGCACTTGACGTGGCTCGTCGCATGGGCGCCGGCAATCCAGTGGCGGACCTTCTCATTCTGGGCGTGACAATTCAGGCAGACCCCGTCAGCTTGCTCGGCCGTTCGCGAGCGGAAGTTGACGATTTTGGTCACATCACCGTTGCCTTTAACGTGCAGGCTTCCGGCGCCGTGGCAGTCCTCGCATTCAACTCCCTGCTGGGCGTGAAACGCGTGCCTGAAATTCTTGCTCACCTCCGCGTGGCACGACACGCACGTCTCCGATCCCACGCGTTCGGCACCTGCAATTTCCGTGAACTTGGAGTAGGCTCCGGCCCAGTACTTTGATCTTTCTTTTGCCACCAATGGTGGAGAGGTGAGAATAGCCAGAGCAAGAAGTGCCCACGGCGCTTGGAGTGGTCGACCCAATCGTGCATGAAATTTCCGTTCTGAGTTGCACATGTGAATTTCCCATTGCGTAATATTTTTGGCGAGATTAATTCTTAGGGGTATCGATAAGGAGATCTTTTGGGGCCGCTCAGCCATCAGGATTTCTGCAAGACCAATCGAGCTTGCCGGAACCGTTTTGGTCTGCCCCCTTCTATGCCCAACCTTCGTTGTTTTTCTGGTGTGGGTCAGTGACGCACGTCACTTATAAAGGTGAGGACACAAAGTCATCGGTGCCGCGAGAGGAGATGGAATCAAAGTGGGAGTGCGAATTCTCTGACTCGCATTGTGCGAGCGTAATTCGCGCCCCAAAGGCCTGGGCTTCTCACTCATTTTTATCGCTGTGGCCAAGGGGGGCTGTAATTGAAAATTAACGAGATTGAATCTCGAACCCCGTAGTGTCCAAATATTCGATCCTCTTGAAAAGGCAGCATGTCGCAGAAACCGCTTCCCCGGAGATTTGCCCTGTCGTCCGCCGGTTCAGAGTGTTACGCTCCCTCAATGCGCCTGACCTTGGATCCATTTCGATTGCTTTTGATTTCCCTTGCCGGTTGGATGAGCCAACAACAGCAAGATGTCATCGACTACCTACGGGAGGAAAACCGCGTCCTGCGCGAGCAACTCGGCAGCAAGCGGCTACGCTTGAATGACGGCCAGCGTCGGGGCTTGGCTGTAAAGGCCAAGAAGCTGGGGCGGCGAGTGCTTCACGAACTGGCAACCATTGTCACACCAGAGACCCTCCTAACTTGGCATCGCAAACTGATCGCCATCAAATATGATGGCAGCAAGCAGCGGGGCCCAGGGCGTCCCCGTGCGAAAGATGAGATCCGGAAGCTGGTCTTCCGCATAGCCACAGAGAACCGGGATTGGGGGTACCGGAGAATACAGGGAGCGCTCGGCAATCTGGGCCATAAGGTGGCACGCAGCACTGTTGCCAACATTCTGAAAGAGCATGGATTGGAACCGGCGCCCGAACGCAACCGAAAGACCACCTGGAAAGAGTTCCTCCTGCGGCATCGAGAGGTCATGGTGGCAGCGGACTTTTTCACCATCGAGGCCTGGACTCGCAAGGGCTTGGCGAGATTCGTGGTGCTCTTCCTCATCGACCTTTCGGGCAGACGAGTGGAGATTGCCGGACTGGCGAGGCAGGCCAATGGGCTCTGGATGAGCCAAGTGGCACGCAACCTCAGTGATGCAACGGAAGGATTCCTGGTGGGCAAACGATACATGATTCACGACCGGGATCCATTGTTCACCGCAGAGTTTTTGGAAACTCTGAGAATCAGTGGAGTGCAACCAGTGAAGCTGCCACCACAGTCCCCGAACCTGAATGCCCATGCCGAGCGATTTGTCAGGACCATCAAGGAATCCTGTTTCGAGCGCGTGATCTTGTTCGGAGAAGGGTCTTTACGGAAGGCGATCTATCAGTTTGTCGAACACTATCATCGCGAGCGCAACCACCAAGGGCTAGGCAACCGGCTGATCATAGAGGATGAGACAATCGTCGGAAGGGATGGACCGATCAAGTGCCGCCAGCGGCTGGGTGGAATGTTGAACTACTACTTTCGTCAAGCAGCCTGAGGGTAGAGGATCAAACTTCGACCGGATGGTCATCACCGGGCCGGCGGCCCCAATCGTGATGCCGCGTCCGACCGTTGCTGGGCTTTTTATGCGAATAGATCCACGCAGTCAGGCGTTGACTCTGGAGGACCTCAGACAAGATCCAACCATTGAATCAACAAGAGATCGCATTCCTGAGCAAACCACCAGTCGTTCATTTGAGTTTTTGGACCTTACGAGTACAGCTTCAATTTGGGTGCTTGACAATTGGTAATGGACGTGCAGACGTGATGCAATCGCTAGGGTTCGCCCGCCAATTCAAGCTCACTTTCCTTAGCCCACACACGGGTGGCAAAATTAGTGCCGAGTTGAATCCAGTATTTGGTTTCACCGCCGGGGATTTCGCGGATTTCCTCCACCGTGAGAACTTCCTGCTTGCCAATTATTCTGATACGGTCTTTTATTTTGAACTTGGCCATTTGATACCGCCATTACCACTCAACCTTGTTAAGCATCTCTTCGGTTCCCAACGTCCGGCAAGAGATAGTTCCCCAGCACGACTGCACCCTGGAAGCATGTAAGTGCGGATTGCCAAAGCCCGTCAAAACGACCCTGAACCAGGCCCAAGGGCAATTCAGGATGACGAGTAGACCTCATGTTCAGGGCTTCAGTCTGACGCCCGGGTTTTTGGGGTTATCGCCGTCACCACTTCCGACGCCCGCATTGCGAGGTGGCAAGCTCGCTGGTCCCTGCTGGCCGATGGATGCTTTGCCCCGACGGTATTTTTCAGGCAGAGGCCCCAGGGGTGGCGCGGAGGACTGGCTTTGACCTTGTTGGCCACCCTGATCTGGGCCGCTGTCACTCTTGTCGGGTCTTAATTTAAACAGGTCGTTTTTTTCGCGATTCATATCATCCTCCACGGGAGTTGGGGTGCATCTTCTAGCTTTGGTCAGCGGTTGCTTCGCCGCTGACACGCTCTGCCAACCAGACGCTGGCTCGAGGCACACCCTTTATACGCTGGGGTACGATGTTTGTCTGTCCACTCTGGCTCATGGCTTAGGTTAATACTGCTCAGGTCGACTCACGCGGCAACTGCAATGGAAGTCGGCTCCACAACCGGATGCTGGTGAACCGTGCGGCAATGACCGAGGATTCGTGCGTTCCGCCGCCCGTGATGGACCTTCTACACGCCAGACTCTCCGCGATTCCCTCACACGCTACCCTCTTGCTGCCCTCACGAGTTGAAGTGAGCAGTATTGACCAAACCAGAGGTCGACATTGAGCAGACGGAGCCACCCCTCAAAGAATAGATTGGTGCACAAGAGCCGTCCGATCATTCGCCGCGTCACTGTGGCCAGGCAAGTTCTGGTGCAGGGCGAGTGTCGATAAATAGCGATCTTCGGAAGACGAACGAAGTAAGCATCACGGCAGCCGGAAAAGTGGAGGAGTTTTATGGCAAGAAAAGACTTTCAAATCGCGCGGCCGGGCGAACGGACCAATGCTGCCGGAAAGCCGGTCAGCAACAAGCTCCTTCTGTCGATTCCCGAAAGCGAATACCGCGCCATCCGTCCTCACCTGGAATTTCTCGGCTTGCCTCACCATCGCACCCTTTACGAACCGAACCGTCCCTTGGAGTTTGTGTATTTCCCCAATTCGGGCATGGTATCGCTGGTCATTGAGACCGAAGATGGAAGGACTGTTGAAGTCGGTGAGGTGGGGAAGGAAGGGTTTGCAGGGATACCGGCGTCGGTTGGCATGAAAAAGAGCCAAGTGCGCGAGATCGGACAAATCGGCGGAAATGGATTCAGGATGAGAGCGGGCGCCTTGCAAAGCCTCTTAAGTTCTACTCCTCAGTTTCAACTGATGCTGACTCGCTATGGAGTGGTTCAAGGATTGCAAATCGCACAAACTGCCGCGTGTAATCGGCTTCACAATGTCGAACAGCGGCTGGCGCGCTGGCTTCTGATCACTCAGGACAGAGTGGATTCCGCAAATTTCGCCATTACTCAGGATTTCCTTGCCTCTATGTTAGGGACGGACCGCCCCACCGTAAACTTGACAGCCGCTATTTTGCAGAAAAAGAAGATTATTGTGCACACTCGCGGTCTCGTGCAGATTCTGAGCCGCGCGAAACTCCAAAGCTGTGCGTGCGAGTGTTACGAAGCTATCCAATTGGACAGATTTGGCGAAGGACCCTTGCGTGAAGGAAAGACTTTCGAGACGCAAACCACCCGGATGGTCAGATGAATGCTGCCGAATAGCCGATAATCGACGGAATCCTTGCGCCGGACCCCGACGGCGAGTACAGCGCAATCCGCCCCTACTTGGAATTTCCCAGCTTGCTATTCCAATCCCGTAAGGTCCAAAAACTCAAATGAACGACACTTCTTTGGGCCAGGAATGTGATCTCTTCTTGAGTAAATGGGTGGTTCTTGTTTGAGGTCCGCTAGAATCAACGCGTGACTGCATGGACCTACTCGCTTCAAGAAGCCCAGTAACAGCCGAACGAGGCACCACGATGGGGGCCGACGCCCTGGTGGTGGCCATCCCGCCGGAGTTTGATCCTCAACCCTCAGGCTGCCTGACGATAATAGTAATTCAGCATTCCGCCCAGCCGCTGGCGACACTGGATCGATC
>JBGPCF010000128.1:0-19440 GCA_041481635.1 Terriglobia bacterium | reverse complement strand
TCTTTAACCACGGGCGTCGCGGTGGCTGTGGTGGAAACACCAGCCTTGGTCACATGAGCAGCGGATGTTCGCGCTTTCAAAGCAATGCGAATTCCGCCTGCCTGTGAGTGCACATCAAAAATTGGGTCGCCGGTCAGATCTGCCACAACCCGAACCACGGAGGGATTCTTTTCCTTGAATTGGCCCACCCGCACTTCGCTCAAGAGCGGCGATTGTGCGGCGAAAGTTTTTTGATGGAAGGCCTGCCGCGCCTGGTCCACATCAAGAACCAGCCGCCGGGGGTTGCTCAGCTGAAGAACGTGGTAGGTGGTCGGCTGAGACGTCTTCACATCAACAAAAAGTTCGCCCTCTGGTCCGGAGGTGATGGAAACCCCAGACACATCAGCTATGCCATTCGGAGATTTGACAGGCTGAACCTTTTCTTGGCTGGGAGCATTCGTTCCAGCCTGACTCTGCTGCTGTCCGGTGTTAGTCTGGGGCAGAGAAATGGAAGACCCTATTGGAGGCTGTTGCTGCTGGGCCCAACCCCCGGAGGTCCAGAGAGTCAAAACTGACATCAGCGTTGCTAATCGGAACCGCCCGTCTGCCACGACGCGCTCCTAGGGAACCACAATCGTATCGCCAGGCTGAAGGACTATGTTCTGTCCCAGGCCTTTGCCCTTGACCGCTTCCTTGTAGTTGAACGCATACCGAACCTGTTTGTCGTTTTCCATCCGCAAGACGTAAATCTTCTTTGAATTTGCGAACTGGGTAGGTCCGCCAGCCAAAGCAAGGGCTTGTAAGACGGTCAGCTTTCTGAGCAGAGGCAGCCCGCCAGGCTTGTAAACCTCTCCCAGGATGTAAACCATCTTGCTGTTAATTTGCTCGACCTTAACAGTCACTTGAGGGTTGTTGACGTATTTCGAGAGCACTTTCATGATCGCCGCTGCCAGTTCCGTCGGCGTCAGCCCTGCGGCCTGAATGTCATTCACAAGCGGCAGAGTAATTTTTCCGTCCGGCCGCACTGATGCGTTCCCGCTGAGTTCTTTCGACTGCAAAACGTCGATACTCAGAACATCTTGTGGGCCGATCACATAACCGGGGTCCACTGGAGAGAGTGCCGTCTGTCGCACCGGCACGCCGTCGACGTGGTTAGGAACCTCAGAAGTCGACTTGGTTTTAGATTGCTTGGATGCTGGTGCGGTCGCTGAGCCGGATTTCTTGGTCGAGGATGGCTTGGATTCTTGTTGCCCTACAGCGGGAACTGCCACCCACAGTAGCAGAATGACAGCACACAAAATGAGATGTTGTATCTTCCTAGCTCTCCAGCGGGAAAAGAGGGTATTCACGGCATCCTCCATTTTGACTCGTCTAAGTTTATGGAGCAGCGCCTCTTGGCTGATGTGGAGTTTCCTCCACCGCCCGCTTACGATTGCAACGCGTGCAAGCTACCCCTTTCAAGAATAATCCTTTTTCGGTTAAACGCGAGACGAGATCCGGACTCCATCGTTCCTCCAAGAATTTGACGCTGAAGGCTGCACTTTCTCAAACGTGCCCTATTTCAAGCGCTGAATCCTCGACGATGACGATCGACATCCGAGAAATCGCACCGTACCGCCGCACTCCGCTCTGCTAGCGGCAGTGCATCCAATTGCGGTACGGTTAGGTCAAAAAGCACAGCCTTGTCCCAAGGATTCCACGGAACGGCATTAGTATATTCTGGTTTAATGCAAACACCAACTCTTTGTTGGATGATCTGAGAGGCTCTCCCAACGGACTAAGTCTTGTCACAGTCGGCTGTCACAGTTTGTCACAGTAATTTGTCACAGCTTGTCACAGCAGGGGTTGGTAGTACTTGGTGGGGTCCATGGGGCCAGTTCCAACCTCGCGGACTAGGCCCTTCTCCACCAGGAGCTTCAGGTCGCGTTGAAGCGTTCTTCTGTTCACTCTCAGTCCTTTTTCACATTCAGCTACACTCCCCTTGCCTGTGCTCAGCAGAAAACCGAGTGCGATGGGCATATTCTTCAGTCCGTACTTTCGAGTCTTAGCCAGGATTATGTCTCGCCGTATGACGTGGACTTGTCCTCATTTTTGAGACAAACAGTTAAGACTCAAAATTCAGCGAATGGGGTGAAAATCCCATCGAAGGGAGGATTGAGTCATGGGTTTGTCTCGACGGCAGTTCACGAAAGAATTCAAGCTGGCCGCGCTACTGCAGCTGGATCTGGGGGCCTCGATTGCGGAAGTGGCTCGGGCGCTTGAAGTCGACCCGAAAGTGCTACACCCCTGGAGGCGAGAGTTCCGCCAAGGGCCCGGCAACGCGTTTCCCGGCCTCGGGAAGCGGCGTCGGGATGAGGTCCTGGTAGCGCGAGGCGATCAAGGGACTGGGTCTCAGAGAGGATTGACACCATTGCGCCCAATGGGAAATTGCGACTTCACTGCAGGGGGACACGGTAAAGATTGCGCTGCACGCTCCCGCGCGAGAATGCATACACCTCGGGGGTCGGGCCGGGCGCCACATCGAAGGCGTCGATAGCCCGCACTCCCGGCAGCTTGGCGATCTCGGCTTCTGACCGGAAGCCTCCAGGAGGAATTTGGGGAAAGGCCCGCCCAGGTAACACTGGGATGGCATACGTCCGCCCTCGGGCCAGCATCTGAGCAGTTGGCAATAAGATGAAGATCCACTTCCCGTCCAGGGACCACTTGAAGCTGGCCGACGAGCCAGCGAAAGTGCCGGCGGCCATAAGGTGAATCGGTGGGCCCCCGCGGAGCGGGAAGGCCATCATGGTGGACCCCTCTCTGCCCGGAACCTTGGCCACCAGCCATTGACCATCTCGCGAAACGCCGATAAGCCCGGCGACGGGTTGCTCGATTAATCTCTGCAACCCTGTTCCGTCTTCACGAATGCTGTAGATGAAGAAGGAGGTCCCTTCCGCGGAGGTGAAGAAGATCATGCTGCCCGGTCCAAATTTCGGTTGCTGGCCCTCCACGTTGGGGATCTGCCGGGGTGGCACGCGCCGGTCAAGCGGAGCCAGCCACAGGCGGTGTTTGCCTTCCTGGTCGAGCACAGCCACCACAACGTCGCCGCCGTCCGGGGAGATGTCGTAAGTCATTCTGAGTCCCCCCACGATCGTTAAGCCCGGGAGCAACGATTCATTGCGGCCGGAATGCAGGTCCACTACCCGCAACTCGCTTGGGTCGGACATCGGCAGGGCACCTTTCAAAATGCGATAACAGAGCCCCTTTCCGTCCGGCTTCAATTTCGGGTCGTAGCTATATCCTTCCAGCGAAACCTGGCGCTCACCGCTGGAATCGCGCAGCCAAACTGAGCTTTGCCTGAGCCCAGCTGCTGTGATGAACGACCGACCGTCCGGAGCCATGGTAATGCCTTCCTCTTCGGTGGTTCCCGAGGAGATTTGCTCCGGCCTACCATCGGGGAAGCGCTGCCGCCAAATATGGAAGGTCCCTCCGGCGCTCGAGTTCAGGTACATCCATTTTCCATCGGGAGACCAAGCCGCTGAAGTGCATCCGGCTTCCGGTGGGCCTACCTGCCTCCCGGGCGAGGTTCCATCCATCGGAACCAGCCGGCAGGGAAGCCACTTTGCGCGATCCATTTCCACCACGAGCGCCCACTTGCCGTCGGGCGAGGGATACGAGCGATGCGCCATGCCGCGATCACTTGGCGGCACATAAACATCGTGCTCGCCGGCCCGGCTCTCCTCCGACGTCACGATGGCCATGTGCATGTCATTGTTCTTGATCTCGGAAAACAAGACCTTCCCTTTGTCAAGCCATACCAATCCGGAGGCGTTGGGCAACCAGAGACGCGGCTGGCCGTTGATGACCGGCACTACCCACGTATTCCAACGATTCTCGGCAGTCACCGATGTATACGCGATCTCGGATCCGTCCGGTGAAAACACCGGGCTCATTTTCTCGGAGTTGTCGCGCGTGAGTTGCACCGGCTCGCCGTCGGGCAAAATCTTGACGTAGATTTCCCCGGGTGCAGCGAATGTGTCGGGTCCGCGAATAAAGGTCAACATCCGTCCGTCTGGAGAGAGTGCAGGCTGGCTGACTGAATCCGGCAAATTGGTGATCTGGACGTACTCCGACGGCGACACCAGAATCGGCTTTGATGGGCGAAACCATAACGAAGCAACGATAGCCAGCGCGGCGATCACGATCACACTCGCAAGCAGCCAGAGCCCACGATGATTCTTGGCGGGTTCTTTCGCAGCCACTGTGCGGCCCGAACTGGTGTCGCGCCTCAGACGCTTTAAATCGGCCCGAAGTTCCGAGGCCGACTGGCAGCGCACCTCACGGTCTTTTTCGAGAGCCTTGACAATGATGTGATCCAGTTCGGCGGGAAGTTCCGGATTCAGGGTAAGCACCGAAACAGGGCTTTCATGCAGAATCGCGCCAAAGATGGCTGCGGCAGTATTCCCCTTAAAGGGCAACTTTCCGGTGGCCATTTGATAAAGAACAACTCCAAAAGAGAACAGGTCCGTGCGGGTGTCCAGCTCTTCACCGCGCGCCTGCTCCGGCGACATGTACGCTACTGTTCCCATCGCTGTTCCCGGACTGGTCAGGGACTCCTCGGATGCTGACAGGGTGCGCGCTGATGCGTCTATAGCTCCTGCTACGGTGCCTCGGGCGGTCAATTTGGCAAGTCCAAAATCGAGGATCTTCACTTGACCCTGGCTGGTCACGAAGATATTGGCGGGCTTGATATCGCGGTGGGTGATTCCTTTGGAGTGCGCGGCGTCAAGGGCATCCGAAATCTGAATGCCCAGGTCCAGAACGTCTTCGACTCCCAAAGGCTTGCCCGCAATGCGTTGCCGGAGCGTCTGCCCCTCCAGGTACGGCATGGCAATGAAGGGCCGTCCGCCATACTCGCCGATATCGTAAATCGCGCAAATATTCGAATGATCAAGCGAGGAAGCTGTCTCGGCTTCGCGCTTGAAGCGCCCGAGGGCTTGAGGATCTTTCGACAACTCGGGCGGCAGGAATTTCAGGGCGACATGGCGGTGAAGCCTGATGTCTTCCGCCTCATATACCACTCCCATACCGCCGTGACCGACCTCTCCGAGGATGCGATAATGCGAAATTGATCTGCCGATCATGCTCTTGTCTGACGAACCGCCCCAAGCCTGCTCCGCTGCCAAGGATTCGGCAGCTTGTTCCATCGCTGGCTCATTCAGAAAGCCCTTGGCGTCGTTCTCACATGCAAGCAGGGACTCGATTTCGCGACGCAGTTCTTCGTCGCCGGCGCAAGCCTGTTGGAGAAATGCCCGCCGCTCACCGGCGTCAAGTTTCCGCACGGCATGGTAAAGCTCCTCAATCTTTTTCCACCGGTCAGCGTCCATTGTCCCGCTCACCGCGCATTTCGCGCAGCAACCACACCTTCGCCAACTCCCAGTCGCGCTTAACCGTCTCCATGGAAACCTTCAAGACCTCGGCAGTCTCTTTCACGGTGAGGCCGCCAAAGAAGCGCAGTTCCACCACTTGGCTTTTCCTGGGATCGTGCTTGGACAGCTCGTTCAGCGCGTCGTCCAGTGCTACCAGGTCCGCCCGATGCTGGGGGGAAACCACGAGAGCTTCATCCAAAGCAACATGGGGTGAACGGCCGCCCCTCTTGAGGTACCTTTTAGAGCGAGCGAAATCCGTCAATACGCGGCGCATCAATCGCGCGCAGATCCCGAAAAAATGTGCGCGGTCTTGCCATGTCACTTCTCGAGTATCGACCAGCCGCAGGTAGACCTCGTTCACAAGCGCGGTAGTTTGCAGGGTGTGGTCGGGGCGTTCCCGGACCATGTAGCGGTGAGCTGCCCGGTGCAGTTCCGCATAAACGAGTGGGGTGAGCTTGTCGAGCGCCTCCTGCTCTCCTCTGCTCCACGCCTGTAGGAGTTGGGTAATCTCGAACGCCGAAGGTTCCATTCGGCCTTCTACGGCCACGGAGATTAGCTCCTTCTGAGGGACGACAATCTATCACATTCCGGAGGACATTCCCCACTTACTTGGCCTTTCGGCCTGAAACGCGGCGCCACTTCCAATCACTGGCCTGCCAAAAATTCTCCCGCGCCGTTACCCATTTCGCGGCCAGTTCGCGCATTAGAGGTCAGAGGGGCGCTGGGGAGATCGGGTCAGGCCCGAGAGGAAAAGCGTGACAAAACTTCAATCACCCGCGCGCCCATCAAAATAGGAGGCAACCAATGTTTCGTTACAAAGTCTTGGCTGGCTTGATTGGCTCTGTCCTGATAATGGGAGCAGTTAGGGCCCAGGGCCAACCCATTTTCTCTTCCATCGATTATCCCGGGGCTGCGCTCACCAACGTCCAGGGCATCAATCCCGCAGGTGATGTAGTGGGTTACTACCAGGATACTGAGGGCAAGCAGCACGGGTTCTTGCTTAGCGAAGGAAACTTTACATCCATTGACCATCCCGGCGCGATCTCGACCGACGCTCGTGGCATCAGCCCGGGCGGGGACATCGTGGGAGTTTATACTGTCGCACCCGGGGGACCGGCCAATATGCACGGCTATCTGTTGAGTGCGGGAACCTTCACCGAACTCAAATACCCCGGGCACCCTGGCTTGTTCGCCCAGCGGATCGCGGCGAACGGGGATATTTACGGGTGTTATCACGACACGGACACGATGGGAAGCATGCACGGCATGACGCTCATGCGGATGGCCACAACCTTCATGCCCATGGGGTTTGATGCTGCCCCGGCTTCGATGCGCAATGGTGCGACGCCGGACGGAAACACGATCGTCGGCTTCTACACTGACCTGACGACAGGCCTCACTCACAGCTATTTGGTTCAGAATGGCAGCTTCAAGCCTTTCGATCTGGCGGGCAGCAATCTCACTCAGGCATGGGACATCAATCCCCAGGGAACTGTGGTGGGAGTGTTCCGCGAGCTCACGGGCAAGGTCCATGGCTTCCTGCTGAGCAAAGGCAGATTTGCCACCATCGATTACCCCGGTGCGATCGCCACCCGGGCTTTCGGGATCAACCCCGGAGGAAATATCGTCGGGGCATTCGTTGACTCCCAGGGCAAGACCCATGGGTTTCAACGAAGAGTCACCGATTAGCGGGCGTCTCCACGCGTTGCACACCGAGCCGAGCGTGTCCGTTTTCTCGACTTGAACGAACCCGCTGGCGCGGGGGACGCTATCGCGTGGCGACGATTTAAAACCTCCCAAGCAACCAAGGAGTAGTGTGGAGTCATAAGGAGGTCCTTATGACCCGACTACGTCGAATGATGCTGGAGGAACTCCAGCGTCGCAATTACTCGAAAAGTACGATCCGCTACTACTTGCAAACGGTGGCGAATTTTGCCCGGCATTTTCGTCGGTCACCGGACAAGCTCGGACCTGAACAGCTTCGAACCTACCAAGCGTACCTGCTTCAAGAGCGCAAGCTGGCCGTCGGCAGTGTCATTGCCCGAGTCGCGGCGCTGCGGTTTTTCTACGTGCGGACCCTCAAGCGGCATCGATTCCGAGAAGATTTGCCGTATCCCAAGGACCACCGCCGACTTCCTACGGTTTTGAGTCTGGAGGAGGTGACTCGACTCATCAATGCCGCCGGCAATCTCCTGCAGCGCGCCCTGCTGATGACTCTTTACGGCACGGGGATGCGGCGCACCGAAGTATCTTTGCTGAAGGTGAGTGACATCGACAGCCAGCGCATGATGATCCGCGTGGAACGGGGAAAGGGTGGCTCCGGTCGCGACATTCCTCTCAGCCCGGCTCTGTTAGAAACCCTGCGAGAATATTGGTCCTGGAAAAAACCTCGCACTTATCTGTTTGCGAGCAGCGAGAGGAAACGCGGCACGGAACATCCCATTTCCGACAAGACCGTCTGGTACGCCTGTAAGGAAGCCGCTCGCCACGCGGGCCTTACGAAACGGGTCAGCCCTCATTGCTTGCGCCACAGCTTCGCCACTCACCTCCTGGAGGCGGGGACGGATCTGCGCACCATTCAGATCTTGCTGGGTCATGGTGATCTGGAGACGACGGCGAAATACCTGCATCTATCCCAGCGGCATTTGCGGGCCGTCGCCAATCCCTTGGAGAGCTTGCAGCTTTCCAGCGTTCAGGAAGCCAACCGTCAGTATCACCGTAAAAAGAACCCATGACTCGGCCCGCCGTGGAGGTGGCCGACATCCTCCGCGTTCAGGGCCAGCGCTTCCTCGACCGGTATCGATCGAGCTTCGATTTCCAGCAGCTCAAAGCCTTCCGCGCCCTGCAGAACTGCCGCACTGCCGCGCTCGGAGGTCACCTCGATGCCTGTCCCCAATGCGGATTTCAGGCCGTCTCATACAATTCGTGTCGCAACCGGCATTGCCCCAAGTGCCAGGCCCAGGCGCGTGAGCGCTGGCTCGCCGCACGGGAACAAGAACTCCTGGCCACGGATTACTTTCACGTGGTCTTCACCGTCCCCCACGAGCTCAACCTCCTGGCCCAAGACAACCCCCGTCCGTTTTACCATCTCTTGTTCACCGCCAGCGCCGCCACCCTCCTGGAAATTGCGGTGGATCCTAAGCACCTCGGCGCGGAGATCGGCATCCTCAGCATTCTCCACACCTGGGGCCAGAACCTTCTCGCCCATCCGCATATCCACTGCGTCATTCCGGCGGGAGGCATCGCTCGCGATCACACCCGTTGGGTGCCTCCTCGCTACGCCCACTTTTTTCTGCCCGTCAAGGTGCTGAGCCGAGTCTTCCGCGGCAAGTTTATCGCCGGCCTCAAACGCCTTTACCGCCGCAAACAATTACGCTGCGCCGGACCCTCCGCCACGCTGGCCAACGAGAAGCAGTTCCGCCAGTTGCTGCGCCGCGTCCACCGGCAGGATTGGGTCATCTATGCCAAGCCCGCTTTCGGCGGCCCTCGGCAGGTGCTCCGCTACCTGGGCCGTTACACCCACCGCGTAGCCATCTCCAACCATCGACTCTCATCCTTCGACGGCGAGCGCGTCACGTTCCGCTGGAAGGATTACGCCCACGGCGGTCAAACACGTCAGATGACGCTCCTGGCCACGGAGTTCTTACGCCGCTTCTTCCTCCATATCTTGCCCAAAGGGTTCGTGCGCATTCGTCACTTCGGCTTTTTGGGCAATCGCTTTCGTGCCGCGCGGGTCCAACTCTGTCGGCAACTGCTGGCGAACGCCCCCTTACCGCCCGCCAGAACTTCAGTTCCTCACGCCGACGCTGCCATTTGGCATTGCCCCCACTGTGGCACGGTGATGATTGTCATGCAGAGATTCACCAGCCAGGAATCGTCTTTAAGGTGCAGTTACTTTGACTCTTCATAGAGTTGCGACCCAAACCAGACCATCGACGTGCACGCCGCACGCCAGCACCTTGCTGTGCCCGCGCTTCATCCACCCTTACTTCGGGTGGTTCAGGCCAACCCTCGCCCCCAACCATCGGCACGTCCGCACCGCCCAGAGTCCCAGCCCTTCCACCTTCTCCGCCCATTACCACATCCTCGCAACCCCAAACTTAAAAGAAAAAGGCATTCAATCTCCATAGCTGGTCGTGCGCGCCAGCGGCTTCCTTCTAGTCTCCTTATCGAAAATGCCCCGGCCCGTCACCATCCTGCCTGCGTCAAAGGCCGCTCCCTTGGGCCGAGCCATTTCCGATCAAGGCTAGCGACAACACGGACATGCTCGGCTTTAGCCCGCCCCCGCTGCATAGATGAGCCACCGGCGGCGGTCGTACGCACGAGAGCCATGTAAATATCCGAAATGATTGGAACCACGAAGGAGATCAACCGGGCTGTTCACTGATGTGAGCGGGAGTATCCTGCGGTCGCTTATCCACCAGCCGCGCCATGGACAGCCAACTGGAGAGAATGGGCTTTGGCGAGCGAGGTTCTCACCTGGCGTCCAGGATAAGCAGCCAGTCGTTTGCTTTCGTCCCATTGTCCCCCGGTGTGCGAAAGCTGCGAGTGTCGCGGTTCACAAAGGGCGAACCTTTGACCGCGACAACTCGCCCGTTGGTGGGATTACACCAGCGAGCGGTCACCGGATCTGCGAAACGACCCATAGCGACCGTCAACTCCCGTCCGTCCGTGCCGGTTGAGGGAATGTAGCTGACCGATAGCTTCCTATCTGCCGTCATTGCTGTGAGGGCCGTGTCTGCGTCGGTGCCGTAGCCTTCCACCAAGATGGCATGGTTATCTTCCGGCACCAACTGGTGCCAGGGTAAGTCAGCAAAAAGCTTACGCAGAATAGCGATGTCGTGGGAGCCAGTGGCATTAAGACTCTGTTGCCAAGTCATCTTTGCCGGAAAGAGGCCGGGGCCGTCGAAATGCCAGATAGGATTGTTGCCGAAGAACTGGCCGCACGCGCCACTGAGCATGGCCCAGTAAGCCTGCCGCCGGATCTGGCCCGGTGTCGAATCGTGCTCACCCTCGTAGGTGGTTTCGAGAAGTACAAACGGGCGTGCCGGCTTGCGTTCATATTCCGCCAGCATGGGACGAAACAGCGGCTTTTCGTAGCCGTAAACGGTGTTGATGGCCAGCCAATCTTGCGCTCCAAAAGCAGCCACCGCCGAACTTTCCGGCGAGTGATGAGCCGTCATCAGATGGGCCGGATCCTGCTCACGGATTGCCGCCGCCAATCCAGTGACCGTCCATTGATCGGGCTGTGCCGGCGTGTAGTCGCCGCCGAGCATCCAGACGATGTTGGGCAAGTCTTTGAACCGATTGCCGACGAATCTGCCGTAAGCGCGAAGCTTCTCCCGGCCGCCAGCCTTGATCTCCTGAAAGAAACCCTCGTCGCCCCCGCCGTAACCAAGATAGGCTGGAGCGAGCCACACCACCATGCCGTGTTGGCCTGCGCGCTCGATGACACGGTGGGCGAAATCGAAATAGACGGGATTGGGAGTCGAAAAATCGCCCGGCGTGCTGAACGGCGCCAACCCCGCGCGCGTCCTCGGCGGCGCCGTGCAGAACTTGTGCTCGATCAGATTGACGATGATCGAGCTGAACCCTTTGCTCTGTCGATCCTCCAGATAACTTTCAATGTCCCTGTCGTCGAGTTGAGCGATGAGTGACCACGGCGAATCGCCCACAACCAAAAAAGGGTTGCCCTTCTGGTCGACGAGATAACGGCCGTTCTCGCTTAATTTCAGACGTAAGTCCGCTGTATGCGCGCTCGGGGCTGTCGGCGCTGCCGCCGGCCCACGCGTCGGCGGCAAGAAGACGAACGCACTTAAGATGGATGCAGCAACCCACCAAGAAGGTTTGATGATCATTTCTCCTTGAGCCTGCGTAGCGAGTACCGCTCTTTTTGAAACTCTGGCGTTAATTTTTCTCGACTGCGTTCAGAGTCCCGCTGTGGTCGGGACTTTGCGGTACCTGTTTTATGCTTTGGGCGTAACTTCCTGCACGCGCAAGCCCTGCAGGCATGCGAGTTTCCATAGCACGACCTTCCCTTTTGCTGCGAATTACCTGGAACTCGGGCGGTTCACCACATTCTGCCCTGAATCGTGTAGGGAGATCAATGCCGTTCTGCTCCCCCTTCACTGGGCCGAAAAGATGCCAACATGTCATTCGTTCTCACGTATCATAATCTGAAAATCTCATCTAAAATTTGCCAGTGTTGGTGCGCAATCGCGAGGGGATGGCGATGCCGCAGTAGACGGTAGGGTGTAGACGGCAGACTAGGGAAGAAACCGGCCCGCCTCCGCGCGATATTGCCAATCACATCCACTCACAAACTCTTTGTGCCCAGATTGGGAACATGCTAGGATGTGGCGGTGCGTATTATCGCCCGAAATACGCTGACTCGGTACCTCCGGAAGTTGACGGGCCACAAGGATCACCGGTCGGTGAAAGCCGCTCTGGGCGCTTGGTTTCACGAGGTTAAACAGGCGGAATGGAAGAATTCAGCCGGGGTGAAAGAGGGCTATGGAAGCGCAAGCATCGTAGGTGCTGATCGGGTAGTCTTCAATATAAAAGGCAACGACTATCGGCTGGTGACGGCCATCGATTACCGACGCGGCATTGTGTTCATCAAATGGCTCGGTGCACATAAAGACTACGACAAAATCGACGTGAGGACGGTGCAACATGATGATCAAACCTATCAGGACACGCGCTGACCATGAGGCGGCGCTCCGCGAAATCGAGCGCCTCTGGGGGGCGGATAGGGGAACGCCGGAGGGGGACTGTCTGGACATACTCGCAACCTTGGTCGAGGCTTACGAGCAATCGCATTTTCCCATCGATGCTCCCGACCCCGTCGAGGCGATCAAGTTCCGGCTGGAACAACAAGGAGCAGATAAGAAATCGCTGATTGGTGTGATTGGAAATCGGACGCGAGTCTACGAAGTGTTGCGCCGGGATCGAGCCCTGTCGTTATCCATGATCCGCCGGTTAAATCAGAAGTTGAAAATCCCGGCCGAGGTCCTGATTCGTCCGGTCCGTGTTCGCAGACGAAATGGGTAGCCTCGGTTGGTGCACTTCCAACCGAGGGCTTTTGTGACTTTGAAAAACATGCGGCCAATCCCAGAACGATGCGAAAGTAGTCTTTCCCTTCCGACAAGAACCCACGGTCAAGGAGCGACTAACCGTGGCTACGCTTCTGGCGAACGGATTTCAGATCGGAGATTCCAGATGCCGCCAGTCGGAAAATAGAAACCAGAAACTGCAATGCGAGGGATGGTGATGCCGAGGAGAACAGGGGCCAGGGGCGTCGAGAATGGGTTCTAGGTGCTGGGGACTAGGTGTTAGGGACTCTGCGCGAGGGGCCAGGACGTCAGGTTCCAGCAGCTACGAATTCCCGCACATCCACCTGAACCCCCGAGCGGGCAGCCTGCTCGGCGACGGCGAGGATTTGGCGGCTGACCTCCGCTTTGACGTATGCCTCGCCGCAGTTCGCGCACACGTCAGCAGGGACTGCCTTAAACACCAGGGTGGTGTTGTCTCGTTCCAAGGTGACGGCGGTTCGGCCGGGCTTGGTCTCTCCCACTTTGCAGACGACGCACTTCATGTTTTTCTCCTTCTAAAACCGCTTTCCCACTGTGCCGGGTCTGGCTCGTAGACGGTGACCACGACAAGTTCATTTTCGCTCATATTCCGCGCCAAAACAACGTGCAAAGGACGTGTGACGTTCCATCCCAACACAAGCTGGCTGGGGTAAGGGGTGTCGTCTGGATAGTCTTCGATAACCTCGCCGCGTTTAATCACTGTCTCGACCTCATCGACAGTGATGGCCCTCTCGAACATTCGGCGCAGTGCGTGGACGCGGAAAACGATTTTCTCCCCCATGGCTAGCACCTTTCAGATTCCTGCGGATTATATAATACGACGCGTGGAAAGGAGATCACTATGAAAGGATTTGGTGCGCAATCACGAGGGGATGGCGATGTCCCGATCGAATCGTGACAGGTTCCATCGCCGCTACAAAATCGCATGCACCGGGAGGTTGACTTATGCGCTCGCGCAAACTTGCGGTCCTCTAGAGCTGGATGATGGCGGCATGTCCATTCGGTGTTCCTGCGAGTTCAGCGACCGACGATGCCTTTCGATGGTTAATCGGTTTCTTCCGCTTTCGCCACAGCCTCGGACTGGAAAACAAACTTCCCTTCCAAAACATCTCCGGCGCACGCGGGTGGATGGCGTAGAATACCTGCGCAAGGCCCTGGCTCCGAAGGCGTGCCCAGACCTAACGTGCGTGGATGGGCAGGTCCGGACACGCGAGCCCGAAAGGATTCCTGTTATGGTCCCGATTTCAAGGCGCGAAATGATGGCTTCTCTGCTGGTTCTGCCTGCCGCGCTGCGCGCGGAGGCCGACTGGATTCCACTCTTCGACGGCCGCACACTCAACGGCTGGAAGGCCAGTGAGGGCGGAGGCTCTTTCCGGATCGTGGACGGACAGATCGCCGCCGATGGTCCGCGCTCGCACCTTTTCTATACGGGCGGCGCGCGGAACGCCGACTTCAAGAACTTCGAGCTGAAGGCCGACGTGCTGGCGCGCCCGGGCGCCAATTCCGGTATCTACTTCCACACCAAATTCCAACAGGAAGACTGGCCGGCCAAAGGGTTTGAAGTCCAGATCAACAACACTCAAAAGGGTGACGCGGATTACACCGAGCGCAAGAAGACCGGCTCGCTTTACGCCGTCCGCGATGTCTACAAGGCGCTCGTAAGCGACAACGAGTGGTTTCAGTTACACGTCCTGGTTCGTGCGAAGCAAGTGCAGGTCCGGTTGAACGGCTCGCTGCTGGTGGATTACGTGGAGCCTGACCCGCCCGTGCCCGTGCCCGATGAGCCGGGACGCGTTCTCGACCGGGGCACCTTCGCGCTCCAATGCCATGACCCAAACTCGAAAGCCTTTTTCCGGAACATCCTGGTGAAGCCGCTGCCCGACGATCTGCCGATGGCCTCCGATGTTCGGCCGGTGGTGGATGAGGTCTACCGCGAATTGCTGCGAATGAATGCCGAAAACTACCCTGTCGTCGATTACCACGTTCACCTGAAGGGTGGGCTGACCATGGAGGAAGCTCTGCGCGAGTCGCGCCGGCTCGGAATCATGTACGGAATCGCGGTGAACTGCGGCCTTGGCTTTCCCGTCACCAACGACGCTGCTGCGGAAGAATTCCTTCGCGGCATGAAGGGTCAACCGGTCTTTGTGGCCATGCAAGGCGAGGGGCGCGAATGGGTGAAGCTGTTTTCCAAGGAAATCATCGCCAAGTTCGACTACGCGTTTACCGACGCCATGACCTTCACCGACGACAACGGCAAGCGCATGCGCCTCTGGATTGACGAAGAGGTGGGCGAGATCAAGGACAAGGAGCGGTTCACCGAGATGTGCATGAACCGCATCCTCGGCGTCCTCAACCACGAGCCGATTGACATCTACGTGAATCCCACATTTCTGCCCAAAGTGATTGCAGCCGACTACGACCGCCTCTGGACGCCCGAACGAATGGAAAAAGTGATTGACGCCGCCAAACGGAACGACATCGCCATCGAGATCAACAACACTTACCGGCTGCCCAGTCCGGCATTTATTAAGGCCGCCAAGAAAGCCGGGATCAAATTCTCTTTCGGCACGAATAACGCAGGCAACAAACTCGGTCGGCTGGAGTACGCCGTGGAAATGGTGAAGGAGTGCGGGCTCACGTGGCAGGACATTTTTGTGCCAAAGCCCGACGGAGAAAAACCCGTCCAGAAGCGAGCGCTCTCGTGAAGCGGTCGCTGCAAACTAATATGGGCAGAGCGGCGTGGCATTATGACGATTTCTAATCGAGGTTCTTTGCAGCGACGGAGGTGGAAATGGACGCAAGCCTGTTGGAGAAAGTGAATGGGACCCGACGAGGACTGCTGAAACTTGTCAGTGCCGCGGTGGCTAGTAAAGCGCTGCTCGGCAACGGACTGGCAGTCGCTGCGCCGCAAGGTGAAACGAGTTCCCGCATGCGCGGGCTTCCGCCCCTCAAGATCGTCGACGTTCGCGTGATCGTCACTTGTCCTGACCGCAATTACGTGCTGGTGAAGATCCTCACCAGCGAGCCCGGCCTCTACGGTGTCGGAGATGCCACGCTGAACGGCCGCGAGCTTGCCGTGGCGGAAGACCTGAAAGAGCACATCGCCCCGCTGCTCATTGGCCGTGACCCCGAGCAGATTGAGGACACGTGGCAGTACCTCTATCGCGGCCCTTACTGGCGGGGCGGCCCCGTGCAAATGACGGCGCTTGCCGGTGTGGACCTCGCCCTATGGGACATCAAGGGTAAGCGCGCCGGAATGCCCGTTTACCAGTTGCTGGGCGGACGTACGCGGGTGGGAGCTCTGGCTTATACGCACGCGAGCGGCGGCGATTTTGCCGCAGTCGAAGACGTGGCGCGCCGCGCTATGGAGCGCGGGTTCAAGGCCGTGCGGGCTCAAGTGGCCATCCCGGGCCTGGAAGGAACGTACGGAACACCGGGGCGGAAGACCCCGGAAGAAACGACAAGGCGAACAGCGCCATCGGCAGGACTTCCGTCGACCGAGGTTTTTGAGCCTACGCCTTATCTGGCCACCGTTCCGCGCCTCTTTGAGCACCTGCGCGCCAAGCTCGGCGATGACATCGAACTGCTGCACGACGTTCATGAGAAGCTCGATCCCATTCAGGCCGCGCGCCTCGCCCACGACCTCGAGCCTTATCACCTCTTCTTCCTCGAGGACCCGCTGCGCCCCGAATACAAAGAGAGCTTCCGCCTGATCCGCGAGCACTCCACCACACCCCTCGCCATGGGCGAGCTGTTCAACTCCCCGTGGGACTGCGTGCCCCTCATCAAGGAACAATTGATCGATTACATTCGCTGCGACCTTGGGCACATCGGCGGAATTACGGCGGCGCGCAAGGTTGCGGCGCTCGCCGAACTGTTCCAGGTCAGGACCGCGTGGCACGGCCCCGGCGACATCGGTCCGGCCACTCACGCCGCCAACATCCACGTGGATATTTCCATCCCCAACTTCGGCATTCAAGAGATGGTCTTCTTCCCCGATGTGGCGCGAGAAGTGATGCCGGGCGCGCCGGAGTTCAAGGACGGATATATGAACGTGACCGACGCCCCGGGTCTGGGCACGGATGTGAACGAGGAATTGGCCAGGAAGTATCCCTACCGCCGCGCTTATCTGCCCACGGCGCGGCGCAAGGACGGTAGCGTGCACGATTGGTGAGCGGGAAAACTGGCTTAAATCTACACGAAGCGATTACCGCCTCTCTATCCCACAACGAAGTCTGGCGGCTTCGTCATCCAGCCCTCCTGGCTACGACGGGGAGTACAAGCGTGTCCGCTTGCACGCGTGATTGGTTACGTGTCCCCGCTGGACAAGTTGGGAGGGCACGAGGCATAAATCTTTGCCCAGCGCGATCGGTCGCCGCGGCGACGAAGTGGCTCGACAGCAGCGGCAACTCCGCCGTCAGGGGGCATTACGCGATTTCTTTCCGGAGCCATCGGCGATGACTGGCGAATTGCCGGTCATCAGTCAAAACTGAACCGGCCGAGTGAATCGGAAGCCGGCTCTGCGGGGATGCAATCACGCCAAAGGAAAACCCGATGGGCTCATCGCGACGATGAGGTCGGGCTGTGCGAGCTCCGCTCTACACCCGTCCCAACTTCGTCGGACCTCATCAGAGCGATAGCCTTGGTGGTAGCTGGCCAGGATGCCGATGTCGCGGACGTGCGGGGCGACAACCTCGGAGATGAATTCCTTTGCCAGCTCCTCCTTCTTCGACAGGATGATGACGTTATGTTTCCACTGAAGGCAGGAACAGAGCGCCCGCAGGCCACTCGCGAACGAATGGCCGATACGCCGAGACTTGCAGGCGATCTTGAGCCTCGCCCGGTCATTCACCCACTGGGCCTCATAGGGATACAACTTAAAGTTTGGGACCGGCAGTTCCGGCATTGTCACTTGCACGCTCTGAATTGGCTGCCGGCTCTTGCGGCTCGAGCCCATAAAACTCCCGGATTCTTGCAATTGTTTCTTTGAGGCTGAGCCTCACGGGGCCACGGCCAGGTCCCGAGATTTCATGGCTCTCGGTTGATTCACCTCTTGCCAGTCGCTCGACTCTTACGCCAACGACGAGAATTCGCACGACTTCTGCCGCAGACCCCTGCCCTTCATCCTGCTCAATTCTGTTGAGCAGCTTTTCTAGTTTCCTCACGGCAAAATTCTGCGCCAGCATCCCCTGGTAGGGTCGAGGACTGGCGCGGTGACCCGTAAGAGAGCTCCGTTTCCAGTCCCCGCCACATCACACGTAACGGGCGGATTTCCCGCATTACGCGTTCCTGCACACTTCACGACAAGGGTTATGGGGCCTATCGGTTCGGAACGGCGGCCCAGGTGAGCGGTTGATATGCCACTCGATACTCATGAAAGAGCCCGAGCGGGCCATACAGCCACTCCTTCCTCCACCGCTTCCATCCGAAGCCTTGGCGCTGTCTGGCTCTCACCAAGTGGCACCGAATCTTCTTCTCTACCCAGTCTCGGATATACGAGAAGCACCGGCTGGAGTGGCCGACCGCAAAGTAGTTCACCCAGCCACGCAGAATGGGATTGATCTGTTCGATCAACTCCGTTACGGGCTGAGAGCGATAGCTTCGGAAAACCAGCTTGAGTTTGCGCAGCAATGCCGTCCGCTTCTTGCCTCGCGGCATATACAGCGGCATCCATCGTCCCCGCCGACTGCGGATTCGACGGAACTCAAAGCCCAGAAATCCGAAACTCTCTCCTTGCTGTAGGTCCACCTTCCGGCTCTTCTCCTCGTTCACCTCAACCTGCAGCTTGGCCAACTCCTCGCGGAGCCGCTTTTCTACTGCCTTACGAAGCCATGCCTGCCGAGGATGCGCGTCGACCAGGACTACCAGATCATCGGCAAACCTGGCGTACTCGACTTTCATCCACTGCCCTTGGCGAGTGACTTCCTTTGCCCTTTCCAGCATCTTGTCCACCTCATTGAGGTACACATTGCTGAGCAAGGGCGAAATCACCCCGCCTTGCGGAACACCCTGCTTACCCGACGCCTTCAGCAGCAGTCTGAGGAGCCACAGAACCTTGGTGTCGTTCACCCGACGAGCCACCTTCTCGACTACGATGTAATGTCGCACCGTATCGAAGTAGGCTTGCAAGTCAAGATCGACGACATAGGTCATGCCCCTCACAATCGCCTCCGAGACGCGCCGGATGGCAGCGTGGGCTGACTTCTTGGGCCGGTAGCCAAACGACCCCGGTTGGAAATCAGCTTCGAAGATCGGTTCCAGGATCAGCTTCAATGCTCCCTGGACCACTCGGTCGCGAATGCAAGGAATCGAAAGTTGGCGGACCTTCCCGCCTTCCTTCGGTATCCCCACCTTCCGTAGCCGTCGAGGTCGATATCTACGCTGTACCAGCTCCTCGCGAAGCTGTTCAAGAAATCTCTCCAAGCCCTCAGCTTCGATCGCCTGGAACGTGACCCCGTCTACTCCCGGGGCTCCATCGTTCTCCTTGGCTAGCTGATAGGCTTCCCAGAGGGTTTCTCGTTTGCAGACGTGGACATACAACCCCCAGAATCGCCAAGTCGGTTCAGCCTTCGCCTTGACGTAAAGTCTTCGCCTCAGGTCTTGCAGATGGACGGGTGCTTTTATCATTTCACCCCTGCCTCCCATGTCGGCCAAGACTTGCTGTGCAGCAAGGCCCCTTTGCTCCATGAGCGTTACCCCACTTCTTCGCTACTACGGGCCTAACCGCCACCGTCTCGCCGTCAGCCGATTTCCCGGTGTTTCCCGTTATGCGGGCTACCTTCCTCCACCGATTTCTCGATGGGGCGAGGACGGTTTCTCCAGTTGCTTGACATGCCCTTGTCACCGTGCTGCCCCTACCACCCCGCCGGAGTGTCATGACGTCTCGGTCAGCCCACGTCATGCCATGCTGCCTTCGCCCCGAACCAGAGGGCTCGGCCTCCGAGGTTTATTTTTTGTCG
>JBGPCF010000127.1:0-19626 GCA_041481635.1 Terriglobia bacterium | reverse complement strand
CCTTGCCAACTCCCTCTTGCTCATCTCGGTTCTCCCCAATCAAACCTCCCCTCGGAGGTCCCATTAGGGGACATTTCTATCGAGCACAAAAGGGGACATTATCATCGAGGCACAACAGGCGTGCCCGGCCGTTAATCCCTGCCCACGGTTCGCCATGATAATGCCGATCGGCGTTTCGTTTTCTCCTATGGACTCTCACTTCTCAGTCTTCAGCCTTCGGGTTTCTGCGTTCCGGCTTCTGACTAAGATATCTCCATGGACTCCTTAACCCCGATTCGAACCACCGCTTTGGTCTTCCAACTCCTTTATTATCAGGAAGTACGAAGCAAGACAACAAAGCCAAATTCTAATAAATCACTTGTTTCGTGCATACTACATTGATTCTTGGCGAAAAACCTGGCGCCTTTTTGTCGCGAATAATCGCCCCAAAATGGCCTTTTCTGGCTCCAATAGACTGAAAACAAGCAACATAGGTCAATCTAGTTCGTTTTGAACGCCCTATTTTTGAGTTTTATGTTTTCATATACATAGTGGCTTTCGTGGAGAAAAAACGTCTCTAATTACATCCACTTTTCCGCCATATATCGATTTAACCCAGTAAATACGCACCCTCCGCGAAACTCGAATGGGGCATAACGCGCGCACATTCGCACGCCGTCTTTCGGAGAATTGCGTTGATTCGATGGGGAAGGCGCACAGAGTGGCAACGAAAGGGCTGCGCAGTGACACAACTTACCTCCTCCGCGCGCCCTTGTGAATCCCCCGCACGCTGTCTGGAACTGCCCTAAGTCTAGTATAAACAGTGCTAATTGTCAAGTATTAAATTCCGGAGCATTTCTCGCGCGGCTTTCCTCGCCTGGCTCACCACTGCACCCAGAGCCGTCGGCCTACAATCTTCACTTGTGAAGCCTAGCCGTGACGATTCTGGAATTGGGCAGCCCTGATGTGGCCAGAAGCTCTTCCCGCGCTTGGCGAACCACAACAGCCGATCGACCGAGGAGCAGGAACGAGGCATGAGAAATGTAGGCGAACCCGTCCATGCCACGGGCGAGGAAATGGTCTAGCTTCTTCTGGATCCCCTCGCGCTCCCGACCGCGCGCGAGGGCCTGGTCGAATGTGAGGACCAGGCCTTCCTCTCTGGCCGCAGCCAAATCGATAAGTTCGTCGCCAAAGATATACTCGGAGGAGCGTTTGTCTTTGCCGCTGCGGAGTCGCACTCCTGTATCAGGATCAAGGAAAATACTTCGATGGTCGTTGCAAGCTGCCAGGTAGGCTCGCCGAATGGAGGATTGAACGAGAATGTGGGTAGACACTAATTCCACACCAAGGAAGCGCGAGAACTTCGCTGCCTCCGCTGCTGTCACTGCTTGTGTGAACATCGGGTGAACTGCCCACGGGCCAAACGGCGCCAACCATTGAAGCAGTGACCTTTTGACGATGTCGTACGAGTCCCCGAAATGTTTCAGGTTCATACCGATTGGCACCTTTCCCGCGTCAACCGCAATCAGGCGCTCTTGCGCAGATGTTCTTGCATATAAGCTCGCAGCAGGGCATTGATGCGGGTTTGATACCCTTGCCCCTGCTTCCTATACCATTCGAGGACATCGCTATCGACCCGTATGGTGAGTTGAGCTTTCCTGGGCACAGGCTTCAGTCCCCGCCGAACGACTGCCCGGGCAAACATCTCGGGTGTCAGTTCAGGCGTATCGGTAAAATCAATTTGATCGTCCTTTAGCGCAGTTACCCGCTTCCAGTCAGTCCGCGATTTCCTTGAAGTAGCTGATTTCTTCATTTTTGGTCGCCTTCCTAACAGAAATTATTCGGATTGCCTTATCGGTCTCGGTATGCGCGATGACGACCGCTGCACCCTTGAGAAGCCCCACCGTGATAAACCGGGGTTCGCCATAATCAAACCGGGAGTCCAGGATAGTCGCGGTTTGGCCCCCAAACACCTGGTCAATCCCGATGAAGTCGATCCCATGCTTCTGAATGTTCGTTTGCCGTTTCGTTTCATCCCATTCATACTGCATAGAACAGTGTAGTTACAAACTGTAGCTACGTCAAGTTGAATCTTGACTCGGACAAAAGCGACCATTCTTGAGTGCGGCCCGTCAGGTTCGCTGGAATGAATTCATTCCGCCAAACCGGCTCAAAATGTGGCGCGAATTTGTTTCCCGGTATACTCAACCACTTTATCCGCTTGTGCGGCCGGGTCGATTCCGGTTCCGTGATCCCTACTGACCATCACAATCCGAAAACTTCGCTTTTCCAACATGCAAGGGAAACTGCCCTGGCGCTCCCTGATGGTCAACGTCTGCTGTGCTTCGTCCCAATGGAGCGGGATGGTGGCGTGCACACCTTTTTCGTAGTTGTAGTTGTCGTTCTCGTCTTCGTAGATGGTGAAATCCCCATCGGCGCCGCGATAGAGGCGCAATTCGATGGGGTCCGCGGGCTTCTCAGTGGAGTACTGCAGGTCGGGCCCCATAGGCACGATGGAGCCCGCGCGAACGAAGAGTGGTATTCGCTCGAGCGGCGCCGGAGAATCGATGGCGCGGCCGCCCTCGGATGAGATGCCCGTCCAGAAGTCATACCACTTCGCTTTGGGCAGGTAGAGATGGCGCGCGGTGGCGCCCGGCTCGGTGACTGGATTCACCAGGATGGCCGGGCCAAACATAAATTGATCGCCAATGTTCTGGACTCTCGTGTCCAGGCGAAAATCCATGGCCAGGGCGCGCATGGGAGTATAACTTTCGCTGGTGGTTTTCCATGCCAGCGAATAAATGTAAGGCATCAGCCGGTAGCGCAGGCGGTCAAACTGGGTGAGGATGGTCTGCACCTCGGGCCCATAGGACCACAACTCGTTCTCATTGGTGGTGCGCGTCCCGTGCACGCGGAAGATGGGGCAAAACGTGCCATACTGGAACCAGCGCACGAACAGCTCGCGGTATCCCGGATCGTTGGTATTGCCGATGAAGAACCCACCAATGTCCGTAGTCCAGTAGGGCAGGCCGGAAAGCGAAAAGTTCAGCCCCGCCGGAATCTGGCGCTTATACGATTCAAAATCAGACAGAATATCGCCCGACCACGCCGTCACAGCATTTCTCTGGCTGCCCGCAAACGCGGAGCGCGAAAGAATGAAAACGCGCTTTTGGTCCGCCTCGCCGCGCTGCCCTCGATAAACGTTGCCGGTGGCCATCAGGGGATAGATATTGGCGTAACGATCGCCGCTCCCTATGGCGAGCTGGTGGTGCAGCAGAATGTTTTCTTCGCGCCCCTCGGTTTCCGGCTCGTCGGTATCCATCCACCAGGCGTCGGCGCCGATTTTGAAAAGCGATTGGTCCACCAGATTCCAATAGTAGGCGGCAGCCTCGGGGTTGGTGGCGTCGTACAACGCATTCCCCATCGGGTGAAATGAAACGGCTTTGGTGCGATCGATAAAATACCCGCGCTTGTCCATGTCTGTGTAGGTGGCCGAGCCGGGATAGAAATAGGGCCAAATGGAAATCATCAAGTGGAGATGATTGCGGTGCAGGTCGTCGAGCATCCCCTTGGGGTCGGGATAGTTCTGGTTGAATTTAAATTCGCCTGTGTTCGTCCACCAGAACCAGTCCTGCACGATGTTGTCCACTGGAATCTTCAGTTCGCGGTACTTGTGCGCGATGCCCAGCAATTCTTCCTGCGTCTTGTACCGGTTCTTGCACTGCCAGAAACCGTAGGCCCACTTTCCGAACATGGGCGCGGCGCCGGTCAATTCGCGATAGCCAGCGACGATTCGGTCGAAGTCGGGACCGTAGAGGAAGTAATAATCAATGACGTCGGCGACTTCCGAGCTGATGTAGACAGAATGGACAAAGCGGTTGTTGACCCTGCTCCGCGAGGGGTTGTTCCAGAACACGCCGTACCCTTTGCTCGAAACAAGCAGCGGTACGGCGATCTCAGTGTTTTCCTGGGAGAGTTCCACGGACGCGCCGCGATAGTTCCACACGCCGGCCTGGTGCTGGCCGAGGCCGTACAAGGCTTCCTGTGAACCGTACATGCTGAGCCAGGATTCGGCGCGATAGGTGTCTTCGCCATTCACTTTCGCGGGAGTCAGCGTCCTCGAAGCTTCTTCCACCAGTTTTTCGCCCGCCGCCTCGCTGTACGCGATGGCACTGGTACTTCGGTTGACGGTGACGATCATCCGGGAGGTATGAATGCTGACATCTTTGTCCGAGGCCTGGATGGTCCACGGCGTAGAGGTCCACTCGGATTTGATGACGATATGGTCTTTGCGGTCGGACAGCGTGGCGGCCGGCGAGTAGACAATGTGGATCATCGAATCCGTGCAAACTCGCACGCGCAATACGCCGGAGTTCAGCGTGAAAACCACACCGTCGGATTGTTTCTCAAAACTCGTAACCGGGTTCGGTGGGTTCCACTGCGCGTGGGCGATCGGCGCTGACGCCAGCAAAAGAAATAAGCCTGAATAAATCAGGGTGACTCGTTTCTTGGGCATGGGGCACTTCCGTTCGGTGGGATCGACGGGACTCGTCTTGAACTCTCCTGTTCACTCCAAGGATACCGTATCCAAGTGCGTCTTGATACCCTGCGGAAAAGAGGCTGAATTTTTTCCCTGCCTACTTTATAGTGGCTGTCTGCATTTCATATTGGACTGACGCTAGCGGAGGTCTTCCTATGTTTGACGTGGTGACTTTTGGCGAGGCGATGATTCGACTTGCGCCTCCCCATTTTCAGCGCCTGGAGCAGACCGCCTCACTGGACGTTCAGGTGGGTGGCGGCGAGCTGAACGTGGCCGTCGGCGCCAGCCGGCTTGGGCTGAAGAGCACCTGGGTGTCGCGGCTTCCCAAGAGCGCGCTGGGGCGCTTGATGCAAAACCGCGTACGCCAGACGGGCGTGGACACGTCTCATCTCATTTGGGCCGACCGGGGACGGATGGGTTTGTATTTCGTCGAATTTGGCGCCGCGCCCCGGCCCAGTTCGGTGCTGTACGATCGCGCGAACTCGGCCATCAGCGCCATCCAGCCCGGTGAAGTCGATTGGAAAACGGTTTTCGCCGGCGCCAAATGGTTCCATACCAGCGGCATCACGCCGGCGCTCTCCGACTCTGCCGCCGCCGTCACTCGTGAAGCCTTGCAGGAGGCCAAGGCCGCCAATATTACTGTCAGCTACGACCTGAATTATCGCGGTAAATTGTGGACTACGGACAAAGCTCAGGCAGTTCAGGAACCTTTGATGGAATTTGTGGACGTGCTCATCACCACCGAAGAGGATACCGACGTTGTCTTCAAAATCAAGGCAGAAGGGAAGACCGACGCCCGCGGATTCCAGGAAGTTTCGGCCGCGAGCTACAAAGAAGTGGCGCGGCGCCTTCAGGAAAAATTCCATTTCAAAGCGGTGGCCATCACGCTGCGCGAAAATCCGCTCGTCTGGCGCAACACCTGGACCGCCATCGCCTACGCGGATGGGAAGTTCTATGAGGACGTCAAATACGATCTTGAGATTGTCGATCGCATCGGCGGCGGCGATTCGTTCAGCGCTGGATTTATCTACGGCTACCTGACCAAGAATTCCTATGATGCGGCGGTGCGATACGGCAACGCTTTTAGCGCCCTCAAGCACTCTATGCCGGGCGATTTCAATTGGGCGACCCGCGAGGAAGTGGAAACCCTGCTCAAAGGCGCGAGCCTGCGAGTGGCGCGGTGAAAAAGAAATGATGAACGATGAATAATGAATGCTGAATGGGAGTGGGTGAGCTTCCCTGTTTTTGTTCATCATTCATCTTTCTGCATTCATCATTTTTATCACCGCTCATCAACGTTACCAAAGGTGGATCAAATGTCGTGGACTAAAGACAAAGCACTGGGGCGGATTCGCGAGGTTGGGCTGGTGCCGATAGTTCGCACGCCTTCGGCCGAGGACGCTTTCCGAGCCGCGGAGGTGATTCTGAATGGCGGCATCGGCATCGCCGAAATCACCATGACGGTCCCTGACGCGCTTCAGGTGCTAGAGCGCGTGGCGAAGCGTTTTGGCGCTCAAGTTTTGCTGGGTGCCGGAACCATCCTGGACGGCAAAAGTTGCGAGGCGGCGATTGCGGCTGGCGCGGAGTTTATCGTCACCCCATCGCTTCAGCTCGACGTGATCGAAATGGCCAAGCGGCTCGGCAAGGCTTGTTTCCCTGGTGCGCTTACCCCCACTGAAGTCCTGGCCGCGTGGCGCGCGGGCGCCGACATGGTGAAGATTTTCCCTTGTGGGCCGGTGGGTGGTCCCAGCTACATCAAAGCACTGCGAGGCCCCTTTCCCCATATCGAATACTTGCCCACCGGCGGAGTGACGCTTGAGGCCACTCCCGGCTACATCCGGGCCGGCGCCGCGGCGGTGGCGGTGGGCGGTGAGTTGGTGGATGTGAAGGCTCTGCAAGCGGGGAAGCTGGATTCGATTGTCGCAACCGCCCGCAAATTCGTGGAAGCCGTCAAGGCGGGTAGAGCAGGGAAATGAGAAATCTAATGATTGGGTGATCGAGCCATTGAAAGAAAAGGATTCTTTCAATCGCGCAATGGCCCGATGGCTCAATCACTCAATCCTTCGCCATGAGTTCAACTCTCGAGCAAATCTCCCTGGTGGTGGCCATCCTGGGCGTGAGTGCCGTGGTCACGAACCTCTTCGCGCGCGCCATGTACATCACTTGCTTGAAATGTGGCACGCTGAATGCCCGCCGCCGGACCGTCTGCCGAAATTGCCGCGAGGAGCTGCGCAAGAACAGCTCTCCTGCCTAAAATACAATCGGACTCTTCTTTGGAAATTGTCCTCTGAATCTTTTCCGCCGACAGACTCAAATCCATTTTGCACTTCCGGATTCACCCCCAATTCTCTTACACTCCTAAGGCCCGACGGTTTGAATGAAAATATGGCGAAGAAATCCGCGAGACCGGTTCTGAAAATTGACCCCCTGTATTGCCGTTTCCCTCTGTGCGCCGGCAAGTCGAAGATCCACCGCTGGGGCGTTTATTCCTGTGCCGATATACCTGCACACCGAAAGGTGATCGAGTACACCGGCGAAAAGATCGGCCCACGCGAGGCGGAGCGGCGCCGGAAGACTCTATACCTTTTCTTTCTTGACGACCATTGGACCATCGACGGTTCCGTGGGCGGCTCCGGCGCTGAACTCATCAACCACTCCTGCCAGCCGAACTTGGTGACGCGAATCATCAGGGGCCACATCCTCTACATGAGCCTGCGCCCGATTCGCAAGGGTGAAGAATTGACCGTCGACTACAACTTTGACGAGACCGACGAGACCGTCCGTTGTGGTTGTAGGGCCCGGAAGTGCCGTGGCACTATCAATATCTAATCGAAAATAAACTGCACGCGGAAAACAAAAAGCCCTCACGACTAATACTTCACTCCGAAAAGCCTTGATAACCGTTTGTGCCTTTACACCGTCAAATCTGATGAGTACAGTTGAGGGACTCGATGGAGCTTAGGCGGGCGGAGGCCAATCCATGCGCGCATTGGTGACCGGAGCGACGGGGTTTATCGGCCGGAGGCTGGTCCGCAGTCTTGAGCGGCCGGTGGTTTTGACTCGCAAGCCTGACTCTGCCAAGAAAATTCTTGGCGACGTCGAGGCGATCTGCTGGGAGCCGGAGTCCGGCCCGCCCACGCGCCAGGCTTTTAAGGGTGTGGACACCGTATTCCACCTGGCGGGAGAACCCGTCGCCGAGGGGCGCTGGTCGAGTGCGAAAAAGGACCGCATCCGGGACAGTCGCGTATTGGGCACGCACAACCTGGTGACGGCGCTGGAATCGCTCCAGGAGCGGCCGGGGGTTCTGGTTTGCGCCTCAGCGGTGGGCATTTACGGTTCGCGCGGCGATGAGATTCTGGACGAAACCTCGAAGCCCGGCGAAGACTACCTGGCGGAAGTTTGCCAGGCTTGGGAAGAGGAAGCGCATGGCGCGGACCCGCTGGGCATGCGCGTGGTGACAGCGCGCATCGGGATAGTTCTGGGCCCGGGCGGCGGCGCTCTCAAGAAAATGCTTTTGCCGTTCAAGCTGGGTCTGGGCGGACGGCTGGGCTCCGGCCGCCACTGGATGCCTTGGGTTCACCTCGACGACCTCATCGGATTACTCCATCACGCGGCCTCGACGAATGAGATTTCGGGCGCGATGAATGCTGTGTCTCCAGCACCTGTCACCAACAATGAATTCACGCGCACGCTCGCGGCCGCGCTGCACCGCCCTGCACTTTTCCCCGCGCCGGAATTTGCTTTGCGTTGGGCGCTGGGAGAGGTCGCTTCAGTCCTGCTGGCGTCACAACGCGTCGTGCCGAAGTTGGCCGAGAAAACTGGTTTTCAGTTCCGCTATCCGGCGCTGGAGGGTGCGATGCGCGCCTCTATCAGCGGTGCAACGGGAAAGTAATTGGTCACTTCCTGTCTGCCGTCCACCGTATGCTGTCTACCGTTCTTCCGCCCATCATTTGACACCTGCAAAGCCTACCCGGTATAGTGACTTTTCCATCATGTCCACACGCCCGTTGACGCCCGCCGACCAAATCACCATCCTGCGCCTGATTTTCATTCCGCTATTTGCCATTCTTGAAATTGAAAAGGATTTTGTTTGGGCGCTGGCCATTCTGGCCATCGCCATGATCTCAGACTCCCTGGACGGCATTCTGGCGCGCCTTCTCCACCAGGAATCTCAGGTGGGCATTGCACTCGATCCCATCGCGGACAAACTTTTGATGGCGACCGCCTTTCTAATTCTGGCCTTCCGAGGCGCACTGCCTTGGTGGATCACCATCACCGTGCTCAGCCGCGACATGGGTTTAATCCTCACGGCGCTTCTGATCACTCTCGTCGCGGGGTACCGGCCATTTCGCCCATCTCTTCTGGGAAAGGTTTCCACGTTTTTTCAAATGGTGACTATCTTCGTGGCAGTTTACTCGCAGGCGCGCGGCTCAGAGGCGTCGCACATGGCGGTCCGCATTGCCATCTATTTTACGCTCGCCTTCACCCTCGCCTCGGCCTTTCATTATCTGATTACAGTTCAAAAGCGCGTTGGGCCGCATCCCACTGAAAACGCGACTAGTGCTACTTCCGCGGAAACGAAGTCTGGATAGGCTTGGCCCGCCACACAAACCAAACCACAACTGCGATCATTCCCAGCCAACCCAGAGCTTTGGTGAGGGCGGCGAGCTGAGTGTCGTGCTGCAAAAGGCCCAATTTGGAAAAAATATAGAACCAATCGTGAATGGTATTCTCCGAATCGCCGACTGTCACCAACTGCAACTCCTGCGCCCGCGCATCGGCCATGTAAGGCGCGATGTTCAGAAAGTCTTCGAACAAAAAGAACGCGCAAAATGCGGTTCCCGGGGCTTGACGCTGATAGATGAAAAAACAAGCCAGCAGGAAGGGGACCATCAACTGCATCAGCGTTCCGCCCGCCACCATGATGGTCTGGCTGCCCAGCCAACCAAAGAGCAAGTGCCCGCTTTCGTGGATCACCAGGTTGACGTTGTCGATGATCAAGCCGTCCGTCGCTTTCGAGGCATAGACCAGGAAAAGCGCATAGAATGCCACCCACGCGATGAGCGCCGGTTTTGAAACCGGCTCCCATTTTTCCTTGAGCTGCTCCAGAAACTCAAAATCCATCGAACGTCACCTCGGCTTCTTGTGTCGCCCATTGTAGCCGAAATAGGAATTCAACCCGCACATTGATATGGGTAGGCCTGAGTAGGCCTGAGTAGGCCTGAGTTTGACGCGCCCCCGGCGCGGGTGTAGACTTCGGCTTTAGATTGGTTCAGATAACTTAATCTTAAAGGGTGCGGGTAGGGGTTGCACCTTGACCAATCGCTGTGTTCCGCTATTTTAAAAATTGACCGAAACCAGGAGATCAAAATGTCGACTCAAGCGTTTGAATTTTACAAAGCAAATCATGACCGTTTTCTTGAAGGCCTCACCAGTTTCTTGAAAATTCCCAGCATTTCAACATTGCCCGAGCACAAGCCAGACGTGCAACGCGCCGCCGAATTTGTGGCCAACGAATTTCGCGACATGGGCATGCACAATGTGGAAATCATCGCGGGCACCCCCAGCCAAAACCCGCTCGTCTACGCTGAATGGCTTGAGGCGCCCGGCAAGCCGACGCTCCTCATCTATGGGCATTACGATGTGCAGCCCGCGGACCCGCTGGACGAGTGGAAATCTCCCCCATTTGAACCCTCCGTTCGCGACGAGAATATTTACGCGCGCGGCGCCGTGGACGACAAAGGGCAAACCTATTTGCTGATGAAAGCGGTGGAAGGCTTTCTCAAGACCGAAGGCAAGCTGCCCATCAACGTGAAATTTCTTATTGAGGGCGAAGAGGAAATGGGCGGCGAGCACATTGAGGCCTATGTGCCCCTGCACAAAGACAAATTGAAGGCGGACGGCGCCTTGATCTGCGATACGGAAATGTTCGCGCCCGAGCTGCCCACTCTCACCACCGGTCTGCGCGGGCTCATTTATACGGAGGTGGAAATTCGTGGCGCCTCGCACGATCTGCACTCAGGCGTTTATGGCGGCGCCGCGCCCAACCCGTTCCAGGCGGCGGCCGAAATCATCGGAGGACTCAAGGGGCCGGACGGCAAGATTCGTATTCCGGGTTTCTACAAGCGTGTCACCAAGCCAAGCAAGAAAGAATTGGAGGCCTGGAAGCGCCTGCCCTTTAATGAAAAGGCCTATTTGAAAAAGGAGGTCGGGTCAATAGCGTTGGTCGGTGAGAAGGGATTCGGGGTTCTCGAGCGCACCTGGGCCCGGCCCACCCTGGAAGTCCACGGCATTCGCGGCGGATTCACCGGGGAAGGCGCCAAGACCGTCATTCCCGCCGTCGCCACTGCAAAAATCAGCATGCGCCTGGTGCCTGAGATGAAGCCGAAAGAAGCGATTCGTCAATTCACCGACTACATCAAGAAGCTGACGCCGAAAGGCATCAAGACCAAAGTCCGTGTAATCAGTTCCGCACCGGCCTCTGTGGTCTCCACCGAAAACCGTTTCATCTCGGCCGCGGCTGAGGCCATGGAGCAAATCTTTAAAAAGAAAACGGTCTATATGCGCTCCGGCGGGTCCATTCCTATCGCCGGCCTGTTCGGCATCCACTTGAAGGCGGCCGTGGTGATGATGGGATTCGGCCTCCCCGATGACAACCTTCATGCCCCCAACGAGAAATTCCACCTGCCCAATTTCTACCGCGGTATTGAAGCCGTGGGGCGGTATTTCGAATTGTTGGGACAGTAGCCATTCGCGGGGGGTGTTAAGAGGAGTCCACATACTTGGAGCCGGAAATCAAGGCACCCCCCACTCCTGACGAACGCACTTTTGCAATGCTGGCTCACCTCCTGCAGCTCTTCGGTGGGTTCATCGGTCCTCTGGTTATTTACTTCGTAAAACGCAACTCACGCTTTGTGGCCTTCCATGCCCTTCAAGCACTGATCTGGCAAGCGATCTATTTTGTGGTCAGCATGGTCGGCGTGGTGGTCTGGATGGCGCTCTTTTTCGGCACTATTGCCATGCATGCCAACTCCGGGGCTTCCAAGGGCCCACCTGTTGAACTTTTCCTTTTCTTCCCGTTGATTTGGCTTTTCTTTGCGGGGGGATGGGTCGTCACGCTCATTCTGAGCATCGTTTATGGCATTAAGGCCAACCAAGGCCAGTGGGCAAGGTATCCAGTCATAGGCCGATGGGCGCATCGATTGATCGGTATCTGAGAGGGAGATTGTCCAATTTCACCTGAACGCTTTCTAGCGAATTCCAACATAATGATCTAGCGCAGTTTCGTTTCCGCCTCACGTAGGCCATCTACATTTCACCGATAACGTGCTACAGTCCCGCCGAATCGATTTCTGTCTGGAGGTAGTCTGTGGCCGATTCCAAGCCGCACGAATTTAAACCATTCGTCCCGCACGATTCGAACGAGCCGGAGTTCACGCTGAAGGCCGCGCTGGCCGGCATCATCATGGCGGCTGTTTTTGGCGCGGCCAACGCGTATCTGGGGATGAAAGCGGGGCAGACGGTGGCGGCCACCATTCCTGCCGCAGTGATTGCGATTGCGCTCTTCCGCCTTCCGTTTTTCCGTGGCGGCGTTCTGGAGCAGAATTTGACGCGCACCGCGGCCTCGGTCGGTGAAGCGTTGGTGGCCGGCGCGATATTCACCATTCCTGCTTTCATGATGGTGAACGTGGGTGGCCAGCGGTTATGGACCGACCTGGCCAGCCACTATTGGGTGGGGACGTTCATTTTGCTGGCCGGCGGACTGCTCGGCGTCTTCTTCATTATCATTTTGCGGCGGCCGCTGTGCGTGGAATCTCCCGACCTGCCATTTCCGGAAAGCACAGCCAGCGCTGAAGTGGTAAAGGCCGGGCAGGCGCACACCACCGACGCCCCCAGATATGTTTTTGGCGCGCTGGGCTTGGGCGCTCTGCTGCAGTTCCTCAAAGATTCGAAAGGCTTCCAGTTTTTCCAGGAAGAGGTCACCCTGCCTTTCTATCACTTTCCCAAGTCCGTCATCAATTTCACCTCCGACAATAAATCGATCGGCGACGTGGCCTACACCGGTGGGATTGCCTACACCACGCCCGCCGCTTCGCCGGCGCTCATTGGGATTGGCTACATCATCGGTCCGCGCCTGGCGGCCATCAACTTTTCCGGTGGAGTCCTCGCGTGGCTGTTGCTGATTCCCCTGGTCCTCTTTGTTGACCCTGACCTCCCACGACGGCTCGGCACTCCGGCGGGCGGCGCGGCGTCCTGGGAGGTCGTCTCAAACGCGGTGTGGTTTAGCGTGGTCCGCCCCATCGCGGTGGGGGCGATGCTGGTAGGCACCGTGTATACGCTCTACTCGATGCGTGAGTCCATCCTGCGCTCTATTCGCGGGGCGTTTGCGGCTTCGGCCAAGGGAGTGGGAGAGACGTTGCAGACCCGCCTCGATGTCGATATTCCCATCAAATGGATCATCCTCTCGACCATCGGACTCATCATCCCCATCACCGCCATCTACTACCACTTTGCCCAAAGTTGGGGCGCGGCGATCCTAGCCGGGGTGGTGATGACGGTGGCGGGATTTTTTCTCTCCGCCGTCGGAGGCTATCTGGTGGGCTTGGTCGGCTCATCGAACCAGCCCGTCTCGGGCCTCACACTTTGCGCCCTGGTAATCGCCGCCCTGGTGATGGTGTCCATCGGCATGAAAGGTCTGGGCGGGGTGGCTGCGGTCCTGGGTGTGGCGTCCGTGGTGTGCTGCGCCTGCTGCGTTTCAGGAAGCTTGATTCAGGATTTGAAGGCAGGTTACCTGTTGGGCGGGACGCCGTGGAAAATGGAAGTGGTGGAAATCCTGAGCGTGACGGCAGTTTCGTTCTTTCTGCTCTGGCCCATCATCGCTCTCCATCAAGCCAATCTGGACACGGGTGGAATCGGCGGGCGCGCATTGCCTGCGCCTCAAGCGGGATTGATGGCCGAACTGGCCCAGGGCATTGTGGGCGGTCAAATGCCATGGGGCTTGATTCTAATGGGCTGCTTGCTTGGCGTCGCGCTCATCATGATTGAAGCTCCCTCGCCCATGCTCATCGCTGTGGGGATGTACCTGCCCTTGGAAACGACCTCCGCGATTTTCGTGGGTGGCGCCATGAAGTGGCTGGCGGATAAGGCCGCGGCACGCCTCATGCCCTCACCGGATGAAAAAGCAAAATTCGAGGAGCGCGGAACCTTGCTAGCCTCGGGCCTGATCGCGGGCGAAGCCATTATGGGCATTATCCTGGCAGCCCTCTTTGTGGCCAAGATCCCTTCGCTCACCCAACTGTTGACGCATAAGGAAGGCCTCCCATTCCTCGCTGACTGGGGTGGCTGGCTTTCGCTCATTGCATTTGGCATCATCGGCTATTGCCTGATTCGCATTCCCCTGCGCAGGACCCAAAGCCGCTGAAATTTCGATCACAGGACTATTACGTAATAGATAACCCAGGCGGCTCGAACAGAGTCAACGCGGAGTTATGAAGTCGCCTGCTGAAACCGGCAGGAGAATTGAGTTCCTGCGATGTGCCGAACCTTTTCGGTATGGTATACTCCCGCTTCGAATCAATATTACTGGTACTGTTTAGGGGAACCCTTACGCAATCCAGCCAAAGTACCAAAACCAGGCTGGGAGAATTGCCTCCCGAGGCGTGCCCTTGCCATGTTGGACTCGCCCATCGCAACCGAACGGGCTGTTTGAGGGACGGAGAGAATAACTGCACCATGGCACGAAAGCGCATCTTGATCATCGATGACGAAGCCGACATTCGGGAGATTGCCCAGATGAGTCTTGAGGCGGTCCCGGATTGGGAGATTTCCACTGCGCTTTCAGGGAAAGAAGGCCTGGAGAAAGCCCGGCAGGAACAACCCGACGCCGTGCTGCTGGACGTCATGATGCCGGAAATGGACGGGCCGGCGACCCTACTGAAATTCCAGGAAAATGTTGAGGTATCGCATATTCCTGTTGTGATGTTGACCGCCAAGGTGCAGACCTCCGACCGCCGGCGCTTTCTAGCCTTGGGCGTGAAGGGAGTTCTTCCCAAGCCATTTGATCCCATCAGCCTCCCGGCGGAGCTGGCGCAGATTCTTGGTTGGGAAGCTTAAAAGGTTGCTGGAATGGGAACGATCAGATATTGACCCGGATGAAGGGAAGGAAGTCCAGTCCTTGCCGGGAGTGAAGCAAACCAAATCCCAAGCGTGGCGGAGGGCATGGTGAATCCAAAGCCAATGCGCGATAACGCTTTCAAGAAACTTACCCTTTCCCCCATCGGCCTATTCGGCTTGTTTCTTGTCTTAGTCCTGCCTTTCGGAGTTATATACTACCTTCTCCTGTCTGAAATCGACGTCGTGATCCAGTTTGCCGCCAAGGAAAGACTGGGCGTTGAGTATAACCAGCCTGTCCGAAAACTGCTCGAGGACGTGCTGGACTACGCGGACCTCGACAGTGATTTTGCAGCTCAAAATCCTCAACTTAAGGAACAGCTCAAAAAGAGCCGGATTGAAACCGAGGGTGAAGATATTCGGGCCATTGACAATGAGGATCAAAAGCTGGGACAGACCCTAAACACGACACAGAAATGGGTGGCCTTGAAAGTGAGTCTGGTTGAGCTCAGCAGCCTCCCGCTCGAGGCGATGCAGGAGATGCGCGATCAAACCATCGATTCCACCGTTTCCCTCATCAACGATGTCGGTGACACTTCCAATCTCATCCTCGACCCGGACCTCGACACCTTTTATTTGATGGACACGGTCGTCACCAAATTGCCTTCAGTGGCAAATTCCACGGCCCAGGCGCGCCGCCTGGCGGCTGCTGTTTCCCTTCGAAAAACCATCACTCCAGGCGAAAGGAGCGAATTCATCCGCCTATCGGGCGTCATCAACTCGCAGTTGAATGTGATCGGCCGCAATCTTCAGGTGGGCTTCAGGGCGAACCAGACCATGAGGCCGGAGTTGGAGGCTTACTACCAAAATTATGCCCAATTCCATCAATTCCTGGCGATGCTCGAAAGCCGATTCATCAAGGCACCCAAGATCGAAACGAGCCCGGAAGAAATCTACGGATCCGGGTCCAAAGCTCTTAAATCTTCATTTCACCTCTATGATGTTCTCTCGCCCACCCTGGATCGCTTATTGGAAGCTCGCATTACGAGGTCTGCCCATAAAAAATATCTTGTCGAGGTCTTCGGGATGTTGGTCCTGGCTGTAGCGATTTACATGTTCGTGATATTTTCACGAAACATGCGGGAGCGGATGGGCGCTGTAGAAGCCGTTCGGAAAGCGGAAGCCAAGTACCGGAGCATCTTCGACAACGCGGTGGAGGGCATTTTTCAGCTCTCCCCCGAGGGACAATGGTTGAGCGCGAATCCCGCCGTGGCCGCCATCTTCGGATACAAAACAGTGGAAGAATTTATGACGGAGGCGAACAGTAATTCGCCCCGGATATACAGCGACGCCGACCGCCGTAGTGAATTCCTTCACCAACTGAAGGAGCGGGGCGTTGTGACGAATTTTGAATCCCATTGCTTTCGCCCGGACAGGGAGAAAATCTGGATTTCGGAATCCGCCCACGTGGTCCGTGACGCCGAAACTGGCAAAGACCACATCGAAGGCACCACGGAAGACATCACGGAGCGCAAAGAAGCTGAGGAGGCCCGGCGCGAGGTTGAACGCATGAAGAACGAGTTTGTGTCCGTGGTAAGCCACGAATTGCGGACACCTTTGACTTCGATTCGTGGCTCTTTGGGCCTGTTGGCCGCGGGCCGGATGGGACAACTTTCGGGGCAGGCACAGAAAATGCTGGGCATCGCCGTGTCCAATACGGATCGATTGGTGCGTCTCGTCAACAACATTCTGGATATCGAGCGCCTGGAATCGGGCGAAATTACCCTGGATAAACAGATTTGCGATGTCGCTGTGATTATCAGCGCAGCCGCAGACGTGATGCGGCCTATGGCCGAGAAAGCCGGCATCACTCTGGCTGTGACACCAATTCCCGCGCATTTATGGGCCGATCCCGACCGGATCACCCAGGTCATCACCAATCTCCTGAGCAACGCCATCAAGTATTCACCTCGCAAAGGCACGGTGTGGCTCACCGGGGAACTTCACGATAGCGAAATCCAGTTCGTTGTGAAAGACGAAGGGCGGGGAATTCCCAGTGACAAGCTGGAGAGTATATTCTATCGATTCCAGCAGGTCGATGCTTCCGACGCGCGCGAGAAGGGCGGAACGGGCCTGGGGTTGGCGATTTGCCTCAGCATTGCCAGGCAGCACGGAGGCAACATCCGGGTTGAGAGTAAACTCGGGGAGGGCAGCACTTTCTGTTTCACCGTTCCCGGCGCCCAGACGAAAAGGGAAGAATCGCCCCACCCCGACAACGTTATCCCCGCGACCGCTCGCCGGGTTTTGGTCTGCGACGACGACGCCTCCGTTCGAAGTGTGATCGGAAGCATACTCGAAACCCAGGGGTACGAAGTCGTCCTCGCGGGTTCCGGGCAGGAGGCGATTGAGCGCGCCGCCATTCAGCACCCGGATGCCATTCTGATGGACATCATTATGCCCGGCATGGACGGTTGGCAAACCATGGCCGCGCTCAAGCAAAACTCCGAGACCAAAAGCGTTCCCGTAATCATCACCAGTGTGCTCAGGCCGGTGGCACAGGGACCTTCGGGAGAATCCATACCGGCGTGGGTCGAGAAACCCGTCGATGAAACCAAACTCTCCCGAACTCTAGAGAAGGTTCTTGCCTCTCACCCCCGCTCTGCGCGCGTGCTCCTGGTGGAAGATGACATGGACTTGGCGCGTGTGGTGATTGCGTCACTGGAACGGCACGGCATGGAGACTATCCATGCGAAAACGGGTCGAGAAGCGATAGAACTCAGCCAGAAGACCAATCCCGACCTTTTGGTGCTTGACCTGATCCTGCCGGAAGTAGACGGCTTTGAGGTTGTGAGCTGGCTTCGACGGCATGGCCGCCTTTGCGACATCCCCCTGGTGGTCTACACTGCGAAAGACTTAACTGAAGAGGAGCGGGAACAGCTCAGGCTGGGCGCCTCTGTATTCCTGACCAAGAGCCAGGTTTCTCTGGAAGAATTCGAGCAGCGGGTACTTGGGCTGTTGAATCAAGTAATTCCACAAGCTCAGGAGATCGGCCCCAATGTGTGAGCCGGTGCCAGAGGGTCTTGGACCGTCACAAAGCGCGGAACCCACCAAAATGGAGGAAAATCTTCCCAACGCTGGCGACAAAATGAAAGCGGCGGTTTTCGGACTTTGGGATCGGTTCAAAGGGACCATGTTTGCCCGGTTGGGAGTGATCGAACAAACCTACCGTGCTGCTCTGAAGGCACCCTTGAACGAAGAGCGAAGGCGTGATGCTGAAAAGGCGGCCCACAAGCTGGCCGGTTCGTTGGGTACATTTGGGCTAGGGGAGGGCTCCAAATTGGCCGCGAAATTGGAGACGATGTTCCAAGGACCAACGCCGTTCAGCCCGGATGAAATGGGCCGCCTTCGGGAACTAACCGAACTGTTGCGGACTGAGATCGAACGCGGGCCGACGCCCCCAGCCCACACCTGATTCTTGCCGATAAACCCACAGGGTCCAACCCCAAGCCAGGATGGACCAATCTAAATTTCAATTACGTCGCCTTCCTTCGCCGCAAAACACTCAAGAGAATGGTTGTTGGCCTGTACCGTCTGCTTGCATTCTTCCATCATGCGGTCCATGAATTTGTCTGTGTGCGCGGGCTCATGATGGAAAATGGCTAGTCGTTGAACGCCGGCCTGGACGGCGCTGCGAATTGCGTCATGGTAGGTACTATGCCCCCACCCTTTTTTCATGGCGTATTCTGATTCGGTGTATTGAGCCTCCCGGATGTAGAGATCGGCGCCGCGGGCAAACTCCGTGATTCTTTGCTCGGCACGTTCACCGAAGTCGCCGGGATGCAGGCGGTAGAAAGGTTCATGGTCTGTCATGTAAACAATAGTTTTCCCCTCCACTCTGACCCGAAATGCCACGGAAAGTCCCGGATGGTTGAGGTGCTCCAAGTCCACCACGAGGGGTCCGATTTTCACCTCGTCTTTCATCTCGAAAAATTTCAGCTCGGCCGCCATGTCGGAAAGCAGCACGGGAAAGTAATCACCGTCCATCTGCCCCAGGAAGACTTTTTCCAAAGGCTTTCCTGCCCCATGGACGCTGTAGATGGAAATCCGATTTCCTGCCACGTATGATGGTGAAAAAAAAGGAAATCCTTGAATGTGATCCCAGTGAGTGTGACTGACAAAAAGGTGCACACAGATGGGACGGGAACCGAACTCATTCGTAAGTTCACTGCCCAGAGTACGTATGCCCGAACCCGCGTCAAATATCAGAATATGCCCGCCATGGCGAAGTTCAATGCAGGAGGTGTTGCCCCCGTAACGAACCGTGTCGGGACCCGGAGTGGGAATGGAGCCGCGCGTTCCCCAAAACTTGAGGCGAATTGAAGCGTTCTGCAGCAACTCGCCTACAATCTTCACCAACTCCTCAGGCTCAAAAGGCTTGCCGAGATAGCGATCCGCACCGATACTTTTCACGCGCCGAATGTCTGTTTCGTAGGTCTTGGCGGAACTGACGATGATTTTTGGCTGGCCGAGTTCAGCTTTGGAGCGGATTTGTTCCAAGACCCAATAGCCATGCATTTTGGGCATCATCAAATCCAGGAGGATCAGATCAGGAAGCTCCGCCTGGGCCATCGTCAGACCCGCCTCCCCATCCGCGGCTTCCAGAACCCGGTGTCCTTGGGAGCTCAACACCTCGAATACCAGCGCCCGAAAGACTTCATCGTCATCAATGACAAGGATTTTCCCCAATTGCACGCTCCTCCAGCAGCGAGTGTGCCAGAGGATCGCCAAAAGGGCAAGGCAGCTTAGGTGGGCGGCAACACTTGAATGTGCAATGAAAGGGCGGCATGGAGTCAGCAGAATTGAGTCAGCAGAATTGTGTTGTGCCTCGATGATAATGTCCCCTTTTGTGCTCGATAGAAATGTCCCCTAATGGGACCTCCGAGGGGAGGTTTGATTGGGGAGAACCGAGATGAGCAAGAGGGAGTTGGCAAGGGTGG
>JBGPCF010000126.1:0-19711 GCA_041481635.1 Terriglobia bacterium | reverse complement strand
GGCCAGGCCAACGACAAAAGCAAGAACCAAAACAAAATGAAAGGCAAAAACCAAAAACAAGAAAAGGGGACACTTCTAACGAGGTAAGAAAGGGGACATTTCTAAAGAGCTTTGACATAACGGCCGGGCACGCCTTGCTCATCCGGGCGATGGCGGTTACAATTGGAAGGTTGGGCCATAGGAGGCGTTCCACCAGGGTCGCATGGGAAATTATTTTCAATTCGCATTAGGCAAGGTCATCGGGACGAAGAACGAGCGCGAATTGAAGCGCGTGGCGGCCCGGGTGGATGCCATCAACGCGCTCGAGCCGGAGATGCAGAAGCTGGCCGACTCTGATTTCCCTGCCCGGACACAGAAGTTCAGGGAGCGTCTTGCCAATGGGGCGACGACCGACGACATTTTGGTGGAAGTCTTCGCGCTCTGCCGCGAGGCGGGGCGTCGGGCGCTCAACATGCGCCACTTTGACGTGCAATTGATCGGCGGCATGGTACTGCACGAAGGTAAAATCGCCGAAATGAAAACCGGCGAAGGCAAAACCCTGGTGGCCACCCTGCCCGTTTACCTGAACGCGCTGGAAGGCAAAGGCGTTCATGTAGTCACGGTGAATGATTACCTGGCCAAGCGCGACGCGGCGTGGATGGGCCCGCTTTACCGGCTGCTCGGCTTGAGCGTAGGCGTGATCGTCCACGACCTCGACGACAGCGAGCGGCAACTCGCCTATCGCTCCGACGTAACTTACGGGACCAACAACGAATTCGGTTTTGACTACCTGCGCGACAACATGAAGTTCGATCTCGCCGATTGCGTGCAACGCGAGCACCACTACGCCATCGTGGACGAGGTGGACTCGATCCTGATAGACGAAGCCCGCACCCCGCTCATCATTTCCGGATCGTCGGAAGAGTCGACGGAGAAATACTACAAAATCGACAAAATCATTCCCAACATGAAAGCGGGCGAGGATTATGAGGTCGACGAGAAACTTCGCCAGGCCACCATCACGGAAACGGGCGTCGCCAAAGCCGAAAAATTGCTGGGCCTCGAGAACATGTACGACCCGGCGAACATCGACTACATCCATCATGTCTACCAGGCTCTGCGCGCGCACACGCTGTACAAGCTGGACCGAGACTATATTGTGAATCCGGAGGGTGAGGTCGTCATCATCGACGAGTTTACTGGGCGTCAAATGCCGGGGCGTCGCTGGAGCGACGGCCTGCACCAGGCGATTGAGGCCAAGGAAAACGTCAAGATTGAAAAAGAAAACCAGACCCTGGCCACCATCACCTTCCAGAATTATTTCCGCATGTTCAAAAAACTCGCCGGCATGACGGGCACGGCGGAAACGGAAGCGGCGGAGTTCGAAAAGATTTACAACCTGGAAGTGGTGATTATTCCCACCAACAAGGCGCTGATCCGCCACGAGCATCCCGACGTGGTCTACCGGACGGAGCGCGAAAAATTCATCGCATCGCTCGAGGAAATCAAGGAATACCACCTGCGCGGACAGCCGGTTCTGGTGGGCACCATCGCCATCGAAAAATCGGAGCGTTTGAGCGCCCAGTTGCGCAAGTCCGGCTTCCTGCCCGGGCGTTTGCAGGAGCTCGCCAAACTTGCGGGCCTCGAAGGTCAGAAACTCGAGAAGTGGGCGGCACTCCTGGTGGACCGGCACGAGGTGGCGCTCAACTGGCTGATTCGCGCCGGCGTGACTGTGACCGGGGTGCAGAAGATTCTGAAGGAGGGCAGATTCAAAACGCTCGCCGCCAACCCCAACGGAAACCGGACAGAATTTCTTCAGGCGATTCTGAAGCGTGCAGAGCAGGGGTATGCGATGCGCGCGCTGCCTGAGCTCGATGAGGCTGTGGCACCGCGCATCATCGATCTGGTGAACAGCGCGGAAGCAAAGTTTGTGCCCCTGCTGGACTACCTGATTGATATTCATTGTGCTCCCCGCCGGCTCCTCCAGGTGCTGGACGAAGGCGAACTCGAGCACAACATTCTGAACGCGAAGCAGCACGAGCGCGAAGCGCACATCGTGGCGCAGGCCGGGCGCCTGGGCGCGGTGACCGTTTCCACAAACATGGCGGGGCGCGGCACGGACATTTTGCTGGGCGGGAATCCCGAGGCCATGGCGCGCGAGGAATTCCGCAAGTCTCCGGAAAAATATCGCGAGCAGGGAATCGACCCGGAGCCGCCGGACAATCCTCCCGCAGGCTCGACGGAAGAGGTGCTCCAGGCTTACGCGGATGCCTACGCGAAGTGGGTGGAGAACTGGGGCGCGTTCGTCGGCCGATATCGAAAAATTACCGACGTCGAGCATAACGAAGTCATCGAGCTCGGAGGCCTGCACATCCTGGGCACCGAGCGGCATGAGGCGCGGCGCATTGACAACCAGTTGCGCGGGCGCGCCGGCCGCCAGGGCGACCCGGGTTCTTCGCGCTTCTACCTTTCGCTGGAAGACGACCTGCTGCGCATTTTCGCCGGCGAGCGAATCTCCAAAATCATGCACAGGCTGGGCATGGAAGAAGGCGTGCCCATTGAGTCGCGCCTGATTTCCAAGCGCATCCAGTCGGCGCAGAAAGCGGTGGAGGCGCAGAACTTCGAATCCCGCAAACACCTGCTTGAATACGACGACGTGATGAACAAGCAGCGCGAGACCATCTATGGCCGGCGCCGCGAGCTGCTGGAAGGCGGGGAACAAAAGGAGTACGTGCTTGACGCGTCTGACCGCGTGGTCCAGTGGTTGGTGGACACCTACTGCCCCAAGAACGTGACCGCCGACGAGTGGAATCAGGAAGGATTGATCAAGGAGTTCTGGGCCCGCTTTGGGCTGGAGCTGAAAAAGCTTGACCTGAAGTTCGACCCGAAATTGGTGGACGAATTAACCGAGCAATTGAGGAGGGCGGTGCGCCAGCGCTACGACGAGCGCGAGGGAGTGTGGGGCGCAGAACGCATGCGCATGCACGAGCGCATGATCATGCTGCAAGTGGTCGACTCGCAGTGGAAAGACCACTTGCTGGCCATGGACCATTTGAAGGAGGGCATTGGCCTGCGCGGCTACGGCCAGCGCGATCCCCTGGTGGAGTATAAGCGCGAGTCGTTCGACATGTTCGAAGCCATGATGGACCGGATTGAGGATGAAACTCTCCGCATCCTCTTCTTATTGCGGACCCCGGACGAAGAAGAGGAAATGATCCGCCAGTACCAGCGGCGCAAGCGGCGTGAGGCGCAGGAGATGCGGATGGTGGGCGGAGACGCGGGCAGCGAGAAGCCACAACAAGTTATTCGGCGCGAAAAAGTCGGGCGCAACGATCCCTGCCCGTGTGGAAGCGGCAAAAAGTATAAGAAGTGTCACGGCGCGGCCGGACCACCTCCCAGCGGTGGCTCGGGCAGCACTAACAACCGGCCAGCCACGGATGCGTGAAGGGCGAGCAAGAAAGGCGGCCGGACGTTGGAAGATGATTGAACAGCGGGCCCCCGGTTCATTTCTTTCGGGCTTCACCGGATCAAGAGTCGGATTTCAGACATCGTCCTTCAACCTTTTCACTTCAATTCCAGACAAATTTTCGCCGTCAAACTTGAACACGACCCCTTCGCAGAATCCAATCTCGCCGCCGATTTCATTCAACTCGAAGCGTGGGCAGCCGAGGAGGGCAGCCACTTCGAGAATCCCTCCATGCGAAACCACCAGCGCGCGGCCTTCTTCGGGCAGCTTACGGGCGATTCGCTTGATCGCGCCCAGAAACGTTTCGCCTTGCAGGCGTAAATAGCTAAGCGCTTCCGGAATCTCCCAGCAGGCGGCGAGGGGAGTAATTCCACATTCTTTCGCGAGGGCGCTGACCGCCGCGTCAAAAGGTTCCCAGGGATTAACAGCGGTGAAGGCTTCGTCCATCTCGAAGCGCTCGAAGCCAAAAGCCTCCATCGTTTCGCGAGCGCGCTCCTTGGGGCTGGAAACGCAAAGGTCGTAAGGCGGAGAGAGCAGTCCTCGCACGCGGCGGGCCATTTCCCTGCCCTCTTCGCTCAGGCCTTTGCCCTCACCGCGTTTGCTGTGCCGAAAAATCTCAATCCACTTCATGCTTCAACCTTTACCTCATCTTGATACTCTCGTTCAGGAAATTTCTCCACCCCTCCCAGTATTTTTCTCCACCCGTGGCGGCGATGGAATTGCGTTCGCAGCCTTCGATTGCCAGAAAGCATTTGGGGTAGGCGACTCTGAACGAACTTTGACATTCGGCCACGATCGACACACGGCCTCAGTTTAAATGAAATAGGCAGAGATGGAAAAGGGATTAAGATGGGCTCCGATTGCAGCCCTATCACGCAGCGTTTGACCGTGGTTTCGCTAGAACAAAAAGCCCGCGCTCGGCCCCGTGCACAAGAGTGCAGGGGCCGAGCCGGGTTCGAAATCAATTATTGGGAATCATCACCACCGTCACCGCCGGGCGAAATGGTTATGAAAGATCCGGTGCCTTGGCGGTTTACCCGCAGCAAGACTTCGCCTTTGGCCTCACCCGCCAAGCGAGCGAAGTCCGCGGTGGTGTTCACGGTTTGCCGGTTGATCGACTGGACGACATCTCCGGGCTGGAGACCCACCTCCGCGGCAGGGCTGTTCGGGTCAAGGTCGCTGATCACCACGCCCTTAATGCTGGAAGGCAGCCCCAGTTGGTCGCGAATCGAGGGTGTGAGATTTTGCACGGTGATCCCGCGCAACGCCCCGCGCGAAGGCGCTTTGCTCGGCCCACCGCCCGCGCTGGCGCTCAAGTCGTTGGGTCGTTCAACCAGCGTCACCTTGATGGTCATGGGCTTGCCATCACGAATAACTTCAAGATTCGCGACCGCTCCAGGCGCCAAATTGATGACCGCTTCGGTCAATTGGTGGCCGGAATCAACCTTCTGACCATTGACTTTGCGAACCACGTCGCCGGGCTTCAACCCCCCCTTTTCCGCCGGTCCGTCCGGAGAGACGTCCTCGATGAGAGCCCCGGATGTATCGGGAATGCCGAACTGTTTTGCCATGTCAGGGCTCAAATCTCTGACGCTGACCCCCAAGTACCCCCGGGTCACCTTGCCGGTTTTGACGAGTGCGTCCATCACCTGCCGGACGGTGTTGGACGGCACGGCAAAACCGATTCCGATGGAAGCGCCTTCTCCACCCGGGCCCGCGCCGGGAACGATCCAAGTGTTCATCCCCACCACCTGGGCGCGCACATTCACCAATGGACCTCCGGAATTTCCGGGGTTGATGGCGGCGTCAGTCTGAATGTAATTGGACACCATGCCCGCCTCGGGAGCCGGGCGGCCGAGCGCGCTCACCGCTCCACGCGTGACGGTAAAGTCAAAGCCAAAGGGATTGCCGAAGGCCATCACGATATCGCCCACATGAAGCGTGGAAGAGTCCCCCAAGAGAGCGGTCTTCAGGTTGTGGGCATCAATCTTGACTACCGCAACATCGGTTTGCGGGTCCGTGCCCACCACTTTCCCCCTGAACGTTCTCTTGTCGGAAAGCGAGATTTGAATTTCGCTGGCGTTTTTGACCACGTGATTGTTGGTCACAATATATCCGTCCGGAGAGACGATCACGCCGCTGCCCAATGCGCGTTCTCGCTGCTCACGGGGAACATTGGGAAACGCATTGCCGAAAAACTGCCTGAAAAAGGGGTCATTCGAAAAAGGGGATTGCTGAACCTTGATCACTTGAGTCGATTGGATACTCACAACGGCCGGGGTCACAGCCTCGGCAATGCGGTTATAAGCCCGGTTTAGATTCTCGAGCGCGTCGATGTCAGGCCCATCGAGACCTGGCCCGCTGGCCGCAGAAAAATTCGGATTGCCGGCCAAAGCGAATTCCGGATAACCGCGGTGATTCAAATAAAGAACCGTCGAAAGGGCCAGGCACAGGACGCCCACCAACGTCATGCTCAGCCCCAATAAATTCTCACGCAAGAATTGTTTCGTGGGATATTTCATTATTCGTCTTCCTCCTCCGTACTTTTGAACCGCCTCGACCAATTGCGAAGCGTGGTCTTATTCATTTTAGCCCCATATTAGGTTAGACGCATGAGGAAGCATTTTGGTTCACTTTCGCCCATTCGTTTAGGGGGAATGCTGGGGAACCGACCAAGCCGGTCAACTGAGACAATGCCAAATGCCGTGCCCACCTTTAAGGGGATATATTATTGCATTGGCGCGTGTTATAATCCGCCTCGAAGTAGAGGCTGGCCACCGCCAGCCCCAAGCGTTGGAGGTTTCCCCTACTCCATATGACAGAACCCAATGAGCAGCAACGAAAGGAAGTTCACGGGGCGGAGATCCCCATTCGGGTGATCGGCTTTGCCCTCGAGCGGAACGAGTTCACCGAAGATACCAAGACCGTTACCATCCAACGTGAGGGCGCCACCATTAAACTGAGCCAAAAAGTCGCCCCCCGGTCGGAAGTCCGCATCATCAATCTGAAGAGTTATAAGGAAGCCGATTTTCGCATCGTCAGCCCGGCGCGCATGGATGGCCTCGAGCCGACGGAGTGGAGTGTAGAGTATTTGGAGAGTGGCCGCAATATATGGGGCATCGAGTTTCCGCCCCGTGCATCCTCAGACGAATTGGTTGGGGTGACGATCGAGTGCCGGGTTTGCCACAAACAAAGCATTGAGCACGTGTCCATCATGTCGCTTGAGGCGCTCAATGCGATGGGCATCGTAGCTTTGGACTGCGAGCACTGCCACAAGCTCACATATTGGAATTACGTGGATTTGGCGCGCTACCCCATGCAACTTCCTCCGGCTGACCTGGTGGCCCCCCCCATGCCCGAGAAAGTGGAGAAAAAGGGGGTCGAGAAGCGTAAGGCCAGGCGTTTGGGGATGAAGTTGCCAATTCTCGTGCGCAACGCTAAGGGCGGGCAAGAAACGGGGAAAACAGATGACCTCTCCAAGGGCGGCGTCGCGGTTTCGCTAACTATGGACTTGGTTGTGGGCGACCAGGTAACAGTAGTCTGTCCGTATAGTGGGCATGGCAACGAACCCAGCCAGAAGGCGGAAGTCCGTCGGCGCGGCGCGTTTACCTTCAACGACAAAAGGCAATACGGCCTGAAATATATTACCTGAAACTTCGCAGCCTCCACTTGCCTGGCAGAAGGCTCAGGGCGAGTTCAGCATCGCTTTCAAGCGGCTACGCTCCTCGAACGCCAGTTTCTTCGCAAGTTCTTCCGCCCCCGCGTCCGCACCGTCCAGAGGAATCAAACGGAACTCTTGAGCATCAAAGAGGAACTGCCGCAGGGCCTTTGCCGACTGGCCGCCAAAATACGAGCGCGCATTTGAGTATTCCAGGTAAGGCCACAGATCCGTCGAAATCCTCTGGTCGGGCGCGCGCGCCAATAATGCGTTCAAACCCTCGCTGTCCAACACACAGTCGCCCAGCAGACTTAGGATGCTGGGCATCTCCAATTTCTGGAGGACAGCCTGTATTTGAGGCCGGGAATCCATCCCCTTCAACTTTGTGTAATCCACGTGCAGTGGCTGACGCGATGCCACAACCATTCCGCTTTCCTTTCCCATATAGAGGGCGACGTACGGGAATACTGAGTGGATGGTCCTGAGAATCATCAAGGTGTCGGTTTGTGACAAGTTGAAGAGTGGAACCCACTGTTGGAGGATGCCGCGGTCCGTCAGTCGCGACGAACTAACCTCATAAAACTCCTTCGTGTAGAGGTCCCCTTCCCCGGCCACCCACAAACGGCTAACTTCGATGGTCAACAAATCCAGTTTCTCTGGGTGAGTGAGCAGGTGGTGTCGGCCATCCTCAATGCGCACCTTCGTCCTCGGATCATTGAACACCCCGAGGTTTAAGTCTCCAAAAAACTGCCGGGAAGCCTCTACAACCCCAGGCGAAAGATCGACTAGGGTAATTTCTTTGAATGGAAACAAACCAACGATGCCGGCGGTTTGCCCCGACCCCAAGCCGATCACCATGGCGGCCCCCTGGTCGCTCGCATGGATCAGGGGCACAAGGGCACAGCGAGCCTGGTCGTGAACTTCGTAGTCATTCCCAGCCTCATAGAGCCCGTTCGCATAGAGCTGCTTGGTCCCAATGTCCTGCAGAACAGTGGTCAGACCGCCATCCAGATCTTCCTGAGCAAACACCATTTTCCCTCTGTGGCCCAGGGCCGCGTGGGTCTTGGAAAAATCCCAGCGAGGGAACCAGATGCTCCAAAGAAGAGCAGGGAGTATGGCCACAACCATCGCCCATCGTTGCCTGCTTTGGCGGACGAAGAGCCAAACCCCGAGAGTGAAAAACGCCATCGCGACACCACGGGCGCTGATTTCCACCCCCACGCGCGGCAGGATCAAGAATGTTGCTGCAACAATCCCCAACAAGCTGCCGACGGAGTTGGCGCCATAGGCAAGCGCTACTGATCGTTCTGAACGGCCCGGGAGTCCCAGCCACCACTGCAATGCCAACGGAAAAACAAAGCCCATGAAAATAGCGGGGCCAAGCATGAACAGGACCGAAATACAAAAATCCACGCCGTGGTGGACCCAGAATGTCGCGCCGTCGGGATTCAACCCGTTGTAGAGCAAAATAGCAGCAGGAGGAGAAAGTATCACGCCTGCTGCAATCGCCGATCCCTTCCCTTCCGGGGCGAGGATCAATCCCACAAAGAGCAGCAGCGCTATAGCGACGAACACGGACCATGTGGTCCCTTTCGCCGCCAAAACGCGCGCGCTGTCCCAGAAAGGGATGAGAAGCATGCTTGAGACGCCTGCGCCCAGGCAAAACCACGGGAGCACTTCAGAGGCTTTCCGGTTCGCGAGGTAGCGGGCGGACAATCCTGCACCAACGCCCAGACCGGCGATAACTGCGAATAGCATGATGGCAAACCCGTACGCGCTGTTGTCCAGGAATTCCCCGAGCATGTGGTTCCACACCACTTCCTGGAAAAGAATCAGAAAGCCTCCCGCCAGCGCTACAAACATCACGATGCGGCCTTCTTGGGGTGATGGCGGAGCCTGTGTCTGGATTTCTGTGCCCGTTTTCTGTGGAATGGTCAGCAGGTAGCCGCGATGCAGGGCAAGAACCCACAGAGCCACAAGCGCGTTAGTCGCCGCTGCGAATAACAACGAGGTTCCCAACCCCCAGAATGGAATCAGCACAAAGTCGCTGAAGAGCGCACCCAGGGCGGCCCCCAAAAGGTTCGCAGCATAGAGCTTTTCCGCGATGCCGGGCTGATCCTCCCAACCTCCTGAAGCCGCTCTCACTGCGATCGGAAAACTCATTCCCATCAGGAGTGTGGGAATCAAGAGCAACGCCACCGAAGTCACAAACTGGCCGAGCAAGGTCGCGTCCGATTCCAATCCCAACCGGATCGCGATGCGGATGTAAGTCGTCTCGAAAAGCTTCACCACCCATGGATAGCAAAGGGAAAAAAGACCGATGGAGAGTTCCAAGACCCCGAAAATTGGCAGAAGGTTTTTTAGCCGTGGCAAAAGTCGTCCGGCGACAAGACTTCCGGCTGCGAGCCCCAGCATGTAACTGGAAAGAACCACGGCGGTGGCAAAAGCCGTGCTGCCGACCCAATAACGAAGCAGTCTTGTGTAAATTATCTCCAGGGCTAGAGCCGAGAACCCGGATAGGCCCAACAAGCACTGGAGGTGGGAAGCGAGAGGAAACGACCGCAGGGGATGTCTCATTGGGAAGGACTATTTAATGGGGGGGCTGAACAACCTAGCCCCCCACCACTCCTCGAGTCAAATCTCGAGGCAGACCCTATGGCTTGATGTGCGAATAAATAAGCGAGGTCGAATTCGTATGCGTTACATCTTCTTGCGACTATAGGCTGTGCTGACTATATTACCCAGCGATCCGCCCACGCGGCCCAACTGATTGTCGTAATGAACTGGATAGCCTCCCATTACTGAAACATCTTTGGCTTGAATCGAACCAATCATATACCCCGCGCTACCGCCCCCACCCAGCGTTACGGAGGCGTTGGGGGCATTCAGCACGGCCGATATGGCCCCGTTGCCGTTGAGTGAGACGGTGTTGGTTCCCGCATATTGTATTTGCACAGCCTCGGGAGGAATGCTGTTGGCGATGCCGTTTGAGATCCCGTTTCCGCCGATGGAGAGATTAGTCTTGACGTTCAAAATGACATATCCTGAAACGTTGATATTGCCCTGGTTTTGGCTCAAGCTGTCGATGTCATAATAAACGGGGTGATAAGCATCCGGACCTCCGACCAGATCCAGCTTCGGGGCGTTGCCCCCCTTCCCGCCGCCCGTCATCGTGATACCGCTGATCTCATACGGATGTGCTAAGGAGCCGTTGCAGGTGGCGTCCATACAAGGCGCGGTCCAGGAAAGGGGTGGATTCCCGCTGGGAGGCACAAAGGGCCAGGGCGGGGACGGGGGTGGGGGCGCAGGTGGCCATGTTGGGGGAGTTCCACCGGTCGGCACAATTTGAACGTCATTGGTGCCCAAAGCATAACTTGGAGCGCCAGTTGGAAAGGTCGCTCGGAAGGTGGGAATGGGTGGAGGGTCTTTGTGCGGACCGTTGATGACCTCACCCAAAACGTTACTGGGGGACCCCGAAAATCCGTTGGCTGCACATGGGAGGGTGGGCCCGGTGCCAATCGTCACGTTACCTCCGACTGACACATTACTTCCAAGGGTAACACCACCGTTCGACCCCACTCCGGCGCCCGAAGCAATAACGTTGTCCGCTGAGGACGAATCGCAGGCGCCCGAGGCCACGCTCGAATTACCACCGCCGTACGGCCCCAGGGCGGAGTTGAAAGAGTCCGTGCAAGTGCCGGCGGCTCCGCCCATGCTGACTGAGCAGAAACCGTAGAGCGCGTTGCCCCAAGTGGGGGTGTAAATCGGCTGGACGATGGCTTGCTCCTCTGCAACGGCCACAGTGGCGGTAGAGGCTGAAGAATTGGTCCACGTTGCTTTCGCAGTGATCAACCAGGTTTCAACAGGAGTCGCAGCGTATGGAGGCGCCAACCCAACATTTACTGTCTGGTAATTTAATAAATAGGCGTTCACTTGAAAATATCCGGAATTGGCCGCGTCGGCAGAAATCCTATTATTGATATCGGCTGCGTCATTCAAGTCCGAGTTGTATGCGGCGATCACAGTCCGGGGCGTACCTTCGGTGTTATTAATGTTTGGAAAATTCGTAGTCCCAGTCCCATTATTATAACCAATCAGTTGGACAATGCCGGGATTGGTTGCGCAGGTGGAGATGCATTTGACCTGTGAGGAATTGGCAGTGTAAAGATTATACGGAGATCCCGTGGAAGTTACCTGATAGTAGGTAGGCGCCTCCGCTTCGGTAATGGCCCTGTAGTGAGAGCTGCGTAACCAGTTGATGGCTTTCTGAATCCCGGCCTTGGCGAGATAGTCCGCCTGGGTGTCCAGCTTGTAGTTGTAGCTGGCAAAAGTCTCGGAGCGCGCGGTAAAAACGATGGAGGCCGCGAGCACGGACAACACCAGCATGGCCAGCAGGACCAGAATGAGAGCTACGCCCCGATCATCCTTCAGTTTAATGAACTTCGTATAATGGTTCGCATGCATGGTTCACAGCTCCTTATGGGTAATAGCCCGCCGGGATGGTCATCGGCAGGCTGGCCGGAATTAGGGGCAGGTACTTACCTCCACCGTTGTTATTGACATTGATTGAGGCCGACAGGTTCAAAGGACGAATCTGCGTTGCCATGGTATACCATTGCACAATGCCCGTTTCCATCGACCGCGGGTTCACGGCCACACAGAGGGTAACCACAATGGTTCCGGTCACCGTGACTTGGTTCGGGACGACGCCCACAACAACGGGGTTCGGATAGCCGAATATCGGCAGGCCCGTAGGGCCTGTGAGAGATGTGGTATTAAAAAGAACTTTTTCGACCATGGGGGACGCGATGTTGTTGGCCGGCGCGGTGTACCCCGCAGGCGTCGGGATGAATGTAAAGGGTACGGTTTTTATCGAGCGGTATAAATTATTCAAGGTGTAAGTGTTGGCAGCCGGACACGCGCCCGCCACCGCGGGAATGCAAACGGTAGTTGCGGGAACCATCGGTGAAATGCTGTAAACCACGTACCTGATTATTCCATCCTGGTTAATGTCCCCGTAAAACTCGAGCTGTTGGGAGTTGGAACGGGAATTGTCAGCCAGATACAGGAGGCCGCCGCCAAAAGGCATCTTATAACTGGCGATAGGAAAGGCCCCCAGAGGTGAGGCGGCTGGACACGCTGGAACCGTATTGTCGTTGTGGCAAGATTGGAAGATGCCCTCAATCTGATTGGGAGACGCGCAAGGCTGGGATACCGCGTTCGATGTCGAGACCACTTGGACAAGCTCGTTGTTTATACCTGTATCCACAGACACCCAGTCGCCGGGAGAGATTCCATTGATGTCGCTGATGGTGACACATTGCGGCTGGGCGTTGGCGGTTATGTCAGCCGTCGAGGTCTTGTTGGGATAGAAGTTTGGATTAAATCCGGCCTGGCCTATTTCCTGAGCCATGACTTCCAAGGCGGCGCGGGCGCTTTGGTTGGATTCTGAAACCACCTGGTTCGCTTGAAAACGCTTCTGGACCTGGAAAATAAATGGGAAGACCGCCGCCATCAGTGTCATGATGATGACAACGCTCACCAGCATTTCTATCAGCGACATTCCAAGGGCCGAATCCAAACGCCCCGGCGGACAATTATTGACTGGTAAGGGCATGGCAGAACCTCACTCCTAATTGGGATTCGACATGTAACTGGTCAGAACCACCACCGGCTTTTCAGCGGCGGTCGTCGTGACGGCAGCCTGCGACCAGACTCCTACCGTGACTTGCTTTATGGCTGGCCCGCCCGTCGCGGCAACGTCGGTGATTTGCCACATCCGGACGTATGAGCTGCCCGACGCCCTGACGGCCGCACAAGATCCGGCCTCTTGCTTGCCGTTAGCATCCAGGTAGTCGACGTACCCGACGCTTGCTCCCGCCGCTTGACAATCGAGCACGATGCCCGAGGTCACCGCCGGGCCGCCCGCCAACAATCCAGTGGTCCACCCGGCGTCGGTTATCCCTGACGAGTCGCAGACGGCGGGCTGGGAGGCAACGGCTTGCGTGCAGGTTGCGAAGTTGGCGGTCAACGTATTAATCGCACCCGCCGCGCCATATGAAAGCAACAATTCCATCTTGTCCTGCGCGTAAACCGTGGCCCGCGTCACTTCAGTTCCCTGATTCTTGTTGGTCACGGTCGCCTGAAAAATCAAAGTACCGAGGCCGAAGACCCCGATCATCGCCACCATGACGGCAATCATCGATTCGATGAGTGTCACACCACGATCCTTCTGCAAACCTTCCACATCCCACCTCCCGGTTTTCGGGAAAGTACGCATTGTCATCATCACTGTCATCCCCTCCAGGCTACCGGACAGCCCAGCCGCTCCCGGTCCACATCGAAACCGATACACGGCCGCCGGGAGACACCGTAATCCCATCAGTGAGTTTGTTCTGATTCTGGATGTAAACGACAGCTCCACCGTTCCCGAGCGGAGCTCCCGTGTTGTCCACCGGCGATCCGCGCGTGTTGAAATATATGGAAACCGGGCTGGCACAGGAACCTGGATCTCCGGCAATGGTGCCGGGATAACTGGCCGCAGCTATATTTGCGGGCCGGCAGGCCGAGAAAGTGTCCCCGGTTGAAACATACTGCGTCCCGCCCTCAGTCTGCGCCGTGGCAAATGGCTGGTAATTAGCGTTGACCCCCGCACAGTTAGCGTCAAAAGCCGGATTCCGACTGGGGTCCCCGGGGGCAGCTGATGGCGTGTTGCCACAAAGCCTCTCCATAACATAGCTGCCGTTGTTTGTATCCACTACCAGCCGGTAGGGTGCGTATTGTGACGCGGACTTCATGCGAACCACGTTCAGGTAGCTGGCGATGGAAGTCGCATCCGAGTGCAAGTGGTAGCCCTTCAGCGAATTCGTCGCGGAGGGTAAGGCGATAGCAGTAACGATAGCCACGATGAGCATCACCACCAAGGCCTCTATCAACGAAAACCCAGCGCTTCGTCTACTCATACGACAGATGATTCCCATCATTCCACCCCACCCCGCGAGTTGTTCGCTAGAAGGCTTTGCATGAGTACTGTAAGCGGCTTGCCAATTGGGTCAGGCTCCGAACAATGTGTCGGGACATTCCCGTCGATGCGGTCCGTTCGCAGTAAGATTTGGCCTCCCACCCAATGGCTGAAGCCGTGCCTTGAGCGAATGGTACTATGCGAGAGATTGGCCTCGCAAGCGTTTTTTACGCGCCTGTGAGGATTCTGCGGGAGCTTGATGATTCTCTCGCTTCTCTGTTGTAGGGGTGGAACATCATATTTGGTCTGTGCGGTTTCTTGGAGAATTTCCCTCATAAGTCCTTACTCGAGCCTTCCAATAGAGCAGCTTATCATCCAAAGGGCACTCGTGCCTCTATCTCACAGAAAATACACAGATAAATTGATTCTTACAAACGTCTGATCGTCCATTGAATGGGTCGTTTTTGTAACCTTTTGTAACATAGGGGGAATATCCGAGGTTGGGGGGCTCACACTAGGCGCAAAACTCATGGGCACATTGCACCAGCGTTTCGGCGCAAAGAGCGACATCTTCCAAATTCACGTACTCCACGGCTGAGTGCAGGCCGGCGCCTCCAGGACCAAATAATACGCTGGCAATCCCCGCCTCATTGAGCAAAGCAGCGTCCGTCCAAAAGCCTTGCGCGCCAAATTTTGCGGAGCCGCCCGCAATCTTCTGAGCGCAGCCCATCAAAATCCTGGCAATTGGAGCTTGGCGGGCGGTTTCGAGGGCCAGCGCAGAATAGCCCATGGCGACTCGGGCGCGGAACTTCGGGTCTTGATCAGAACACTGCGAAATAATTTCGATCAACTCCCGATGAAAGGTAGACGCGTCCTCGCCCGGAAGAAGGCGGCGCTCCAAACTCAGCTGGCATTGCGCCGGGTAACTGGATAGCTCCTGCCCCCCGGAAATGATGGACGCATGTACGGACCCGTGGCCGAGCAGCGAATTTGGCGGAGCTCCATCTAATTTTGCCTGAAGACTTTCGATCTCACTCAACACTCGACCCATCTTGGCGATGGCGTCGACGCCCTCACGAGGGAGGCTGCCGTGCGCGGACTTGCCCATGGTCTCGATTTCGGCCCACACGAATCCTTTGTGCGCGATGGCCACTTCCAGTCCCGTAGGCTCCAGAACAATAGCGGAGTCGGTTTTTGTTTCTTCCACCAAGGCGCGTGTACCGATGCTCTTGTGCTCCTCGTCCGCGACGGCGGCGACCACCACGTCACCGCGCAAACGGGATTCCTGGGCGAGGATGGCGGCCGCCACGAGCGCAGCAGCGATTCCCCCCTTCATATCCTGTGCGCCACGACCGTAAAGCCTGTCTTTTTCAACTCGCGCCGAAAACGGAGCTTTCATGCCTGCCACCCCGACGGTGTCCAAGTGGCCGTTGAACATCAAACTCTTTCCGCCACCCCGCCCGCGGAGTATTCCGATCACATTGGCCCGATGATTTCCCAACTTCTGAATGCGCGTCTTCAGCCCGGCGGAGCGAAGGAAGCCTGCGACGTAGCGGGCGATCTTAGCCTCGCCACTTCCACCGGCCACCAACCCCGGATTGATGGATTCGATTTTAACCAAGTGCGCCAATATCGAGGCCACCTGGGCGCGATCAATCATGAAGCGCTCTCTCCGCTGCCGGGCGTTGGCATCGCATTCCTGCTGACCTGGAGCAAGACGATAGTTTGGTCGTCCTCAATCGGCTTGCCGCCGGAAAAATCGTGAGCGTCCGCAAAAATCCTCTCCATTAAGCCGGTGGCGTTCGAATCTCCGGCGCGTGCAATTATTCCGGCCAGCCGGTCGACCCCGTACTCCTCTCCCTGCGCGTTGCGCGCTTCTGTGATTCCATCCGAGTAAAGCACCACGCGCGCGGATGGCTCTAACATTTCGCAGTGCACCTCGTGCGAAACTTCCGGGAACAATCCCAGCGGTATTCCTGTAGAGGCCAGGAAGCGCGTCTCTGAGCCACTCAACAACAAGGGAGGATTGTGCCCGGCGTTGACGTACTCCAGCCGCCGATCCCTCTCATTGTAGACAGCGTAAAAGAAAGTGCAATACTTGGCGCCGCGTGATGAGCCATAGAGCTGCCGATTGATCCGCCGAAGCAAATCCGCGGGGTTTTCCGCGGTGGGCGCCTGGGTGCGAAGCAGACCTTGCAGATTGGCCATGAGAAGGGCGGCGGCCATGCCTTTGCCGGAAACGTCTCCAATCGCCACAGCGATTCTTCCCCCGGGCAGGTCCAGAAAATCGTAAAAATCGCCGCTCACCGAGCTGGCGGGCAGACACCGTCCCACAATTTCGCATCCGTCGGATCTCGGAACGGTAACGGGAAAGAGTTGAGCTTGAATCTCAGATGCGACCTCGAGCTCCTTCCTCATCTCACGGCCCCGGGCCACTTCTTCAAAGAGCTCTGTGTTTTCAACGGCCGCCGCGGCCTGGTGGGCGACGCCCTGCAAGAGTTGAAGATCTTCCGCGTTATAAAACTCCTCGGAGGCCTTGGCGCCCAGCACCATCATGCCCACCAGTTCGTCTCGCCGGACCAGGCCCAGGACCAATGCCGCTTCAAGTTCGTCCAGACGGTCGGAGGCAGATTGGAAGATCGGAAACAATTTGGAATCGTAGGCTGAAACTTCAACCTCAAACGAATGCCCCTTGTCCAGCAGGTGCCGGCACAGTGGTTCGGCGGGATTGAATTCAGTACCCGCCACTGCCCGCGATCCAACGTCCTTGGGCACCTGGAGGCGAAGCCGTTTCGTCTGGCGGTCCAGGGGAAAAAAGTAGAAAGACTTGCATTTCATCGCCTGGCCTACACTTTCGCGGAGGCGCGTTTCGAGCGTAAGGCGATCCAGAATGGCGGGCAGGCTGTGGCTGAATTTTTGGAGCGCTTCCCGAGAGTCAAAGCGCGAACGGTCAAAAGTCATGTCTATGAAAGCTTGCAACCGATTTCGGGCGGGGGCAACGATCAGCGCGGTGATCAGAGTTGAAACAATCACCACAGGCTGTGGGGGGCTTTGGAATGATCCCGCGATGGCCCAGCTTAAGCCGACCACTACAATCACATAGACCGCCACCACCACGAAGGTCAGCAACGAGTATCCAACGCTGCGGCGGATCAATAATTGAATGTCGAAAAGCTTGTGGGCCACCAGCGCATAGCCGATGGCCAAAGGCGGAAATAGACAGAACAACGCCAGACCGGTTTTAAGAAAATACGAGTCGGAAACATTTTGCCAGTCATAGCTGAGAAGACGGCCCAATCCATTCACAAGATGGGTAAGAAGCCAGAGGCCCACAAGCCCCACAGGTGGACCTGCGAATGCCACACTGACCCATCGAACTTGATCCCGTGCCCGCCGGTCCGGGGGATGTCGATAGCTGTAAAGCAGGGCGAATAACGCGGTGATGACGACAACGGGGCCGGCAATCAAGTAAAAGCCAATCAAAATGGGTTGCATCGCCTCTGAAACTGCATGGCCCGAAAGCATCTGAACAACCCCGAGGAGGGGCGCAAAGGCAGCGATATAGAGCAGCGTCTTCAGGGCTGCTTTCCGATCCAGAAAGCGATTCCTTTCAGGAAAAACTAGCGCAAAATGCAGAAGGGCCGGCGGCACGAGAGCGATTGCCAGAACTGACAATAACAATTGACCCTCAATGAACCAAAGACGACGCGCCATGGGAAACCAGCCCAGCGCAACCAAATCCATAAACTTGACATTCGAAGGGGAAGGAGCATTCGCAAGAGGGACCACCGCATCCACTCCACTCAGAGAGGTAAACAAGACCATTAATACCAGGGACAGGGCATATAAGGCGCGCGCCGGCGGGCTGCCCGGACGCATCCAGTAAACAAGAAACGCCAGCACGGCATATAGCAACACGCTGACCAGAACAATCAACTCCGTTTTGATTTGCCGAAACAAGTCCTCCCAATCCGTCGGGAACGTGAATGATGAAAACCCGCGGGTCTTCGGGTCGTAGATACCATAATGCACTCGCAATAAGTCGTCGGACGCCGTCAGGATAGAACCGTCCAGGGTCTCCGCCCACGGGCTAAGATCGGTTCGGCCCAGCATATGGGTCGAACTTGAGGCAATATCCAATTGTTGCCAACCCCACTGCGGTTCCAACCACTGACTCAGCAATGGCCGGAAATCGCCAGACCAACGGCGCGGGGAAGTCCGGAAAATATAGCTTCGGCCGTCCACTGAAAGAAAGCCGTTGGGGTGTGCCTGCGTAAGAATCACCGAGTCGGTCGCGTCCGCCAAATCGTAGGAGGTAATTCTGCCGGAAGCGTCGAGGGAAGCGAAATAAACTTTATGGCTGTCCGCCGACCAAGATGACCACAAAACCTTGGTCGCCGGGGGCAACTTGTAGAGAGTGTCACCGGTTTTTGCTTCAATCACAGAATGAAGAGGTGGCGGCAAATAAATCTTTGTTCCGTCAGGTGACAGGCGAGGCAGTCCGTGCGAAGAAACCTTCCAAGCAGAGTTTCCCTTGGCCAGTTCCTGAAGCTGCCCGGTAGGGATATTGACTCGGTTCAGAGCAACCGATTGGTCCTGGCCATTCAAGAAAAACAAGTCACTGCTTCCCGGGGACCAGAAAAGCAGGAAAGGCTCATTAAGACGGAATCCCTCTGGCAATAAGACCGGGAATTTTTGGGTCTGCTGAAAATCGTAGATTGCAATCCCGTTCGCCCGGCCTGGTGGAACGTAAGCAAGCTTGGTACCGTCCGCCGACCACTGCGGTTCTGTGCCGGGTGCGAATGCCAGTTGACTTAAAAGCAGAAAACGTCCTTCGTTGTTCGGGATCAACATAGCCTGGTTGTGTGCCTCGTCAATCACGGCCAGGTAGGAGGCGTTCGACCAGGAAATAATTCCGGCGGGCATCGAGAATCGAGCCATCGCCTTGCCCTGCGCCGTGGAAATAATCAAATCGTAATCGTCTTGTAGATGTGGGAATCTGTTCCGGGTCAGGTCAAAATAGGCGAAGTATTTGCCGTCAGGCGAAGGAATCGGTTGGCGAAAGTTCAGCGGCGCAGTGATTTCGGACCAAATGAGGAGTGCTGCCAACAGTACGGCGGCTATTCCGCCCGCCATATAGACCGGCCCGGAAGTGAGGACCCGACTGATTTGTTTCAGCATAGCAACTTGGTCCGCCAGCCTGGATGATTATAGCGTTTGTCGATAAGTAAACAAATAGTGAAAGATCTTATTGGCTGCAAACGAGTGACCGGGAGGAACAAAATTGGTCACACCTTCACTGCGTAGGTGGGGAATGTAAATTCGAGGCTACTTCCCAGGGTATCCAGACCTCCAGATTTCCGATAGCTGGGTACACTACCACTCGTTCCGCTGCCCATCCGAGCGCGGCATTCGACGCCGGCTAGAGCGGTTTCGATTTAAGTGCTTACATACCCGCAAGAGGCGAAGAAGTTTGTGCATTCGCTTGGGGAGACCGTATTAAGCCATTCCCCGATTTCCCTCCACAGGGCATCGATATCTCGCTTGGCGGCTTTGCGGAGGCGCGCTTTGAGTTTGGAAAAGAACTTTTCTATCGGGTTCAGGTCCGGAGAGTAGGGTGGCAGAAAGAGTACGAAGGCTCCGATCG
>JBGPCF010000125.1:0-20005 GCA_041481635.1 Terriglobia bacterium | reverse complement strand
TGCGCCATCCCCCCGGAACTCTCGGAATGGCTCAAAGCTATATCCGAATTCAAATCGATTCCGCTCATTTTCCCGCTCAACTCAAAGCTGTAATTGTACTTATGCGATTTTTCAAAACAAACATTGGGACAGTACTGATTTGAGATTTGAAATCTGAGATTTGGAATTAGAATTTCCCCCTTTTAGATGGCCACAAAGACCAAATCAAAGAAGAAATCCGCCGCAGCGCGGCCGGTCTCGGCAAAGAAAGCCAAGACTGACTACACATCCCCGGCGCGAATGGAAAAGATTTTTGTCGCGTTGGATGAAATGTTCCCCCGCGCCACCTGCGCCTTGCATCACGAAAATCCTTTCCAATTGCTCGTGGCCACTATTCTCTCGGCACAATGCACCGACGAGCGAGTGAACAAGGTCACGCCGGGACTTTTTCAGAAGTTCCCCACTCCTCAGGATTTTGCTTCGCTGCGGCAGGAGGTTCTGGAAACGGAAATCCGCTCCACCGGATTTTTCCGCAATAAATCCAAAAGCATTATCGGGGCCGCCCAAAAGATTATGAGTGACTTCGACGGGCGCGTGCCTCAAACCATGGATGAACTCCTAAGCCTCCCCGGCGTGGCCCGCAAGACTGCCAACGTGGTCCTCGGGACAGCGTTTGGCATTGCCAATGGAGTGGTGGTGGACACGCACGTTTTCCGCATCACGCGCCGCTTAAAGCTCACCAAACAAAATACTCCAGAGAAAGTGGAACAGGACTTGATCAAGCTGTTGCCCCAGGACCGCTGGATTGCATTCAGCCACCAGATCATTTGGTTTGGAAGAAAAACCTGCTTCGCGCGCAAGCCCCTTTGCGCCGAGTGCCCCCTCGAATCCATTTGTGACGCCCCGGATAAGACAACCTAACGGAAACAACTACTCACTGCATTGTGCTGTTGGGAGTGTTTTAGAAAGGTGTGCTTACGCGTTGGCCTTTTCTTGTTCCGCCAACTTGCGGGCCAATTCGGGGGGAGGAATGAAGGTGACTTTTTCTTCGATGACTGGGATTTCTACGATCTCGGCGACTCCCAACTTCTTGAAATACTCCACAACTTGTTGAACCAGGTGCTCCGGGGCGGACGCGCCGGCGGTGACGCCCACGCACTCCACGCCCTCCAGCCAACGGGGATCGATCTCAGTGACATCATCAATTAAGTAAGAGCGCGCGCCGGTGCTTTCGGCCACTTCTTTCAGGCGCTTGGAATTCGAACTGTTGTCGGACCCAATCACCAGCACAAGATCAGTATCCTTGGCGAGGGTTTTAATCGCAGTCTGCCGGTTTTGAGTGGCGTAGCAAATGTCGTCGCTGGTGGGAGCGATGATCATGGGAAAGCGCTGCTTCAACGCGTCGAGAATTTCTTTGGTATCGTCCACGCCCAGGGTCGTCTGTGTGGTCACTGCGATTCGGGTGGGATCAGAAACCTGAATCTGCTGCGCTTCCTCCACGCTCTCCACCACCTGAATGTTGTTGGGCACCTCGCCCACGGTACCCACCACCTCTTCATGGTCTTCATGGCCCACCAGAATAATCGACCGGCCTTCGTTGGCGAACCGGACGGCTTCCTGGTGAACCTTGGTGACCAGGGGGCAGGTGGCGTCAATCACCGTCAGGCGCTTGGCCGCGGCCGCGGCACGAACTTCCGGGGAAACTCCGTGAGCGCTGAAGATAACCACAGAACCCGCGGGCACTTCGTTGATTTCATCGACAAAAATCACGCCCTTGGCGGCCAGCGATTGAATGACGTGCTTGTTGTGGACGATTTCCTTGCGCACGTAGATGGGGCCGTCGTAAAGGTTCAACGCCATCTCAACCACGTCAATGGCGCGGTCGACCCCGGCACAAAACCCTCGCGGCTTGGCTAATAAGAGCTTCTTAATCTTCATCCCAAAGTGAACGGCGCCCTAAATTGTCAAACAATGATAATGCTAGCAGATTCGCGGAACCCCGTCAAAATAGAGCGGAACGTGGAGCCAGTAGCAGGAACAGTTTTTAGCGGTCGGAAATTTGATTTCCACGACCCCCTCAGCCCAGCATCATGGGTAAAGGGCGGAGTTCACGCTTAAGAGGGTCGAGCATGAGCCCCAACGCTTCGAGGGAAACGCTTCCCAGCAAGATGCTGTCGCCGGACTCACCGAAGATGACTGGCGAAGCGCCCTCATCCCCGTTGAGCCGGAATAGGGCTTGCCCAATTGAGCGCGTCACTTCCGTACCGTCGGCCAGGATAAAGCTCCTGGTCTTACCCGGCTTGATGCCCAAGCGCCGCAGGATGGGCGCTGGAACCACGGAATAAAGCGCGCCTGAGTCGACCAGGAATTTCAGCCGTGCGCCGCGCCCGGGCCGGGCAGGATTCGCAATGCTTGCGTGCACATATGTCAGGCCCATCAGCGTTGCTCCTCAGTTGAGTCTAGCCTTGAAGGAGTACCCCGTCAACAAGGGCGAGGTGAATTAGAAATGAACAATCACGACAAAAGCCGACGCCCCTAACGTCGGCTTTGAACCACCGGCGATGCAGCGGCCCCTCAGAAAGACACTCATGCCGAATTTATGGTAACTCCTCGGTCGGCGATATCATCTAATGTCACGCGAACGAGATGAGAAACCATGAAACTTTTCTCCATCAATGTTGGACTACCCAGGAATGTGGCCCATGGCAGCACGAGGGTTGAAACGGGGATTTTCAAACGGCCAGTGATCGGGCCGGTGAAAGTTAGCCGGCTGAATATCGAGGGCGACCACCAGGCTGACCTCTCCGTGCACGGTGGGGTGAACAAAGCCGTTTACGCGTATTCCTGGAAAAATGTCGACTATTGGAAGAAATTCCTTGGGCGCGCCGACCTCGACCCCGGCAGTTTTGGGGAAAACCTGACCATCGACGGCCTGCTCGACACCGAAATTTCGATTGGCGATGAACTGGAGATCGGCACGGCGCGATTTCAGGTGACCCAGCCGCGCTTTCCTTGTTTCAAACTTGGAATCGCGATGGGCCAGCCTGAGTTCGTGAAGACTTTCGATGAGAGCGGTCGAAATGGATTTTACTTGAGCGTCCTGCAAGAAGGAACGATTACCGCCGGGGACAAAATCAAAAAGATTGCCTGCACCAATCCCGCGGCGGTTACGGTGGCGGAGTTTGTGGGCCTCTACCACTTCCACAGGGCCCAGGGCCAGAAATTTTCCTCTTCCGAGCTTCGCCGCGTGCAAAGCCTTGATGCCCTGCCCGATTCAATTAAAGCTTGGTTGAAAGAAGAACGAAAATGACAAGCCGAATAAAAAGCTATGACGCGGCCATAGACCGCACGGACCCCTAAGTCACAATATCTTCGCCACCGTCGACGCGAATCACGTTGCCGGTCATCCACTGAGTCTTGTCGCTCATCAGCACTGAAATAACTTCAGCCACATCCTGCGGAGAGGTCAGGCGTCCGCCGGGATTACGCATCTTGGCAAATTCAGCCAGTTTTTCGATGCCCGGAATCTTGCTGGAGCCCGGCGTGATGGTCACACCCGCCTGAATGGCGTTAGCGGTGATGCCACAGGGCATCAGCTCATATGCAAGCTGCCGGATGTGCGATTCGAGCACCGCTTTGGCCGCCGACACGGCGCCGTAGTTGGGAATCACACTATGCCCGCCCGCGCTGGTCATGGCGTAGATGCGCGATCCGGAGCCCATCATCTTGCGCCGCATGAGTTCCTGGATCCAGTAGACGAGATTACTGCCCATTACGTCGACGGTCATTTCCATTTGCGCTTGTGTTACTTCCCCCTCGGGGTTTTCGGCGAAGTAAGGCTGAAGCGAGCCGAACGCCACCGAGTGGAGAAAGACTTTCACGAAGTGTTCCCCGCCCTTCTGATACCAGTGCTCCTGCATTTGAGTCAGGACTTCCGCGCGCTTGGCGGCATCGGCGGCGTTGATGTTGAAAAACTGGACGTCCCGCCCCTCAGACTTGATCTTCTCGATGACTTCGTTCACGTGGCCCATGGCGGAACGGCGGTCGAAGTGCACCCCGAAAATGTTGAGCCCGCTGCGCGCCAGCTCCAGGCTGACCGCTTCACCAAACCCGCTCGATGAGCCGACGATCAGGGCCCATCGCGTCCCGCCTGCGATTTCCGCCATTCAGTTCTTCCTCTCTGTTTATTGGGGTTTTCCGGGATTCTCTTTGAAATTGCGCTCGACTTCGGCCGCGAGCGCGGGCAATGCCTCACTCAAAAGCTGATCGCTGGCTGCGCTCAGCGCGTTCACCACGCCATCCACACCGGATGGGTCGATGGAGTGCGTCACCTCACGCCGGTCAGACCAAACGGTCTTTTTGTCGCTGGCACGCACCAGCCGTAAATCGAGGGTCACCCGCACTTTGCCCCCCGGCTCGTAATCGAGCTCGTCAAAATTGAGTACGTGGCCTTTCAGCGTGTAATCGCTTGGTTCGTGGCTGGGAACCAAGCGAACGTGCGCAAAAACGTCCAACTCGTGCAGGCGCCGCCGGGTTAACTCGGTGAGCATCGTCGCCGGGTCCGGACTCCAGCGATGATATTCATAGAAGCTGAACTCGGTGGGCGACTCGTAGTAGATAATCCGGTCGTCGCGCAGATTCATCGCCGCCTTGAACGGCTCAATCTCCAGCACCAGGGTTGTTTTCGGATCCGCTCTGGGCGCGGGAGGGGGGAACCTCAGCGTGTAGTAGTGCGTGGTTGGGATCTTGCCCCCGCACCCGAACAGAAATAGCGCCGGCAAACACAGGGCGATTGCCGTTCGAAAATGGGGGTTACGACGCCAGCCGTTCGACAGTAATTTTTCGATCATCGCTTGCCACGTGCTCCATTTTTATTCGAAATTGGGCGCGCTCGGCGTATTTGCCGAGCTTCTCGCCCCACTCGACGATGACGACGGCGGGCTGGCTGAAGATCTCCTCCAAGCCCAGCGTCGCCAATTCCCGTGGACCCTCAATCCGGTAAAGGTCCACATGATAAACTTTCTTTTCCCGCCCGTACTCGTGCACCAGCGCGAACGACGGGCTGGTGACTTCGTCCTCCCGCGCCAGGCCGAGGCCGCAGACAATCCCCTTGGTCAGCGTCGTCTTCCCACTGCCCAAATCGCCTTCCAACAGGACTAGACAGGGAGCGTGAAGATCACGCGCCAGCCTGCGCCCAAATTCCAGCGTTTCCGCCGCGGAGTGAGTCACGATCTCAATACTTGTCTCAGCCCTCGCTTGAGTTTCCGGTGCGGAAGCCCCTCCGCCCCTCTGAAGCTGACCGGGCCTCATTGGGCGTGCCCTTTTCTCAAAACCGTGTACGCTTGCGGAATCGCTTCCAGGAGGTCACCGGCAATCATGGAAGCCACGTCCGTGGAACGGGCCGCCAGGTCACCGGCAAGGCCGTGCAAGTATACTGCACCTGCCGCCACCTGTGCCACGGAAAGTGCGGGAAATTGTGACAGCAGGCCGGCAATCACGCCCGTCAAAACATCGCCCGTCCCACCCTTTGCCATCCCGGGATTGCCGGTTGGGTTCACGGCAACTTGGCCCTCGGGCGACGCGATAAGGGTTCGGAACCCTTTCAACACCAGAATCACATTGTGCTTCGTTGCGAACTCACGCGCGCAATCCACCCGGCGCGATTGAATTTCCGTCGTCGGCAATCCCGTCAGGCGTGCCATTTCGCCTGGGTGCGGCGTCAACACTGCCTCGGGAGGCGATGGGCGCCCGGCGCGAAAGGTGGCCATGCATCCGGCGAAGGCGTTCAATGCGTCGGCATCGACCACCACGGGAATCTTCGATTGGTTCACCATCACTCTCGCGAATTCCGCCGTTTCGGGGACCGTGCCAAGCCCGGGGCCTATCGCCAGAACTGTCTTCCCATCCATCAATTTTTCCATCCGCCCGTAGTCGAGCGCGCGAAGCGATACGGTGCCCGCGTCAGTTTCGGGCAGAGGCTCGGTCATGAACTCCATGCCCAAGCTGGCGATGATGGGCACGGCGCTTTTGGCCGTAGCCACCGTCACCAGGCCGGCGCCCGCTCTCAGCGCGGCCTTGGCGGCCAACGCGGCGGCGCCCGTCTTTCCCACCGACCCGGCTAGAATTAGTACGCGGCCAAAGTCTCCCTTGTGAGCCTCGAGTGCCCGCGGTCGCGCCAGCCAGGCGAGGTCCTCCGGGCCCGTTAAATTCAAGTAAAGATCCGGATCGCTCTCCAGAGTCTCGGGTGGCGTCCCAATCTGCTTCACCGTCCATTCGCCCATCTGCCCGCACGCGGGCGGAAATACGTGAGCCATTTTCGGAGCAGTGAAGGTGACGGTCGCGTGTGCCCGGACGGAATCCCCAATCAACTCTCCGGAATCGGCGCCAATTCCGGACGGCAAGTCAATCGCCACAACGCGCACCCCAGGAAAACTGCCATTCAGGTCGCGGACAACTTCTCCCAGAAAACCCTCCACGGGCCTCGCCAGCCCCGTGCCCAACACTGCATCGACCAGCAGTGTGGTTCCCGTCAAAGTTTTTTTCAGACTATGCCAGGCGGCTCTCTCCGCTGCGATATCAGGCGCGCTCTCTACCGCAAGGCGTTCATAATTCCGCGCCGCGTCACCCTTCAAATTTTCCGGAGCAGCCAGGAGCACCACGCGAGGCTTCAGCCCCTGCACGCGCAGGAGCCGTGCCACCACCAAACCGTCGCCGCCATTATTGCCGCGACCGCAAAGAATCGTAATCTGGTGTGCGTTGAGGGGTGCAAACCTCTCTGAAAGAAACTCCACCACGCCCTGCCCGGCATTCTCCATAAGGGTCAGACTCGGGACACCAAATCGCTCCGTGGTGAGCCGGTCGATGCGCTGCATCTGGGCCGCGGTCAAGATCTTCATTGCCTAAATCCCCGCCAGGCTTTCCAGTTCTTTCAGCTTGACCGACTCACCCATGCCGATCAGGTAATCGCCCCCCAGAATCTTGCGATCGGAAGGCGGGTTAAAGTCCAACTCGCCGCCCTCGCGACGGATGGCCAGAATAATAACGCCCAACCGATGCCGAACGTCTGCGGTGCCCAAAGTCATGCCCACCAACTTAGAGTGGTTCGCGACTCGAATCTCCTCAATCTGCAGATCCAGGTTGCTGCCGGCGAGCGACGAGAAGGCGAGGTCAATGAAGTGCTGAACGTTGGGCCGGGTGAGCAGCCGCGCGATGCGCTGCCCGGCGTAAGTGTAAGGTGAGATCACCGTGGTAGCGCCCGCCTTCACCAACTTGGATTCCGCCGATTCATCACTGGCCCGAGCCACGATGGGGATGTTGGGCGCCAGGCCCCGCGCGGTCAATACGATGTAAACATTATGCGCATCGGAGGTGACGGCGCTTGCCAGTCCTTTGGCGAATCCAATCCGGGCCTCGCGCAACACACCTTCGTCGCTCGCATCCCCGACGATGAAGGGGAAATTCCTTTCCTGTGCCCACTTCGTCCGCTCAACTTCCTTATCAATCAACAGAACCGGCAGGCCGCGCGCCGAAACTTCCGTCGCCACACGCTGTCCAACCCGCCCGGCGCCGCACACAATAATATGGTCCCTCATTTTGGAGATTTCTTTTTCCATGCGGCGGCGTCCGACAAAGGTGTCTAGCTCGAATTGTACCATCGCGTGGGTGAAGGTTCCAATGGCGAAGCCCACCACGCCGATGCCCAGCACGAGCACACCCACGTTAAAAATCCGCCCGGCGTGTGAAAGCTTGTTGACCGGGTCGGCGCCAAGGGTGGACACAACCATCAGCGTCGCGTAGAAAGAATCAAACCACTCCCAACCTTCGATGACGTGAAAACCGACCGTGCCCACGCCGATGAGGACGAACACCAGCAGAAAAACTATTGCGACATCCCTGAAGTTTTTCAAGGCTGCACCTACGCGGCGATTCCGGGAGGCCGGCGAGTGCCCACAAATTTGCGAAGATTGAAGCGCAAGAAGGAAAACATCACAACATCCACCCCCCGCTCACGTTCAGAACCTGGCCTGTGACAAAGCTCGCCTCATCCGAGGCAAAGAACCTGACCGCCGCGGCGACATCCTGTGCGGTGGCCGGGCGGCCCACGGGAAAGCGCGCATCGGCAATGCGGCCCGCCTCTTCGCGAGTGAGTTCCTTGTCGTCGATGATGGCGGGATTCACCACATTCACCGTGATGCCGTTCTTCGCCTCTTCCAGTGCGAGCGACCGGCTGAACGCCACCAGCCCCGACTTCGCCGCAGAAAACGCCGAAATCTTGGCCTGGCCAAAGGCGCGCTCCGCTCCCACCGCGCCCAGGTTGATCATCCTTCCCCAACGCTGCCGGCGCATGGTGGGCAGGGCCGCCTTGGACGTATAAAAAACGCTGGAGAGGTTGGAATTCAGAATCTCGTGCCACTCTTCGACCGTGGAATCGATCACCGGCTTCCAATGAAAATCGCCGACATTATTCACCAGGATGTCGAGCCGGCCAAAGTGGCGCACCAAGGCGTCGATCATTTCTTTCACGCGCGCAGGGTCCGTGATGTCCGTGGGGACGGCCAGCGCTTCCCCACCATGCGAGCGCAGTTCGTTCACCACCTTCTGCGCGTCGAGCTTGTTGGTGCGGTAGCTGACGGCCACGCGCGCGCCCGCGCGTCCCAGGTTCAAGGCGATTTCTTTTCCGATTCCCCGCGAGGCGCCCGTCACCAGCGCCACGCGATTCTTTAAGGACAAAGGTCTGCTCCTTCACCCCAACAAAATTTCGCTCAGTGTACCGGACTTCCCCCCAATGGGCAACGCCCGCGCGAGGACTTCATTCAATCGCCCGGGCCACCACACACGTCATATCGTCCTGCAGCTCAGGGCTTCCCGTCCAGTCGCTGACCGTGCGATAGATTTCCTGCACTAATTCCTCGGGCGGGCTTCCGGCCGCCCGCTGTGCGGCTTGCAGCAGACGCTCCTCTCCAAATTCTTCCCCAAAGCTGTTCTCAGGCTCGGTCATGCCGTCAGTAAACGCCAGCAGCATGTCTCCAGGTTCCAATTGGACGACGGCCTGGTCGTAGTCCACAGCTCCGAACAGGCCCACCACCGTCCCTCCCGTCTTAAGACGCTCGATCTTGCCGCGGTGGAAATAAAACGGCGGCGGGTGCCCGGCATTGGTGTAAGTCAACCGGCGCGTTTCCCCGTCATAGACGGCGTAAAAAAACGTGGCGTACTTTTCCATCTGAGTGCTGGCGAAGAGCTGGCGGTTCAGACGCTCGACCACGTCGGCGGATGAAATCAAGCTTGCCTCGGGCAGCACTCCGGGCATGTGCCCATCGTAGAACTGGGCGTGGAGCGCCGACTGAATGGACGCCATCAGCAACGCCGCCGAAATTCCCTTGCCGCTGATGTCACCCACCACCAGGCCCACGCGGCTATCACTCAGGCGGAGAAAATCGTAATAGTCCCCACTCACCCCGCGCGCCGGCTTGCAGACTCCGTACAGCCGGAGGCCGGAGACCGCAGGCACGGTCTGGGGAAACAACTGGCTCTGCACTTCGCGCGCAATTTCGAGTTCGCCTTCCAATCGGCTCTTTTCCAGAGACTCCCGCAGCAGGCGCTCCACGGAAGCGGTCATGCCGTCGAAAGCCTCTCCCAGAGCGCTCAACTGGTCGCGTGCCGGCAGCCCAATCCGATAGGAGAAATCGCCAACCTGCACTCGTTTGGTGCCTTCGTGCAATCTGTTTACTGTTTTGGTCATGGTGAGCGTCAATTGAATTCCAATAATGAAAGCGACAAGCTCAATCACCAGAAACACGATGCCCACTGCGACAAAGAGAACCCAATAGAGTCCTGAGAATTGCCCCAGGGTAGAGATGAGTTGCCGGTTCAGAGTAAATAGGCGCGAGGTGGCAACGAAGAGGCCCGTCCTTGGGTCCGGCCGCCGCTCCTCTCCCACCCACATCACGGGATCGAGCGTTGCCAATGTGTACACTGTGTAATCAAATAGATTGGCTGGAGGAGGTATCGGAACTTTTTTCGATTGGATGCTTACTTCGTCCGCGACGGTCGCCTGGTCGGAGTTCACCACCATGGGGGACGATTCCGGCTGTTTTATCTGAATTGTTGAATCTGTGCCGGATCCTTGCGGCCTCTGCGGAGGCGGCACATGGCGAGGGGCTAGCAAAGAAATGGGGCCAAAACTCTCACCTATCTGGTCGAGCAGTTCAGAGGTAAAAGGTTGATCCAGAATCACCACCAACTCACCCACATTGGTTCGAGAGCGGTCCACAGCCCGAAGGGCCAGCTCGTTTCTGTCGGAAACGATTCCGGAAAACTCATCCGTCTTCAGCCACAGGGGAAGCGTCACGGGCGTGGGATGTGCCTTCTCGTCCAGGCTTGATACACGCACCAGCGAGCCCAACCGCAACGTCATATTGAGGCCAGGATAACTTGATGCGTGCTCGCGAAGGTCGGCAACGAAGAATTTTTGCGTCGCATCCAGCAGCGCCTCAGGGTTTTTTGGGCCCACCACGTTTCCTTGATGAACGATCACTCGATTAAGGTGCTGGAGCGCGTCAGAACGCGCTCGGAATTTGGACGCCACCACATATGAAGCGAATTGCCCATTGAGAATGTACCCGCCCAGTCCAACGAGAAATACAATTAGGACAATCGGCACCACCGCAATGAAGACGTAGGTGACCGCAAGCCGCCAGCGCAGCCGCCAAAGGAGCTTCTTCTTAAGAAATGTTGTCAGCCTGATGAGGTAATAGAGAACAGTGGGGATGGCGGTGATCCAAAACAGAAACCACAACAGGCCGGGGACGGCCCCGCTGGTGCGGTCCACGATGCGGAGCGCCGCGCCATACGCGGCCACCCAGACGGCAAACCGCGTCATCCGATGACGCTGATATTCGTTGCGGAGAGCTTCTAGCACCACAGGCTAGGATACCAGCGGGCGAGCAGTTATTCCAGTTGCAGTGGGGAGGGGGGACTGCGTGTTGCCGTTGCGCAGTCTGGGCCGGATGTGAAACCGAGCCGAGTATCTCAGGGAGCCGCTACGCTCCCCTCCCCACAGGCTCTGGCTCCGGTTCCCGCGCGGCGTTTTGGACGCGGCTGTGGTGCCTGCCGTAGCCGAAGTAAACGAACAAGCCGATGATGAGCCATCCGATCAACCGAGCCCAATTGATCCAGCCCAGCTTCACCATCATGTAGCCATTAAATAGAATCCCCAAAGCCGGAATGAGGGGCACCCAGGGCGTTCGGAAGGGGCGCGACTGGCCAGGGTTGGTCCGGCGCAGAACGATCACGGAGATGCATACAATCACAAACGCCAGCAGTGTTCCGATGTTCACCATTTTTCCGATATCGTCGATGGGAAACAAACTGCCCACAATCGCCGCGAGCAGGCCCACCAGTATCGTGTTCTTATAAGGCGTGCGGAATCTTGGATGGATGGCGGCAAAGAATCCCTTGGGGAGCAAGCCGTCGTTGGCCATGGCATAGAGCACACGCGTTTGGCCCAGCAGCATCACCAGCATCACGCTGGTGAGGCCGGCCAGAGCGCCTGCGGTAATCAGGTAAGACGCCTTCACCAAGCCGCGCTCCAGAAACGCACGGGCGAGCGGCGCTTCAATGTTCACGTCCTTCCAGGGCACCATGCCGGTCAAGACACACGCCACCAGGATATACAAAACAGTGCAGACCAGCAGCGAGCAGATGATGCCGATGGGCAAATCGCGCTGCGGATTCTTGGCCTCCTGAGCCGTGGTGGAGACAGCGTCAAAGCCGATGTAGGCGAAGAAAATATACGCGGCGCCCGCGCCAATTCCCGAGAAACCCATGGGTGCGAAGGAGGCCCAGTCGTGGCCCCAATTCGCGCTGTCGACATAATTCAGTCCCAGGATAATCACGAACAGGACCACCGAAACCTTGATGGCCACAATCGCCGCGTTGAAGCCCGCGCTCTCTTTGATACCGATCACCAGGATGGCCGTAATGAGGAGGGCGATGCAAAAAGCCGGCAGGTTGAATCCGATGTCGATGCCGAATAGGTGCGGCGCGCCCACCACGTCGTGCGCGCGCTGGACGAGCTCGGGCGAGCTTGCGGCAATGATGCTGGCCACTTTATCAATAAAGGGTTGGGTGCCCGCCACCAGGCTGGGGTCCGAAGCGTGCGCCATTTGCCGCGCCACCATGTTTTCCGCGGTGCGAAACGCGGTCCAGTGATCATAGGCCAACCACAGCGGGAACTTGACATGGATAATATCCATCAGCTCAATGAAGTGATTGGACCATCCTGAGGAAACCGTGCTCGCGCCCATCGCGTATTCGAGCGTCAAGTCCCAACCGATGATCCACGCGAAGATTTCACCGAGCGTCGCGTAGGCATAAGTGTAGGCACTACCCGCCAACGGGATCATGGCCGCGAACTCCGCGTAGCACAGTCCCGCGAAGGCGCAACCCAGGCCGGAGATCACAAAGGAGAGCATCAGGCCGGGCCCGGCATAGTGCGCCCCCAACCCTGAGAGCACAAAGATCCCGGCGCCAATCACCGCGCCCACACCCAGAGCGGTCAGGGAGATCGGCCCCAGCTCGCGTTTCAGGCTGTGCTCGCCAGTCTCCTGCGCCTCCATCATCAGATGGCGCATCTGCTTTTTTGCAAGCAGTGGATTCCCCATTCATTCCTCCGATTGAGCTGACGATGACACTGTTCTAGTCTTGGCCTTCAGATATGATGTGCCCGGATGTCCTCTTCAAATACCGACCGACCGTTAACATACACGCGCCTGCAAAGGAATGCAATCACCGGGCGTCCCGGAATTGCGCCCCCGCGAGGCGGGAATTGTCGTTGGCCAATCGAGATGCCCGCTAAGCTGTTTCACGCCGTCGCCGCCAGAGATAGTAAACCGGAATGCCCACTGCCACGATGCCCAATCCGGCGAGACTGCGGCCTGGTTTGTGGGTCAATAGGGCCCACTCCACAAACAGCGCGAACAAAAGGTAGATTGCCGGCAGGACCGGATATCCCCATGCGCGATAAGGCCGGGGAGCGTCGGGCCGGGTATGGCGCAGCCAGATAAGCCCGCCGATGGTGAGGATATAGAACAGCACGGCGGCAAAAATCACGTAGTCCAGTAACTCGTTGTAAGTCCCGGACAGCGTCAGGAGCCCGGTCCAGACGGCCTGAACCATCAGGGAAACGGCGGGCGTGAAATATTTGCGATTCACCGTGCCCACGCTCGAAAAAAATAAGCCATCCCTGGACATGGCGTAGTACACGCGGGCGCCCGCCAGGATCATTCCGTTCATGCATCCGAAAGTGGAAATCATGATGGCGGCGGCCATCAGCCCTTCCCCCCGCGCGCCGAAAATCACCTGCATGGCGGCCGTGGCCACACGATCTTCCGTGGCGTATTGGATGCCGCGCTCGAGCGGACCCGCGCCGTGGGGCGTTCCGTAAAACGGCAGCACCCTGAGATAAACCCAATTGCAGAGGAAGTAGAGTGTGCAAACAGCCATCGTGCCCACGGCCAGCGCCATGGGGAGGTTGCGCTTGGGATTGATCACCTCCGCGCCGGTAAACGTCACATTGTTCCAGGCGTCGGAAGAAAACAGCGGGCCCACCAAAGCCACGGAAATGATTGTAAGCGTGGCGAGGTCCCAGTGCGCTCCCGCCCAGAATCCCTGCGGGTGCACGGAGGCAGCTGGCGGCGCGCTTCCCCACCAAAGGCCCAGCGCCACAAGTCCCAGCAGCGAGCCCACCTTCAGCGTGGTAAAGATGTTTTGAACCCACGCTCCCGTACGAACTCCAAATATGTTGAGCACGCTGAGAAAGAACAAGCAGAGGATGGCGATGAGTTGTTGGGATGAAAAAGTGATCGCGGTGGCGTGACCGAACAGGTTGATCGTGCCCAGATCGATCAGGAGGTTCTGCGCGGAAATCCAGGGAACGAAGACTCCGAAAAATTTTCCGAAAGCCACAGCGACTGCGGCGATGGTGCCGGTTTGAATCACCAGGAAGAGCGTCCAGCCGTAAAGGAATCCGAAGAGCGGGCCGAAGGCCTCGCGCAGGTAGACATATTGCCCGCCGGCCCGGGGCATCATGGCGGCGAGCTCGCCGTAGGAGAGGGCGGCAATTACCGTCATCAGCCCACTCATAATCCAGCACAGGAGAAGCAGCCCCGGCGATTGCACCTGGCGGGCGATCTCGGCGGCCACAATGAAAACGCCCGAGCCGATCATCGAGCCCATCACGATAGTGGTGGCGTCGTAGAGGCCCAGGCTCTTCCGCAATTCGGAGGTGCCACTCTCGGGGGTTGTATAAGTGTCAGTTGTTGTTGCCATAATCGAATTGTGAATAGTGAATGGCGGACTTCAATTGCCGTGAGCCCGGCCCGAACTAGGGGCCAACCGATTGACTATTCACCATTCACTATTCACCATTATTCAAAACTCTTAGGAACTCACGCGCGCGTTGTCCTACGTCCGGCGCGCGGAGCAGGTCGCTGATCACGGCCACCGAATCCGCTCCGGCTTCGATAGCGGAGCGGGCGTTCGTCAGCGTAATACCACCGATGGCCACCAGGGGTTTTCGAGTTGCCTGGCGCGCCCGCTTCAGCCCCTCGAGGCCCACTACCGGGTCCGGGTTCTCTTTGCTGCGCGTGGGGAAAACCGGGCCGAAGGCGATGTAGTCGGCTGAGGTTCGGTCTGCCTCTTTCACCTGGTCCAGGTTGTGTGTAGAGTAGCCAATCCATTGCCCGGGACGGAGCACTCGCCGCGCCAGGTCCACGGGCAAATCGTCCTGTCCCAGATGCACGCCATGAGCAACCAATGCGCTCGCCACATCGGCACGATCATTCACTATGAAAATTGCTGAGGCATTGTGCGTTTGTCGGGCGATCTCACTCGCGGCGCGCAGAAGCTCGCGGGAGGTCGCGCGCTTGTGGCGGTACTGGATCAGGCGCACACCTGCTGCGAGCAGCACCCGTGCAATTTCCGCAGGCGCGATCTCCCCAGTTTGCGCCGGGTCGATGATGGCGTAAAGGCGCGGGAGGGGAGTCATGATAAGCCGGACCTGTTGCGGCGCGCCCCCTCAGATTTCGCCATTGGTCACAAAGCGGGTGAGGAAGCGCGTATCAAAATTGCCGGCGCGAAAGTCGGGATCGGCCATAATCTTTTGATGGATGGGAATCGAAGTGGAGATGCCTTCGACAATGAACATCTCAAGCGCGCGCTCCATCCGGCTGACCGCCTCCGCGCGGTTGTCGCCATGCACCACCAGCTTGGCAATGAGCGAATCATAGTAGGGCGGGACCACGGACTCGGCGTAGGCGGCCGTGTCCACGCGGACGCCTGTCCCACCGGGCACGTGAAAGCCGGTGATTTTGCCCGCGGAAGGCGCGAAGGTATTGGGATTCTCGGCGCAAATCCGGCACTCAATGGCGTGGCCACGCAGGCCCACAGTTTCGCCTTCGATGGACAGCGGCTCGCCGGCAGCAATCAGGATTTGCTTCTTAACCAGGTCTAATCCCGTCACCATCTCGGTGACCGGATGTTCCACCTGAATCCGTGTGTTCATTTCCAGGAAGAAGAGGTTTCGATTTTCGTCCATCAGGAACTCCACGGTCCCCGCGTTGGTGTAGCCAATTTCTTTGAGGGCTTTCACCACCTGGTGGCCCACGCGTTTGCGCAGGGCGGGCGTCATCTGCGTGGAGGGCGATTCTTCCACCACCTTTTGGTGGCGGCGTTGAATGGTGCACTCGCGCTCACCCAGGTGCGTCACCTTGCCGTGCTGGTCGGCCAGAATCTGAAACTCAATGTGACGCGGAGCTGAAATATACTTTTCCAGATAGACGTCCGGACATCCGAAGGCCGCCGCCGCTTCGTTCTGTGCGGTCCGAACCGCTGGCAGGAGTTCCTCTTTGGCGTGCACAATTCGCATCCCGCGCCCGCCCCCTCCGGCAGCAGCTTTCACCATAACCGGAAAGCCAATCTTCTGCGCGGCTTCCTCCGCCTGCGTTTCCGATTGGACCACGCCGTCGGAGCCGGGAAGGACTGGAATTCCCAACAGAGCCATCGCCTTGCGCGCCTTATCCTTGTCTCCCATCAAACGGAGGACATCAGGCCGCGGCCCGATAAAAGTTATTTTCGAGGACTCGCAAACCTCCGCGAAGGCGGCGTTCTCGGCAAGGAATCCATACCCGGGGTGGATGGCGTCAGCATTGGTCACCTCGGCCGCGGCGATTATGCTGGGGACATTCAAATAGCTCTCAGAGCTCTTGGGGGGACCAATGCAAACCGCCGAATCCGCGAACCGAACATGGAGGGAGTAACGGTCAGCTTCAGAATAGACCGCGACCGTCTCAATGCCCAATTCTTTACAGGCGCAAATGATCCGAAGTGCGATTTCACCACGATTGGCAATCAGGATTTTCTTAAACATGAGATGTAAGGACAGTCTACAGTTGAGAGTCTTGAAAAAGTTTGCCCGATGAAGATTCCGCTGGCTTCCCGCAAGCCGGGCCGGGTTGGTGTTTGTTTCGACGGGTAACTGCTGACTGTTAGCTGCCCGCTATTTCTTATGCGAAGGCCGGATGGCAAACAAGCTCTGGCTGTACTCAACAGGCTGGCCATTCTCAACGTAAACTCGAACCACTTCCCCCGCGACTTCGGATTCGATTTCATTCATCAGCTTCATCGCTTCGATAATGCACAGGATCTGGCCCACCTGGACAGTGTCCCCCACTTTAACGAAAGGAGGTGCGTTGGGAGAGGGCGCGCCAAAGAATGTCCCCACAATCGGCGATTTGATGATGAATTGGCCATCCGTTGATTCAGACGGCGGAGTGTCTGCGCCAGCGGTGGTTGTATGATGAGCTTCAGCCGTAGGACGCGGTGGAGGCGGCAAAAATGAGTTCTCCACGTACGAGGGCGAGCCGGAAGAATCCGCTTGTGGATTGCCTCGCCTCACCCTGACCTTCACCCCGCCTTTCTCAAATTCAAATTCGGTAATCTCGCGATTGATCAGGACGTCAAGCAGGTCTTGAATTTCTTGAACGTCCCATGAGGAGGGCCGTGCTTTTTCCACCGGTTTCCCCTTCCTAACAGCCATTTGTTGAGCCCCCAATCTTCTAAGAAATATTCCAGCCATCCATCGGCGCGGTGGTCAAGACTTCAGGACCTTCGGATCCCACCAAGACTGTATCTTCCAAGCGGATGCCGCCCAGGCCCTCAATATAAACACCGGGCTCCGCCGTGACCACACAACCCACCTCCAGGCGGGTCTTATCACCCCGTCCCAAACGGGGTTTTTCGTGAATATCGAGGCCCACGCCGTGGCCCGTGCTGTGCGTGAAGTGTTTCGCCAAGCCCCACCGCTCCAGAATGCGCCGGGCAGCGGCATCCACGTCACCGCACTTGACGCCCTTTCGAAGGCTCTCTACAGCCCCTTGCTGGGCTTCCAGGACGGCTTTATAGAGACTTCTGATCCGCCGGCCAGGGTTACTGCCTATGTAAAGGGTACGGGTCATGTCGGCGGCGTATCCACCTAGTATAGCACCCAGATCGAAGATAACCAATTCACTTTCCCTCAAAACGCGGTTAGAGGCGCGCGCGTGAGGAAACGCGCCTCGAGGGCCGGAGGCTACAATGGTATCGAACGACGGGCCCTCAGCCCCGTTCCGCCTCATTCGATACTCGATTTCAGCCGCCAAGTCAGATTCTCTCGCGCCCGGTTTGACGTAGGGAAGGGTTTCTTCAAAAGCCGTGGTCGTTACCTGGCAAGCCGCGCGAATCTGGGCAACCTCATACTCGTCTTTCACGAATCGCTGGGTCTCAATGATTCCGGAGGCTGGCTCGAACCGTAGCGCCTTTTGTCCGCCGCGATCCAAAGCGCCAAACTCGCTGCAGGTAAGGTGAGCATCCTCAAAACCGACTCTCCCGGGTTTCTTCTTGCGGAGCCATTTGACCACGGCCTTGAGGAGAGGGCCTTTCTCTTCGACGACATCCACGTTCTTGGCCTCATCCTTCGCCTGCAGAGTGTAGCGAGGATCGACCCACAAGATCGCGTCAGAGGGGCCAAAAACCGCAGCCCCCGCGCTACCCCGAAAACCGGTGAGGTAGAAGACGTTGCGAGGGTTCGTCACCACCAACAGGGCAAGGTTTTTCTCATCGAGTTGAGCCCGGAGCTTTGCCTGCCTGCCTGCAAATGATGGCGGACGTAGGGTCAGATTCATGGGTAGAAACAAAAAGGAGGAGACTTACGTCTCCTCCCCGTCTAAATGAGTATCAGCCTGCTTCAAGCGGCCCGAGCTATCCCGGCAGTACCTTCGGGCTGACGAAGAATATCAGTTCGCTGTCGTTGGAGGAACGAACCGAGGTCTTGAAGAGATGCCCGAGGATGGGAATCTGACCAAGCCAAGGCACATAGGTGGCATTGGCAGCATTTCCATTGATCGTCACGCCGCCGAAGATAACGGTGCCGCCGTCAGGAACGAGAACCTGCGTGGTTGCCGACTGGGTATTGATGCTGATCCCCGCACCCGTAACCAGGTTGCCGGGCGATGAATTTTCCACCTTGATGATCAAGAAAACGTTTCCATCTCCCGTCACCTGAGGCGTCACATTCAGAGTGAGGGCGGCGTTGATGTAACTCACCGTGATCGTGTTGTTGATGTTGGTCTGGATGGGAATTTGGACGCCTTGGACCACCGTTCCCGCAACGTTGTTTTGAGTTACGATCATCGGTTTGGAGATCGTTTTTGCGTCAGATGTAATCTCTGAGGCTGCAATCATGGCATTGATAAAGTATCGGGCGCCCTCGTTCGAAATGGCGTAGGATCCAAACCCGGCCGTGCTCGTTTGTCCAATCACAATGCGTGCGGCTTTGGCCGCGGCAGCTGAAGGAATGACCCCCGTCACCTGTGATCCGACCCCTGTAGCACCGCCTGTCACTGTACTTGTGGACTTGTTCACCCAACCGTTGTTCAGCGCACCCGAGAGGTCGCGTTCAAAAGTCTTGGAGGCAAGGACGACTCGGGCTTCAATCGAAATTTGCTTGGACTTGGTGTCCAGCTTGTTGAGGATGTCAATGAGGACTGGGATTTGGGTAGCGATGTCGGAAATGATGAGGGTATTGGTCCGATCATCGACCACCATATTGCCGCGTTTGGACAGCGCCCCACCTCCCACCCATGCTTTAAACAGGGCTTGGACAGACTTCGCGTTGGCATAATTCAATGTTACGAATCGAGTGACCAGGGGCTGGGCATCTTCCTTTGCCTGCACCAGTTTGGACGCTGCTTCCTGTTGGGCAGTGAGTGTTGCCACCCTGGAAATTCGCAGGACGTTGCCCTCCAGAGTTTTCCCCAGTTGGTTATTCTTGAGGACGATATCCAGAGCCTGGTCCCACGGAACGTTATCCAAAACCATGGTGATCGATCCAGTCACATCGGGATCCACCAGGATGTTTAGACCGCTGATTTCATGTATCAGACGGATGAAATCTTTTACGTCCACATCCTTCAAGTTCAGCGAAATGGGCTCTCCTGTGAAGTGGGTAGGTTCCGCCTGAAGTGACGCGGTTCCAGGGGATTGGCCCTGGGCATCATCAACCTTAGTCTCTGTGGAATTCGCCAGCACCTTGGCAGCATTGGAGGCCTGCACGGCTTCTGCGGATTGGTCCGGAGCGCTCGAGCTCGGTGACGCTGACACTTCATTGGAGCCACTGGCAGGCGGCAGAACACTCTGGAATTCGGAATGATTGGTGACAGCCGATCCCAGCTTGGCCATGATGTCTTGGGCTACCACATGTTCAGATGGAACCTCTTCTCTTGCTTTCGTGGTGGCTACAGTGTCAGTCCTGGGAGTTTGAGTTTCCGCAACCACCGGAGTGGGTTTCTCCTCTTTAACCACGGGCGTCGCGGTGGCTGTGGTGGAAACACCAGCCTTGGTCACATGAGCAGCGGATGTTCGCGCTTTCAAAGCAATGCGAATTCCGCCTGCCTGTGAGTGCACATCAAAAATTGGGTCGCCGGTCAGATCT